>JACRIX010000106.1 GCA_016215645.1 Rhodocyclales bacterium
GGTGCCGAGCAGCACCCAGCGCTTGGCCGAGCCGCCGTCCTTGCCCATCAGGTATTCGACGGCCGGGATCGCCTGCTGGTTGGGCGCGGCGCCGGTGTAGAAGACGTTCTTTTCGAGTTCCTCGCCCTCGTACTGGACGGGGTAGAAGAGCAGGCCGTTGAGTTCCTTGAACACCGGGTTCACGGATTTCCGCGACACCGAAGTCCAGCAGCCGAAGGTCACGGCGACCTTGTCCTGGGTCAGCAACTGACGGGCCTTTTCGGCGAACAGCGGCCAGTTGGAAGCGGGGTCGACCACCACGGGCTCCAGCTTCTTGCCCAACACGCCGCCCTTGGCGTTGATTTCCTCGATCGCCATCAGCGCGGTTTCCTTGAGCGCCGTTTCCGAAATGGCCATGGTTCCTGAGAGGGAATGCAGGATGCCTACCTTGATGGTGTCGGCGGCGACGGCGGGCTGGGTGACAAAGCCGGCGGCGACGAGAGCGATGGTGACAGCGGTGGCCTTGACGAAATTGCGACGTTGCATGGTGTACCCCTTTCGATGGATGTAGGCGAACAAACCGTCTGATTGGAAACGGTGCCGTCCTTACATAGCGAAGGGCGTGCCATGCAGTGAAGGATGGCGGCGAAACCGCTGCAATCCTCTGTTCCTGCTGGTTTAAGCCTCAAGTTACGGGGTCCCGCAAGGCGGCGCATGCTGAAATCCTGGGCGCACCACATTGGGTAGCGCGAAATATCCCCGCTCCGAAATGGTGCGTACACCACCTCGACCAGACTTGAGGAACTTATTTCTTCTTGCGTGCAGCCGGCTTGCGCGGCTTGGCTGTTGCCTCGGTATCGGCGGTTTTGGGCGGCGCGTCGCCGAGCACACCCTTGAGCGGGCAGATCTTGAAGGCCGGGCATTTCTGGCAGCCGGCGACGATGGCGATGGGGCAGACGGTCATGACGTTTCCTTGTGGCAGAACACCGAGGCCGCGCAGTATGCCGGGCGCGAACCCGGCGAAGTAGTCGGCGGCGCCTAATCGTCGGCCAGCGCAAGCGCCGCAGGATGCGGCGCGCGAACCATGCGCTGGGTCGACTGCCGCAACAACTTCTGCCACAAGTCGCCTAGCGGTTCGCTGAACAGGACATCGGCATCGACCGGCAATAGATACCAGTCGCCACGATCGATTTCGTTCTCCAGTTGTCCCGGCGCCCAACTGGCAAAGCCATCGAAAACGCGCAATCGATCGGTCGGCGTCGACGCCTCGACCAGACGCCGCAGGCTGCCGCCGTCGCTGCTGATATAGAGGTGCTCGGCCAGCGTGATGGCGGCCTTTGGCGCAAGCTCCGAACGCACCAGGAAGACGATCTGCCCCCTTGAAACCGGGCCGCCATAGTGCAGCCGATGTTGTGTGGCCAGACGAAAATCGGGAAAAACCTGATCGAGGCTGATTTCGAACGGGCGATTCACGATCACGCCGATGGTGGATTTGCTGCGCCCGTGTCGGGTGACCAGCACCACGGTTTCGCGAAAGCGCGGATCGACCATTTCCTCGTTGGCGATCAGCAACACCGAGCGGTTGGGTGCCGGCTCCTCAGCGGCGAGAACCAGCCAGGGCGCCAGCCCGCAGACCAGAAGCAGAAAGGCAGCCCAGTGTCGCATCGGCGAACGGCGCGACGCCGCGACAAGTTTCAGGCTGTCGCCGGCACCGGCATGGCACGCCGGTCGCTCAGCGCCAGCCAGCCGCGGATGACGCGGTAGAGCACCCAGAGTCCGGCGCTGACCGCAACCACCCAGGCCAGGGGGAGGCCAATGATGGTAATCACCAGGAAGCCGGCAACCAGCAGCCATAGCGCGGCGAACCAGAAAGTACGCATCTGCCAGCGCCAGTGCGTGGCGAGCCAGGTGCCGCGGACGCGATCGCGCGTCATTACATTGATGATGACGGCAATGATGGACAGCCAGCTGGCGACAAAGGCAAAAATGATGGTGCTTGACGTAACGATCCCGGTCACCGCCGCGAACGCGTGCATGCCGTACATCACGTGGCACCAGGCGCGCGGGCCCTCCAGGGTGTCGTCGTTGTGAGCGGGTATCACTTCGACATCGGTCATCATCCCTCCTCCAATTGCTGTTACCGCCGGTGCCCGGGACACCGGTCCGGACTTGTGAGCCGTCTGCGCGGCTGCCTGCTACAAGCCCAATTGCTCCCAGAGTGCGTCGACGCGCGCTTTGACCGCTATATCCATCGCGATAGGACGGCCCCACTCGCGCAGGGTCTCGCCAGGCCACTTGTTGGTCGCGTCGATACCCATTTTGCTCCCCAGACCCGCCACCGGTGAAGCGAAATCAAGGTAATCAATGGGCGTATTCTCGGCAATCAGCGTATCACGGGCGGCATCGACCCGGGTGGTCAGGGCCCAGATCACCTCCTGCCAGGAACGCACGTCCACATCCGCGTCGGTGACGATGATGAACTTGGTGTACATGAACTGGCGCAGGAAGCTCCAGATGCCGAACATGATGCGCCTGGCGTGGCCGGGATAGGCCTTCCTGATGCTGACCACGGCCATGCGGTAGGAGCAGCCCTCGGGCGGCAGGTAGAAGTCGACGATCTCGGGAAAGGTCTTGCGCAGCAGCGGGACGAAGACTTCGTTGAGCGCCAGGCCCAGCACCGCCGGCTCGTCGGGCGGCTTGCCGGTGTAGGTCGAATGGTAAATGGCGTCGCGGCGCAGGGTGACGCGCTCGACGGTGAATACCGGAAATTCGGAGACCTCGTTGTAATAGCCGGTGTGGTCGCCAAACGGCCCTTCCAGGGCTGTCTCAACGGGCTCGATCACGCCTTCGAGCACGATCTCGGCGGAGGCCGGCACCTGCAGGTCGGAGCCGAGGCATTTCACCACCTCGCTCTTGGCACCGCGCAGCAGGCCGGCGAACTGGTATTCGGACAGCGTGTCGGGCACCGGCGTCACGGCACCGAGGATGGTCGCCGGGTCGGCGCCGATCACCACCGCCACCGGGAAGGGCTGGCCCGGCTTAGCGGCGCCGTGCTCGCGGAAGTCCAGCGCGCCGCCGCGATGGGCAAGCCAGCGCATGATCAGTTTGTTTGGCCCCAGTAGCTGCTGGCGGTAGATACCCAGGTTCTGCCGCTCCTTGTGCGGCCCGCGCGTGACCACCAGACCCCAGGTGATCAGCGGTGCGGCATCGCCCGGCCAGCAGGTCTGGATCGGCAGGCGGGCGAGATCGAGGTCCTTGCCCTGCCACACGACTTCCTGGCAGGGCGCGGAAGACACGACCTTCGGCGCCATGTTGAGCACCTGCTTCAGTAGCGGCAGCTTGTCCCAGGCGTCCCGCAGGCCCTTGGGCGGTTCGGGTTCCTTGAGGTAGGCCAGCAGTTCGCCGACACCGCGCAGGCGCGTCTTCCAGTCGCCGCCGCGATCGTCGGCCTCGGCGCCCATGGCGATGCCCATGGCCACGCGTTCGGGCGTACCGAACAGGTTGGCCAGCACCGGCATGGCGTGGCCCTTGGGCTTCTCGAAGAGCAGGGCGGGACCGCCGGCACGCAGCACGCGATCGGCGATCTCGGTCATTTCCAGCACCGGATCGACTTCCACCGTGATGCGCTTGAGCTGGCCGGCGGCCTCAAGCTGGCGCAGGAAATCGCGCAAGTCGGAGTATTTCATTGTCCGATTTTAACCGTGCGGCGTTGAAAGTCGGCGGCCGTGGCACGGCGGCCCGCGCCGCGGCAGGATTGTCGGCTACCATCGGCCTCCCGTATCGCAATGCACAGACGATGAACAGCGGTTATATTTCGGCAGAGGAACGCGACGCCGTCGAGGCCGAGCAAATCAAGGCCTTTTTCCGCGAAACCAACGACCAGAACCTCGCCGGCGCCCTGGTGCTGAGCCTGCTCGTGTATGTCGTGCACGAGGGCATTCCGGCCTGGACCTGGCAACCGGCCCTGCTTACGCTTTACGCCGTCACCCTGGTGCGCGCCTGGCAGGTGAAGCGCTACCGCACCGCGCCGCTCAGTCGCAGCACGGCGCAATGGGGCCGCAGCCAAGCGGTTACCGGCGCACTCGCGGGCATCTGCTGGGGCTTCGCCAATACCGCGATGCTGACCCACCTGCCCACCGAGGCGCAGTTGCTGATCCTGACCGTGATCACGGTCTCGGCCTCGGTCAACGCCGCGGAAGGCTTCGCCTACGTAGCGCCCTCGCGCGCCTACATCCTCGCTGCCATCGTGCCGCCGACAGCCTGGTTGCTGACGGTCGGCGATCGCCTGCACACGATACTCGGCGTGATGCTGCTGATTTTCCTGCCGATCACGCTATGGCAGGCGGTCAAGCGCAACCGTATCTTCATCGAGGCCCAGCAACTGCGCTTTCGCAACGAGGCCCTGGCGGCGGAACTGACCGTGCAACGCGACGTCGCCGAGCAGGCCTACCGCAGCAAGGCGCGTTTCCTTGCCGCCGCCAGCCATGACCTGCGCCAGCCGATGCAAGCCCTGGCCATCTTCCATGAACTGCTGGCGCACGAAACCCAGACCGCGCGCGGCGCCGAATTGCTGGCCAGCGCACGAGCGTCGGCCGAGGCCATGGCGACCCTGCTGGCCGCCCTGCTCGACGTTTCCAAACTCGATGCCAACGTCGTCAGCGTCGATTGCCGCGCGTTTCCGCTGCAAACGCTGCTCGACGAAATGGCGCGCGAATTCGCACCGATCGCCGCGCAAAAGGGCATCGCGCTGCGCGTCCGGCCCAGCGCCGCGATAGTGCATAGCGACCCCGCGCTGCTCGGCCAGGTGCTGCGCAACCTGTTGTCGAACGCGATCCGCTACACGCCCGCCGGCCGCGTCCTGCTGGCCTGCCGGCAGCGCGGCGGCGGACTGCGAATCGGCGTTTTCGACACCGGCATCGGCATCGCCGCGGACCAGCACACGGCGATCTTCGGCGAGTTCTACCAGATCGGCAACGAGGCTCGCGACCGACGCCAGGGCATCGGTCTCGGCCTCGCCATCGTCGAACGCGTGACGCGCCTGCTCGACCATGCGCTGGACCTGCGTTCGGTGCCGGGACGCGGCTCCTGTTTCTCCGTCAGCGTGCCGCTGGCGCAGATGGCGTGGCCGCCTGAGCCGACTACCGCGGACGTGGCGCCCGTGCCCTCCGCGATCAGCCTCGACGGCTGCCGCGTCCTCGTCGTCGAGGACGAAGCGGCGATCCGCGGCGGCCTGCAAACCCTGTTGCAGGACTGGGGATGCGAGGTAAGCACGGCCGGCTCGATGGCCGAGGCGCTGACCGTGGACATCGCGCTGCACGGCACGCTCGACGCCGTGGTTTGCGACGTTGGCCTGCCGGGACCGGGCAACGGCATCGATACCATCGCCGCCTTGCGCGCGCGCCATGACCCCGACCTGCCCGCGCTGCTGGTCACCGGCGACACCAGCCAGGCCGCCCTGCGGGCCGCCCACGAGGCCGGCCTGGTGGTTTTGCACAAGCCGATCAAGCCGGCACGGCTGCGCGCCGCGCTCAGCCATGCCGTCGCCACCCGGCCGCAGCGGGGCGAACGCCCTAGAGCCCCAGCCAGGGCCGCAGGTTGAGTTCGGCGACGATGCCGGCAAAGACTACCGCGCCGAACCAGTTGTTGTGGCGGAAGGCCTTGAAGCAGCCATCGCGCTCGCGCTCACGGATCAACGTGTAGTGGTAGGCGGCAATCAGTGCCGCCAGCGCCAGGCCGCTGAAGTAGCCGACGCCATAGTGCTGGTCCCAGCCGATCACGCCGAGGATGCCCAGGGTGATGGTGTAGCAGCTCATCACGGCGATGACGTCGAAGCGGCCGAAAGTGATGGCGGCGGTGCGAATGCCGATCTTCACATCGTCGTCGCGATCGACCATGGCGTACTCGGTATCGTAGGCCAGGGCCCAGAAGATGTTGGCGACCAGCAGGGTCCAGCCCAGTGGACCGACCTCACCGGTGACGGCGGCAAAAGCCATGGGGATGCCGAAGCCGAAAGCCACGCCCAGGTAGGCCTGCGGCAGGGCGAAGAAGCGCTTGGTGAAGGGGTAGCTCGCCGCGAGGAAGAGCGCAACCAGGGTCAGTTGCCAGACCTCGCGCATGATCGGCAGGGCAACCAGGAAGGCGCACAGGCACAGCAACGCGAACAGCACCAGCGCCTCGCGCACCGACACGGTTCCGGCGGCCAGCGGCCGTTCCCGAGTACGCTTGACGTGGGGATCGAAGCCGCGGTCGGCGTAGTCGTTGATCACGCAACCGGCCGAACGCATCAACAAGGTACCGAGGGCGAAGATCCACACCAGCAGGATGTGCGGCTGCCCCTCGGTAGCCAGCCACAGCGCCCAGAAGGTGGGCCACAGCAGCAGCAAGGTGCCGATCGGCTTGTCCAGCCGCATCAGCTTTTCGTAAAGATCGAGTTTCCCGCGAATTGCCTGAAGGTCTGCCACGCCCACGTCACTTTGTCCGCCTCAATTGAGGGGATTGTATGGCGGCACCGGGGGAAAAGGGCCGCCCCATATCCAACTTGTCCGCCGCGCGGTGCAGCCGTCGCCCAATTGAGAACACGCCCCAATCACGGCATTGCCGGTTCGGGGATAAAATCGCCGCCACTGAATCAGCATTGCGATGGGATGCATCCATGCACCGCAGAGTGCTCGCTGATGACGAACCGGACGTGCTCGACGCGGTGTACGGGCTGATGCGCAGCCAGCCTTGCCGCCAGGGGAATCGTGCGCGAACCGGAACTGAAACGAGGCGAAGGGACGCGCCATGATTGAAGCCTTTCTCTGGTCGGAGCGGTTCGACACCGGCATCGACATCGTAGACCACCAGCATCGACACCTGGTCGATCTGGTGAATCGGGTCGGCAGCCATCTCGCCGAGAATTCAGCGCTGGATGAAGCCGAGCAGCAGGAACTCTTCAAACAGCTGGCGGCCTACGCGCGCGGACATTTTGCCGACGAGGAGCTGCTCATGCGCACGGCCGGAATCGATGCGCGGCACGTCGATCAGCATGTTCGCCGCCACCAGGAATTCGTTGCCCAGGTGGTGACGATGTGGCGCGCGCGCGCGACCATGCCGCGGCCAGCGGAAACCTTGCACGGTTTTCTCGCCTCGTGGCTCACCTATCACATCCTTGGCGAAGACCAGCAGATGGCGCACGAGCTGCACCATGTGGCGTCGGGGATCGCACCTGCGGCGGCGCACCAGATGGAGATGACCCAGCGCGACCCCTCGACGATCGCCCTGCTCTCGGCGATGGAAACACTGTATGCGGTACTGGGCGAACGAAACAGCGAACTCGAAGCGACAAACCAGGAGCTCGAAGCCAGGGTCAGCGCCCGCACGACGTCGCTGGCGGAGGCCAATGCCAGGCTGTCGCAAGAGCAGAACGAACTCCGGGCGCTCCTGTCCAAGATCGAGCAGGTCCAAACCCAGTTGCGGCAGTCGGAAAAGATGTCGGCCATCGGGCAACTCGCCGCCGGCGTGGCGCATGAGATCAACAACCCGATCGGTTTCGTCAGTTCCAACCTGGGCACCCTGACGGGCTATGTCAAGGATCTGCTGCGCGTGATCGCCGCCGGTCAGGGTTACGGTCCGCTCGATGCCCTGGCGGCCGAGCTCGACCTGGACTATCTGCGCAAGGACATCGAGGATTTGCTCGCGGAGTCGATGGGAGGCCTCGACCGGGTGCGCAAGATCGTCGCCAACTTGAAGGATTTCTCGCACGTTGACGAAGCGGAATTTCAAGAGGCCGACTTGCTGGTGGGTCTCGAGAGCACGGTCCAGGTGGTGTGGCACGAACTCAAGTACAAGGTCGATCTGCACCGCGAGCTGACGCCCTTGCCGGCCGTCCAGTGCATCCCCGCCCAGATCAATCAGGTGCTGATGAACCTGCTGGTCAATGCCGCCCAGGCGATTCCCGATCACGGCGTCGTCACGCTGCGCAGCGGCGTGGGTTCGGCCGGTGTCTGGATCGAGATCGAAGACTCGGGCTGCGGCATGCCTCCCGAAGTGCAGCAGCGGATCTTCGAACCCTTCTTCACCACCAAGCCGGTCGGCAAGGGGACCGGCCTGGGATTGTCCTTGTCGTATGACATCGTTACCAAACACGGCGGCAGTTTCGACGTTGCGAGCACGCCGGGTGCAGGCACGCGGATCCGGATCAACCTGCCCCTGACTCGTCCGCAACCCTGAGCGAATACCCGATCGACGGAACCATGGCCCGTCGATCGCAATTCCAGGGCGTGTTCACAATCATGCGACGGTGGCGGATGACTGTGAACACGCCCTAGGCCTTGAGCAATTCCTCGCGCCCGCCCAGCCAGCGCTGCAAATGGGCCTCGGCACGCGCCGGGGAAGCGCGCAGCATGTCCTCGGCGATGGCGCGAGCTTTCTCGACCAGGACCGTATCGTCGAGGTCGGCATAGCGCAGCAGCGGCATGCCGCTCTGGCGCGCCCCGATGAATTCGCCGGGGCCGCGCAGGCGCAGGTCTTCGCGCGCGATGGCGAAGCCGTCGCTGGTTTCGAAGATCACCTTGAGCCTGCCGCGTGCCGTCTCGCCCAGCGGCTGGGCATAGATCAGGATGCAGGCCGAGGCTTCCGCACCGCGCCCGACGCGGCCGCGCAACTGGTGCAACTGGGCCAGGCCGAAACGCTCGGCATGCTCGATCACCATCAGGCTGGCATTGGGCACGTCGACGCCGACCTCAATCACCGTGGTCGCCACCAGCACCTGGATTTCGTTGCGCACGAAGGCCGCCATCACTTCGGCTTTCTCCGCGGCCTTGAGCCGGCCATGCACCAGGCCGACTTTCAGGTCGGACAGATCGGCCACCAGTCGCGCATAGGTTTCTTCCGCTGTTTTCAGCTGAAGTGCCTCACTCTCTTCAATCAGCGGGCAGACCCAGTAGGCCTGGCGCCCGGCGCGGCAGGCGTCGTGCACGCGCTTCAACACTTCATCGCGGCGGGCTTCGGCAACCAGCTTGGTGGTCACCGGCGTGCGCCCCGGCGGCATCTCGTCGAGCACCGAGACGTCGAGGTCAGCGTAGTAGCTCATCGCCAGGGTGCGCGGAATGGGGGTCGCCGACATCGCCAACTGGTGGGCGAACGCGCCCTTGTCCTTGAGCGCCAGGCGCTGGCGCACGCCGAAGCGGTGCTGCTCATCGACAATGGCGAGGCCCAGGCGCGCGAACTCGACCTTGTCCTCGATCAGCGCATGGGTGCCGATCGCAATCGGCGTCTCGCCAGCGCCGACTCTTGCGATCGCGGCATCTTTATCGCGTTTTTTCAGGCTGCCGGTAAGCCAGGCGACTTCGATGCCCAGTGGTGCCAGCCAGGCCGCGAGCTTGCGGTAATGCTGCTCGGCGAGAATTTCGGTGGGGGCCATCAGCGCCGCCTGGTGGCCGGCCTCGACCGCGTGCAGCATGGCCAGTGCGGCGACCACGGTCTTGCCGCTGCCGACATCGCCCTGCAACAAGCGCTGCATCGGATGCGGCTGTCCAAGGTCGGTGGCAATTTCGCGCCATGCCCTGTCTTGCGCGCCGGTGAGGCGAAAGGGCAGCGATTGCAGCAAGGCGTTGGTGAGTTTCGCGGTGGGCAGCAGTTGCGGCGCACCGCGCGCGCGCCGGGCCAGGTAGGCGCGGCGCAGGCTCAGCTGCTGGGCCAGCAGCTCGTCGAACTGCACCCGGCGCCAGGCCGGGAAGTCGCGTGCCTCGAGCGCCGCCTGCGAGATCTCCGGCGGCGGGTTGTGGAGGAAGCGGATCGCCTCGGCGATGCCGGGCAATCCGAGGCGCTGCACGAGTTCCGGCGGCAGCGTTTCGCCGAGGTCGATCCGCGCCAGCGCCTTTTCGATCAGCCGGCGCAGCGTGCCCTGGCCGAGACCGGCGGTGGTCGGATACACCGGCGTCAAGCCTTCGGGCAGGGATTCGCCTGCCGCCACGACATGGAAACGCGGGTGGATGATCTCGGCGCCGAGATAGCCCTCATGCACTTCGCCGAAGACGCGCAGGCGCACCCCGGGCTGCAGCACTTTCTGCTGGCTGGGGTAGAAATTGAGGAAACGCAATGAGAGCGTCCCACCCGCATCGCGCACCCGCGCGATCAGCTGGCGTCGGGGCCGGTAGGCGATCTCGCTATCGACCACCTCGACCTCGAATTGCGCGGCGACACCGGGACGGGCGTCGGCCAGCGGCGTGATGCGGGTCTCGTCCTCGTAGCGCAGCGGCAGGTGAAGCGCGAAATCGGCATCGCGCTTGAGGCCGAGCCGGGCCAGGCGGCCGGCGAGGGTATTGCTTCCCTGCGGCGCCTTCTTGTCAGCCAAGGACGAGAACGGCGTCCGCCTCGACCAGGGCGCCGCGCGGCAGTTCCTTCACACCGACGGCGGCGCGCGCGGGGAAGGGCTGGCTGAAGTACTTCGCCATGGTCTCGTTGACCTTGGCGAAATTGGCCAGGTCGGTGAGGTAGATGTTGAGCTTCACGGCGTCGTTGAGCGTGGCGCCGGCCGCCTCTGCCACGGCCTTCAGGTTGTCGAAGACACGCACGATCTGGGCGTCGATGCCCTCGACCATGGTCATGCTTGCCGGATCGAGGCCGATCTGGCCCGACATATACACGGTGTCGCCGACCTGTACGGCCTGGGAGTAGGTGCCGATGGCGGCGGGCGCGGCGGCGGTGGCAATGATCTTTCGTGTCATGGGGTGTGCTCTCACGGTTTCAGGATTACGGTCTGGCCGCCATAGACGCCCAGTTCCTTGAGTTTGGCGCGCGCCGCCTCGGCTTCCTCCGCCGTGCGGAAGGGGCCAACCTGGACATGTGCCTCGATGCGCAGACTGGAAGACATGCCCAGTTTGTCGATCTTCGCGCGCACATCGTCGGCGGTGGCGACTTCGCTATAGGGACTGAGTTGCAGGGAATAGCGCGTACTCCCGGGGCGCAGACTCGACTCCGCGGCAGGAGTGGCGGCAGCGGCCGGGGGAGCCTCCCTTGGCGCCTCGACCACCTTGGCGGGCGCTGGTGGCGCCGACGGCGACGAATACAGCGCGCTGATCATGAAGCCGGCGCCAGCGACGCCGACGAGCACCAACAAGGCCACGACGATGCCGTTGAAGCCACCGGAACGGCTGTCGTCGCCGTCTTTCGCTGCCTCGCTCATGATGCGCTGCGCTCCAGTGCCTGATCGATGTCCCAGAGGATGTCGTCGAGGGTCTCGATACCGACCGACAGCCGCACCATGTCCGGCGTCACGCCCGAGGCGCGCTGGTCGGCCTCGGACATCTGGCGATGGGTGGTCGATGCCGGATGGATCACCAGGGTCTTGGCATCACCGATGTTGGCCAGATGCGAACAGAACTGCAGGGCGTCGATGAAGCGCTCGCCTGCGGCCTGCCCGCCGCCGTTGCCGCCCTTGACGCCGAAGGCCAGCAAGGCGCCGGCGCCGGGATGGCGGGCCGAACCGAGGTAGCGCTGCGCCAGGGCGTAACCGGGGCTGGACGGCAGGCCCGGGTAATTGACCCAGGCGACGCACGGATGCGCTGCCAGGTGCTGCGCCACGGCCAGTGCGTTCTCGCAGTGGCGCTGCATGCGCAGGTGCAGGGTCTCGATGCCCTGCATCAGTTGCCAGGCCGAAAACGGCGACAGCGCCGGACCGAAGGTGCGCAAGGTTTCCATGCGCGTCTTCATGGTGAAGCCGAAGTCGCCAAAGGTCTCGTAGAACTTGACGCCGTGGTAGCCGGCCGAGGGCTCGGTCATGCCGGGGAACTTGCCGTTGCCCCAGTCGAACTTGCCTGACTCCACCACCACTCCGCCCAGCGTGGTGCCGTGGCCGCCGAGGAACTTGGTCGCCGAATGCACCACGATGTCGGCGCCATGCTCGAAGGGGCGGCACAAATACGGCGAGGGCACGGTGTTGTCGATAATCAGCGGCACGCGGTGGTCGTGCGCCACCCCGGCCACGGCGGCGATGTCGAGCACGTTGAGGCGCGGATTGGCCACAGTTTCGGCGAAGACGCAGCGCGTGTTGTCGGAGAGCGCGGCGCGGAAGTTTTCCGGGTCGTCGGAATCGACGAACACGGTCTCGATGCCGAGCTTGCGCAAGCTGACATCGAGCTGGGAAAAGGTGCCGCCGTAGAGCGAGCGCGCGGCGACGATTCGGTCGCCGGCTTGGCACAGGGTCAGCAGAGCCAGGGTCTGCGCGGCGAGGCCGGTAGCGGCGGCCACGGCGGCACGCCCGCCCTCCAGCGCCGCGACGCGCTCCTCGAAGGCGGCGACGGTCGGATTGCCGATGCGCGAATAGACATTGCCGAAAGTTTGCAGGTTGAACAGGCTGGCGGCGTGCTCGGCCGAATCGAAGACGAAGGACGTGGTCTGGTGGATCGGCAGCGCGCGCGCGCCGGTGGCTGCGTCCGGCTGGGCGCCGGCATGCAGGCAGAGGGTTTCAATTCCGTAGAGGCGATCGGTCATGGCAAATGCGTCGATAATAGCGGCCCGATGGCTTTTGATCATACGCGATCACCCCGGCGTTTGACTCATGTTCCTGCTCAAGAAAATCCTCACCGCCCTGATCCTGCCACCGACCGGACCGGTGCTGCTCGCACTGCTCGGTCTCTGGCTGTCGCGGCACAAGAGTCGGCGCTGGCAACACGGCGGCCTGGCCCTGGCGACGGTCGCGCTGCTGTCGCTGGTGGCACTGTCGATGCCCCTTGTCGGCAACCTGCTGGCGGCGCCACTGCAACCGCATTCGCCGATCGGCCGAATGCAGCTGCGGCAGGCTCAGGCAATCGTCATCCTCGGCGGCGGCAGCTATTCCGCGGCTCCGGAATATGGCGGCGACACGGTCGGCAGCGCAACGCTGGAACGGGTGCGCTACGGCGCACGGCTGGCGCGCGAATCCGGTTTGCCCCTGCTGGTAACCGCCGGCGCGCCTTTCGGTGGACGGCCGGAAGCCGAGTCCATGCGTGAGGTCCTGGAAAATGAGTACGGCATCAAGGTCCGCTGGACCGAAGCAGCCTCACGCGATACCGCCGAGAACGCAAGTCTCTCCGCTCCCCTGCTCAAGGCCGCCGGTATCACCCGCGTCGCACTGGTCAGCCATGCCTGGCATTTGCCGCGTGCGATCCCCCTGTTTGAGCGCGAGGGAATTCAAATACTCCCCGCTCCAACCGCTTTTACGACCCCATCGCACTCGCTGGTCGAGGAATGGCTGCCCGAAGGCATGAATGGCAGTCGCGAAGCCCTGCGCGAGCATCTCGGCCAGCTTTACAACCGCCTCAAGGACTCCCTGCCATGACTGACGAACTCCTGATCGGCCTCGTTTCCATCTCCGACCGCGCCTCATCGGGCGCGTATGAAGACAAAGGCATACCGGCACTGCGGGAATGGTTTGGCACCGCACTGACCTCGCCCTGGCGCATGGAAACGCGATTGATCCCCGACGAACAGCCGGTGATCGAGCGGATCCTGATCGAACTGTGCGACACGGTCGGCTGCCATCTGGTGCTGACCACCGGCGGCACCGGTCCGGCGCCGCGCGACGTGACGCCCGAAGCCACGCTGGCGGTGGCGCACAAGCTGATGCCGGGCTTCGGCGAGCAGATGCGGCAGATTTCGCTGGCCTTCGTGCCGACCGCCATCCTGTCGCGCCAGGTCGGCGCGATCCGGGGAAAATCGCTGATCCTCAACCTGCCGGGCCAACCCAAGGCGATCAAGGAAACCCTGGAAGGCGCCAAGGACGCCGCAGGCCAATCGCTGGTACCGGGGATCTTCGCCGCCGTGCCGTATTGCCTCGACCTGATCGGCGGCCCGTATGTCGAAACCGACGAGACGGTGATCAAGGCCTTCCGGCCCAAGTCGGCGATCCGGCTGAAAAACTAGCTGTAGGACTGGACGAAGAAGTTGGCGACCACGAAGTCAGGCCCGGTAGTCAGCACTTCCCGCGGATGCAGGCGGGCGTTCTTGTCGTCGATCTTGAACACCAGCGCCACCTTGTCCTCCAGGGCGTTGGCCGGCAGGGCCATGCGCGCATATTCGCCGACCTCGGGCACATCCAGCAGCAGGGCTTCGGTGTAGATGCCGCCGGCGTCGGCGAGCACCGCGCGCGGCGACTTGGAAATCGTTTCGATGCCGATCGAATCCTCGTTCGGCCCGGTACGCACGTAGCGCCGCACCACGCCGAGCAGCCAGTTGTCGCCGCCGTCGGGCTGCACGGCAACCATCACGCCGATGCGTATCCAGTCGCGACGGGCCTGCGCGGCATGCGCGCCCATGCCACCGAGGCTGACGTCGTCGATGACCCAGGACTCCATGCCCTCGCCGTTTTGTGCGCGCCCGGAAAGCCGCTGATGCACTGAATTCATGCCGCTGACCAGCTTGAGCGGCGAGTTGATGCGGCGGCGGGCTGTATTGCGCAAGGGTGGCTTGGGCGCCCAGTTCAAGGCCAGGTGTTCCAGCACGGGGACCACCGCATCGGGTTCGTATTGAGCCCCGAGGTTGATGGTGGCCGGCACGCGATGCTCGACCTTGATCTGTTCGATGGTCTTGGTCACCGCGTTGACCGCGCGGGTACCGCTGAAGAAGCGCAGCGTCGAGGTCACGTCGGGCTTCCTGGCCAGGCGGGTCGGCGGCAGTGCCTTGGCGGCATCCACCCAGTACACACTGTCCGCCTGAAGTTCGCGCGCCAGGGCAAAAAAGGGCAGGAAATAGCCGATGAAACGCTCGGCGATCTCGATCTGCAAGGGCTTAAGATTGTCCATCGCGCTGGCGTGAAAGATCAGCGCCTTGAGGTACTCCGCCTCGACCGTGGTCTCGTTGCCGCCGGGGTAAAACACCAGGGGACGCCGGTCCAGCCTGGCTTCGGCCGCCGCAAGGTAGACGCTGCCAAGGGTGCGCCAGGTTTCACCGTCAACCGGTCCGTAGTGAAATTGGCGCCATTTCAGTTCCGCCGCCGCCGCATTGATCAGGCGACTGAAGAGCAGGTGCTGCTGCGGTCGCATTGCGTCGGCATCCCTGTCCCCGGCGCGCAGCCTGACGAAACAGTCGAGATAGGCCTTGAGCAGCAGCATCCAGTAGCCGTGACTCAGATCCCAGTGCCTGGATTCCTGGGCGCGTGACCCATTGACCAGTGGCTGGTAGTCGCGCGCGAGCCGCCGCGACTGGGCGGCGGTCGCCTCGTCCAGCCTGAGAATCAGGTCGAGTCGCTGGGCCGGCTTGAAACCCTGCTCCGCGGGAATCGACTCCAGCCAGCCACTGGCTTCCTCGGCCGCTCCAACAGGTTCGCGGGTCGCGATCTCGCCAAGGATGCGTTTCGCCTCCTTGGCATCGGCCAGGGGATGTTCGGTCTTGCTGGAGAAGAATCCAAGCATGTCTATACCGTCAGGGCTGCACTATTTGCTTTGGTAATAGGATAGCGGGTCACGCCTTCCTTGTCATTCTGCCATCAATGGCGGGGATCGCCCTGCAAGAAGCCGCGACGGGTTCGGTAAAATACAGGGCGACGATTATATCCCCGGCAACGATCCACCATGCGCCCTTACCTCGACCTGATGCGCCACGTGCTCGAGCACGGTCATGCCAAATCCGATCGCACCGGCACCGGCACACGCTCGGTGTTCGGCTGGCAGATGCGGTTTGACCTGGCCGAGGGATTTCCGCTGCTGACCACCAAGAAGCTGCACCTGCGGTCCATCATCCATGAACTGCTGTGGTTCCTTCAAGGCGACACCAACATCCGCTACCTGAAGGACAACGGCGTCTCGATCTGGGACGACTGGGCGGATGCCAACGGTGATCTCGGTCCGGTGTATGGGCACCAATGGCGTCACTGGCCGGCGCATGATGGCGGAGAAATCGATCAGATCAAGCAACTCATCGACGGCCTGAAGACGAACCCGGATTCGCGCCGGCACATCGTGTCGGCGTGGAACCCGACCGACATCCCGCAGATGAAGCTGCCGCCCTGCCACGCGCTGTTCCAGTTCTATGTCGCCGACGGCAATCTCTCTTGCCAGCTCTATCAGCGCAGCGCGGACATCTTCCTCGGCGTGCCTTTCAACATCGCCTCCTATGCCTTGTTCACCCTGATGGTGGCGCAGGTCTGCGATCTGCAGCCGGGCGAATTCGTCTGGACCGGCGGCGATTGCCATCTGTATTCCAATCACCTCGACCAGACGCGGTTGCAGCTCTCTCGCGATCCGCGCCCGCGTCCGGTGATGCGCCTGAATCCGGCGGTGAAGGACATCTTCGGCTTTCGCTACGAGGATTTCGCGCTCGACGCCTACGACCCGCACCCGCACATCGCCGCACCGGTGGCGGTGTGATCCTTTGCGGCGACATCGGTGGCACCAAGACCCTGCTGGGACTGGCCGAGCAAGGCCGACTGGTTGCCGATCGCCGTTACGCCAACGCCGACTTTCCGGATTTCGCCTCGCTGCTGGCGAGCTTTCTCGCTGACACGCACACCTCACCCGCGAGCCTTGCCAGCGGCTGCCTGGCGCTGGCCGGGCCCATTGCCGACAGCGGCAGCTCGGCGCACCTGACCAACTTGCCCTGGACCATCGATGCCCCGGATCTCGCGCACCGTTTCGGCATGCCGCCGCCGCGCCTGGTCAATGACTTCGCCGCGGCGGCGGTAGGCGCGGTTACCGCACCGGCATCCCATCTCGTCACCTTGCAGGCCGGCGAACCCCTTCCTGACTCGCCCCGCCTTGTAGTCGGCGCCGGTACCGGATTGGGCATGGCCATGGTGTTGCCCGACCATGGCGCCTGGCGTTGCGTCGCCGGCGAAGGCGGCCATGTCGCCTTCGCACCTGCCGATGAGCAGCAGGCGGCGCTGTGGACCTTTCTCAGGAAACGCCATGGTCGTGTCACCTGGGAGCGCGTGGTCTCCGGCCCCGGACTGGCTGCGATCCAAGAATTCCTTTCCGGCGACACCCTGATGCCGGAGCACATCGCGGAGCTGGCACACACGCAAGTCGATGGCGCCGCCGCCAGGGCGCTGGCGATATTCCTGGCGACCTATGGTGCCTTCGCCGGCGACATGGCCCTGGCCTGTCTGGCGCGCGGTGGTGTGTATCTCGCCGGCGGGATCGCCGGCAAGCTGCTCGACCGGCTGCCGGATAGCGGCTTTCTCGCGGCCTTCAATGCCAAGGCGGAACACGCGGCAATTGCCGCCCGCATACCCGTGCATGTCGCCACCGACCCCTTGTTGGGGCTGCACGGGGCAATGATGCTCGCCCAATAAAGTTATTGACGCTTGTCAATAAGCTGTCACGTCGCGAGAGCATCATGGCGGTGGAGGGCACATAAATATGACAAGGAGGAGCTCATGACAGAAGCCAAGAAAGCAAGTAGAACTTCCGCCGGCAAACGCACAGCCGGTACGGCAACGACAGCGGCTGGCAAAGCGGCTTCGGTGAAGAAGGCAGCACCGGCCAAAGCGGCGCCGCCTGCCAAGGCCAAAGCGACCGCCGCGGCCAAACCGGTGCGGTCAAGGACGACCAAGGTCGCTGCCATTCCGCTGGAACAGCGCCGCAATTACGTCGAGGTGGCGGCCTACTACATTGCCGCCGCGCGGAGCTTCACGCCAGGTGATCCGTTGCAGGACTGGATTCAGGCCGAAGCCGAGATCGACCGCCTGCTGAAGGAAGGGCGCCTCGGCGTATTGCCGCCCTGATCAGGCAGGCATCAGTACCAGCGCCGCAAGGGGTGGCAGGGTCAGCGACACCGAAGCCGGGAAGCCCATCCACGCCTGCGCCTGTGCGCTGACGCCGCCACCGTTGCCGAGGTCGCTGCCGCCGTAGTGCGTCGAGTCGGTGTTGAGGCGTTCGCTGTAGTCGCCGGCCTGCGGTACGCCGACACGATAGCCATGGCGCGGCACGGGCGTGAAGTTGAGCACCACCACGGCGTGCCGTCCGTCACGCGAGCGGCGCAGCCAGCTCACCACTGACTGGTCGGCGTCGTGGCAGTCGATCCATTGAAAGCCTTCGGGAGAGAAATCGAGTTGATGCAAGGCGGGTTCACCGACATACAGGCGGTTCAGTTCGCGCATCAGATTCTGCACGCCAGCGTGAAATCCGAATTGCAGCAGGTGCCAGGGCAATTCTTCGGCCGGCCGCCATTCCCAGGGCTGGCCGATTTCCGCGCCCATGAACTGCAGTTTCTTGCCGGGCGCCATGAACTGGTAGGCCAGCAGCAGGCGCAGGTTGGCAAAGCGCTGCCATTCGTCACCCGGCATTTTGCCCAGCAAGGAGCGTTTGCCGTGCACCACTTCGTCGTGCGACAAGGGCAGGACGAAGTTCTCGCTGTACGCGTAAAGCTGGCCGAAGGTCAGTCGCTCGTGGTGGTAGCGCCGATACACCGGATCCTGCTCCATGTATTCCAGCGTGTCGTTCATCCAGCCCATGTTCCACTTCATCGAGAAGCCGAGCCCTCCCAGCCAGGTCGGGCGCGACACCATCGGCCAGGCGGTGGACTCCTCGGCAATGGTCAGCGCGCCGGGATAATCCGCGTGCACCATCTCGTTCAATTCGCGCAGGAAGGTGATGGCTTCGAGATTCTCACGCCCGCCGTGGACATTCGGCGTCCATTCGCCGGGCTTGCGCGAATAGTCGAGGTAGATCATCGAGGCGACCGCATCCACGCGCAGCGCATCGACATGGAACTCGGACAGCCAGTAGGCGGCCGAGGAAAGCAGGAAGCTCCTGACTTCGTTGCGCCCGTAGTTGAAGACGTGCGTGCCCCAGTCGGGATGCATCTTCTGTTTCGGGTCCTCGTGTTCATACAGCGCCGTACCGTCGAAATGGGCCAGGGCCCAGTCGTCGGCAGGAAAGTGGCCGGGGACCCAGTCGAGGATCACGCCTATGCCCGCCTGATGCAGCGCGTCGATCAGGAAACGCAGGTCGTCGGCACTGCCGAAACGCGAGCTGGGGGCGAAAAAACCCGTACATTGGTAGCCCCAGGACTCATCCAGCGGATGCTCCATCAAGGGCATGAACTCGACATGCGTGTAGCCCAGGTCGACCAGATAGGGCACCAGTCGTCCGGCAAGCTCGCGATAACTGTAAAAACTCCGGTCGGCATGGCGCATCCAGCTGCCGGGGTGCATTTCATAGACGCTCATCGGTGCCGCCAGCCAATCCTGCCTGGCGCGCGCCTGCATCCACGCATCGTCACACCAGTCGTGCGTGGCGGCAGCGGTCACACGGCAAGCCGTGGCGGGGCGACGCTCGAAGGCGCGCGCATAGGGATCGCTCTTGAGTTTGATGGCACCACTGCCACGCAGGCGCAGTTCGAAACGATACAACGCACCTGCTTGCAATTCCGGGACGAACAGCTCCCACACACCCGACCCGCCCAGCGTCGCCATTTGATGCACGCGGCCGTCCCAGCCGTTGAAGCCCCCCACCACGGAAACGCGTTCCGTGTTCGGCGCCCAGACCCGAAAGCGGACGCCCGCGACGCCGTCGCGCGTTTCCGGCACGGCGCCCAGCGTTCGCCAGGCCTGGCGCAGGCGCCCGGCATTGAACAGGTAGAGATCATCCGCTGGCGGTTGCGGCGGGAAAGCGTAGGCGTCATAGGACTCCGTGCCGTCGCAGCGCAGTCGCCAGGGGCGCGGCGGCGGCGTGGCGCCCGTCCAGGTGAACAGATCCGTCCCCTTGCGCCGCTCGAACATGCTCCAGCTGCCGTCGGCCAGCCGCACCGCAACGGATTTCACGCCCGGCCGGAATACGCGCAAACGCCAGCCATTGCCCTCGGCATGCATTCCAAGTATCGCGAAGGGATCGTGTTCGCGCGCTTCAAGCAGCGCGGCGCAGGATGAGTCGTTCATGGATTCGTGTTAAAAGGTTTGTTATCGTACAGATTGTAGCCGCAAGGGAGGAATGACCATGGTTTCAGGCAGAAGATCGGGCGGCACCCGCCGATTCAGGCGCACACATCCGAAGGGGAGCGGGGCATGAGCAAGGATGCACTGACCCACAATTCCTTCGCCATCGTCCTCGCCGGCGGCCGCGGCAGCCGGCTGATGCAGCTCACCGACTGGCGTTCGAAGCCGGCCGTGCCCTTCGGCGGCAAGTTCCGCATCGTCGACTTCACGCTCTCGAACTGCGTGAACTCCGGTATTCGCCGCATCGGTGTCGCCACCCAGTACAAGGCCCAAAGCCTGATCCAGCACCTGCAACGCGGCTGGAGCTTCCTCGACGGCCGCTTTCACGAATTCATCGACATCCTGCCGGCGCAACAGCAGGTCAGCGAGGACTGGTACCAGGGAACGGCCGATGCCGTGTTCCAGAACCTGGATCTGATCCGGCGCAACCGGCCCAAGCACGTGCTGGTGCTCTCCGGCGACCATGTGTACAAGATGGACTACGGGCGCATGCTGGAACAGCATGTCCGGAACTCGGCCGACCTCAGCGTCGCCTGCATCGACGTGCCCCTCGCGGAAGCCAGCGGCTTCGGCGTGATGCACACCGACGAGCAGCGGCGCATCGTCAACTTCGTCGAAAAACCCAGGGATCCGCCGGCCATCCCCGGGCGGCCGGATCGGGCGCTTGCCAGCATGGGCGTCTATGTATTCAACGCCGAGTTCCTTTATGAGCAGTTGATCCGCGACCACGACGACCCCAAGTCCTCGCATGACTTCGGCAAGGACCTGATCCCGCATTGCGTGTCGCGCTACCGCCTGTTTGCCCACGATTTTGCCGAATCCTGCGTCGGCATGGACGATACCGGGATTCCCTACTGGCGCGATGCCGGCACCATCGATGCCTACTGGGAAGCCAACATGGAACTGACCAAGGTGACGCCGGAACTCAATCTCTACGACGATGACTGGCCGATCTGGACCCACCAGGAACAACTGCCGCCGGCCAAGTTCGTCTTCGACGACGAGGGCCGCCGTGGCATGGCGGTCGATTCGCTGGTTTCCGGCGGCGACATCATCAGCGGCGCCAGTGTCCGCAACTCGCTGCTGTTCTCGCGCGTCCATGTACACAGCTACGCTTCGATCGAGGACTCGGTGATCCTGCCCGATGTCGATATCGGTCGCCGCGCGCGCCTGCGCCGTGTGGTGATGGACAAGCACTGCCGCGTGCCGGAGGGCATGAGCATCGGTTTCGATGCCGCCGCCGACCGCCAGCGCTTCCATGTCAGCGAGAACGGCATCACCCTGGTTACGCCGGAAATGCTGGGGCAACAAGCCCACCACATTAGATAGCGCCGGACCATGAAAACCCTCGACCTCGTCTTCCTCTGGCACATGCACCAGCCGGATTACCGCGACCACGGCGGCACGACTGGCGAGGGCGAGGTCATGCTGCCCTGGGTATATCTGCACGCCACGAAGGACTACGTGGACATGGCGGCGCACCTGGAGCGTCACCCGCAGGTCCGTTGCGTAGTCAATCTGGTGCCGGTGCTGCTGGACCAGATCGACGACTATGCGCGGCAGTTCGCCAGCGGACAGTTTCGCGATCCGCTGCTGCGCATGCTGGCGACGCCGGACCTCAATGCTATTTCCGATTCCGACCGACGCCTGCTGCTGGGCACCTGCTTTCGCAGCAACCACGTCACGATGCTGGCGCCGTTCCCGCATTACCAGCGCTTGCACGACCTCTACCAGATGCTGACGGCGCAAGGCGAGAACGCCTGCCGCTACCTTTCCGGCGACTACTTTTCCGACCTCGTCACCTGGTACCACCTGGCCTGGACCGGGGAAACCGAACGGCGGCGCAATCCCGTGATCGCCAAGCTGATGAGCCAGGGCGAAGGCTATGTGTACGACGACCGCCGCCAGCTGCTGGCCGGCATCGGTGAACTGATCAGTAGCCTGATCCCGCGCTGGAAGGCCTTGGCCGACCGCGGCCAGGTCGAACTGTCATCGACGCCGCAAACCCATCCTCTCGCACCGCTGCTGCTGGATTTCCGCGTCGCGCGCGAATCCGTGCCCGATGCCCCACTGCCCTTCGCCACCGCCTACCCAGGCGGCCGCACCCGTGTACAGGCGCACATCGATGCCGCCAAGGCCAGCCACGCCAGACACTTCGGCGCGCCGCCCGTCGGCATGTGGCCCGCCGAGGGCGCGGTATCCGAGGAATTCGTTCGCCACCTGGCATCCGCCGATTGTCGCTGGATCGCCAGCGGTCAAGGGGTGCTGAGGAACAGCCTGGAAGCCAGCGGCATCGATGATCCGCGTGCCGCCTACCATCCCTGGCGACTGGAGCAGGCGCCGGGACTGACGCTGTTCTTCCGCGACGAGCGACTCTCCGACCTGATTGGCTTCGACTATGCCAAATGGCACGGACGCGACGCCGCCCAGCATCTTGTCAGGCAACTGGAGGCAATACTCGACGCGGCCGGGCCGGAGGAACGTCCGGTGGTCAGCATCATCCTCGACGGCGAGAACGCCTGGGAGCACTTCCCTTACAACGGCTACTATTTTTTCGACGATCTCTACGGCCTGCTCGCCGCCCACCCCGACATTTGCACCACCACCTATGCCGAGATGCTGGCACGCCCCGAGCCGCCTGAGGCTGCCGTCCTGCCGCGGCTGACGGCAGGCAGTTGGGTTTACGGCACGCTGTCGACCTGGATTGGCGACGAAGCCAAGAACCGCGGCTGGGACCTGCTGTGCGAGGCCAAGCAAAGCTGCGACCGCGTGCTGGCCAGCGGACGCCTGACGGCGGC
Organism: Rhodocyclales bacterium; assembly: GCA_016215645.1. Classification (GTDB taxonomy): domain Bacteria; phylum Pseudomonadota; class Gammaproteobacteria; order Burkholderiales; family Rhodocyclaceae; genus Sulfuritalea. The sequence goes on from JACRIX010000106.1 coordinate 22,669, forward strand.
ACAGGTCGCGGAGGCGGAGGCGCAGTTGGCGATCTGTGAAAGTTCCGACTGGTTCTGGTGGTTCGGCGACTACAACCCGGCCGCCGCCGTGGCCAGCTTCGACAGCCTCTACCGGCGCAATCTCGGACGACTGTATCGCTTGCTGCAACTCGATCCGCCCGCCAGCCTGGCCCATCCCATTTGCGCCGGATCCGATACCGCCAGCGGCGGATCAATGCGACGCGTCACCGCTTCCCAGTCCTGAATCCTATACATGACCATCAGCCTTTTGTTCGGAGTTCACGCCCACCAACCGGTCGGCAACTTTCCTGCCGTCATCGACGATGCCCATGTGCGCAGTTACGGCATGTTCCTGCGGGTCATGGAGCGCTATCCCGATTTCCGCTTCAGCGTGCATTTTTCGGGCTGGCTGCTCGACGTGCTGTTCGAGCGCTTCCCCGACGACATGGCGCGGCTGGCGGCGATGACCCGCCGCGGCCAGGTCGAGTGGTTCGGCAGCGGCGATTGCGAGCCGGTACTGGCGGCGATTCCGCATCGCGACCGCGTGACGCAGATTGCCACGCTGTCCGACAAGATCGAGCGCCGCTTCGGCATGCGCCCCAGCGGCGCCTGGCTCACGGAACGGGTCTGGGAATCCTCGGTGGTCACCTCGCTGGTGGCCACCGGCATCCGCTACGTGGCGGTGGACGATTACCACTTCCTCTGCGCCGGCGAGAGCCAGGATCGCCTCGACAGCTTTTTTTCCACCGACGAGGACGGCCGCCGGCTCGACCTGTTTCCCATCTCCGAGGGCGCCCGCTATCGCCTGCCCTTCTCGCCGGCCGGCGAGGCCGTGGCCTGGCTCGAAGACCTGGCGCGCCAGGGTCGCCGCGCCGCGATCTACTTCGACGACATCGAGAAGTTCGGCATCTGGCCGGAGACCTACCAGTGGGTGTACGAAAAGGGCTGGCTGACACAATTCGTCGAAGGCGTGCTGGCCTCCAGTCTGATCCGTACCGAAACCTATGCCGAGTACCACGCCCGCGAGCGCACGCGCGGCATCGTGTATCTGCCGACCACGTCTTACATCGAGATGAACGAATGGACCCTGCCGGCGCAGCGCGCAATGGAATACCACGCGCTGGTCGAAAGCGAGAAATCGGCAGGGCGCTTCGAGGCGCACAAGCCTTTCCTGCGTGGTGGCATCTGGCGCAACTTCATGTCGCGCTACCCCGAGGCCAACTGGATGCACAAGCGCATGCTCGGCGCCTCGCGGCGCCTCGCCGCGCTGCCGCCCGAACAGCGCAGACCCGAACTGCAGGAGTACCTGCACCGGGCGCAGGCCAACGATGCTTACTGGCACGGCCTGTTCGGCGGCCTCTACCTGCCCCACCTGCGCCGCGCCATCTGGAACAACCTGTTGAAACTCGAGTCCGCGCTGGAAGGCCTGGCACCCTGGCCGCGCGCACAGCAGGGCGATCTCGATCACGACGGCCATGTCGAAACCGCCTTGCGCAACCCCGTGCTCCACGCCTATGTGCGCGATGACGGCAGCGCCGCGCTGGTCGAATTCTCCAGCCTGGCCCTGGCGCACAACTTCGGCGACACGCTGCGTGCCTACGCCGAGGCCTATCACTCGAAAATCCATCTCGCCGAGGCGAACAATGCCGCCACCGCGACTGCTGACGGCATCACCTCGGCCCATGACCGGGTGGCCTTCCTGCACACCATCCTTCCCGGCGATGCCGACCCGGACGAGCGGCCACGCGGCATTTTTGTCGATAGCCGGATCGACGCCAATGACATGCTGTGCCCGTTGGACGGTTACCAGTCCGGCGAAACGCCGGGCAGCTGGATCGCCGTCAGTGAAGGCTGGCGCATCGAGAAGCGCTACACACTGGACGAGGATGCGCTCCGCGTGGTGTTTCGCGTCGAGGGCAGGAACCCGCCGGCATCCCTCGAAACCGAGATCAATCTCGCCATGCCCAGCTGCGACGGTTTCGGCGGCCGCTACGTACTTGCCGATGGCCGCGTTCCCGGCGGCTTCGGCGATGGCCTGCAGATCGCCATGGCATCGCAGCTGACGCTCGACGACAGCGAGCTGCAAGGCTCCCTGCGCATTGAGACCGGCCGGCCGGTACGTATCGAGGCCAGCGCACATCGCACGGTCTCGCAGTCGGAGGCCGGCTTTGAAAAGATCATGCAGGCCGTCTGCATCACCCTCACCTGGTCGCCCGCGGCCGGCGAGCAGCGCATCACGCTACGAGTGATCCCCGCCACATCGTAGAATTCCCGCAGCCCTTCCCCGAGAAGCCCACCATGCCAGGCACCCGCTACCAGCTCGAAGTCAATCCCGAGGTCCCCGCGCGTCTTGCCCGCCTCGACGAAATCGCCAACAACCTCTGGTACAGCTGGGACCGCCCCACGCGTTCCCTGTTCGCCCGACTTTCGGCGGGCCTCTGGCGCGCCGTGCATCACAGCCCCAAGGCCTTCCTCAAGCGCATCGACCAGAAGCGGATCAACGAGGCAGCCGACGATCCGGTGTTCCTCGGCACCATGAATCGCGTGCTCTCGGCCTACGATTCCTACCACGCCGTGCACAAGCAGGAGCTTCCCGGCAAGCCCCCGCTGCAGGGCAATGACCTGATCGCCTACTTCTGCGCCGAGTTCGGCTTCCACGAGAGCCTGCCGATCTATTCCGGCGGCCTCGGCATCCTCGCCGGCGACCATTGCAAGGGCGCCTCCGACATGCGCCTGCCCTTCGTCGCGGTCGGCCTGCTCTACCGCCAGGGGTACTTCCGCCAGTCCATCGACCGCGAGGGCCGGCAGACCGCACACTACGGCGACAACGATTTCGACGACATGCCGATCGAACCGGTGAGCGGCGCCGACGGGCAGGAACTTCGCATCGGAGTCGATTTCCCCGGGCGCACGGTCTGGGCCCGCATCTGGCGCGCCCATGTCGGCAACAACCAGCTCTTCCTGCTCGACACCCAACTGGCCGAGAACAGCGATGCCGACCGCGCCATCGCGTACCAGCTCTATGGTGGCGACCGCCGCACACGCATCGAGCAGGAGATCCTGCTCGGCGTCGGTGGCGCGCGCGCCGTCGCCGCGCTCGGCCTCAAGCCCACCGTCTGGCACATCAACGAAGGCCATGCCGCCTTTCTGATACTGGAGCGCATTCGCGGACTGGTGACCGGCCAGGGCATGCCCTTTGCTGCGGCGCTGGAAGCGGCGGCGGCCAACACAGTATTCACAACGCATACCGCGGTACCCGCCGGGCACGACCATTTCGCCGACGACATGGTGATGCACTACTTCGGCGAATTCTGTGCCGCCGCCGGTCTCGATCGCGACGGCCTGCTCGGCATGGGCCGCGTCGGCAATCACGGCGGCGAGTTCAACATGACCGCCCTGGCCCTGCGTGGCTCGCGCTTCCACAATGGCGTCTCGCGCATCCACGGCGAAGTCTCATCGAATATCTGCGCCGACATGTGGTCCCAGGTGACGCCGCCGGAAAATCCGATGGACTACGTCACCAACGCGGTGCATGTACCCACCTTCCTCGCCACCGACTGGTACGAGACCTTCGACCGCCACCTCGGCCTCGGCTGGCAGCACCGCCTGACCGACCAGTCCTGCTGGAGCGCCGTGCACCGCATCCCGGACCAGATCTTCTGGAGCATCCGCCAGTCGCTCAAGGCCCAGTTGCTGCACCTGGTGCACAGCCGCGTGCGCTCGCAGCACCTGCGCAACCAGGGCTCCGAGGCCCACCTCGACCGCGTGCTGCGCTGTGCCGACCCCAACAATCCGACGGTACTGACCATCGGCTTCGCCCGCCGCTTTGCCACCTACAAACGCGCCACGCTGCTGTTCAACAACCTCGACTGGCTGCGCGAAATCATTTCCGACGCACAGCGCCCGGTACTGTTCATTTTTGCCGGCAAGGCCCATCCCGCCGACGAACCGGGACGCGAGCTGATCCGCCAGATCGCCGACCTCTCGCGCAAGCGCGAGTTCGAAGGCCGCATCCTGCTGGTCGAAGGCTACGACCTGCACCTGGCGCGGCGCATGGTGGCCGGCGTCGATGTCTGGCTCAACAACCCGATCTACCCGCTGGAAGCCTCGGGCACCTCGGGCATGAAGGCGGCGATCAACGGCGCGATCAATCTCTCGGTGCTCGACGGCTGGTGGGGTGAAGGTTACGACGGCAAGAACGGCTGGGCGATCAAGCCGGCGGCCGAGGGCCTTGACCCGTCCGAGCGCGATGCCGACGAGGCACGCACGCTCTACGAGCTGCTGCAAGACAGCGTGATCCCGATGTACTACCGCAGCACCTCGCTCGGCTACTCGCCGGAATGGGTGGCGATGGCCAAGCAGTCGATCGCCTCGATCATGCCGCGCTTCAACATGCAACGCATGCTCACCGACTATGCCGAGAAGTTTTATTCTCCCGCCGCCGAGCAATGGCGCCGTTACGCCAGCGCCGACTTTGCCGGCGCGCGCAACGTCGCTGGCTGGAAGGCGCGCATCCGCGCCGCCTGGCCGCGCATCACCATCCGCCGCATCGGCGACGCCGCGCCACGCATCCGCTACGGTGAAGGGATGCGTTTCGAGGTCGCGGTCCAGCTCGATGGTCTGACGCCCGGCGATCTGGCCGTGGAACTGGTATTCACCCGCCCCGGCGAGCCGACCACGGCGCGGGCCCGACGCTATGCGCTGCGGCACGAGCGCGCACTGGAAAGCGGCGAACACCTCTTCGCCCGCGAGCTGACGCCCGACCAGTGCGGCAAGATGGAATACCGCATCCGCGTCTATCCGACCCACGAATTGCTCACCCATCCCTTCGAGATGGGCATGATGCTCTGGCTGTGATGAAGCCCGCTACTGCTGCGGCCTGGCAGCCGCTTGCCGCCAGCGCCGGGTCCCTGCGCGGCATTCACCTGCGGGAACTTTTTGCCGCCGATGACCGGCGCTTCGCCAACTTTTCGACACGCTGGGAGGGCTGGTTGCTCGACTACTCGAAACAGCGCGTCGATGCCAAGGCCCTGTCGCTGCTGTGCGACCTGTGGCAGGCCGCCGACCTGCCCGGCTGGATCGCGCGCATGCGCGGCGGCGAAGCGATCAACCACACCGAGCGCCGCGCCGCGCTGCACATCGCGCTGCGCCATCCGGCGGGCAAGGGGCCCATCATGCACGGCGGCCATGATGTGATGCCCGCGGTCCATGCCGAGCTGGAAAAGATGCGCCGCTTCTGTGGCGAGGTCCATGGTCGCTACTGGCGCGGCGCCACGGGCGAGCCGATCAGCGACGTGGTCAACATCGGCATCGGCGGTTCCGACCTCGGTCCGCGCATGGCGACCCAGGCGCTGATGGCCTTCCGCCACCCCGCACTGCGGGTGCATTACGTCGCCAACCTCGACGGCGCCGACCTTGCCACGACGCTGGCGACGCTGCAGCCGCGCACCACGCTGTTCGTCATCGCCAGCAAGACCTTCACCACCCAGGAGACCATGCAGAACGCCGCCTCGGCGCGGGCATGGCTGGTGCAGGCACTTGGAGAAGTGGCCGTCGCACGGCACTTCGTCGCGGTGTCGACCAACCTTGGCGAAGTCGCCCGCTTCGGCATCGACCCGGCCAACGCTTTCGCCTTTTGGGACTGGGTGGGAGGGCGCTATTCGCTGTGGTCGGCGATCGGCCTGCCGCTGGCCCTGGCCATCGGCGTCGACAATTTTGAAAAGCTGCTGGCCGGCGCGCATGCCATGGACGAGCATTTCTTCACTGCGCTGCCGCAGGCAAACCTGCCCGGCCTGTTGGCGCTGCTGGAGGTCTGGAACACGAATTTCCTCGGCGCCGACACCCGCGCCCTGCTGCCCTACAGCCAGTCGCTGGGCCTGCTGCCGCGCTACCTGCAGCAACTGGAAATGGAGTCCAACGGCAAGCCGGTGGATCGCCAGGGCGAGCCGCTTGACTGCGCCGTTGCGCCCGTCCTCTGGGGCGAGGCCGGCACCAACGGCCAGCACGCCTTCTACCAGCTGATCCACCAGGGGCACCGCCTGATCCCCTGCGAGTTCATCGCCTGCCGTGAAGCGGATTTTGACCTGCCCGGCCACCAGGCCAAGCTGCTGGCCAACTGCTTCGCCCAGAGCGAAGCGCTGATGCGCGGCAAAACCCTGGGGGAAACCACGACCGAACTGCTGGCCGGCGGCATGGCGGCGGACGAGGCGGCACGTCTGGCGCCCTTCCGCAGTTTCCCCGGCAACCAGCCTTCGACCACGCTGCTGCTGCCGCGCCTCGACCCGTTCAACCTCGGCGCACTGCTGGCGCTTTACGAGCACAAGGTCTTCGCCGAGAGCGTGATCTGGGACATCAATCCCTTCGACCAGTGGGGGGTCGAATACGGCAAGCAGCTCGCCGGCCGCCTGCTGCCCATCATCGAGGGCAAGGCGCCCGCCGCCGGCCTCGACAGGTCGACCGCGGGGCTGATCGCCTACTGTCGCCAGTGAAGATTCTTTTCGCCACGTCGGAGATTGCGCCCTGGGTCAAGACCGGCGGCCTCGGCGACGTCGCCGGCGCACTGCCCGCCGCGCTGCGCGCCCTGGGCCACGACGTGCGGGTACTGGTGCCGGCCTACCCTGCCTTGCTGCAGGCCTTTCCCGCCGCCGCGGAAATTGCCCGCCCGCACTGGTTGGGCGGGCTGCTGCCGACACCCGGCCTGCGTCAGGCCGCAGCGCCCGACGGCACGCCGCTGCTGCTGCTCGACTACGGCCATTTTTACGACCGCGGCGGCAATCCCTATCTCGGTCCCGAAGGACGCGACTGGCTCGACAACCACCTGCGCTTCGGCCTGCTGTCACGTGTCGCCGCCTGGCTGGGCTCGGAGGCCAGCACGCTCGACTGGGTGCCCGAGATCATCCATTGCAACGACTGGCAGACCGGGCTGGCACCGGCCTACCTCGCCTACCGCGCGGAACGTCCGGCGAAATCCCTGTTCACGGTGCACAACCTGGCCTTCCAGGGGCTTTTCGACCACGCGTCGTTGTTCGAGCTCGGCCTGCCGGATGCCGCCTGGAACATGCATGGCGTTGAGTTCTACGGCCACCTCTCCTTCCTCAAGGCCGGCCTGCAACATGCCAGCGCCATCAGCACGGTCAGCCCCAGCTACGCCCGCGAAATCCAGACCGATGCCGAAGGCATGGGCATGGCCGGCCTGCTGCGGCATCGCGCCAGTGACCTGTCCGGCATCCTCAACGGCATCGACACGCGCGACTGGGATCCGACGCGCGACCACCATCTGGCCAAGCACTATGGCCCGCGCCGGATCGCGGACAAGGCGAGCAACAAGGCTCGGCTACAGGAGGAGGTGGGGCTTGAAGTACGCGCCGACCTGCCGCTGTTCGCCGTGGTGAGCCGGCTCACCGAGCAGAAGGGGCTGGACCTGTTCCTCGACGTCGCCGACCAGACCATCGACCTGCCGGCGCAGATCGTGGTGCTGGGCAGCGGCGCACATGGGCTCGAACATGGATGGACCGCCTTCGCCCAGCGCCATCCCGGCCGCTGTTCGGTACGCATCGGCTTCGATGAGGGTTTCGCCCATCGCATCGAGGCCGGCGCCGACATTTTCGTCATGCCTTCGCGCTTCGAGCCGTGCGGCCTCAACCAGATGTACAGCCTGCGCTATGGCACGCCACCCGTGGTGCGCGCCACCGGGGGCCTGGCCGATACCGTGATCGACGCCGCCGACGAGCGCCACGGCAATGGTTTTGTCTTCGGCCCGCCGACCACCGTGGCCTTGTTCGAGGCGCTGAACCGGGCCGCGGCATCGTTTCGCGACCACGCCCTTTGGCGCAGGCTGCAAAAGCACGGCATGGCCCGCGATTCGAGCTGGCATGAGGCCGCGGGGCACTATGTCGCGCTCTACCAAAAGATGCTGGGATGAAGGACAGACAATGCCGAAGACGATACTCACATTGATCGCCGCCGTGGCCAAAAACGGAGTGATCGGCAAGGACAATCGTCTGCCCTGGCATCTGCCGGCCGACCTCAGGCACTTCAAGGCGCTCACCACCGGCCATGCCGTGATCATGGGGCGCAAGACCTGGGAGTCCCTGCCGGAGAAATTCCGTCCCCTGCCGGGTCGGCAAAACATCGTGGTAACACGCAGCGCTGCCTATGCGGCAGCGGGCGCCACGGTTGCAGGTTCGCTGCCGGATGCGGTGGCGGCGGCGGCGGGGGAGGAAGCCTTCGTCATTGGTGGCGCCGAGCTCTACCAAGTGGCGCTGCCCCTCGCGGACCGCCTGCAACTCACTGAAATCGACGCCGAATTCGATGGTGACACGTGGTTTCCGGCGCGCGATCCGCGACAGTGGCGGGAAGCGGTGCGCGAAGCCCACCGCGACGAGACAGGACCGGGATACGCCTTCGTGCGCTACGAACGGATCTGAATCGCCGCAGCACCAGCGCCGACTTCTGCGGTCTGCCGTTCAGCCGGACATCGCATCAGGCGGGGCGTGCACATCCGCCAGCACCACCCGATTGCGCCCGCTGTCCTTGGCCTGGTACAAAGCGAGGTCGACGCGCCGCAACCAGTCCGCGACGACCTCGCCCGTGGCAAGTTCGGCAACGCCGAACGAGGCGCGCAACCGCACCCGCCCCTGATCCGCAGCGAGTTCGATTGCGGCGATTGCGCAACGCAGGCGCTCGGCCGTCTGCCGCGCCGCATCGGCGGCCGAGAGCGGCAGCAGGATCAGGAACTCCTCACCCCCGAAGCGCGCCAGGATGTCGCCTTCGCGCAGTTCGCCCTGGACGGTACGCACCAGCACCTGCAAGGCCAGGTCGCCGACGGAATGGCCATGCCGGTCGTTGATCTTCTTGAAGTGGTCGAGGTCGAGCATGATCAGGCTGGCTGGCGTGCCATAGCGCGACTTGTACGCGACCTGCAGTTCAAGGCGCTCGACCATGACGCGCCGGTTGGAGGCACCGGTCAGTTCGTCGTGGGTCGCCAGTTCGTTGAGTCGCTCGAAAGCGGCGGCGAGATCCGCGTTCTTTTGCTCCAGCGCGTGATTGCTCTGGTACAGGTCGCTGCGCAATTGCGACAACTGGTCGACCAGGGCCTGGCTGCGTTGCGCGGCATCCAGGCCGCTGATCAGTTGCCGGCGCGCCACCGCCCCGTACTGCACTTCGAGCGCGAAGAGAATGATCAGGCTCAGGCCAATCTGCAGGGCGAACGGATGTGAAGTCTGAAAGGCGTGTACCACCGGTGGCAACAGCACGGCCGCCGAGAACAGGATGCTCGCCGTGCGGAAGGCAGACATGATGGTCACACAGATCGCCGAAACCGCGACCAGCACGCTCAGGTTGAAGAAAAAGTGGTGCGACAAGGGCTCTACGGCAAAGAACCATACCGACGCCCCCCACGCCAGGCCGACCAGGAAATTGGCTCCGATTTGCCGTCGCGCCCAGGGGATGCTGTCACGCCACAATGGCGGCAGGGTGCGAAACCGGTAGCCCAGCCCAAGGATCAGCAACTCGTCAAGATTGATCAGGATCAGCCATGCAGCGGCCTTTCCCCAACCCGCGGCCGGCCCCAGAACCAGGACGAGCAGCAAGGTACCGAGAGGGGAGGAGAGCGCACCAGCCACGGCGCGGTCGGTGAAAACCCGAACACGCTCTGCCATGACCCTGCGCGCTACCGTGACCTCATCGAGATGAAACTCGGGAAGTTGGCTGGCCTGGGACGGACCTTCGGCGGCTCGCATGACGCAACCATCGTATGCCGCCCGCGAACCGCACTATTGACCTGCATCAAGCCGCGCTGGGCGAAATGCCCGAGCACGGCGCCCGGACTTCAACTCGCCACGCAGTCCACGTAGTAGCGCACCGTGCCGTTGCTGCCGTCCTTGACCAGGCCGTGGATGTCGGTCTCGAAGCCGGAAAACTTCTCGTTGAACTCACGCGCGAACTGCAGGTAACGGACGATGGTGGCATTGAACTGCTCGCCCGGGATCAACAGCGGAATGCCGGGCGGATAGGGTGTCAGCAGCACCGCGGTGACCCGGTTTTCGAGCTCGTCGATGGGCACCCGGTCGATCTCGCGGTGGGCCATTTTGGCGAAGGCATCGGCCGGGCGCATCGCCGGCACCATGTCGGAGAGGTACATCTCGGTGGTCAGGCGCGCCACGTCGTTCTTCTTGTACACCTCGTGGATCTGGGTGCACAGGTCCTTGAGGCCGGTGCGCTCGTAGCGCGGATGCTTGGCGACGAACTCGGGCAGCACCTTCCACAGCGGATGGTTGCGGTCGTAATCGTCCTTGAACTGCTGCAGCGCGGTGACCAGCGTGTTCCAGCGGCCCTTGGTGATGCCGATGGTGAACATGATGAAGAAGGAATAGAGGCCGCACTTCTCGACGATCACGCCGTGCTCGGCCAGGTACTTGGTGACGATCGCGGCCGGAATGCCGTTGTCGTCGGAGAAGTCGCCATCGACGTCGAGGCCCGGGGTGATGATGGTGGCCTTGATCGGGTCGAGCAGGTTGAAGCCCTTGGCCAGCTTGCCGAAGCCGTGCCATTTTTCGCCGGGCTTGAGCATCCAGGCTTCGCGCTCCTCGATGCCTTCCTCGGACAGGTCCTTCGGCCCCCAGACCTGGAACCACCAGTCGGCGCCGAATTCCTTGTCTACCTTGCGCATGGCGCGGCGGAAGTCCAGCGCCTCGGCGATCGACTCCTCGACCAGCGCGGTGCCGCCGGGCTCCTCCATCATCGCCGCGGCGACGTCGCAGGAGGCGATGATCGAATACTGCGGCGAGGTCGAGGTATGCATCAGGTAGGCCTCGTTGAACACGTCGCGGTCGAGCTTGTTGTTCTCGGCGTCCTGCACCAGGATTTGCGAGGCCTGCGAAAGGCCGGCCAGCAGCTTGTGGGTAGATTGCGTCGAGAACACCATCGACTCCTTGCAGCGCGGCCGGTCGGCGCCGATGGCGTGGTAGTCGCCGTAGAAATCGTGGAAGGCGGCGTGCGGCAGCCAGGCTTCGTCGAAGTGCAGGGTGTCGATCTTGCCGTCGAGCTCTTCCTTGATGTCCTCGACGTTGTAGAGGATGCCGTCATAGGTGCTCTGGGTGATGGTCAGCACCCGCGGCTTGCCCTTGACCTGGCTGGCGAAGGGATGGGCGGCGATTTTCTTCTGGATGTTCTTCCAGCGGAACTCCTCCTTCGGGATCGGGCCGATGATGCCGTAGTTGTTGCGCGTCGGCATCAGGAACACCGGGATCGCGCCGGTCATCATGATCGCGTGGAGTATCGACTTGTGGCAATTGCGGTCGACGATGACGATGTCGCCGGGCGCCACCGTCGAATGCCAGACGATCTTGTTCGAGGTCGAGGTGCCATTGGTGACGAAGTACAGGTGGTCACTGTTGAAAATGCGTGCGGCATTGCGTTCGGAGGCCGCCACCGGGCCGGTATGGTCGAGCAATTGGCCGAGTTCCTCGACCGCGTTGCAGACGTCGGCGCGCAGCATGTTCTCGCCGAAGAACTGGTGGAACATCTGGCCCACCGGGCTCTTGAGGAAGGCGACGCCGCCCGAATGTCCGGGGCAGTGCCAGGAGTAGGAGCCGTCCGCCGCGTAATGCACCAGGGCGCGGAAGAAGGGTGGCGGCAGCGAGTCGAGGTAGGCCTTGGCCTCGCGCACGACATGCCGCGCGATGAACTCCGGCGTGTCCTCGTACATGTGGATGAAGCCGTGCAGCTCGCGCAGGATGTCGTTCGGGATATGCCGCGAGGTTCGCGTCTCGCCGTGCAGGAAAATCGGGATGTCCGGGTTCTTGTGGCGGATTTCCTCGACGAAGGCACGCAGGTTGAGCACGGCGGGATCGAGTTCGGGGCCCGGGGTGAATTCTTCGTCGTCGATCGACAGGATGAAGGCCGAGGCGCGGCTTTGCTGCTGGGCAAACGAGGTCAGGTCGCCATAGCTGGTGACCCCCAGCACGTCGAGGCTCTCCTTTTCGATGGCGTCGGCCAGGGCACGGATGCCAAGGCCCGAAGCGTTCTCGGAGCGGAAGTCCTCGTCGATGATGATGATGGGGAAGTGAAAACGCATTTTTTACCTACCCCCTAGCCCCCTTCCCATGGAAGGGAGTAACGGTTGTTCGTCCGCAAAGGCGCGGACTCCATGTGGTTGGCTGGCCCCGCCCTGGGGCGGCCCGGCGGCGGGGCCTCGCTCCGATAACCGCCTGCACTCGACTAAATCTTCGGCAGGGTGACGCCGGTCTGCCCCTGGTACTTGCCGCCGCGATCCTTGTACGAGGTCTCGCAGACCTCGTCGGACTCGAAGAACAGCACCTGGGCACAGCCCTCTCCGGCGTAGATCTTGGCCGGCAGCGGCGTCGTGTTGGAAAATTCCAGCGTCACGTAGCCCTCCCATTCCGGCTCGAAGGGCGTCACATTGACGATGATGCCGCAGCGCGCATAGGTGCTCTTGCCGAGGCAGATGGTGAGTACGTTGCGCGGAATGCGGAAGTACTCGACGGTGCGCGCCAGGGCAAATGAATTGGGCGGGATGATGCAGAAGTCGGCATTCACCTCGACGAAGGAATTCGGGTCGAAATTCTTCGGGTCGACGATGGTGCTGTTGATGTTGGTGAACAGCTTGAATTCGCGCGAGCA
>JACRIX010000105.1 GCA_016215645.1 Rhodocyclales bacterium
CTTGCGCATCGCGGCGGTGGCTTCCGGCTTGTTGTCCTCGATGCCGACCAGGGCCTCGCGGGCACCGATGGCATGCATGATGATGCGCGCGCCGTCGACCACCTGGTCGGCATGGTCGCGCATGATGCGGTCATCGCTGGAAAGATAGGGCTCGCACTCGCCGCCATTGACGATCAGCGTGCTCACCGCGAGCCGTTTGCCCAGGGAGAACTTGACCGCCGCGGGAAAGGTCGCCCCGCCCAGGCCGACGACGCCGGCCATGGCCGTGCGCCGCGCGATGTCCTCCGGCGCCAGGGCGAAGGGATCGGCGGCGATGTCGGCTTCGATCCATTGCTCGTCACCGTCGCAGGCCAGGGTGATTGCCACCTGCGCCAGGCCCGAGGGGTGGGGCGCGGTGATCTCGCCGATGGCGACGATGCGGCCCGAGGCCGGGGCGTGGATCGGCGCCGAGATGTTGCCGTTGGCCTCGGCCAGCACCTGGCCCTTGAGTACCTTCTGCCCGGCCAGCACCACCGGACGTGCAGCGCCGCCGACATGCTGGTGCAGCGGCAGGTAGAGCCGTTCCGGCGTCGGCAGGCGGCGTAGCGGCACGTCGGCCGCCGGACGTTTGTGGTCGTCCGGGTGCACGCCCCAGCGCGGTTGCCTGAAAATGCGTTCGAAATATCCCATGGCGTTCGTCCTTGCCTCAGACCGCCAGGGCGGGCTTGGGCCAGATCCAGTGTTGCAGGGTCACCGGCACCGGCACCAGGGACATGGCCTCGGTCGGGCAGCGGTCGACGCAGGCGGCGCAGCCGGTGCAGGCTTCGCGGATCACGTTGTGGATCTGCTTCGCCGCGCCGACGATGGCATCGGTCGGGCAGGCCTTGATGCAGCGGCAGCAGCCGATGCAGATTTCCTCGGCGACCTGGGCCAGTTGCGGGCCGCTGTCGGCGACGGCGGAAAGGTCGGCCTTGATGCCCAGCTTCGCCGCCAGCGCTTCGGCCGTGGCCTTGCCGCCGGGCGGGCACAGCGTCACCTGGGCTTCGCCGCGCGCCAGCGCCGCGGCGGCCTGGGCGCAACCGACAAAGCCGCACTGCCCGCATTGCGAACCGGGCAGCATGGACAGCAGTTCGGCCTCGATCGGATCGTCCTCGACCTTGAGGTAGCGGGCCGCGGTACCCAGCAGGCCGCCGAGGGCGAGACCCATCAGGGAGAGGCTGGCAACGGAGATCAGCATGTCATTCCCCTTTCCTGTTCAGTTCGTGGCGATGCCGGAAAAGCCCATGAACGCCATCGCCAGCAGGCTGGCGACGATGAAACCCAGCGGCGGCCCGGCGAACAGGCGCGGCACCTGCGCCAGCGCCAGGCGTTCGCGCAGGCCGGCGAAGATCACCATGACCAGGCTGTAGCCGACCGACGAGGCGAAGGCGAACAGGGTGGCGGCGATGAAGCTCATGTGGCCCTCGACCAGCAGCAGGGCGACGCCGAGCACGGCGCAGTTGGTGGTGATCAGCGGCAGATAGATGCCGAGCATCTGGAACAGCTCGGGCGAAACCTTCTTGATCGTCAGCTCGGTGAATTGCACGGCGCTGGCAATCACCAGGATGAAGGTCACGGTGCGCAGGTAGCCCAGGCCGTAGGCATCGAGCAGCCAGTGCTGCACGGCCCAGTCGGCCATCGACGAGACGGTGATGACGAAGGTGGTGGCCAGGCCCATGCCGGCGGCGGTATCGATGCGGGTGGTGACCCCCATGAAGGAACACAGGCCGAGGAATCGGGCCAGGATCACATTGTTCACCAGCGCCGCGCCGATCATCATCAGGATGAAATCCCTCATGTCGCACTCCCGCCGCAGGTTTCTCCGGGCCTGGCGCGACGCAGGAAGTGCGGCGCGAGTTCGCCGCGTGCGCGCAGGCGATGCGCGACGAGTCGTGCCAGCAGCAGGCCGCCGAGCAGGCCGCCGGCCATCGCCGCCAGGGTCGCCAGGTCGCTGCCCCAGGCGCTTTCGGCGAGGCCGCCGGCGGTCAGTGCCGTCGCCAGCGGCAGCCCATAGGCGGTCAGCGCGGCGCGGATCAGGGCGCGCTCGGCGACGCCCACCACGACACGCTCGCCGACACGCAGGCCGTTTGCATTGGCGAGGGCGAAGCGCCGTGCCGCGATGCGATCGGCGACCGTGCCGATGCCGCCCGCCGGGTTTGTGTCCCCTGCGCCGCAACTCGCGGCCGAGGCGCAACTGCCGCAACTGCTGGTTTGCTCGGGTTCGAGCCAGGCCACGGCGCCGTCGACGCCGACCACGCGGGCGATGCCTTCCACGGTATGCAGGTCAGGCGACACTGTGCGCCCCTCCCATCTGGATTTCCTTGCCGGCGCGCAGGTCGAGCAGGCGCTTGACGACGACCAGCAGGCCGGTGACGAGGAAGCCGCCGGGCGGCAGGATCATCATCAGCACGCCCATGTCGGCCGGCAGCAGGCGCAGTTCGATGGCCTTGAAGGCCGGGCCGAGCAGCAGCGAAGCATCGGCGAACAGGGTGCCGTTGCCGGTGATTTCGCGCACCGCGCCGATCGCGGTCAGCGCGATGGTGAAACCGAGGCCCATGAACAGGCCGTCGAGCAACGAAGGCAGCACCGGCTGTTTGGCGGCGAAGGCTTCGAGGCGCGCCAGCGGCAGGCAGTTGGAAACGATCAGCGGAATGAACAGGCCCAGCACCTTGTACAACTCGTGCATCCAGGCATTCATCGCCAGGTCGACCAGGGTCACCATCGCGGCGACGATCAGGATATAGACGGGGATGCGCACTTCCGGGGTGATCAGCTTGCGAAACAGCGCGACCAGCAGGCTCGACGCCGCCATCACCACGGCGGTGGCGAGGCCCATGCCGAAGCCGTTGGTGGCGCTGGTGGTCATGGCCATCGCCGGGCACATGCCGAGCAGCATGCTGAAGACGCCGTTGTTGTTCCACAGGCCGTCCTTGACGATGGTTTTGTAGGTGTTCGCCATCTCAGTTCTCCGCCAGCAACTTCGCCCGATTCGCGGCGAAGAATTCCAGCCCGCCGCGGATCGCCGCCAGCACGCCGCGCGGGGTGATGGTGGCGCCGGCGAACTGGTCGAACTGGCCGCCGTCCTTCTTCACCTTCCAGCGCTCCAATGGCGGATTGCCCAGCGAGAGGTCGTTGAAACGCAGGATCCAGTCGCCCTTCTTGACTTCGATCTTGTCGCCCAGGCCCGGTGTTTCCTTGTGCGCCAGCACGCGCACGCCGAGCACCTTGCCGTCGGCCGCGACGCCCAGCATCAGCTTCATTTCGCCGGCATAGCCGGTACCGAATATCTCGTAGGCCACCGCCGTCACCGCGCCGCCCTGGCGCGCCCGATACACCGTCAGCTCACGACCCTCCGCATTTCTCAATGCCAGGGTGTCGGTCACCGGGTTGTTGTCATGGATCGTCGCCGGCAGCACTTGCGACAGCGAGTTCTGCTTGTCCTCCATGGCGCGCGCCGCGATGTCATCGACCGTGATCCGGTCCGTGATTGCCAGCACCAGGCCGAAGCCGAGGCAGAAGGCGCCGAGGATCACGCCATGCATCAGGCTGCGCGGCGGCGGGGCGACGGGTTCCGGCAGGGTGGTGGGCATGGCATCCATGGTCATGAGTCCAGACGTTTGCGCCATGCTTCGCAGGTTCTGTGCCAAGCCCGCGCGGTGCGGCCCAAATCGGGGCAGGCGCACGCAACTCCGCACCAGCTTGGAGTTTTTTTGCCGGAGCGGCGGCTTGCCCTGCCGCCGAGGCCTTGTCGCAAGTCCTACAAAACACGACAAATCCCCACGAAACACCCTGTCGAATCAGTCTCGGCACGGAACCTGCTCATATCACCGCACTATCTTGATCGGGCAGCACGCCATGGCAGAGAAACGCAAACAACGGGCCGCCGCCGAACTCGCGCCGCGGGTCGAGCGCGCCGCACCGGCCATCCATCCCGCCGTGTTCCAGCACACGGTGGCGCAGGCCGACACGGCGATCTCGATCACCGACGTGCAGGGCAACATCCTCTATGTGAACCCGGCCTTCACCCGCGTCACCGGCTACGCCACGGCCGAGGCCATCGGCCACAACGAATCCCTGCTCTCGAACAAGACCACGCCGCCGGAAATCTACAAGTCGATGTGGCAGCAGATCTCGCGCGGCGAAGCCTGGAGCGGACGCCTGGTGAACAAGCGCAAGGACGGCACGCGCTACCTGGCCGAACTGTCGATCTCGCCGGTGGTCGATGGCGGCGGCGGCGTGGTCAATTACCTGGGCATGCATCGCGACATCACCGCCATGCATCGCCTCGAATGCCAGGTACGCAACCAGAAGGCGCTGATCGAGTCGGTGGTCGACGCCGCGCCGATGGTGATCGCCCTGCTCGATGTGGACGACCGCGTGGTGCTCGACAACCAGGAGTACAAGAAGCTGCAGGCCGACCTGGGCATGGCCGAGCCGGCGCCGATGCTGATGACGGCGATCCGCGCCCTGCGCGAAAGCCAGCCGCCCGGCGGGCGGCGCAACGCCGGCTACGATTTCCTCGACCTCGAAGTGCGCCTCGACCTGCCTGACGGCAAGCCGCCGCGCTGGTTCTCCTGCTCCGGCAGCCGCGTGCGCGAGGACGACATGCGCGCCGATGCCTTTTTCGCCGGCAGCGGCCGCGATTACCTGCTGCTGGTGGCGAAGGAAATCACCGGCCTGCGCGCGCAGCAGGAAAAGGTGCGCGTTGCCGCGCTGCAGGCGGTGATGGCCGACGAGGACCGCGTCGCCGCGCTGCGCGAAAGTTTGTCTGCCGCCACCTTCCGCCTCGAAGGCCCGCTCAACATGATGGCCTCGGCGGTCGGCATGCTGGCGCGGCGCAGCGGCTCAACCGACCCGATGGCGGTGGCGCTGGGCGAGGCCATCGCCGCCGGCGAAGCCGCGCTGGCCGAGCTGCGCGCCATGATCCCGGCCGAAAGCCGCGAGGCCGCCGGCCCGGCCAATGTCAATGAACTGCTGCGCGACGTGCTCGACCTCGCCACCGAGCGAATGTTGGCTAACGGCATCCGCGTCAGCTGGAAGCCGCAGGCCATGCTGCCGGCATTGCAGGCGCATCCCAACAAGCTGCGCAGCCTGTTCAAGGCGCTGGTGGACAACGCCATCGAGGCCATGAGCGCACGCGGCTGGCGCGAACGCGAGTTGCGGGTGGTGACCCGCGCCCACCTGGGCAGCCTCGAAATCCTCATCGAGGACAGCGGCCCGGGCATCCCGCCGGAGCTCCAGCTCAAGGTCTTCGAGCCCTTCTACACCACCAAACGCGAGGGCCGGCGCCACCTCGGCACCGGGCTGGCCACGGTGCAGCAGATCGCCGCCGACCACGGCGGCAGCGTCGAAGTCGACGCCACGCGCAAGGAGGGCTGTTGCATCCGCGTAATGCTGCCGCTGAAGCGAAGATCATGAGGGACAGCCATCCGCCCACGCTGCTGCGCACCCAGTACGAGACGCTGTTCCGCGTCTCGCAGGTGCTGTCGCGCTCACTCGACTTCCATCACACCTTGCGCGAGGTGCTGCGCTCGCTGGAAATCACCGGCCACCTGACACGCGGCATGGTCAGCGTGGTCGACCCCGGCGCCGGCGATCTCACGGTGCATGCGGTACACGGCCTCGATGCCGAAGCCTTCGAGCCGGTGCGCTACCAGCCCGGCGAGGGCCTGCTCGGGATGCTGCTCGAAGGCAAGCGCCCGGTCGCCATCGCGCGGCTGGGCGACGAGCCGCGCTTCCTCAACCGGCTCGGCCTTTACGACAAGGAGCTGCCCTTCATCGCGGTGCCGATCCAGGTCGGCGGCACCTTGCAGGGCGTGCTGGCGGTGCAGCCCGACCAGCCCGACGACGGCCAGCTCGAAGAGCGCGTGCGCTTCGTCGAGATGGTGGCGAATCTCATCGGCCAGAGCGTGCGGCTTTCGCTCGAGGTCGACCAGGAACGCAAGGCGCTGGCCGAGGAGCGCGACACCCTGCGCCGCGCCGTGCGCCAGCGCCACGGCTTCGACAATCTGGTCGGCCATTCGGCGCCGATGCGGCGCATCTTCGACCAGATCCGCCTGGTGTCGAAGTGGCCGACCACGGTGCTGATCCGCGGTGAAACCGGCACCGGCAAGGAACTCATCGCCAACGCCATCCACTACAACTCGCCGCGCGTGCGCGGCCCGTATGTGCGACTCAACTGCGCCTCGCTGCCGGAGACCCTGCTGGAGACCGAGCTCTTCGGCCACGAAAAGGGTGCGTTCACCGGCGCCGTGGCGACGCGCAAGGGCCGCTTCGAAATGGCCGACGGCGGCACGCTGTTCCTCGACGAGATCGGCGAAATCTCGCCGGCCTTCCAGGCCAAGCTGTTGCGCGTGCTGCAGGAGGGCGAGCTGGAACGGGTCGGCGGTGGACGCACGGTGAAAGTAGACGTGCGCCTGATCGCCGCCACCCACCGCGACCTCGAAGCCGCGGTGGAAGCCGGCGATTTCCGCGAGGACTTGTACTACCGCCTCAACGTCATGCCCATCCTGCCGCCGCCGCTGCGCGAACGCATGGAAGACCTGCCCGAAATCGCGCGCCACCTGCTCGACCGCCTTGGCGGCGTGCAAAGCCGGCCGCTGACGCTGACCGCCGCCGCGCAGCGGCGCCTGGCGCAGCACCCCTGGCCGGGCAATGTCCGCGAACTGGAGAACTGCCTGGAACGCGCCGCGGTAATGTCGCTCGACGGCGAGATCGACGCCGACCTGATCCGCATCGACAAGCCGCGCACCGCGCCGCGCGGCGCGGTCGCCGTGGCACCGGCGCCGACGCTTCACGTCAATACCGAGGGTGGAGGTAACGACGAGGCCATCGACCCCGGCGCCGAGCAAAGCGAACGCCAGCGCGTGATCGCCGCCCTGGAGCAGGCCGGCTGGGTGCAGGCCCGCGCCGCGCGCCTGCTGGGCATGACGCCGCGCCAGATCGCCTATCGCATCCAGACGCTGAACATCGAAGTGCGGCAGATCTGATGGCCGCGCCGATCGCCATCTACTTCGGCACCGACACCGGCCGCACCCGCCGCATCGCCAAGCTGATCGCGCAAAAGCTGGGCGATCGTGCCCTGGCGCCGGTGAACATCGGCCGCAGCACGGTCGACGACTTTCTTGCCCACGAGGTGCTGATCCTCGGCACGCCCACCTACGGCGAAGGCGCGCTGCCCGGCCTGTCGACCGGGCTGGCGCAGGAAAGCTGGGAAGAGTTCCTGCCGCGCCTGCAGGGCCGCGACATGCGTGGCAAGACCGTGGCCCTGTTCGGGCTGGGCGACCAGGACAAGTACGCCGGCGAGTTCGTCGACGCGATGCTCCTGATCCACGATGCCGTGGTCGATTGCGGCGCCCGCGTGGTCGGCGCCTGGCCCGCCGCGGGCTATGACTTCACGGCCTCGCTGGCCCTGGTCGGCGACCACTTTGTCGGCCTGGCGCTGGACCAGATCAACCAGGCGGCATTGAGTGACGCGCGTATCGATGCCTGGTTGCGGCAGCTCGCCGGCGAGCTCGGGTAGTTCACGCCTGACTCGTGGACTCCTGAAGCACCTGCGGCAAGTACGGAGCCGCCGACGTAAAACTACGCATGGCAGAACCTGCCAAAAGGGCATCCAATTGCCCACGTCCACCGGTCGAAACGCAATTCCGGATGTATCCGACGCTCGCCGGGCCGGGTCTGGAAGCGCGGCAACATCGGCATGTCGCGCCGTGTGCGGACAACAGGAGAATCACACAGGGATGAATTGACGCAGCGGAAGCAAGAGTCGGCGCTGATCGCACGGCGACGGACCTCGATGGCCCGGCCGTGGCAGGCAAGCCGGCCTGGAGGAGAACGCCATGAAAACGAATTCGGACGGCAGGCCGGGGATACCCCATGAACACGGATCCGGTCCATGCACGGCGGGAGGCCGGCCATGAATCTCATCGGGCGACCCAGCGTGCGCATGCGCATGACGCTGCTCTCCGGTGTGATGCTGTTCGGGTTGCTGGCACTCTGCGCGGTGGCCTTGCTACAGGCTCGCGACAACCTGATGGACGCCCGCAAGCACAAGACCCGAGCCCTGGTCGAAGTCGCGCATACCCTGGCGGAAGGCTTTCACGGCCTCGAAAAATCCGGGAAGCTGGCGAAGGAAGACGCCCAGGCGCAGGCCATACGCGCCATCAAGGGGCTGCGCTACGAAAAGACCGAGTACTTCTGGATCAATGACCTCGGCACGCCGGTGCCAAAAATGATCATGCATCCGACCGTGCCGGCGCTGGATGGCAAGCTGCTGGACGATCCCAAGTTCAACAAGGCCACCGCGATGCAACCGGGCGGCGAAGGCAAGTCCCTGCCGCTCGACAACCGCAACCTGTTCGTCTCCTTCAACCAGGTGGTGAACCAGTCCGGCCATGGCTTTGTCGAATACATGTGGCCAAAGCCCAAGGCCGGCGGCGGCGTCAGCGATCAGCTCTATCTCAAGCTTTCCTATGTACGGAAACTGGATGCTTGGGGCTGGGTGATCGGCTCCGGCATCTACATCGACGATGTCGAGGCCGAATTCCGCCAGCAAGGGATGGTGCTGGGCGGCATTTCCCTGGTCCTCATGACCATCCTCGGGCTGACCATGTGGCGCATCAGCCTCGGCATCATGAACCAGCTGGGCTGCGAACCGGATTTTGCTGCCCGCGTGGTTTCCCGGCTTGCCGGTGGCGACCTCGGCATCCAGCTGGAGACCAGGTCGAACGACAGCACCAGCATGCTGGCCGGCGTCCGGCAGCTGGTGACCAAGCTGAACCAGGTCATCGGCGAGGTGAAGGGGGCCGCCGATGCCCTGGCAAACGCCTCCAGCCAGGTATCGATCACGGCACAATCCTTGTCGCAGTCGTCCTCCGAACAAGCCGCCTCGGTCGAGGAAACCACGGCCTCGATGGAACAGATGACGACCTCGATCACCCAGAATACCGGGAATGCGGCGGTCACCAACACGATTGCCGCCAAGTCGGCAGCGGATGCGGCCGAGGGCGGTCTGGCGGTCAGGAACACCGTCGACGCCATGAAATTGATCGCCGACAAGATCGGCATCATCGACGACATCGCCTACCAGACCAACCTGCTGGCGCTGAATGCCGCGATCGAAGCGGCCCGTGCCGGCGAACACGGCAAGGGCTTTGCCGTCGTCGCCGCCGAAGTCAGGAAGCTGGCCGAACGCAGCCAGGTCGCCGCGCAGGAGATCGGGCAACTCGCCGGCTCCAGCGTCAAGATGGCCGAGCAGGCCGGCAAGCTGCTCGACGCGATGGTGCCCAGCATCAGGAAAACCTCGGACCTCGTCCAGGAAATCGCCGCCGCCAGTCAGGAACAAAGCCAGGGCGTGGGCCAGATCAACGGCGCCATGGGGCAACTGAACAAGGTCACGCAGCAGAACGCCAGTGCCTCCGAAGAACTGGCGGCCACCGCCGAGGAAATGGGTGGCCAGGCGGCGCAGCTTCAGGAGCTGATGGAGTACTTCAAGACTGCCGGTGACAGCCACTGAGTCACGGCAAGGCCGGCCCGGCGCGGTGAGCGACCTGGCGCGGGCCTCGGACCGGAACGATGATGCTGATCGTGCCGGCGTCAAGCGGGGGATGGGGGCGGCGCTTACGCCCGTTCTGGTTCGCCCGCGTCCGGCCAGCAAATCTGGTAGCGGGTATTGCGTCCACCGCCCGGAAGCTTGATCAAACAGCCCTTGGCGACAAGGTCGGCGAGATGGCGCGTGGCCGTCGCCTTGCTGACCTGGGTAACCGCCTGATAGTGGGCCGCGCTGATGCCTGCGGAAAATCCGCCGCGCCCCGGCTGGTCGCCGTCGAGCAGACGGTCGAGTACCTTGATCTGTTCCGGGCCGAGGCTTTGCTGGCGATGAAGCAACCAGAAGCGGCTCTTGCCCAGCACACGATCGATCTGCGCCAGCGCTCCGCCAACCGCCAGTTGCAAGGTGGCGAGGAACCATTGCAGCCAAGGTGTGAGATCCAGCGCCGCCTCGGTCGAGGCGATTTTCTGTGCGCTTTCGAGCTGCCGGTAATAGCCCTTGCGATCCGCCAGGATGGCGACCGACATGGCGTAGAAACGGATGCTCTGTCGCTCGCCCTGCGCCAGCGCGAGGTCGGTCAGCGCACGCGCGATGCGGCCGTTGCCGTCGTCGAAGGGATGCAGGGTAACGAACCAGAAGTGGGCGATGGCCGCGCGCAGCAGCGGATCGAGCCTGGAATCGCGGCGGCTGGCGTTGAACCAGGCGAGGAAGTCGGCAATGCGGACCTCGAGGCCCTCACGCGGCGGCGCTTCGAAATGCACCGTGGGCCGGTCGACGCGGCCGGAGACTACCTGCATCGGCTCCGGCCCGCGCCAGGCGCCGATGCGAATCTCGCGTCCGAGGAAGCCGTCGTCACCGGCAAACAGCCATCCGTGCCATTGCAGCAGGCGGGCCTTGCTCAGCGGCGCATCGAGATTGGTGGTGGCATCCCACATGATGCGGGTGAAACCTTCGCTGCGCGCCTCGGCCGGAACAACGGCGGCCACATTCAGACCAAGGCGGCGCGCAAGAATGGAACGCACCGATTCGACGTCGAGGCGCTCGCCCTCGATGGCACTGGAATTGACGATGTTCTGCAACAGCGCATCGAGGCTGAATTCGGCCTGCAGCGCAGCGTCGGCGCCGCGCGCCCGGCCCAGCAAGGCCCCTTGCGCCAGCGTGACCTGGCGCAGCAGCGGGGCCAGCGCCGCGGCATTCCAGCCCAACGCCGGCCATTGCGGGTGTTGCCAGATCCAATGCGGCATCGGAAGTCCGGAGGAGAACGACGTGAGCCGAATCCTAGCATTATTCGGCTCATATTCTGATTCGATTGCATAAGGCGGCAACCGGTAATCGACTCATGCTCGTCCCTGGCGCCGCCGGCAAGACCGGAACCTCGATCCACCGGCGGGCCACGAAGAGTCGGCGCTGGCGCGACGGTGAGCGTCGGGTCATCGGCCTTATGTTGAGCTCCACATAAGGCCGATGAGCGAACCGCAAAACTGTGCGAATTGAATCCAGCACTGTTCCGGAAGGCGCCCGCGAATGCGCGTTGGGCCGGGCTCCATTTGCGATCATCTACGGCATTGAGCCCGGCAACGTTCGCGCCTGCGCGTAGTCCACCGGGCACGCAATTACTTCAACCGCCGACCGGGGCCTCCGCCGCAGCCGCCATTCGCTTCAATTCCGGCAGGCAAGAGCCGCAGGACGTTCCGCACTTGCGCTTTTCGGCAAGTGCAGCGAGGTCCAGCCCCGCCGCGATGTCGGCGCGGATCTCGTTCTCCGAGACGTCGAAGCAGTTGCAGACGATGCGGCCGCGCAGCGGGCCGGCGGCGGGCGGTGTCGCCAGCGGGGCGAACAGCCATTTGCGCAGTTCGGCGGTGCTGCCGCCGCGCGCGATCAGGTCGAGCAGCCAGTCGGTGGCGCGGGTTTCCTTGCACAGCAGGGCACCGACGAGGCTATCGTCCTCGATCAGGGCGCGCTTGGCGATGCCGCGTCGGGCGTCGTCGAAGGCGAGCATTCGCGGCCCGTCGAGACCCATCGCGGCGGCGAGTTCGGCCAGCAGTTCCGGGGCCGGCGGTGGCGTGTCGGCGGCACCCCAGGCACGCAGCACCACCACCGTGGATTCGCGCCCGGCCAGGGTCAGCGTGGCGTAATCGAAACGTGCCAGCCAGGGCTGCAACGCGGCGTGCAGCGCGCCATCATCGTCGCGGCGCAGGGCCACCAGTTGCCAGCCGCTGGCGAACTTCTCGACCTGCACCGCGGCGTGCTTGAGCTCGGGCTGGCGCGACACCGGGTCGGTCACCGGCGGCATCAGCGCATTGACGCCGAGGCCGCGCATGAACTGGCCGCCCCAGTGCATCGGCAGGTAGATGTGGGACGGGCGCAGCGTCGCCGAGGCCATGGCACGCAAACGCAGGCTGCCGCGCTTGTTCCTCAGCGTCACCAAGTCGCCGTCACGGATGTCGCGCCGCTCCATGTCGCGCGGATGCATTTCCAGCACCGGCTCGGGTGTGTGCGCGAACAGGCGCGGCACCACGCCGCTGCGGCTCATGCCGTGCCACTGGTCGCGCAGCCGGCCGCTGTTGAGGTGCAGCGGCAGGCGGGCGTCGGTGGTTTCGGCGGTCGGGCGGTGTTGCACCGCCTTGAAGCCGGCGCGGCCGCTGGCGGTGGGAAATTTGCCGTCGGCATACAGGCGCGACGTGCCGCTCGCGGCGCCGGAGGGCAGCGGCCATTGCTGCGGCCCGGCGGATTCCAGCAGGGCGTAGGAAAGCCCGCCGATGTCGAGGTCGCGGCCCACGGTGGTGGCGCGGTGCTCGTTGAAGACATCTTCGGCCGCGGCGTAGGCGAACAGGGGCTGAAAATCGCCGTCCCGCCAGCGCCGACTCTTCAGCTCCAGCCGCCGCGCGAAGTCGACCGCGATCTTCCAGTCGGCCCGTGCCTCGCCGGGGGCCGGCACGGCGGCGCGCACGCGGGAAATGCGGCGCTCGGAATTGGTCACCGTGCCTTCCTTCTCGCCCCAGCCGGCGGCCGGCAGCAGCAGGTCGGCGAAGGCCGCCGTGTCGGTGGCGGCGCTGACCTCCTGCAGCACCACAAAGGGGCAGGCGGCGAGCGCGGCATGTACGCGGTTGAGGTCGGGCAGGGACTGCGCCGGGTTGGTGCAGGCGATCCACAGCGCCTTGATCTCGCCACGGCCGACGGCCTCGAACAACTCGACCGCCGTGAGCCCCGGCTTTGCCGGCACGTCCGGCACACCCCAGAGCGCGGCGACGTCGGCGCGGTGTTCGGCGTTGGCGAGGTCGCGATGGCCCGAGAGCAGGTTGGCCATGCCGCCGACCTCGCGCCCGCCCATGGCATTGGGCTGGCCGGTGAGCGAGAAGGGCCCGCAGCCGGGCTTGCCGATCTTGCCGGTGGCGAGGTGCAGGTGGATCAGCGCGGCATTGTTGTCGCTGCCGTGGCTGGACTGGTTGAGGCCCTGGCAGTAGAGCGAAAGCGCCGTCGGCGACTCGCCGAACCAGCGCGCCGCGGTGACGATGTCCTCCGCTTTCACCCCGCAGATGTCGGCCACCATGGCCGGCGTGTAGTCGCGCACGATGGTCTTCAGCGCCTCGAAACCCTCGGTGTGGGCGCGGATGTAGTCGAGGTCGACGCGGTCTTCCCACAGCAGCACATGGAGCATGGCGTTGAACAGCGCGATGTCGGTGCCGGGCTGGATCGCCAGGTGCAGGTCGGCGGCCTCGGCCGTATCGGTGCGGCGCGGATCGACGACGATGACTTTCATCTCCGGTCGGGCGGCGCGCGCGTCCTCGATGCGGCGGAACAGCACCGGGTGCGCCCAGGCGGTATTCGCGCCGGCGATCAGCAGGCAGTCGGTGTGGGCGATGTCCTCATAGCTGCAGGGCGGCGCGTCGGCCCCCAGCGTGGCCTTGTAGCCGGACACCGCCGAGCTCATGCACAGGCGCGAGTTGGTATCGACGTTGTTGGTGCCGATCAGGCCCTTGGCCAGCTTGTTGAAGACGTAGTAATCCTCGGTCAGCAACTGGCCGCTGATGTAGAAGGCGACGCTGTCGGGGCCGTGCTCGGCAATCGCGGCGGCGAACCTGTCGGCGGCATGGTCCAGCGCCGCGTCCCAGCTGATGCGGCGGCGCGCGTCATCCTTGGTCGCGCGCAACTGCGGATGCGTCAGGCGCTGGGCTTGCGCCTGCGGCGTCATGGTCAGGTGCAGGGTGCTGCCCTTGGTGCACAGCCGACCGAAATTGGCCGGGTGCTCCGGGTCGCCGCGCACGCCGGTGACCTGCGTCGCATCGTGCTCGATAACTACACCGCAGCCGACGCCGCAGTATGGGCAAGTGCTGCGCGTCTCGCTCACGATGGATACCGAGTCTCGAAACGCGCTGCGGTGGAACCCCCCGCTCGGCGGGGGGACGAAAGGGGGGTGCCCACTCCTGCCGCACGCGGCCCGCGTGTTTGTTGCGGGCCGCAGCCAACGCCGCAGTAGGGGCAGGTGCTCTTTGTTTCCATGATCAAAGAGTCGGCGCTGGCAATACGGCGAAATGCGCGGCGAAATGCGCGGCGATCAGTTCAGCTGTAGCCACACGGCGCCGCCGTCGAGCTTGACCGCGAAGCGCCGCGCACAGCCCTTGTCGGGGGCCACGGCGTTGCCATCCTTCAAGCCGACCTTGAAACCGTGCAGCGGACAGGTCACGGTGTCGCCGTGCACGATGCCCTGCGACAGCGGCCCGCCCCGGTGCGGGCACTTGTCGTGCAGGCCGAACACGCTGTCGTCGGCGCCGCGGAAGATGGCGATGTTGCCCTGGCTCGATGCGACGACGCGGCTGCCTTGCGGCGCGATCTCGTCGAGCGCGCAGACCCTGATCCAGTCGCTCATGAGACCACCTCTTCGAGCCTGATCACCTCGTACTCGCGGCGCACCGCCGGCTTCGCCACCGCCGCCTGCCATGGGTCTTCGTAGTCCTGCAGGGCGAACAGCAGGCGCTGGTGCAATTCCTTGCGCTTCACGGGATCGTCGACCACCGCCGCCTTGACGTGGTCGAGGCCGACGCGGGCGACGTAATGACAAGTGCGTTCCAGGTAGAAACCTTCCTCGCGGTAGAGCTGGAGGAAGGCGCCGGAGTATTCCATCACCTCCTCGTCCGACTTCACCTTGCAGAGGAATTGCGCGACCTCGGTCTTGATGCCGCCGTTGCCGGCGACATAAAGCTCGTAGCCTCCATCGACGCCGATCACGCCGATGTCCTTGATGCCGGCTTCGGCGCAGTTGCGCGGGCAGCCCGAGACCGCGAGCTTGACCTTGTGCGGGCTCCACATGCCGAACAGCATGCGCTCCAGCTTGACGCCCATGGCCATCGAGCGCTGGGTGCCGAAGCGGCAATGCTCGGCACCGACGCAGGTCTTCACGGTGCGGATGCTCTTGCCGTAGGCATGGCCCGAGACCATGCCGGCGGCGCCCAGGTCGGCCCAGACGTTCGGCAGGTCCTCCTTCCTGATGCCGAGCAGGTCGACGCGCGCGCCGCCGGTCATCTTCACCGTCGGCACCTGGTACTTGTCGGCGACGTCGGCAATCGCGCGCAGCTCGGCCGGCGTGGTCAGGCCGCCCCACATGCGCGGCACCACGCTGTAGGTGCCGTCCTTCTGGATGTTGGCGTGCGCACGCTCGTTGATGAAGCGCGACTGCGGATCGTCCCTGGCCTCGCCCGGCCAGGTCGAGATCAGGTAGTAGTTGAGCGCCGGCCGGCAGGAGGCGCAACCGTTCGGCGTCTTCCATTCCATGTAGCTCATGACTGACGGGATCGTCAGCAGGTGCTGGTCGCGGATGGTCTGGCGCACCATGCCGTGCGAGTGATCGGTGCAGCCGCACATCGGCTTGTCTTTGGTGTCCGCCGGCGTGTAGGCGCCGCCGACGGTCGAGGCGAGGATCTGTTCCACGAGGCCGGTGCAGGAGCCGCAGGAGGACGATGCCTTGGTGTGTTTGCGCACGTCGTCCAGGGTGAACAGGCCGTTGGCCTTGATCGCCTTGACGATGTCGCCCTTGCAGACGCCGTTGCAGCCGCAGACCTGGGCGTCGTCGGGCATCGTCGCGGCCAGGGTCTTGCCGGCATGGCCGACGTCACCGACGTGGTTCTGGCCGAACATCAGGTGGTCGCGGATTTCGTGGATGTTCTGGCCGTCCTTGACCAGCTGGAAATACCAGGCGCCGTCGGCGGTGTCGCCGTAGAGCACGGCGCCGACCAGGGTGTCGTTCTTCACCACCAGCTTCTTGTACACGCCGCCCGAGGGATCGTTGAGCACGATCTCGTCGGTTCCCTCGCCGCCCATGAAATTGCCGGCGGAGAACAGGTCGATGCCGGTCACCTTGAGCTTGGTCGACAGCACAGAGCCCGAATAGCGCGCGATGCCGAAGTTGGCCAGATGGTTGGCGCAGACCTTGGCCTGCTCGAACAGCGGCGCCACCAGGCCATACGCAATTCCCCTGTGCGCGACGCACTCGCCGACGGCATAGATGCGCGGGTCGTAGGTCTGCATCGTGTCGTTCACCACGATGC
>JACRIX010000020.1 GCA_016215645.1 Rhodocyclales bacterium
AGGCAGAAGAAATAGCCCATGACCATGAAGGCGCGGTCGAGGTCGCCGCCGGGCAGCCAGGCCAGGCCCGTGCCGCAGATCAGCAGGGCGAGGCCGAAGGAAATCCAGACCTGCAGGCGCCAGGCGCCGGTGTCGCGTTGGACGATGCGTACCGTGTGTTCCATGATGTGCTCCTTGTGGTTGTGGGTGAAGACGGGCGCATCATCGGCGCGTGACAGCATCGGTACAAGCAGGAGGGACGTTGTTGCCCATGGAGCCACTCGTGGTATCGTATGGCGATACCTATCTCCGGAATCGCCGATATCATGAGCACCACCGCCGATCTGCTCTCGCTGCTCAAGAACGAACTCAAGGGCGCCGGCGTCACCTATGCCGTGGTGGCGGAACGCCTCGGCATGGCCGAATCCAGCGTCAAGCGCATGTTCTCGAAAGGCGGCGACATGCCGGTGTCGCGCATCGACGACATCTGCCGCATCATCAACCTCGATTTCGCCGACCTCGCGCGCCGCGTCGCCGATACCCAGCCGCTGATGCTGGAACTAACGCTGGCGCAGGAAAAGGCGGTGGTCGCCGACCGCACGCTGCTGGTGGTGGCGATCTGCGTCATCAGCCAGGTGCCCGCCGAGGAGATCCTTGCCACCTACGAACTGACCGAGGCCAAGCTGGTCAAGGCGCTGACTCAGCTCGACCGCATCGGCATCATCGATCTGCGCCCCGGCAACCGCTACCGGCTCAAAGTGGCCAAGGGTTTCCGCTGGTTGCCGCAGGGGCCGGTGATGGAATTTTTCCGCAAGGAAGTGCTGGACGACTATTTCGCCGGCGGCTTCGACGGCGAGTCGGAAATGCTCATGGTGGTGCATGGTGAAATCGGCCGCGGCCTGGCCAACTCCTTCCGCGAGAGGCTGATGCGCGTCGGCCAGGATTTTTCCAATCAGCACCTGGCCGATCAGAAATTGCCGGCCGACCAGCGCCGGCCCTACACCATCGTCATCGGCATGCGTTCATGGCTGATGGCGGCGCTGGCGGACATGCAGCGGCGCAAGCCGGGTGTGGCTCCCGTACCCGCCAAACCACGCGGCCGACGATGAGGGCGGCCGCCCCTGTCGCCAGCAGGTGTTTCAGGGTGTGGCCGGTGACCGGGCTCAATACTGCGGCGATGGCGTGGTCATTGGCCTCCGTCAGCTTGGCGAGGATGTAGATCGCCAGGGCGCCGCCGAAGGCCAGGCGATCGGCGGCGGGCGCCTTGTAAATCCACTGCCAGAGCGGGATCAGCAGGATCGGCAGGCCCTGCAGCAGCAGGTAGGGACGCAGGTCGCCGGCGCCGGCAAGGTCGGTGAAGCGCCACCAGGCGACGCTGGCGACCGCGACCAGCGCCAGCAGGCCTGCCATGCCGCCGCTGTTGCGCCGGCGCACCTCGCCCAGCACGCCGGCCAGCAGCCCGGCGCAGGCCAAAGCGATCGGCAGCCGGTCCCAGACCAGTCGCGCGTTGTCCGGTGCCAGGTGATACCAGGTCGAACCCAGCGCGGTCAGGAACAGCCCGGCCAGGAACAGCCGGTAGCCGGCCCAGCCGTGACGCAGTTCGGGATGCTCGCGGTTTGGCGCCAGCCTGATCCAGCCCCAGAAGGCGGCCAGCGCGAAGCCGAGGTTGGACGTCACATCGCAGAAATGCGGCACGCCCCAGACCAGCGACTGGTCGGCGAAGTCGTGGTAGCCATCGGGCTGATGAATCGGGCCGTGGAACAGGGCGGCCGCGGCCAGCAGCAGCGTCACTGCCGTGGGCAGGTAATGCGGAAGGGATTTCATGGCGTTCTCCTGGGTTGTGGTGAAGCCAGAATGCGGGCGGGCAACCGTGCGGGTAAAGCGAAACCGCCAAAGGCGCGTTGTTTGCGCCATGCAGTACCGGCGCGCAATACCCGCCCGGCCCGGGGCGTCAGCAGCATCCCACGAGCTGCCGGTGTTCACGGCGGATCCGATCCCGATCTGTTGCCCGCAAGATACAGGTGCGATCCCGGGACTGGCTTGTTGAAAACCAGATGTTGACGTTTGTCATAGTTTGAACTAACTTTAAGTAATGAAAATAACTATATGATTGACAATGATAAAGCAGATTCGCATCGGGGTGATTCTGGGTCTGGCGCTGATGGCGCCGCCGACATTCGCTGACGCCGACCTCGATATGGTGCGGGTCCTGCTGGCTGAGGGGCGCGCGGCCGAGGCCTATGAACGACTCGCCACTCAGGAGTTCGAGCGTGCCGGCAATGTCGATTTCGACTACGTATTCGGACTTGTCGCCCTGGCTTCAGGACGGCCAAGCCTGGCCACCTTGGCGTTCGAGCGGGTCATCGCGGTGGATCCGGGTTTCGCTGCCGCGCATCTGGATATCGGCCGAGCCTACTATGCGCTTGGTGATCTGGAGCGGGCGGAGCAGTCCTTCGCGCTCGTGCGTTCGCTGAATGCCCCGCCGGATGCCTTGGCCACGATCAACAACTACGAAAAGGCGATCGCAGCACGGCGCGATCCGAAACGTCTTCGCCTGACCGGCTATGTCGAACTGACAAGCGGAGTGGATACCAACGTCAATCAGGCCACCAGCGCGTCCTCGATTGCAATCCCTGCTTTTGGCGGCAGCTATACGCTGGGCAGCTCCAGCCTGGCCCGGCGCGACGAGTACAGTGCCGCGACGGCAGGTGCCGACGCGCAGTGGATGCTGGATGAGAACAGCGCCATCTATGCCGGCGGCGATTTGCAGCTGCGCGACTACCTGAAACAGAACGCCTACGACATCGGCAGCATCGACGTGCGCGCCGGTCTGACATTCGCGGAGGGGAAAAGCCTGTATCGGATCGGTACCGGCTACAACGACTACCGGCTGGAAAGTGACAGGTATCGCGGAGTGGCCACAGCCCTCGGCGAATGGCGCTATGCCTTCAGCCAGAACACCTCCGCCTCGATTTCCGCGCAGTACAACGAGATCCGCTATGTCACGGCGGATCAGCGTGGCAACGATGTCAATGTCGTGATGCTGGGCGCCGGCCTGTCGCACTTGTTCCAGGGAACTCGCCCGGTGACGGTCTTTGCCGGCGCCTTTGCCGGCGAGGAGCGTGAGGAACGCGAGCGTACGGACGGCAACCGTGCGCTTGGCGGAGTGCGTCTGGGGGCGTCTGTGGCAGCGCATGAATCCGTCGAAGTGTTCGCCAGCGCGGCGGCCCAGGTCGGGCTTTACAGCCGCTACAGCAGCCTGTTCCTGGTCCGCCGGCGCGATGCCCAATACGATCTTGGCCTTGGTGCCAGTTGGCGCTTTGCACCGCTCTGGTCGGTTCGCCCGCAGGTGTCGTTGTCGCGCAACGATTCCAACCTGCCGATTTATGACACCATGCGTTACGATGTGTCATTGAGCTTGCGTCGCGATTTCCGCTGATTCCGGGAGGATCGTATGAACATACTGCTTCGGCTGGCAGCGGCCGCAATCCTGCTTTCGACGAATCTTGTTTTTGCCGCCACGGCGGGCCGTGCCCAGTTCGTCGCCGGCGATGTCAAGGTCGAGTCAGCCGACGGTATTCAGCGGCCACTGAAGAAGGGCGACAGCATTGCCGAGGGCGAAGCCGTTGTCACCGGGGCCAGCGGGCAGGCGCAATTGCTGATGTCCGACGAAGCCATCGTCGCCGTGCGGGCCGATACGCGACTGCGCTTTGAAACCTATCGTTTTTCGGGAAAGCCGGATGGCACCGAGGAAAGCCTGATCGGTTTGTTGCGGGGGGGATTCCGAACGATTTCGGGCCTGATCGGCCGTTCCAAGCCTAGCGCCTACAAGATCAAGACGCCGACCGCGACCATCGGCATACGAGGCACGGACCATGAGCCCCTGTACATTCCGCCACCCGAGCCTGGCGAAACGCCTGTCGGGCCGCCGGGAACCTACAACAAGGTGAACTCCGGCCAGACCTTCATCGAGAATGCCAGTGGTCGCATCGAGATCGGACCCAACCAGGCGGGCTATGCGCCGCCGACCCCCACGATCGCTCCGGTGCGCTTGCCGCAGATACCCGCCTTCATGCGCGGGACGCCGTCCGTCGGTGTCGTTGGCGACAAGCGCGGAACCGGTGACGCCGAGCGGCGCGGTCAGGGGGCCAAGGAGGCAGCGGGCGGGCAGGGCCAGCAGGAACGTGGCGAGGGCCAGGAGCGCAAGACCCAGGTCGGCCCGCAATCGGCCACGCGCGACGGCGCGGCCGGAAGTGCGAGCCAGCCGGCGGGCCTGGCGCCGCAGCCCGGCGGTGTACAGGGCCCTGCACCGGCGGGTGCGGCGGCGCAAGCCCCCGGCGGGTTGATGCCGCCCGGTGGCATTCCCGCCGGACCGGCGCCCGGCGGATTGCAAAGTCCAATGCCCGGGGGATTGCAGGCCCCCGGCGGCATGCCGTTGCCCGGCAGCATCCCGCCACCGGTGGCGCCGATCATCAAGGGAACGCTGGATCTCAATAATCCGCCCTCCGGGTTCGTTGCGGCGCCAAACGGATATGGCATGACCGGCGGCGATCTCTCGGGGTCGGCAGTCGGCAGCGGCGCGGGGGTCGTCGGCAATGATTTTGGCGCCGTGTTGAATGCTGCCGGCAACTTGCTCAATGTCGGTGGGGGCGGCTTTTCCTATGCCAGCGGCGCGGCTCCGCTGTTCCAGCAGGGGAGTACTACCGTAGGCGGGGTGCCAGTGCGCTGGGGCATCTACGCAGGTGGACAGATCAGCGATGGGCAGGGGGTGCGCAATCCGAGTTTCTTCCATTTCATGGGTGCGCCGAATGCGACGTCGCAAGCTGTCCTGATTCCGGCCCTGACCGCGGGTGGACCGATGACGTTCACCGCGGCGGCGGCCAACAACGAATACACCAAACCGGTTGCTGAAAATGGCGCGGTTGGCGGCACCGTCGGGTTAAGCATTACGCTAAACAATGTTTCCTCGACTCCGTCCGTGACGGCCTACAACCTTTCCGTGTCGGATGCCAATGCGCGCAGTTGGACGGCATCGCTGTCGGGCGGGCCGGTGGGCCTGGGTACTTTTCTGAAGGGCGCGGGTGCCCAGCTCAACGTCGGATGTACGGGTTGCGCCGCGGCTACGGGCTTGGGCGGCGCGCACGGTGTGGCGATCGGCAGCACATCGATACAGGGCGTGGTTTCGTCATACGACCTCAAGGCGGGCGGCGCAGGCGTGACGGGATCGGTTCTCGCCCGCTGAGTTCTGCTCACCCCCCGCCGGAATGTCCATGGCAGGTGGCGGGGAACTGCTCCAAGCAAGTGCTGACGGCGCGCAAGGCAAATGCAAT
This sequence comes from Rhodocyclales bacterium, assembly GCA_016215645.1. GTDB lineage: Bacteria > Pseudomonadota > Gammaproteobacteria > Burkholderiales > Rhodocyclaceae > Sulfuritalea. The sequence continues at coordinate 5,310 of JACRIX010000020.1, forward strand.
AATGCCAGCCAACAAAACGGAGGAGACCGAAATGGAGAAGTCCTGGATCAAGAATTATCCGGCCGGCGTGCCGGCCGAGATCGACCCCGCCCAGTACGAGACCGTAGCCCAGGTGCTCGAAGAGGCGATGAAGAAGTACGCGGCGCGCACCGCCTTCATCTGCATGGGCAAGTCCATTACCTACGCACAGCTTGACACCGCCTCGCGCAGCCTCGGCGCCTGGTTGCAGTCGCGCGGCATTGCTCCCGGCGGGCGCGTCGCGATCATGATGCCGAACATCATGCAATACCCGGTCGCGGTGGCCGCGATCCTGCGTGCCGGCTATGTCGTGGTCAACATCAATCCCCTGTACACACCGCGCGAACTCGAGCATCAGCTCAAGGACAGCGGCGCCGAAGCCATCATCATCATCGAGAACTTCGCCACGACGCTGGACAAGGTGGTCGCCAATACCCCCGTAAAGCATGTGGTGGTTGCGGCAATGGGCGACCTGCTGGGCGGCCTCAAGGGCATGCTGGTGAATTTCGTGGTGCGCAAGGTGAAGAAGATGGTGCCCGAATTTTCGCTGCCCGGTTCCTTCCGCTTCAACGACGTGGTTTCGCAAGGCTCGGGCATGACGCTGAAGACCGTGGTGCGCAACCGCGAGGACGTTGCCTTCCTGCAATACACCGGCGGCACCACCGGCGTGTCGAAGGGCGCAACGCTGCTCAATCGCAACATCATCGCCAACATGCTGCAGGTCGAAGCCTGGATGCAGCCGGCGATCAACACCCACACCGACGAGCAGCACAATTTCGTCTGCGCCCTGCCGCTGTACCACATCTTCGCCCTGACGGTCTGCAACATGATCGGCACGCGCACCGGCTCCTGCAACCTGCTGATTCCCAATCCGCGCGACATCCCCGGCTTCGTCAAGGAGCTGTCGACCTTCAAGTTCAATGTCTTCCCCTGCCTCAACACCTTGTTCAACGCCCTGGCCAACAACCCGGAATTCGCCAAGCTGGATTTCTCGACGCTGAAGATCAGCCTCGGCGGCGGCATGGCGACGCAGCGCCCGGTGGCCGAGAAATGGATGGCGCTCACGGGCAGTGCCATCGTCGAGGGCTACGGCCTGTCCGAGACTTCGCCGGTGGCGACCTGCAACGTTGCCAACCTCAAGGGTTTCACCGGCACCATCGGCTTGCCGGTGTCCTCGACCGAGATCGCGATCCGCGACGAGGACGGCAAGGATGTGGCGCTGGGCGAATCCGGCGAGATCTGCATCCGCGGCCCGCAGGTGATGGCCGGCTACTGGCAGCGTCCCGACGAAACGGCGAACGTCATGACCGCCGACGGCTTCTTCAAGTCGGGCGACGTCGGCATCATGGATACGGACGGTTCCACCCGCATCGTCGACCGCAAGAAGGACATGGTGCTGGTCTCTGGCTTCAACGTCTATCCGAGCGAGATCGAGGAAGTCGCCATGAAGCATCCCGGCATCATGGAGGCGGCGGTGATCGGCGTACCCGACGAGCATTCGGGCGAGGTGCCGAAGATATTCATCGTCAAGAAGGATCCGGCGCTGACCGAACAGGACGTGCAGAATTTCCTCAAGGAGCAGCTCACGGGCTACAAGCGGCCGAAGTACGTCGAGTTCCGCGCCGACCTGCCGAAGACGCCGGTGGGCAAGATCCTGCGCCGCGAACTGCGGCCGAAGTAGTTTCCGATTCCGCGGCCGCCGTCCTTTCGGGCGGCGGCCGTTTTATTTTCAGGAGAAAGACCCATGCGCAGCCTAATTTCATTCGCCGCCGGTTTGTTGCTGGCCACCTCCGCCCACGCCCTGAGCCTGGCCGACATTTCCGGCAAGGATGCCGGCAGCGGCCTCAAGGAGGCCTTGACCCAGGGCGCCGCCAAGGCCGTCGACCTGCTCGGCAAGCCCGACGGCTTCCTCGGCAATCCCAAGGTGAAGATCCCGCTGCCGGAAAGCGTGCAGAAGATCGAAGGCGTGATGCGCGGCCTTGGCATGGGCAAGCAGGCCGACGAACTGGTGAACGCCATGAACCGCGCGGCGGAAGCGGCCGTGCCGCAGGCCAAGACCTTGCTGGTGAATTCGATCAAGCAGATGTCGGTGCAGGATGCAAAGGGAATTCTTCAGGGTGGCGAGGACAGTGCCACGCAGTACTTCCGCCGCACCACCTCCGGCCCGCTGACCGAGAAGTTCAAGCCGGTGGTGAAGCAGGCCATGGCCAGGGTCAAGCTGGCCGAGAAATATGACCAGCTCGCCGGCAAGGCCTCCAAGCTCGGCCTGGTGCGCGAGCAGGACGCGCAACTGGAAAACTACGTCACGCAGAAGACGCTGGACGGCCTCTACCTGATGATCGCCGAGGAGGAGAAGGCCATCCGCAAAGACCCGGCGGGCGCCGCCGGCAAGCTGGCGCAGAAGGTGTTCGGCGCCCTGAAGTAATTACGCGTCCGTTGCCGCCGGGCTCAAGAGTCGGCGCTGGCGGTACGCCGATCTGACCCATGTTCAAGCTCAATCCGGCGCAACTCGAAGCCGTGCGCCACCTCGACAGCCCGCTGCTGGTGCTGGCCGGCGCCGGCTCGGGCAAGACGCGCGTGATCACGCAGAAGATCGCCTGGCTGGTCGAGGACTACGGCGTCAAGCCCGGCCAGATCGCCGCCATCACCTTCACCAACAAGGCGGCGAAAGAGATGAAGGAGCGCGTCGGCAAGCTGATCGGCGGCCGCGCCGAAGGCCTCATCGTCAGCACCTTCCATGCACTGGGTGTGCGCATCCTGCGCCAGGAGGCGGGCAAGCTCGCCCTCAAGCCCGGCTTCTCCATCCTCGATGCGGCCGACACCACGGCGCTCTATCAGGAACTCGCCGGCAAGGTCGACAAGCTGCGCCTGCGCGCGCTGCAATCGCGGGTCTCGCTGTGGAAGAACCAGTTGGTCGAGCCCGAGGCCGCGCTGGCCGCTGCGGCCGACGACATCGAGTCCGCCGCGGCGACCCTCTATGCCGCCTACGAGCGCACCCTGCGCGCCTACCAGGCGGTGGATTTCGACGACCTGATCCGCCTGCCGGTGAAGCTCTTCAGCGACAACGAGGACGTCGCCGAACGTTGGCGCAGCCGGCTCTGGCACGTGCTGGTCGACGAGTACCAGGACACCAACCGTGGCCAGTACCGCCTATTGCGCCTGCTGACCAAAGGGCGCGATTCCTTCACCGCGGTGGGCGACGATGACCAGTCGATCTACGCCTGGCGCGGCGCTGACAGCGAGAACCTGCGCCTGCTGAAGGACGACTACCCCAGCCTCAGGGTGGTCAAGCTGGAACAGAACTACCGTTCGACGGCGCGCATCCTCACCGCCGCCAACGCCCTGATCGCCAACAACCCCAAGCTGTTCGAGAAGCAGCTCTGGTCCGAGCACGGCCAGGGCGATGCGATCCACGTGCAGTCCTGCCGCGACGGCGACCACGAGGCCGAGTGGGTGGTTTCGCGCCTCTCGGCGCATCGCTTCGAGCGGCGCACCAGGTTTTCCGACTACGCCATCCTCTATCGCGGCAACCACCAGGCGCGTGCCTTTGAACAGCAACTGCGCGCGCAGAAGATTCCCTATGTCATATCAGGCGGGCAGTCCTTCTTCGATCGCGCCGAGGTCAAGGACATCACCTCCTACCTGCGCCTGCTCTCCAACCAGGACGACGATCCGGCCTTCATCCGCGCCGTGACCACGCCGAAGCGCGGCATCGGCGGCACCACGCTGGAAGCGCTGGGCCGTGCCGCCGGTCGCCGCCACCAGAGCCTGTTCGCGGCGATCTACGCGCCGGGGCTGGACACCGAGCTCAACGTCAAGCAGCGTACCGCGCTGCGCGAGTTCGGCGACTTTGTCAAGCGCATGGAAGCGCGCGCGGCGAACGAACCGGCCGGCAAGGTGCTCAACGACATCGTGCGTGCCATCGGCTACGAGAGCTGGCTGTTCGAGTCGCTCGATCCGCGCGAGGCCGAGGGCCGCTGGTCCAACGTCAGCGATCTGGTCGACTGGCTGGACAAGAAGGGCGCGGAAGAGAACAAGAACCTGCTCGAGCTGGCGCAGTCTGTGGCGTTGCTGTCGATGCTGGACAAGGACGAGGGCGCGGCCGATGCCGTGCAGCTCGCCACCCTGCACGCGGCCAAGGGGCTGGAGTTCCGCCATGTCTTCCTGGTCGGCGTCGAGGAGGGCCTGCTGCCGCATCGCGATTCGCTGGAACCGGGCAAGCTCGAAGAGGAGCGGCGCCTGATGTATGTCGGCATTACCCGCGCCCAGGCCAGCCTTACCGTCAGCCATTGCGACAAGCGCAAACAGGGCCGCGAACTGATGGCCCGCGAGCCCTCGCGCTTCATCATTGAAATGGGTGCCGAGGTTGCCGCGTCGGCGGCGCGGCGCAATACGGTGCCCGAGCCGGAGGCTGCGCGCGCCAAGGCGGCACAGCTGCGGGCGATGCTGGCAGGGAAGCGCTGAGCGCCGGCCCGGATCGCCTGGATACCGTCTGCCGCGCCGCGTCGGACACAAATCAAAAGGGACCGCACGCGGTCCCTTTTGATTGCAGTGCAGCGACCTGTTACTTGGCGGCCGGCTCCTTGAAGCTGGCGCCGGACTTGTTGGCCAGATAGACGATGGTGCGGGCCAGTTCGACGTCGTTTGCATCCGAACCACCCTTGGGCGGCATCGCGTTCTTGCCGGCAATGGCCGACTTCACCAGGCCGTCGAGGCCGAGTTTGATGCGCGGTGCCCAGGCGGCCTTGTCGCCGAGTTTCGGTGCGTTGGCCGCACCGGAATCATGGCATGCCGCGCAGATCGACTTGTAGATCTGTTCGCCGCTACGGTTGCCGGCGGCGGGACCGGTCGATGCGGGTGCCAATTCGACGCGCGCCACCGGCGCAATTCGCTTGGCGGTGCCCTCTTCGTCCCCCTTGGGGGCGGCAACGACAACGGTGCTGGTGGAGACAAGAACCGCGCTCGCAATGGCGAACGCGCGAAGATTCGAATGGGCCATGAGCGTCTTCCGGGAAAGGTCGTGGAAAGCGGGAGATTATAGCGGAAGCGCCCGCCCCGCATGGACGGCCGGGGCCGAACGCGCTATGCTTCGCCCCCTCCGCGCGCTCGTAGCTCAATGGATAGAGTACTGGCCTCCGAAGCCAGGGGTTGTGGGTTCGATCCCCGCCGAGCGCGCCAGATTCCCTCATGCATTGTGATTCGGTATGGCCTAGCTCAGAGTCGGCGATGGCGATACGGCAGATTGGACGCAGGCGAGCCCCGGTGTTCATGGCGGTGGCGTTGATGGTTTCCCCGGGACTGGCGCAGGTATTGGGTGAAATGCGATGAGCCTCGATGCTTACAAAAAGAAGCTGACGCTCCTGAACATCAATCGGACCAGTCCGCACAAGATTTGCATGCTTTTGGCGGTCCTCGACCTCGCCCGAAGCGGTGCGCTGAGTGAAAACCGGATCGAGTATTCGCCCTCCTTGCTGGAGCGGTATGCACGTTACTTCGCCGCGGTTCGCGGTGCAAGAGACCATCCGAATCCCTACTACCCGTTTTTCCACTTGAAGGGAAAACTTAAGGGCGGAGACGCCAGCTTTTGGCATGCGGTACCCTTGCCCGGGCGTGAAACTTTTCTCGATGCAATGACGACCGCCCGCAGGGCACGGGACATTACGGAAAACATTTCCCACATCGCGCTTGATCCCGAATTGTTTTGCCTGCTCAAAAATCCGGCTGCCGTCGAAGAACTCGCCGACACGCTCGCCATCCGCTGGTTCGATCGGAATCTCGGCGATCTGCACTCCGTCGTCGATCAGGAAAAGCGCATCAGTCGATACGAGTGCCGCTTGCGGAAACCCGGCGTGAAGTTCTTGTCCGAACCCGCTCCTCCAGAGTATGTGAGAAGCCCGGCTTTCCGCCGTGTGGTTACGGAGCTATATGACTACCGTTGTGCCGCCACAGGCTTGCGGTTGCTTCTCAACGACGTTGCGATGGTCGAGGCGGCGCATATTCGCCCATTCAGTGACAGCGGAGATGATGATCCGCGCAATGGTCTTGCACTGACCCCGGACATGCACTGGGCGATGGATGCCTTCCTGATTGCGCCCGGACCGGACTACAAGTGGCATGTCACCCGCCAACTTGACACCCGGATACCGGACCACAAGATCCTTACTGACTTGGACGGGAAAACATTGTTCCTCCCGCGAGAGCAAAGAATGTATCCAAGACAGGACGTCCTTGAATGGCGACTTAGCCAACTTGATTGAGGCAACTGGTCGCCGTTCGGCCAGCGCCGACTTGCCTGTTTGGGGTCAAGCCCAGTATTTTGCTTTCTCCGGCAGGACCCAGCGCACTCCGCCACGTGGGTCGGCGCTATCGCCGTCAAACCGAGGAATCAAGTGAATGTGCAGATGGCTGATGGTCTGTCCGGCGGCAGTCCCGTCGTTGATGCCGATATTGTAAGCGGCGGGTTTCAGTTCGGCATCCAGCCTTGCCTTTGCCTGGTCGAGCAGCAACAGCATCTCCTCCCGTTCCGCGGCGGTAGTTTCGAAAAATGAGGCGACATGCCGCCGCGGAATGATGAGCGTATGGCCCGGGGACACCGGAAAGTCGTCACGGATTGCGGCGGCCAGGCCCGTCTCGCCGACGATCCGCGTCTCTGGAAAAGTGCAGAACGGACAAGAGCGACTCATGGGCGATGGCATTTGCGGAGTGTCAACTGTGCGCGAAGGCGAGCAACTTCGAAATGTCGCGTGCATCGGCTGCCTGCAGGGCGGCGATGTAAGCTTGCCGGGTTTCACTGGCATCAATCAGGCTGTGGCTGCCCCACGTAAAGCGGGGCTGGCCCAGCCGTTCGACGAGGAGGTCGGCCATCAGGCGCGCGTGGCGTCCATTCCCGTTGGGAAAGGGGTGGATGGCGACCAATCGGTGATGAAAGCGCACGGCGATTTCATCGGGCGGATAGCTGGCATGCTCGACCTGATAGTGGGCGTCGTCGACCAGCTTTTTCAGTTCGACGCCGATCGAGAGCCAGTCGACACCGATGTTCTTGTCTGACTTGCGGAACTTGCCTGCCCACTTCCAGGTTTCGCCGAACATCTGCTTGTGCAACTGCCGCACGAAGGCTTCGTTGAGGATTTCCTTGCGTTGCCTGCGTGCCCAGTTCTCGCCTTGGGCGATGTTGAGCTGCTCCCACTCGTTCAATTCACCCTGTGTGGTGATATGGCCGGGAATCAGGCTGGCGAGTTCGTCCGCATCGAGCGGCGTCGCGCCGGGGGGATAATCAAACTTGACGGTCATGTTGCCGATTTCGCCCGCACCGGTTCTTTCCACAATGCGCGATGCGAACCCTTGAGCAGATCCTCGGCCAGGGTGCGAGCCTGCGCTTCGACGGTCTCGCTTGAGGTGGCTTGCGCTTCCAGTGCCATGGTGTGGCTGATGGAGGCCATTTGCCGGCGCGCCAGGGTCAGGGCTCGATTTTCGAGGGTGTCACTTAGGCTCTCCGTCGGCACCAGGGCGTAATGCAGTTCGCAGCCCAAAGCGTCGGCGGCGCGCCGCAAGCTTCCGAGGCTGATGGTGTCAGCGGCCTCGGAGGTTTCCAGTCGGGTTACGGTGGAGGTAGTGACTCCCAGCCGTGCGGCCAAATGCGTGGCGGCCATGCCGAGACCTTCACGGACGGCCTTGATCCAACCCGATGGCGGACGTGGTGGCAGGTCGGCATTGCGCCAGCGGTCCAGCGTGGCGTCGAGTTGGCGGAGCTTGAGTTCAGAGAAGCTTGATTTCATTAATTTGCACCTTGACGCAATATATACTATCTATATGTTGCATCAAAATGCAATGTTTGTACACTTATTATTGCGTTGCAGAGCAATAAATCAACTGAACGAAGCTCGGCCAGATGGGGCGGACTTTAGTTACGGTACGCGGTGTGACAGTGGAGAGCAGTACTCTAAACACGTTGTAACAAAAATCGAAGAAATTCCGCTGTGCAAAAGTTTGGAATTGGTAACGATAGGGGTAGATAGGAATATAAAATCTACCTTCTTTTTATATTAAATCAATCATAACAACAGATTAGATCCCGTTACGCCCCTAAAGAAAAACTGAAGACCATTGACGCTGGTCGCACGACCTAGACATCAATGCCTGGGGTTGTGGGTTCGATCCCCGCCGAGCGCGCCACTCCTTGTACTATCTGGAAATTTTCGCACTCTCGATTTCCGGGCTACTTGATAACCCATTGGTCGTTTTTGTTTCCATCGGCCTTTGCTTGGCAATACGGCTACCGATATCCACCGGTCGGTGTCGGCCGGCTCATGGCAAGGGCCGGCTTTCGCCCGGCATCGGTGGACTGTTGGTGACGCCGAAGGACAGCAGGCAGCCCCCCAGGCTCAGCCCTGCGGCAACGAGTAACAGGATGAGGCACAGTCGCATGCGGGGGGGCCATCGGCTCAGTTGATGCTGAGCGACTTGCCGGACTGTTTGGGGCCAAGTTTGAGGATCTGGGGTACCGCGCGCCTGGCCCAGGGGCCCGGTCCTTCGTTGCGGCCGGCGTCCTCGCCCCAGGCCAGGCGCAGCATGTCGGTGTCGATGACGCCGGGACTCAATGGAATGGCGGCCAGGCCTGGCGGCAAGTCTTCGGCCAGGGCCTTGCTGAGGCCCTCGATTGCCCATTTGCTGGCGCAATACGGGGCGACGCCCGGTGCGGTACCGCGGCCCCACCCGGAACTCAAATTGACGATCACGCCGCGCCCGGCGATGATCATCGCGGGCACGAAGTGGCGAATGACGTTGGCAACACCCTTGATGTTGACGTCGATCAGGCTATTGAACTCGGCACTGCCGACATCCCAGAGCGGCGCAGGCCGGTTCATCAGCGCTGCGTTGTTGATCAGCAGGTCGGGCACGCCGGCCGTGTTGAGCACGTGCGCCGCCCAGTGGGCAACCTGGATATCGTCGGCGACGTCCACGCTGGCAAAGCGATGCGGCGCCGGGAAGTCACGCCGCAGGGCCTCGATGGCGCCAACCGCACGGCCGCAGCCACAGACCGTGTGGCCGGCGGCCGCGAACTCGTCGAGCATGGCGCGGCCGAGGCCGCGTGTGGCGCCGGTAAGCACGATCAATCGTTTGGCTGGAGGCATGCCTGCATTCTGCTGTACGCGGCCCGCTTCCCGCAAGCCGCATGGATTGGATCAACGCCCGCCGTTCGCGTGCCGGTCCTCGATCAGCTTGACCAGGGCGTGAATCGTGCGATTGACCGGCGTCGCAATACCCAGCACGGCGCCACGCCCCAGCACATAGCCATTGATGTGGTCGATCTCGCTGGGCTTGCCGCGCGCCACGTCGTGGGCCGTGGATGAAAGCTGGCCGGCCATCGACTGCGCAATGCCGGCCACGGCGGCGCGGATGTCACCCGGTACGGTGACGCCGTCGGCCCGTGCCACGGCCAGACATTCAGCAACGATGTCTTCCATGATGCCGGCGACGCCCACGCCTGGCGCGATACGGCCGTAAGGAAGCTGGGTGATGGCCGAGAGGCCGTTGTACACGCAGTTGATGATCAGTTTGGCCCACAGCGCGCCGGCGACATTGTCCGAAATCTGCACGGGTACGCCGGCGCCAGCGAATTCGGCGGCGACCTCGGCGCTGCCGGCAAAGGGGCCGATCACCAGTTCGCCGCGCCCGTGGTGGCGCAGGTGGCCCGGGCCGGCCATTTCGGTGGCGACATAGACCACAGCGGGGTACACCGGCCGCCCGAGCAGGGCTTGCAGGCGCTCGGCGTTGTCGTAACCGTTCTGCAGGCTGAGGATGACGGCATGGGGGGCAAGCTGCGGCGCCATCTCGGCGGCTGCCTTTGCCGTGTCGGTGGACTTGACGCAGCACAACACCAGGTCGGCAGCGGCGATGCCGCCCGGGTCCGTGCGCGCCGCGGCCTTGATGTGCTCCTTGAAGCCCAGGGTATCCATGTAGAGGCCATCGCGGTTGATGGCCTCTACATGCTGCGGCCGCCCGATCAGAACCACCTCGCGCCCGGCGCGCGCCAGCATGCCGCCGTAGTAGCAGCCGACCGCGCCGGCACCGAGCACGGCCGTCTTCATGGTGGCTGCCGGGCCGCTGCGAATCGCGCGGTGACCGTGTCCATGCTGGCGATGTGAGCCACCAGCCATTCGCCTACTGCCATGTCCAGCCACTTCTGCAGCGCCGCGAGGTCGCCGTCCCGCCTCCAGTGGGCGATGCGCGCGACCATGTCGGCCAGCACGCTGTCGTGTTCTTCCTTGTGCACCGTGTAGACGGGAAAGTTCGTTTCCTGCATCAGCTTCTCCTCATCGGCGAAGTGACGGATGGTGTGCTGGTGAAGTTGGTCGAGCAGCGAATCGATGGCGTCGGCCGTGCCGCCGGCGATGTGATCCAGGAGGGCGGCACGCAAGTTGGCGAATTCGTCATGGTCGCGGTTCATGAAATCGACGGCGACTCGGGGAAGGCTGAGGGTGCTCTGGATCATGATCCGTATCAATTGCAGGCTGCGTCGGCCGTGCGCTGCATGCCGGGTGGCAAAGGGAAGCGGCCGCCATCGGCGCGGCCGGCGAACGCCATTCTAGGGGCTTCAGGCCCGTCGCGCTGCCGCCTGCGGGTCGATGCGGAAGAACTCCATCAACTCCGTGAGTTGCGCCGCCTGCCCACCCATCTCCTCGGCGGTGGCGGCAAGTTCCTCGGAGGCCGAGGCGTTCTGCTGCGTGGCCTTGTTGAGCTGGCCCATGGCGCCGTTGACCTGGCCGACGCCCGAGGATTGCTCCTGGCTGGCGGCGGTGATTTCCTGCACCAGGTCGGAGGTTTTCCTGATCGCCGGCACCATGTCGTCAAGCAGGCAGCCTGCGCGTTCGGCGAGCGTCACGGACGATCCGGCGAGCTCACCGATTTCCTGTGCTGCGATCTGGCTGCGTTCGGCCAGTTTCCTGACTTCGGCGGCCACCACGGCGAAGCCTTTGCCGTGTTCGCCGGCCCGTGCCGCTTCGATCGCCGCGTTGAGCGCCAGCAGGTTGGTCTGGTAGGCAATGTCGTCGATGATGCCGATCTTGCCGGCGATGGATTTCATGGCGTCGACGGTCTCCTTGACCGCGGTGCCGCCTTCGACGGCATCGGTCGCCGACTTGGTGGCGATCCTGTCGGTGACCCTGGCGTTTTCAGTGTTCTGCGTGATCGATGCCGTCATCTGTTCCACGGATGCGGTGGTTTCCTCGACCGACGCCGCCTGTTCCGAGGAGGACTGGGACAAGGACTGCGCAGTGGCCGACACCTGGCCGGAAGCATTGGCCAGCGAATCCGCGGCACCCTTGACCTCGCCGATGACCTGGTTGAGCCTTTGCACCAGCTCGTGCATCGCCGACATCAGGATGCCGACCTCGTCGCGGCTCGCGCAATGGATACTTACCGTCAGGTCACCCCTGGACAAGGCGGAGGCCGCGGTGGTCGCGCGAAGCAGCGGCAGGGTGATGCTGCGGGTGATCCACAGCGCGAACAGCAGGGTGATGATCACGGCGGCCAGGGAGGAGGCGATCATCAGGTTGCGCGCGGATCGGTAGCTGTCGGCAGCGTGCTTGCCGGCGGTGGTCATCAGCGCGGACTGAAAGGCGATCAGGTTGCTGACAGATGTCAGGTATTCCGCCTGTGCGCCGCGCAGCGCACCCAGCATCAGGGCTTTGGCGTCGTCCTCCATGTCCGCATGTATCAGCTCGACGAATGTTGACTGTAGCGGGACATAGGCAGCTCGGGCCGCTTTCACCTTGGCCATCTGGGCCCTGCCTTCGGGAGTCAGTATGGTCTGGTCGAGTTTCTGCATCCGGTCGTCGATGAGCCTGCGTGCGGCTTCTACCCGTTCGAGTTCCTTTGCGGTCTGTGCCTGATTGACCAGCAGTGCATTGCGCATCGCGCTGGCGATGAGGTTGAGCGAGTCGACCATGTCGTTGGCCCAGACGGTCTTCGGATACCGGTCATTGGTCATCTGATCGATTTCATCGGCCAGCCCGGACATGCGCACCATGCCCAGCATGGCGATGGCGCACATCATCAGCAGCGCGAATGCGAAGCCGATGCCCAGGCGCAGGCCGATTTTCAGGTTGTTCATGGTTCCATGCCTCGCGTCGTTGATTCTCGAAAGCTGGACGACCCGCATCCTTCGCGCGAGACATCTTCGTTCAGTGATACGCAATTGGACGCGAAACCCTTCGTCTCTGCCATTCGTAATAGTACGGCGTGCCCTCCGTATTGACCGCAAAAGTGGCAAAGAGCTTGCGCCAGCACAGTCTATCGGGCGGGCGGCCAGCGCTCGACGCGGATCGCCTTGAACCTGGCAAGGGTGCGGATCCGTGCGTCCGCATGGTTCACCACGGGCCAGGGATAGTCGCGCCCGATGAGGACCCCGCAGGCTGCCTGGTCCGCCGGCCCCATCGTCCAGGGTGCGTGGATGAATTTTCGCGGGATCGGTTGCAGTTCAGGCAGATAGCGCCGGATGATGCGGCCCTCGGGATCAAATTTTTCCGATTGGGTCACCGGGTTGAAGATGCGGAACCAGGGCTGGGCATCGCAGCCGGTGGAGGCGGCCCACTGCCAGCCACCATTGTTCGCCGCGAGGTCGAAATCGAGCAATTTCTCCGCGAACCAGGCCTCCCCCTGGCGCCAGTCGATGCCCAGGTCCTTGGTCAGAAAGGAGGCGGCGACCATGCGCAGGCGGTTGTGCATCCAGCCGGCCTGCGCGAGTTGGCGCATTGCCGCATCCACCAGCGGATAGCCGGTGCGGCCCTCGCACCAGGCACTGAACAGGTCGGGTGCCTGGTCCCAGCGCAGGGCATCGAACTCCGGTTTGAAGCAGTGCGAGACGACGCGTGGGTGGTGCCAGAGCACGGCGTGGTAGAAGTCGCGCCAGATCAGTTCCGACAGCCAGGTCGCTGCGCCACGGCCCGGCATGCCGTGGGCCTGGGCGGCGAGCTGGCGGATGGAAATGGTGCCAAAACGCAGGTGCGGCGAAAGGTAGGAGCAGCCCTTGACCGCTGGACAGTCGCGGGCGTTTGCATAGTCGTCGATGCGTTCGACAAAGTCGCGGAACAGCGCCTGCGCTCCGCTCATGCCGGTCGGCAGCCGCAGGCTGGCAAGGTCGGTGGTTTCGAAGCCCAGTTGCGTCAGGGTCGGCAGGCTTGCGCCCGCGGGCGGCGGCGCAAGCCTTGCCGCATGGGGCTCGACCGGGTAGGGATTCAGCTCGGCCGAGGTCAGCCGCTTCAGCCAGGCATTCTTGTAGGGGGTAAATACCGAAAATGGCGTACCGCCCTGGGTCAGGATCTCGTCGCGCTCGAAGATCACCTGGTCCTTGAAGTCGAGCAGCCGGGAGTCGGCGCCGGGTTTGCCAGCATGGAGACGGCGATTGACCTCGGCATCGCGGGCAATGGCCGCGGGTGCATAGTCGCGATTGGCATACACGGCCTCGACGCCGAGTTCATGGGCCAGGCGCGGGATTTCCGCGCATGGATCGCCATGGCACACGATCAGGCCGCCGCCCATGGCGCGCAGCGCGACATCGACTTCCTCGACCGCGCGCAGGATGAACTCGACGCGGCGGTCGCGTCGCGGCAAGGGGTCGAGGATGCCGCGGTCGAAAATGAAAACGCAATGCACGCGCCGGTGCGCGTTCAAGGCGTGATGCAGCGCGGCGTGATCCTGTACGCGCAGGTCGCGACGAAACCAGACAAGGGCAGCAGACATCGGCAGGAGGAAATGCGTAGGCGGGAACGTAGCGAGAGATTACAATGTCGAACGAGCCATGGAAACCGTCAGCCTCGTCAACCACTTCCTGATCGCCATGCCCGCCATGGACGATCCGAATTTTTCCCGGACGCTGACCTACATCTGCGAACACAACGCGGACGGCGCCATCGGCATCATCGTCAATCGTCCCACCGACCTGAATCTCGCCGGCCTCTTCGACCGGGTCAGCATTCCCCTCGACGACGAACAGACCGAGGCGCGCTTTGGCGATCTGCCGGTGTATTTCGGCGGCCCGGTGCAGACCGATCGCGGCTTTGTCCTGCATCGTCCCGCCGGGCACTGGCAATCCTCGCTCAATATCAGCGACAGCATCGCCCTGACCAGCTCGCGTGACATCCTCCAGGCCATGGCCGGCACCGGCGAGCCGGCCGAGGTGCTGGTCAGCCTGGGCTATGCCGGCTGGACCGCCGGCCAGCTGGAGTGGGAGTTGTCGCAGAACTCCTGGCTCACCGTTGCCGCCGACGCCGACATCATTTTCACCACGCCGCCGGAAGAACGCCTGCCGGCGGCGATGCAACTGCTGGGCATCGATTTCGCCAGGCTCTCCGAAGTCGCGGGCCATGCCTGAGCGCTCGGGGACGGTGCTCGCCTTCGATTTCGGCCTCAAGCGCATCGGCGTCGCCATCGGCACCCGGCTGGCGTCCGGCCAACTCGGCGCCGCCCGTCCGCTGGCCACCATCAGCAAGGAAGCCAACGATGCCCGCTTTGCCGCCATCGGCGCGCTGGTCGCCGAATGGCAACCGCGGCGGCTGCTGGTTGGCCGGCCACTCAATGACGATGGCACGGCGCATGCAATGACGGCCCGCTGCGAACGATTTGCCGACCAGTTGCGCGGCCGCTTCCATCTCGTCGTCGACCTGGTCGACGAGCGCTACAGCTCGGTCGAGGCCGATGCCGTGCTGCGCGACCGCGGCCTCGACTGGCGTAGCCACAAGGCGCAAATCGACGCCGAAGCCGCAATGATCATCCTTCAAGACTGGAACGACACGCATGCCCGCTCCGCAACTGCCTGACGCCGAAGCCCTCTGCACCGCCCTCATCGAGGCCATGCGGCCCCATGTCGATCCTGCCGTCACGGCACTGGTCGGCATCCATACCGGTGGCGTCTGGGTGGCCGAGCGCCTGCATGCCGCGCTCGGGCTGAAGATTCCACCGGGGTCGATCGACGTTTCCTTCCACCGCGACGATTACCACCAGCGCGGCCTCCATGCCAACACGCGCACGTCGCAGATTCCTTTCGATGTCGAAGGCGCGCATATCGTCATCGTCGATGACGTGCTCTATACCGGACGCACCATCCGTGCGGCAATGAACGAACTCTTCGACTATGGCCGGCCGGCGCGAGTCGATCTTGCGGTGCTGAGCGATCGTGGTGGCCGCGAGCTGCCGGTGGCGCCGACCTGGTGTCCGCATGCGCTGACGCTCCCCGCCGCGCAGATGCTGGCCCTGGAACGGGCCGACGATGCCCGCCTGTCCTTTCGCCTGATGGAGAAATGAGCGTGATGAACACCGGCGGCAACCCGCAACTCAACCGGCACGGCGAACTCAAGCACCTGCTCACCATCGAAGGCCTGCCGCGTGAAGTGCTGACGCGCATCCTCGATACCGCGGCACCCTTCACCGAGGTGGCCGAGCGCGAGGTGAAGAAGCTGCCCTTGCTGCGCGGCAAGAGCGTGTTCAACCTCTTCTTCGAAAACTCGACGCGCACCCGCACCACCTTCGAGATCGCCGCCAAGCGGCTGTCCGCCGACGTCATCAACCTCAACATCAGTACCTCGTCAGCCAACAAGGGCGAGACCCTGCTCGATACGGTGGATAACCTCGCGGCGATGCAGGCCGACATGTTTGTGGTACGCCACGCCTCATCCGGCGCACCCTACCTGATCGCCCAGCACCTTGCGGCCACGGATCGCGACCACATCCACGTGGTCAATGCCGGCGACGGGCGCCATGCGCATCCGACGCAGGGCCTGCTCGACATGTACACCATCCGCCATTACAAGAAGGACTTCACCCAGCTGACGGTGGCCATCGTCGGTGACGTGCTGCACTCGCGCGTGGCCCGCAGCCAGATCCACGCCCTCAACATCCTCGGCGTGCCGGAGATCCGTGTGATCGCGCCCAAGACCCTGCTGCCGACCGGCGTCGAGCGCCTCGGCGTGCGTGTCTTCAACGACATGCGCGAAGGCCTGCGCGGGGTCGATGTAGTGATGATGCTGCGCCTGCAGAACGAACGCATGCAGGGTGCGCTGCTGCCCTCGACCCAGGAGTTCTTCAAATCCTGGGGCCTGACCCCCGAAAAGCTGGCGCTGGCCAAGCCCGACGCCATTGTTATGCACCCGGGGCCGATGAACCGCGGCGTCGAGATCGACTCGGCGGTGGCCGATGGCAAGCAGGCGGTGATCCTGCCGCAGGTGACTTTCGGCATCGCGGTACGCATGGCCGTGATGGCCATGCTCGGTGGAAACTGAACCATGAAGATACACATCAAGAACGGTCGCCTGATCGACCCCGCGAGCAAGACTGACAAACCCTTGGACGTGTTCGTCGCGGCGGGGCGGATAGTCGGCGTTGGCGACACGCCGGCGGGCTTCGAGGCCAGCAGCGTGCTCGACGCCGGCGGCTGCGTCGTCTGCCCCGGTCTGGTCGACCTCTCGGCGCGGCTGCGCGAGCCGGGTTTCGAATACCGGGCGACGCTGGAGTCCGAAATGGCAGCGGCCGCGGCGGGCGGGGTGACACGCCTGGCGTGTCCGCCGGATACCGATCCGG
Organism: Rhodocyclales bacterium; assembly: GCA_016215645.1. GTDB lineage: Bacteria > Pseudomonadota > Gammaproteobacteria > Burkholderiales > Rhodocyclaceae > Sulfuritalea. Next base: position 21,900 of record JACRIX010000020.1, read on the forward strand.
TACTCGACGAACCCGGTCTGGTCGAGATGCTCACGCACCGCGCGCGCCTGCCCGAATTCGCCCATGTGCATCCGGTCGGCGCCCTTACTACCCAGCTCGAAGGCAAGGCGCTCACCGAAATGGCAGAACTCGCCGAAGCCGGCTGTGTCGCCTTCGGCCAGGCCAACCGCGCCGTGGTCGACACGCAAGTCTTGTTGCGCGCCATGATGTACGCGGCGACCTTCGACTTCCCGGTCTGGCTGCAGGCGCAGGATCCTTTCCTGGCACGCAAGGGGGTGGCCCACGACGGCGAGGTGGCGGCTAGGCTGGGGCTGGTCGGCATCCCGGTGGCGGCAGAGACCATCGCCCTGGCGACCATCCTGCAACTGGCGCGCGAGACCGGCGCCCGCGTCCATGTCACACGGGTCTCATCGGCCGCGGGTGTCGAAATGATCACTGCGGCGCGCGCCGCCGGCATCGGCGTGACCTGCGACGTGGCGATCCATCACCTGCACCTGTGCGAGAACGACGTCGGTTTTTTCAATGCCCATGCGCGCCTCGACCCGCCCCTGCGTTCCACGGGCGATCGCGATGCCCTGCGCAAGGCCCTGGCCTCGGGCGCGATCAACGCCCTGTGTTCCGACCACACCCCGGTCGATGACGATGGCAAGCAGACGCCCTTCGACGAGGCCGAGGTCGGCGCCACCGGCCTGGAACTCTTACTGCCGCTGACCTTGAAGTGGGCCCGGGAAATGAAGCTGCCAATGGTCACGGCGCTGGCGCGGGTGACCTCCGATCCGGCGCGCATCCTTGGCGTCGATGCCGGTTGCCTCAAAGTAGGCGCGCCGGCTGACATCTGCGTCTTCGATCCGGTGGCCGACTACCTGGTAAGTCGCGAGGCCCTCAAGAGCCAGGGCAAGAACACGCCCTTCCTCGGCTACGCCTTCCCCGGCCGCGTTCGCTACACCCTGATCGACGGTCATTTGGCCTTCGACGGTACGCTCAGCTGAGCCTGGCGATCACGGCGTCGGCGCCGATGCCGGCGATCCGCACCCGTTTGGCGCGCGCCGTTTCGCCGCTGATCAGTTCGACCGCCGATTTCGCCACAGCCAACTGCCTGGCGAGAAATTCGATCAGGCAGGCATTGGCCTTGCCGTCGACCGGCGGCGCGGAAAGGCGAATCTTCAAGGCTTCGCCGTGCAGTCCGGCAACTTCGGTTTTCTTGGCCCCGGGCTGGATGTGCAGGCGCAGGATCACGCCGTTGCCGTCGGCAAGGATCCAGCTCACAGCATGACGGGCAGTACGCTCTGGCGCAGGCCGGCAAGGACGAAGAGGGCGATCTGCAGCAGCAGCAGCAGGGCCAGCGGCGTCAGATCGACGCCGCCCACCGGCGGGATCAGGCGGCGGAATGGCCGCAACAAGGGGCGCGTCAGGGTGTTGAAGATCTCGGCCATCGGCGCATAGGGATTGACCCAGGAAAAGATGGCGGAAATCAGTACCGCTCCCATCAGCAGGTACAGCGCCATCTTCAGCAGTTCCAGCAGCGCCAGCACCATGACGATGAGAGTCGGCTCCAGCGACACGGCGAACAGCAGTCCGCTGAAGCCCAGGGCAATGCCGTGATAGGCGATCTGCCATAGCCAGGCGAGCAGCAGGCTGGCCATGTCCAGCCCGAACAGGCCGGGAACCAGGCGCCGGACCGGCCGTACCATCCAGTCGGTGACCGCGACGATGAACTGGCCCAGCGGATTGCGAAAGGGTGCGCGCAGCCACTGCATGACGAAGCGCACCAGCAGGGCCAGCGTGAAAAAGCTGCAGACCGTGTCGAGAATGAAGAGCAGGATGCGGATCAGCATCAGTCTTTGCCCAGCATGTCGCCCAGTTCGCGGCCGCGGGCGGCGGCGGCGGCAATGCCGCGCGCAATGCCCTCGGCGACGCCATTGGCATTGAAGGCGTTGAGGGCGGCTTCGGTGGTGCCGCCCTTGGAGGTGACGCGGCTACGCAAGGTGGACAATGATTCGCTGCTTTGCTCGGCCAGGCGCGCGGCGCCGATGAAGGTCTCGACCGCCAGCTGGCGCGCGGTCGTGGCGTCGAAGCCGAGCTTGAGGCCGGCGGCTTCCATGGCTTCGAGGAAATAGAAGACATAGGCTGGCCCGCTGCCGGAAACGGCGGTGACGGCGTCCATCTGTGCCTCGTCATTGACCCAGATCGTGCTGCCCACGGCGCGCAAGACTTTTTCTGCCTGGGTGCGGCCTTCGAGGTCCACGCTCGGGTCGGCGCACAAGGCGGTAACGCCGGCGCTGATCAGGGCCGGCGTGTTGGGCATGGTGCGCACCAGGTTTCTGTAATGGCCCAGCCAGCGCGAAATGTCGACCATGCGCAGGCCGGCGGCGATGCTGACCACCAGTTGGCCACTGAGCTTGCCAGCCAGGGGTGCGACGGCATCCTTCATCTGCTGCGGTTTGACCGCCAGCACCAGCACTTCGCAACTCAGCGCCGAGGCATCGACCGCACCCGCGCAGCGCACGCCGAAGCTTTCGGTCAGTTTGTCGCGCGATTCCGCAGATGGTTCGACGACTTGTATCCCCGCCGCCGAAAAGCCCTGCCGCCGCAGGCCGCCGATGAGGGCAACGGCCATGTTGCCGCCGCCGATGAAGGTGATTTTCATGTCTGGTACTGCCTTTGTCCGAAGATTGCCGTGCCGATGCGCACGATGCTTGCGCCTTCCATTATCGCCGCTTCGAGGTCGTCGCTCATGCCCATCGACAGGGTGTCGAGCCCGCCACCGAGTTCGGTGTTGATCGTGCCCAGGGTTTCGCGCAGCAGGGCAAAGCGGCGTCGCTGCAAGGTGACATCATCGGTAGGTTCGGGAATCGCCATCAATCCCTTCAGCGTCACGCCAGGAAGTCGTGCAATGGCCGCGGCAAGGCCAGGGGCTTCGACCGGGGTACAGCCGCTCTTGGAGGCTTCGCCGGAGACATTGACCTGCAGGCAGAGTTTCAGGGGAGGCATGCCCGACGGACGCTGCGCCGAGAGTCGCTCTGCGATTTTCAGGCGGTCCACCGAATGCACCCAGGCGAAGTTCTCGGCCACGGCGCGTGTCTTGTTGCTTTGCAAGGGGCCGATGAAGTGCCATTCCAGGGCGGGATCAGCCAGCGTGGCGATCTTGTCGATGGCTTCCTGCACATAGTTTTCGCCGAAGGCGAGCTGTCCGGCGGCGGCGGCCTCGCGCAGGCTGGCGGCCGGCCAGGTTTTCGACACGGCCAGCAGGCTTACCGAATCCTTGCTCCGCCCGGCGGCGAGGCAGGCAGCGCCAATGCGCTCACGCACGGCTTGCAAGTTGGCGGCGATTGATGTCATATAGCGGCTGCAAAGTATATCGCACCCCATTCACAGGAAAGCGCCATGGACATTACCGAACTGCTCACCTTCGTGGTCAAGAACAAGGCCTCCGACCTGCACCTTTCCGCCGGCATGCCGCCGATGATCCGGGTTCATGGCGATGTGCGCAAGATCAACTTGCCGCCGATGGATCACAAGGACGTGCACGGCATGATTTATGACATCATGAACGACGGTCAGCGCAAGTTCTATGAGGAAAATCTCGAGTGCGACTTTTCCTTTGCGGTGCCCAACCTGGCGCGCTTTCGCGTCAATGCCTTTGTTCAGAACCGGGGCGCGGCGGCGGTGATGCGAACCATTCCCTCGAAGATACTTTCGCTCGAAGACCTCAAGTGCCCGAAGATCTTCGAGGAGCTCGCCGACCAGCCGCGCGGACTGGTGCTGGTGACGGGCCCGACGGGCTCCGGTAAATCGACGACCCTGGCGGCGATGGTCAACCACAAGAACGATGTCGAGTACGGCCACATCCTCACCGTCGAAGACCCGATCGAATTCGTGCATGACTCGAAGAAGTGCCTGATCAACCAGCGCGAGGTCGGGCCGCATACGCTGTCGTTCAACAACGCCTTGCGCTCGGCATTGCGTGAGGACCCGGACGTGATCCTGGTCGGCGAAATGCGCGACCTGGAAACCATTCGCCTGGCCATGTCCGGCGCCGAAACCGGCCACCTGGTATTCGGCACGCTGCACACCTCGTCCGCCGCCAAGACCATCGACCGCATCATCGACGTCTTCCCGGCGGCGGAAAAGGAAATGATCCGCGCCATGTTGTCGGAATCGTTGAAGGCCGTGATCTCGCAGACCCTGTGCAAGACCATGGATGGCACCGGTCGCGTCGCTGCCCACGAGATCATGGTTGGTACGCCGGCCATCCGCAACCTGATCCGCGAGGCCAAGGTGGCGCAGATGTATTCGGCGATCCAGACCGGCCAGCAGTTCGGCATGCAGACGCTGGACCAGAACCTGTCCGACCTGGTCAAGAAAAAGATCATTTCGCCCGCTGAGGCGCGCAGCAAGGCCGCCAATAAAGACAACTTCCCGGTTTGACGGAGTCAAACCGGGGAATTGTCTTTGTGGCAAATTGACGCCCGCCCCTCCCGTCCTCCCCTCGCGGGGAGGCTACTGATGAGAGCCGCTGGCGCGGCTGAGCTGAGAAGAATCAACTGGAGATTGCACCATGGAACGCGATGAAGGCCTGAAGTTCATGTACCAGCTGCTGACGATGATGATGCAGAAGAAGGGTTCCGACTTGTTCATCACCTCCGGCTTTCCGCCGGCGATCAAGATCGACGGCAAGATGACGCCGGTCACCACCCAGCCGCTGTCGCCGCAGCACACGCAGGAGCTGGCGCGCTCGATCATGAACGACAAGCAGGCCGCCGAGTTCGAGGCGACCAAGGAATGCAACTTCGCCATCTCGCCAGCCTCGATCGGCCGCTTCCGGGTCAATGCCCTGGTCCAGCGCGGCAACGTGGCGATGGTGCTGCGCGTGATCAACGTCAGCATTCCCGACTTCGACGACCTCAAGCTGCCACCGGTGCTGAAGGACGTGATGATGACCAAGCGCGGGCTGGTACTGTTCGTCGGCGGCACGGGTTCGGGCAAGTCGACCTCGCTGGCGGCGATGATCGGCTACCGCAACAAGAATACCTACGGCCACATCATCACCATCGAGGACCCGGTCGAATACGTGCATGACCACATCAACTGCGTCATCACCCAGCGCGAGGTCGGGGTCGATACCGATAGTTGGCACATCGCGCTCAAGAACACGCTGCGGCAGGCGCCGGACGTAATCCTGATCGGTGAAATCCGCGACATGGAAACCATGGAACACGCGATGGCCTTTGCCGAAACCGGCCACCTGGCGATGGGCACGCTGCACGCCAACAACTCCAACCAGGCGATGACGCGGATCATCAACTTCTTCCCCGAAGAACGGCACCAGCAACTCTTCATGGATCTTTCGCTCAACCTCAAGGCCATTGTTTCGCAGCGCCTGATCCCGGTCAAGGAGGGCAGGGGGCGCGCGGCGGCGGTGGAGGTGCTGCTGAACTCGCCGCTTATCTCCGACCTGATCGCCAAAGGCGAGGTTTCCGAGATCAAGGAAATCATGAAGAAATCGAAGGAGCTCGGCATGCAGACCTTCGACCAGGCGCTGTTCAATCTTTTCGAAGAAGGCCGCATCAGTTACGAGGATGCATTGCGCTTCGCCGACTCGATGAACGAGGTGCGCCTGATGATCAAGCTCAACAGCAAGGAATCCCAGTCCGCCGACCGCAACGCCGGCATCCAGCACCTGGATATTGTCTGAGCTAGCGCCTATTGCTTCCGGCCACGATCTCGAAGCCGTAAAGGCGGCATTCGAGCGGGCCATTGAATAGCGGAATCTTGCGCGAGGCCTGCAGCCGGATCAGCTTGGGCAGGCGCGTATCGGCGGAGAGGAACCAGCAGTTCCAGCCGGCGAAGCGCTGCTTCAGGGCATTGCCCAGCGCCGGGTAGAAGGCCGCGAGTTCCTCCTCGCTGCCCAGGCGTTCGCCATAGGGCGGATTTGCTACCAGCACCCCCCCGGGAGTAGGCGCCGAACGCGTCAGCAGGTCGGCCTTTTGCAGCGTGACCAGATCATCAAGTCCCGCCCCGGCCAGGTTTTGCCGCGTACGCGCCACGGCGTCACCGTCGATGTCGCTACCGAACATCGGTAGCGCGCCTGCTTCGCGGCGTCGTTCGGCCGCTTCACGTTGCAGCGTGCGCCAGAGTCCGGCGTCAAAGGACTTGAGGTGTTCGAAACCGAAATCGCCCGGTTTGCGCGACAACCCCGGCGCGTCGTCGAGCGCCATCTGCGCTGCTTCGAGCAGGAAGGTGCCGCTGCCGCACATCGGGTCGAGCAGGGGCGTTCCGGGTTGCCAGCCGGACAGGCGCAAAATGCCGGCGGCAAGGTTTTCCTTGAGCGGTGCGCCGACCTTGGCCAGTTTGTGGCCGCGCAGGTAGAGCGGCTCGCCCGAGGTGTCGAGATAGAGCGTGGCCTGGCTTTCGGTGATGAACAGGTGGATGCGCACCTCGGGATGCTTCGTGTTGACGCTGGGTCGACGCCCGGTGTCGGCACGGAAGCGGTCACAGACCGCATCCTTGACCTTGAGCGTGATGAACTCGATGCTCTTCAGCGGCGAGCGTATTGCCGTGACATAGACGCGAATCGACCGATCGACAGAGAACAGGCGAGACCAGTCGATGTCGTAGGCCAGGCGGTAGATGTCGGCCTCGTTGCGATAGCTGCCCAGCGCCTGACGCCAGAGCAGGCGCGTGGCAATGCGTGATTGGAGGTTGATGCGGTAGGCGGTTTCCAGCGTGCCCTGGCAACTGGCGCCGCCGGGCACCGTCTTGACCGAACTGCCGCCGGCGGCAGCAAGATCCTCGGCGAGCAGCGCTTCGAGACCGCGCGGACTGGTGGCGAAATAGTGGTTCACGCTGAAATCCCGAAGTTCTTCATCCCGGCATTATGTCACCGCATCTGATGGTGACGGTATCCCCTGTGGATATCGACGCTATCCATATCGCCGTGCTGCCAGCGCCGACTTTCGAAATCCCGTCATTCCCGCGAATGCGGGAATCCAGAAGCACTGCAAATTTTCCGGGACTCGCCCCTGCGGGCGAGTGCCGGCAGTTACGTCCGGCGATTTCGCTTCAGAAGGGCTTGACCACCGCGAGGATGCAGATGATGGCGAGCGCCAGCACCGGCACCTCATTGAAGAAGCGGAACCAGACATGGCCCTTGATCGAACTGCCCTCGCGGAACTCGGCCAGCAGCATGCCGCACCAGGCGTGGTAGGCGACCAGGCCGATCACCAGCGCGGTCTTGGCATGCAGCCAGCCGCCTGCGAAGCCATAGCCGAACCAGAGCCAGAGCCCGAGGCCGATGGCGATCACGCCCAGTGGCGTCATGAAGCGGAACAGCTTGCCCGCCATCAGCAACAGACGTTCGCGCTCGGCGACGCTTTCGGCTGGCACCATGGCGAGGTTCACGAAGATGCGCGGCAGATAGAACAGGCCGGCGAACCAGCTGGTGAAGAAGAGGATGTGAAAGGCTTTTACCCAGAGCATGTGACCCCCTGTGCCGCGGCAATGCCGGCCGCGACCGTCGGATAGTGCAGACGCAGGCGCAGTTCGCGCTTCATCCGCGTGTTGTCGAGTTGGCGCGATTCGCTCATGAATGACCATTGCATTGCCGGGACACTGCGCTTCACTTCATCGCGCGGCAGGCGCGGCGACCGCGGCAGACCAAAGCGGTCGGCCAGCAGGTCGAACCATTCGCCCATGGCCAGCGCCGAATCGTCGTTGATGTTGTACACCCGGTTGCTGCCGCCGTGCGAGAGAGCGGCGATGCAGGCGCGGCCGAGGTCCTCGGCATGGATGTGGTTGGTATGGCTGTCCTCGGCATGCAGCATCAACGGCAGGCCGCGCTGCAGGCGCTCCAGGGGCAGGCGGTCGCCGGCGTAGATGCCCGGTGCACGCAGGATGCTGACGCGGCAGAGACCGCCGGGGCGACGCCCGAAGCGACGCAGGCGGTGCTCGGCATCGACGCGCCGTACCGCGCGCGCCGACTTTGCCCCGACAGTGCGGGTTTCGACGACCCGGGCGCCACCGCAGTCGCCATAGACGCCGCTGGTGCTGATGTAGATCAGCCGGCGTGGTAGACTTTTTCCCCGTTGCAACAGGGCGAGCAGGCGGCCGGTACGCGGGTCGCCCTTGCCTTCCGCGGGAGGTGGTGCGCTGTGGATAACGGCATCGGAAATGCCGGACAGCCGCTTCAAGGTTTCGGGATGGTCGAGGTCGCCTTCGATCTGCGTCACGCCCAGCGCGGCAAGCGCGGGATCGCGGCACCGCACCAGCGCCATGACCCGCCAGCGGCGGACCAGTTGCGGCAGCGTGCGGCGCATCACGTCGCCGCAGCCGATTATCAGCAATCTACGCATCGGACGATTATCGCATGGCCTCAGTTGCCACCTCAGCCGCCCCCTTCCGCATCACGCTCAAGCCCAGTGGACACAGTTTCGAGACCGACGGCAGCGACACCGTGCTGCAGGCGGCGATCGACGCCGGCCTGACCTTGCCTTACGGCTGCCGCAATGGTGCCTGCGGCGCCTGCAAGGGCAAGGTGCTGGAAGGCCTGGTCGACCATGGCCAGGCGCAGGACACCGCTTTGCCGACTTCCGACCGCGCCGCCGGCATGACGCTGTTCTGCTGCGCCAGGCCGCTGTCCGATCTGGTGCTGGAAGTCCGCGAAGTAGGCACCGCGCGCGACATACCGGTGAAGATCCTGCCTTGCCGCGTGCAGCAGATCGAGCGCCGCGCAGAGGATGTGGTCGTGCTCAGCCTCAAACTCCCCGCCAATGAAAGATTGCAGTTCCTCGCCGGCCAGTACGTCGAGTTCCTGCTCAAGGACGGAAAACGCCGTGCCTTCTCGATCGCCAATGCGCCGCATGATGACGGCTACCTGCAGTTGCACATCCGCCTGATCCCGGGCGGCGAATTCACCGGGCATGTATTCGGCGCCATGAAGGAAAAAGACATCCTGCGCTTCCAGGGCCCCTACGGCAGCTTCTTCCTGCGTGAGGAATCGAGCAAGCCGATGATCCTGGTGGCTGGCGGCACCGGCTTCGCGCCGATCAAGTCGCTGGTCGAGCACGCGATCCACCAGAAGCTGCTGCGCCCGATGGAGATCTACTGGGGCGCGCGCGACCGCGCCGGGCTCTACCTGCCGGAACTGCCCCTGGCCTGGGCGCGCGAACATGCGCACATCCGCTACCTGCCGGTGCTGTCGGATGCCACCGCCGCGGACGCATGGACGGGGCGCACCGGTTTCGTGCACCGTGCCGTGCTGGAAGACCATTCCGACCTTGCCGCCTACCAGGTCTATGCCTGCGGCGCGCCGGCGATGATCGACGCGGCGCGCGCCGACTTCACCGCCGCCGGCCTGCCGGCCGAGGAATTCTTCGCCGATTCGTTTACCTACGCCGCCGGCTGAGGGTCGGCGCTGATGAAACCCCTGCGCAGCAAGGCGGTCGAGCAAAGTACGCTCTCTTCGCCGCTGCGGACGGTGGTACGGTGATCATTCGCCGAGATAGGCTGTTCGCACGCGCGGATCGGCCAGCAGTGCAGCGGAAGTGTCGGCCACCGTGATCGCGCCGCTTTCCATGACGTAGCCGCGCGAACAAAGTTCCAGAGCCAGCTTCGCGTTCTGCTCCACCAGCAGCACCGTCATGCCTTCGGCGGCAACGGCGCGGATCACTTCGAATACCTTTTCCACCATCAGCGGCGCCAGGCCCATCGAGGGCTCGTCGAGCAGCAGCAGTTTTGGTCGGCCCATCAGGGCGCGGCCGATGGCCAGCATCTGCTGTTCGCCGCCGGAGAGCGTGCCGGCGACCTGCGTGCTGCGCTCTTTCAGGCGTGGCAGCAAGGCGTGAATGCGCTCGAGGTCGGCGGCGATACCGGCCTTGTCGTCGCGATGGTAGGCGCCCATGGCGAGGTTCTCCGCAACCGTCAGGCGGGCGAAGATGCCGCGGCCTTCGGGTACCAGGGCGAGGCCCTTGCGGATCAGTTCATGCGGCGCCATGGCATCGATGCGCTCGGCGCCGTAGTGGATTTCTCCCTGCGCCGGGATCATTCGCGCCAGCGCTTTCAGTGTCGACGTCTTGCCGGCGCCATTGGCACCGATCAGGCAGACCATCTCACCCTCTTCGACAGCGAAGGAAATGCCTTTCACGGCACGGATGCCACCGTAGTGGACCTCGAGGTTCAGGGCCTCAATGAGCGCTCGTGCCAAGATAGGCCTCGATGACTTTGGGATTGCCGCGCACCACCTCGGGCACGTCCTCGGCGATTTTCTCGCCGTAGTCGAGTACGGCGACGCGGTCGCACAGGCCCATTACCAGCTTGACGTCGTGCTCGATCAGCAGCACCGTCAGGCCATCCTTGCGCAGGCCTTCGATGAGCTGGCGCAGGCCGACGGTTTCGGTGGCGTTCATGCCGGCGGCAGGCTCGTCCAGCGCCAGCAGTTGCGGCTCGGTGGCGAGTGCCCGGGCGATCTCGAGCCGGCGCTGGTCGCCGTAGGAAAGCTTGCGCGCCAGGGCGTCAGAGCAGTCGGCGATGCCGACGTAATGCAAGAGCTCATCCGCGCGGCGGCGGATGGCGGCTTCTTCTTCGCGCTCGGCACGGGTGCGCAGAATCGCCCCGAAGACGCCGGCCTTGGTGCGCACATGGCGGCCGACCATGACGTTTTCGCGCGCCGTCATGTTGCCGAACAGGCGGATGTTCTGGAAGGTGCGGGCGATGCCGGCGGCGGCCACGGTGTGCGGGCTTTCCAGCCTCAGCGGCTGGCCGGCGAACAGCACCTCGCCGCCATCGCGCGGATAGAGGCCGGTGAACACGTTGAACAGCGTGGTCTTGCCGGCGCCGTTGGGCCCGATCAGGCCGTAGATCTCGCCGCGACGGATGGTCAGCGAGACATCCTTTAGCGCCTGCACGCCGCCGAAGCGTTTGCCGATGTGGCGGGCTTCAAGAAGCACGCCAGTCATTTGCGGTCCGCGTCGAGTTCGCGCCTGTGCCGCGTCTCCGGCCACAGGCCGGCGGGGCGGAAGCGCATGGTCAGCACCAGGGCGAAGCCGAAGATCAGCATGCGCAGCACCTCGGGGTCGACCAGCATCCTGCCGAACAGCATCTTCTGCGCCGGCTCGACGGTATAGCGCAACAGCTCGGGCATGAAGGAGAGCAGCACGGCGCCGGCGATCACGCCCCAGATGTTGCCCATGCCGCCCAGCACCACCATGGCCAGGATCATGATGGATTCATTGAGGATGAAGCTCTCCGGGCTGACGAAGCCCTGGATCGCGGCGAACATGCCGCCGGCGATGCCGCCGAACGAGGCGCCCATGGCGAAGGCCAGCAACTTGATGTTGCGCGTGTTGATGCCGGCGGCCTTGGCGGCGATCTCGTCCTCGCGGATCGCCACCCAGGCGCGGCCGATGCGCGAATCCTGCAGCCGCCGGTTGATGACGATCACGGCGAGCAACACGAGGAGCAGGAAGTAGTAATACTTGATCGGCCCGCTCAGCGCGCCGGAGTTGGCCGAGAAGCTGAAGTCGCCGATGCGGAAAGGGTCGATCAGGTTGATGCCCTTCGGCCCGTTGGTGATGTTCAGCTGTTCGGTAAGGTTGTTCATGAACATGCGCACGATCTCGCCGAAGCCCATGGTGACGTTGGCGAGTTAGTCGCCGCGCAGGCGAAGAGTCGGCGCTCCCAGCACGGCGCCGGCGATGCCGGCCACCGCCGCGCCGATCGGCAGGATGACCCAGAACGGCAGATGCAGGCCGAAGTGGGGCGAAGCCAGCAGTGCATAGACATAGGCGCCGACGGCGAAGAAGGCGACGTAGCCGAGGTCGAGCAGGCCGGCGAAACCAACCACGATGTTGAGCCCGAGCGAGAGCAGGACGAAGAGCACGGCAAAGTTGGTGATGCGTACCCAGGCCGTGCCGGCCATCGCCAGCACGAAGGGCAGGGCGATCAGGGCCAGGGCGATGGCGGCAAGTCCGAACTTCTGTTTCATGCTCCAGCCCATCAGGCGCGCTCCGAGACGCGCTCGCCGAGCAGGCCGGACGGGCGGAACACCAGCACCAGGATCAGCATCAGGAAGGCGAACACGTCCTGGTAGTTGCTGCCGAAGAGCACGAAGTGGGCGCCGTCGGTGCAACGTTCGCCCATCCAGCCGCCGTCGGCGGCGCCGGGCCAGCGGCAGAGGTCAGTGTATTCGCCGATGTAGCCGGTGCCCAGGGCCTCGACCAGGCCCAGCAGCAGGCCGCCGACCATGGCGCCGGGGATGTTGCCGATGCCGCCCAGCACGGCGGCCGAGAAGGCCTTGAGGCCGAGGATGAAGCCCATCGTGTAATGGGCGATGCCGTAATAGGTGCCGTACATCACGCCGGCCATGGCGCCGAGTGCCGCGCCGATGACGAAGGTGGCGGCAATTACGCGATCGGCATTGACGCCCATCAGGCTGGCGACGTGCACATTCTCTGCCGTGGCGCGGATGGCGATGCCGAAGCGCGTGCGATAGACGAACCAGGAGAGGCCGGCCATCATCACCATCGACAGCAGGATGATGCCGATCTGCACGCCGCTGATGGCGGCGTCACCGACGGTGAAACTCGGATTGGCGACGATCTGCGGAAAGGCGATCGGGTTGCGGCCCCAGATGAGCAGCGCCAGGTGTTGCAGGACGATCGACATGCCGATCGCCGTGATCAGCGGCGCCAGGCGCGGCGCGTGGCGCAGCGGCCGGTAGGCGATGCGCTCCAGCCCATAGCCGAGCACCATGCAGGCCGGCACCGCGGCGAGCACGCCGGCCAGCAGGATCACGGCCGGCGGCAGGGCGCTGCCGGCCAGTGCGGCGATCACGGCAAAGGCCACCATGGCGCCGATCATCACCACTTCGCCATGGGCGAAGTTGATCAGCTGGATCACCCCATAGACCATGGTGTAGCCCAGCGCCACCACGGCGTAGACGCTGCCGGTGGTGAGGCCGTTGATGATCTGCTGCAGCAGGATGTCCATGACAAATGAAACGGGGAAGGCGCGTTGGCGACTTCCCCGTTTGTTTGCGCCGCGTGAGGCTTACTTGGCGGGAGCGGGTGCGGCGGGCTTGGCGGCGGCAGGAGCGGCCGCCGGAGCAGCAGGAGCGGCGGCGGCAGCGGCCGCAGGAGCCGCCGGGGTCGCGCCAGGTGCTGCCGGAGCCGCCGCTGTGGCAGCGGGAGCCGCTGGCGCCGACAGCGCGGCATACTCGTCCAGCGTCAGCGACTTGCCACCCTTGATGATGGCCAGCGGCGTGATCTTGCCGTCCTTGAGCGTGAAAATGGTCATCTCGGCGTCCTTGCGGTCGCCCTTCTCGTCGAACTTGATGTTGCCGCTGGCGCCGTTGTAGTCGCTCGCCGCGAGTGCCGCCAGGTACTTGGCGGGATCGGGCGAATCGGCCTTCTTCATCGCCGCGATCAGCAGGTTGGCGGCGTCGTAAGTGAAGGGCGAATAGAGGATCGGATCCGCCTTGAACCTGGCCTTGTAGGCGTCGAGGAACTTCTTGCCGGCGGCCTGCACCGGGATGCCGGCTTGCGAGCAGATCAGGCCTTCGGCGGCCGGTCCGGCGAGTTCGGCCATCTTGTCGGTACAGGCGCCATCGCCGAAGGAGAATACCGACGTCATTTTGAGCTCGCGTGCCTGCTTCAGGAGCGGGCCGGCGGTGGCATCCATGCCGCCGTAGAACACGGCGTCGGGCTTCTTGCCCTTGACCTTGGTCAGCACGGCCTTCCAGTCCACCGTCTTGTCGGTGCCCTTCTCGCGCGGCAATACCTTGAGGCCGGCGGCCTTGAGCGTCTTCTCGACCTCGTTGGCGAGGCCTTCGCCATAGGCGGTGGCGTCATCGATCACGGCCACGGTCTTGGGCTTGTTGGTGGTGGCGAGATAGTTGGCCACCGCCGGGCCCTGCTGGTCGTCGCGACCGACGACGCGGAACACGCCCTTGAAGCCCTGCTCGGTCAGCGCCGGGTTGGTGGCCGAGCCGGAGATCATCGGCAGGCTGGCGCCGTTGTAGATCGCCGAGGCCGGGATGGTGGTGCCGGAGTTCAGGTGGCCGACGATGCCGGCGACCTTGGCGTCGACCAGCTTCTGCGCCACGGTATTGCCGACCTTGGGATCGGCCTGGTCGTCTTCGGAGACCAGTTCGAACTTGACGTCGCGGCCGCCGAGCTTGGGCTTCGCGGCGTTTGCCTCATCGACGGCGAGACGCGCGCCGTTCTCGTTGTCCTTGCCCAGATGGGCGATGCCGCCGGTGAGCGGAGCCACGCTGCCGATCTTGACCACCAGCGGGGGTGGGGGCGCCTGCACCGGGGGGGGAGGGGGCGGCTCTTCATTGCCACAGCCCATCACGGCGACAGCGGCGATCACGGACAGCGAGAGGGTTTTCATGGGCACTTTCATGGCAAGGCTCCGTAATGTTCGGGGGATTCGAAGCGCGAATGATAAATCAGCGCAGAGGAATTCGCCGTATCGTTTTTCCTCTGGATGCACAAACGAAAAGGCCGCTCCCACCCAAGGCGGGAGCGGCCTCGCAGGAAGCGTCGACGCGGATTACTTGGCGCCGCCGAGTACCCACTTGACGAGGGTCTTGAGGTCCTCGTCCTTCAGCTTGTCGTTCGGCGGCATCGGGATCTGACCCCAGGTGCCCTTGCCGCCCTTCTTGACCTTGTCGATCAGCATGGCTTCATCCGAGGCCTTGTACTTCTTGGCGACTTCCTGGTAGGCCGGGCCGACCAGCTTCTTGTCGACGGCGTGGCAGGCCATGCAGCCGCTCTTGGTGGCGAGATCCTTGTTGGCGAAGACCGGCGCCGAGGCAAACAGGCCGGTGGCGATCAGGGCGGAGATCAGTACCGATTTCATGTGGAATTCCTTTGTGGGGTTGTCGATGGGTGTCCCGGGCACGGGTCGGCGAAAGCTACCGGATGTCGCAGGGTCAAAAAATGCTTCAGATCAATTCAGGATGTCTTTGATTCTCGCCGTCGGGGCAGAGCAAGTAACGCCGCGACAGACCCAGGCGTTGACATGATCGCTTTCCGGCTTGGCCAGCGCGAGCGGCAAGCCCCGCAGTCCGTTGGGCAGCGCCAGCACCAAGCGCCCTGCCTGGACGCCAAGCGCCTCGGTCCATTCCGGCAGTTCCGCGGCGGGACCGCGCAGGATCACGATCTCGGGCGGCACCAGGCTTTCATCGAGTACGCGCAGCAGCGAGGCGAAGCCGCCCGGCGACTGGCGCAGGTGGGGCCAGAACAAGGCCAGCGCCTTTTCGGCCGCGGCAAGGTAGCGCGGCTCGCCCAGCAGGTGCCCCAGGCGCTGGAGCGCGAACGCGGCAATTCCGTTGCCCGAGGGCGTGGCGTTGTCGTGTCCGCTCTTCGGGCGGTGGATCAAGGTTTCATGGTCGTGTGCCGTGAAGAAGAAGCCCCCGGCCTCCGGGTCTTCGAAGCGCGCCAGGAGTGAATCGGCGAGTTCGACGGCGAAGGCGAGGTGGTCCCGGCGGAAGTCGGCCTGCAGCATTTCCAGTAATGCAGAAAGCAGGAAGGCATAGTCGTCGAGATAGGCATCGAGGTGGGCGCGGCCATGGCGCGACGTGGCCAGCAGGCGGCCCTCGCGCCACATCGTCGTGCGCAGGAAATCCATGGCGCGTTGCGCCGAACGCAGCCAGTCGTCGCGGCCGAAGATGCGTGCGGCATGGACCATGCCCTCGATCATCAGGGCGTTCCAACTGCTCAGGACCTTGTCGTCGCACGCCGGGCGGACACGTTTTTCGCGCGCGGCCAAGAGTTTTTGCCGTGCCGATTCGAGCAGCGACTCTTCACCGATACCAAGTTCGCCGGCAATGCGCGCATGCCAGTGGCGATTCTCGAAATTCGGCGCGCCGTCGAAGCCCCAGCGCCGTGCCGCCAGCGCCGACTCTTCGAGTGTCAGGGCCTCCGCCAACTGTTCGCGGGTCCAGACATAGTACTTGCCTTCCTCGCCCTCGGAATCGGCATCGAGCGCGGAGTAGTAGCCGCCGTCGGGCGCCTGCATTTCGCGCAGCACCCAGGCGGCGGTCTCCTCGGCGACGCGGGCGAACAGCGGGTCGCGGCTCTGTGCCCAGGCGTCGGCGCAAAGCCCCAGCAGCGGCCCGTTGTCGTAGAGCATTTTTTCGAAATGAGGGATCTCCCAGCGCGCGTCCACGCTGTAACGGGCAAAGCCGCCACCGATCTGGTCGTAGATGCCGCCTTGGCACATGTGGCGCAGCGTGGTCAGCGCCATAGCGCGGCCAGCCGGGCTATGGCGTGTCAGCAGGAAGGACAGGTCGGTCGGGTGGGGAAACTTCGGCGCACCGCCGAATCCGCCGTGCACCGGGTCGAAGGCGCGGGCCAGCGCGGCCTCCGCCGCCGCCAGCGGTGCCGGATCGAAACGTGCCTGTGCCGTCGGCGCCTCGGGCACCGTGTCCATCATCGCGTCGCGCAGTTCCACCGCCTGGGCGGCGATGTCGTGGCGGCGTTCGGCATAGGCGGCGGCCACGCGCTGGCAAAGGTCGGCAAAGCCCGGCAGGCCGTAGCGCGGTTCGCGGGGAAAATAGGTGCCGCCGAAATAGGGCGAGCCGTCCGGCGCGAGGAACATGGTCAGCGGCCAGCCGCCACTACGCCGGGTAAGCATGTGATGCGCGGTCTGGTAGATCTGGTCGAGGTCGGGGCGCTCTTCGCGATCGACCTTGATGTTGATGAACAGACGGTTCATCACCTCCGCCACGGCCTCGTCCTCGAAAGATTCATGAGCCATCACGTGGCACCAGTGGCAGGCCGAGTAGCCGATGGAAAGCAGGATCGGACGGTTCTCCTGCCGTGCCAGAGTGAGCGATTGCTCATCCCAGGGCTGCCAATGCACGGGGTTCTGGGCGTGTTGCAAGAGGTAGGGTGAGGTTTCGGTGGAAAGACGGTTGCGGAGCGTCATGAGCGGCGGCGGCAGGCAAAATCCGACTATAGCTGATTGATTTACTCGGGTATAGCGCGCGGGCGCATTTGCGGGGAACCGATGCGACGGGAGGGATCAGCGAGCCGGGGCCGGCTCAGATGCCCATCTTTTCGAAGACGGTGTCCAGTTTTTCCTGCAAGGTGGCGGCGTTGAAGGGTTTGACGATGCAACTCGTGACGCCGGCGCGCATGGCGGCATTGAGTTTTTCCTGCCTGGCTTCGTTGGTGATCATGATGAAGGGCAGGGCTTGCAAGCGTGAATCGGCACGCACGTTCTGCAGCAGGGTCAGCCCATCCATGTTGGGCATGGCCCAGTCCGAGACCACGAACTCGTAGCCGCCCTGGCGCAGCTTGGAAAGCGCCACGGCACCGTCTTCCGCTTCGTCGACATTGGTGAAGCCGAGTTCCTTGAGCAGGTTGCGCACGATGCGCCGCATGGTCGAGAAATCATCGACCACGAGGAACTTGAGGGCGGTGCGGTCGGGCAGGGTCTCGAGGGGCAGGGCCATGGACGGCACTATGCCTGAGCCTTGCGCCCCCCAAAACCGCGAATACCGGCCGGAACTGCCTAGCTATCTTGGAACAGGGGTGGCCGCCGCGCCGGCGGTCCGACGAAAGCCCGGATTTGGCCTTTTATTCCCAGGACCAACGCCGGGCGGGATGGGATCAGAAGGACAGGGTCTTGACGTTCGGCTGCAGGATGTAGGCGGCGACATCGGCCGGCTTGGCGACGCCGATGCCCTCGACCAGGTCGGTGGGCTTGAGATCGGCATTGGGCAGGAACAGGGCGCAGACCTCGACTTTTGCCCCGGACTTCATCAGCCCTTGCAGCATTTCCCTGGGTGATTTGCCGCTGGGTTTGAGCGCAGCCGAATCCTTGTCCTTGACCGCCAGCTGGCCGCCGTCGCTGCAGAGCAGGACGCGAACCGTCGCTTTTTGCGCCAGGGCCTGACTGGCCAGCACCATGGCCACCCCCTGGGTCTGGGCGACTCCCGAGTTGATGCCGACGAAGACTTCGGCCGGGCTTTGGGCGTGGACGGGCAGGGTGCAGGCGAGGCCCAGCGCCAGGATGAGGGATAGCTTGTTCATTTCGTGTTCTCCGATGATATGCGGCGGAATGCCGGGCGACAGGATGCCGCCCGGCCGTGAAGCGAGATTACTTCTTGGCCACCATGGTGAAACTGCCGTCGGCGTTGAACTTGGTGTCGGCATCGATGAAGAAGGCCTGCACCTTGCCGCCAAGCAGTTTGACTGTGTCGTAGGCCTCGCCGGAGCGGGCGCCGGTGCCACAGACGAAGACCACGGGCTTGTCGGTGGGCAGCGTGCCGACCTTCTTTTCCAGATCGTTCATCGGGATATTGACCGCGCCCTTGATCATGCCGCCGGCGACTTCCTTGGGATCGCGCACATCGACCAGCATGATCGAGCCCGGATTGGCCTTCCAGACCGCCTCGAAGGAGGCCACCGTTACCGAGCCCTTTTCCTTGCCCGGTACCAGGGTCGCGCCGGCAGCGGCCGGCGCCGCTGCAGCGCCGGTTGCGGCGGCTGTCGCGGCCGGAGCGCCGTTCAGTTTTTCCCATTCCGGGTAGCCGGGCGGATAGGTCAGCACATTGGTGTAGCCGAGCTTGCGCGCCTTCTCCGCCGAGTTGTCGGAGAGCACGCACTCGAGGCCTCCGCAGTAGTAGATCAGCGGCGTGGCTTTGTCGGCCGGCAGCTTGTCCACGTGCTTGTCGAACTCGCTGTCGGAGATATTGATCGCGGTGGGGATCATGCCCTTGTCCGCCACGCGCTTGGGCCGCGCATCGATCAGGACATGGGGGGTCTTGTCTTCAGCCAGCTTCTTCAGATAGGCGGCCGAGACCGAAACCTGCCCGCCCTTGGCCTTCCACTCCGGCGAACCGGCGGGATAGACCTTGATGTTCGTGTAGCCGAGTTTCTCGGCCTTGAAGGCCGAGTTGTGGCTCAGCATGCACTCGAGGCCGCCGCAGTAGAACAACAACAGCGTAGCCTTGTCTTCCGGCAGTTTCCCGACCAGTTTGTCGAACTGGCTGTCCGGGATGTTGATGGCGCCGGGGATATGGCCGACGTCGTACTGGCGCGCCGCCGGGCGCGAGTCGATGAGCATCACGCCCTTCTTGGGCGGGATGCTGACGTTTTGTTTGACGAAGTCGAAATCGACCAGCGCCTTGTTGTACCAGCCGTCGCGCGGCTGGATGGTCGCCGCGTCGGCAGCGAAGGCCGGTACCGGATACAGCAGCGGGGTCGCGCCAAGCGCGGCAAGAACCGCGACCAACAGCTTGAGTTTTCTCGCTCTCATGATGATCTCCTTATAGAAGAGTGAATTTTTCCGTGGATTCGTTGTAGCGCACCAGCGCGTACCAGAGCAGCAGCAGGCCGCCGCCAAGCGCCAGGGTCCAGCCCCAGCTGCCCCACATTTCCGGCAGGTAGGCCTGGAAGCCGATCCTGGTCATCTCCCAGGTTTCGACATTGGTTTCGTCGATGGTGGTGAGGCCGAGTTTCTTGAAGATGGCGCTCGCCGTCGAGCCCATCCAGGAAAAGAAGAACATGGTCACCCACAGCTTGACGTGGCCTTCGCCCATGCGCCATAGCGAGCCGGAGGCGCAGCCGCCGGCGAAGACCATGCCGATGCCGAAGATCAGGCCGCCGACCAGCGAGCCGATCCAGAACGCGGGCGGAATCGCCAGGTAGGGGTCGATGACTTTCTTCTGGAACAGCAGCGCTGCGATGGGGATGCCGATCGCCAGCGCCAGGATCACCGCCTTGGTCATGTCGCCTTCGGCGGTCATGAAGGGTTCGCGGAAGGCGCGCGCGAAGCACAGGCGCGAGCGGTGCATGATGAAACCGATGGCGAAGCCGGCGATGACGATCACGGCGCGTGCGGCGATCTTCTCGTCGCTCGATCCGTACCATTGCGTGGCCCAGAGCAGTACGCCGACGATGACGGCCAGACCCAGCCATGGATAGTTGCGCGTGACGCCTTCGGGCACGTCGAGCGCGGGCGGGGCCTGCATGCCCCATTCGATGTGGTCGAGCGTCCACAACAGCAGCTTGAGGCCGATGGCGGCGCCCGCCAGCAGGCCCAGCCACATTGCCCAGCCGGCGGGGGAGGAGTGCAGTACCGGGTTGAAAAAGCCGCCGGTAGTGCAGCCGCCGGCCAGCGCCGCGCCGATGCCGAGCAGGCTGCCGCCCGACGCGGCCCAGACGTATTCCAGCGGCGGCGGCCGGTTGGGGCTGAACTGGCGCGAGAGCAGTGCAGCGGCAAAGGCGCCCAGGACCAGCATGATGTTCATCAGCGACATGCGGTGCATCAGGAAGCCTTCAGTCTGTTGCGGCACGCCGAGCATGGGGCCGAGGCCGATCAGGTTGTTGAACCCGTCGCCCCAGAACTTGACGCCGCCAAACACACCCCAGACCAGGCCCGAGAGCATCAGGCCGATGATGGTGAGCACCAGCAGCATGGCGCCGACGAAGGGCGACCATTCCTCGACGAAGATCGCCTGATAGTCGGCCCTGAAGCCGGCCCGCCAGCGGGATCCGTTCTCGCTCATGTTGTCGGGCAGGCGCCTTCGACTGCCTCCTGGGCGGTGACCGGACCGCCCTTGCGGCGTTCGAACCAGGAGCCGACAAAGAACACGCCGATCAGCGCGACCACAAGAATGGCGATCATCACCGGGTCGGAAATCTCGTAGGCGTCGGCGAAGGTGTCGCCCTCGGCAATGAGGCCGGCGGATTTCAGCGATTTCAGCGTGGTGCCGTAGAACACGGCGAATCCCGCCGTGCCGGTGATGACGCCGACGACGAAGACCAGGGCATCGATGCGACCGGAGAACAGGCCGGCCACCGAGGTGCCGGGACAATAGCCGCCAACCGCGAAGCCGGCGCCGACCAGCGCGCCGCCGACGGCAGCGGCCACCAGCGCGGCCTGCGGTACGGCGATCGAGTCGGGCTTGAGCAGGCCACCGACGCGCAGCAGCCAAAGGCCGACCGCCGCCACCACGATGGCGGTAAACATCACCTTGAACACCGCCCAGTCGCGCAGCCTGAATTGCGCGCTCAGTTTCACGGGACTGCCGAAGCCGGCGCTTTCCAGCACGTAGCCGAACAGGATGCCGCAGAGCAGGCCGGAAATCATTCCATTGTCGTTGAGCGGGAACATTTCACACCCCCTTGACCAGGCGACTGACGATCATCCCGGTGACGAAGAACAGCGCGAGGAAGACGAAGGCCGAAACCCCCAGCGCCGCCGAGCCGGAAAGTCCGATGCCGCTGGTGCAGCCGCCGGCGATGCGCGCGCCGAAGCCGGCGAGGAAGCCGCCGGCGAGGGCCTTGATCACCCGCGACCCGGCACCGACGCTGCGTTCGCCGTCGAGTTGCACGCGGAAGCGTCCCGCCATGAATGCGCCGGCCAGGGCACCGATGGCCACGCCGACGATCTCCCAGGTCATCCACGAGCCCAGCGGGTTGCCGTCCGCCACCTGTGGTCCAAGGTAGCCGTTGGCCCGGGTGGCTTCCGGCGCCAGCTGCAGCCCGACGCCGGCCACCAGATCGTTGGCCGCTCCGCTCGCCCCCAGGCCGTGACCGGAAAGGACGAAGGTGAGCAGCAAGACCAGGCCGAGCACGACGCCGGCGACGAAGGGCGGCCAGAATGGTTTGATGCGCGGATTGCTGGTGGGGGTATCCATGGCGTTGGCTTTCAGTGTCTGGAGGGTTTCAGACGGCAGCGGTGGTCGCGACGAACGGAGGCATCGCCGGGTCGGCGACGCCTCCGCTTGCCGTCAGTCCGGAATCAGCTGCAGGTGGCAGGCGCGTCGCCGTCCTTGGCGCCCTTGTTGAGGAAGGCGCCAACGTCGTCGAGCAGTTCCTGATCCGGGGTGTCGGCAAATTTTTCGGCGGCC
>JACRIX010000023.1 GCA_016215645.1 Rhodocyclales bacterium
ACCACCTTCAAGCTCAACGTGCACAAGCAGTCACGCACGGCGGCGGTGAAGTGGCTGGCCGAAATCGCCCACAGCAACCCGATGTGGATCAACCAGGCCACGGCAACAAAGATCGGGGTCAAGACCGGCGACCTGGTGCGCGTTGAAAGCCGCGCCGGCCACCTGGTGACCAAGGCCTACGTCACGGAAGGCATCCACCCGAAGACGGTGGCGATTCCGACCGGATTCGGCCACTGGGAATACGGCCGCCTGGCGACGCTCAAGCTCAAGGAGAAGAAGGGCGACTACAGCCATGGCCAGGAAGATCCGGACCTCAACAACGTCTGGTGGGACGACAGGGGCGTCCATCCCAACAACATCATCCCGGTGGTGGCCGATCCGATCGGCGGCTCGCAGGGCTGGTACGACACCGTGGTCAAGGTGAGCAAGGCCGGGCCCAACGACAAGTACGGCGATTCGCAAGGCGACTGGCAGAAGCACTACGAGGCCTACAAGGAGACCATGCGCTATGCCTACACCGGCGACCTGCATCGCAAGATGCATCCGGAGATGGCCTCCTGGGGCGGCCCGGCCAGCGTCAAAAAGCACGAAGGCGGTGGTCACTGAATCATGGCCTGAAGAGGTATGACCGGCCGTTCCTACTCCTTCCAGCGGCCGGGTAATTTCGGCCCGCCGTACCCGGTGGGCCGGCTTTTTTCAATGCGACACATGGAGCTGACATGCTGAAAGCCGCACTGAATATCGAAGATGTCGAAGAAGTCGGCGATGGCGAGACGGCGACAATCCTGGCTTCTCCCGCCGAAACGGCCGCGGACTGGCGCGCCCGCGCTGGAGTCTATCGCCTGCTGTCGGGGGTCTTCGTCGAAGAGCCGAGCCGCGAGTTCATCGATGCCCTGCGCGGCTCGGCGACGCTGGCGGAACTCGCCGACGCCGGCCTGCGCTTCGACGAGGATTTCCTGGCGACGCCGCAAGATGTCCTGCTGGAAAGCCTGGCGATCGAATACACCACGCATTTCGCCTGCACCGGCGGCTTTCCGCCGGTGGAATCGGTGCGCCTGACGGGCCGCTACAAGCAGCAACCGAACTTCGACACCATGCAGACCTACAAGCGCCTGGGCTTTGCCCTGCGCCCGGGCCGCTTTGAGGTGTTCGCCGACCAGATCGGCGTCGAGCTGATGTTCGTCGCCGAACTGCTGGAGCGCGGTGCCGCCGCCCTCGACCATGGCGATATCGCCGCGCAGCGGCGCCTGGAAAAGGAAATCAAGCGCTTCTGGAGCCAGCACCTCGGCCGCTGGGTACGCGGTTACAGCCTGTTGATCGAACGCACCGCGCAACATTCCTTCTATCGCGAGATGGCGCGCTTGCTCGGCGGTTTCGCCCGCGAGGAGATCGAGGCCATGGGTCTGCGCATCGAGGATGCCGACCAGGGACGTCTGGAAGTGCCGAAGACCGAAGTGCGGATCGAATTCAATCCCAATGAACCGGTGTGCAACGGCTGCATGACGGATGCGCTGTCGACCACGCTGGCGGCGCCCGACAACGTGCGACGTTTCGAGGAACTGCGCGACCTCGGCGGTTTGCGTTAGGGGCCGGCCATGATCCTCGATCTTGCCGCAGCCAAAGAACTGCCACCGCCGGACCGTCAGGTGCTATCGCAGCTCGACTGGAAAGACGTGCAGGTGATGTGGGACAGCAACGATCTCGGCGCACTGCACGACTGGCTCAACGAACGCTGGTCGCGTCTGATCCGCAACAGCCTGCTCGGGACCAAGGATCCCGAGGCCGAATTCCTGCAAGGTCTCGCCTTCGCCACATTGGCGCTGTTCTTCACCCAGAACCAGAACCAGGAGGGCGCGCTGCTGATGATCGACGACGCCCAGATGGCGCTGGCCAAATACAGCCCGCGCTTCCTCGGCGTGAATGTCGCGCCGATACTCGGCGCGCTGCAGGAACTTCGTCCGCTTCTGGTCGGCCTGGCGCCCGATGCGGACTGTCCGCTATATCCTTTTGCCTATCCGAAGTTCGAGTACGTTGCCTGAACCGATGAAATGTGACGAGGTAGCCGTGGCGGAAGCATATCCAGCCGCCGTCGACGTTTCACCCATGGCACAAGAGTCGGCGCTGGCAGTACGCCGCTGCCTGGCGTTCGAGGAAGCCTCGCCCATCGATGCCGACGACATGCTGTTCGACGCGCCCGGCGTTGAAGCCGTCGCCGCGCTGTGCGCCGGCATCGTGGTCGATGTGGGCGACGAGCAGCGCGTGGCGACGTTGCTTGCCGCCGGCGCAGATTGCGTCTTCGTCGGCGAAGCCGCCGTGCAGGACAGCGCGGTGATCGACCGGTTGGCAACCGCCCACGGCGCCAGGCGCATTGGCGTCTACGCGCGGCTCGGGAGGCAGAGCGTCAGCTGGTCCTTCGAGACGGTGTCGAATGCCGATTTCAAGACCGTCACCCCTTCGCACTGCGAACCCGCATGGCAAGTGCTGCGTGCCGACGGCAGCGGCAGCGGCGCGCTGGCGTCCTGGTGGCTCAAGGCCATGCGTGACCTGGGCGCTTCGCGCTTCATGGTGCAGGTGGATGTCGTCGACGATACCGACCTCAACCTTTGCGCCGGACTGGTCGAGGATCTCGGCGACGCGCTGTGGATCGGGCCGCTGACCCAAGCCGCGCCGAAACTCGCCGAGTGGGTCGAATTCGGCCAGTGCCGCCAGCTGGTGTTGCCGCCTGCCGTTTTCGACCGGTACGCGAAACGGCTCGCGACCAAGCCGGCATCATGAATCGGCTGCCCTCCTGGCTGCTGGCGCTGGCTGCCCTGGCGGCAGCTGGCGCTGTCCAGGCCCAGGCCGGCCTCAAGGACAAGCCGCAACTGGTCGCCGCCCTCGCCGCCAGGTCGCCGTGCTGCGTCATCGACGGCCGCGGCGCTGCCAGCCGCCAGCGCGACGCGCTGGACAATGCCGTGCTTTGGCGCAGCACACTGGAGATCACGCCGACGGCAACCGTAATCGTGGTCGCCGACCGCGACCAGGATGCGCTCGCCATCGCTCGCACGCTGGAACGCAAATACCCCGGCAAGCCGATTCTGGCCGTCAAGGGCGGAGTCGCGACGTGGAAGGCGACCACATTTGCCTTGTTTGCCCGCAGTGCCGACGGCGGCGCCGGCGGCCTGGTCAGTTTCGTAATACCGGCCAATACCTGCGAGCACGGCAAGCCGCTGCAAGAGCTACGTCCGGATCGCAAATGAGCGTCGTCGCGCCGGAATTCCGTGCCGCGCGCTGCGTGCGTTACCGCTATCGCTACAGCGAATGCACGCGCTGCCAGGACGCTTGTCCGCACCAGGCGATCAGTCTCGGTGACAGCGGTGCTGCGATCGACCCGGAGAATTGTCGCAATTGCGCCCTGTGCGTTTCCGCCTGTCGCACCGGCGCCTTCGCCGCGGCCGGCTTCCAGCCGATCGAGATGCTGCGCCAGGCGATCAAGGGCGAAAGTCTCAGCATCGCCTGCGCACCTTCAGGTCATGCCGCCGATGCGGTGGTGCCCTGCCTCGGCGCGCTCGATGCGCCACTCCTGGCTTACCTCGAAAAACGCCGCCTGCCGACGCACCTGCTCGGCGCTTCCCAGTGCACCGATTGCGCCCACGGCGCCAAGGGCGCGGCGCAACTCGAAGCCAACCTCGAAGCGGCAGCCGAGCTGCGCGCCGCGGCCGCTCCCGAGCAGTGGCTGCCCGTCGAGGTCGTCACCGACACCCCCGCACCCACCGCCGAGAAGCCGCGCTTCGCCTCTGGCCGACGCCACCTGTTCCGCCGCCTGTTCGGCCGCGGTGTCGACGAAGTCGCGGCGGCGGTTGAGATGAAGCCGGCCGCCGTGCCGGTTCCCGACAAGGCGATACGCGCCGGCGCCTATGCCTTGCCAGAACAACGCGAGTTGTTGCAAATCGTCGCCACGCGCAAGGACGGCCAGCCGTATCACGTCGCCATCCATGAGGCCTTGCCGGCGCTCGACATCAGCATCGGCCCCGGCTGCACGGTCTGCGAAGCCTGCTTCCGGGTCTGCCCCACCGGCGCCATTGGCATCACCGAAAACCCCGGCGACTGGGCACTGCTGTTTCAGCGTGACCGCTGCGTCGGCTGCGTCGCCTGCCTGGAGGTTTGCCAGCCGCGGGTGCTGGATGCGGCCGCCGCCTTCGACCTCAGCCCCGACCAGCCGCCGCGTGTCCTGGTCAGCCTGGCCAAGCAGCGCTGCGATCGCTGCGACCGTTTTTTCGTCTCGCCGCGTCCGGAAAAAACCTGCAAGGTATGCAGCGACGACGACGATGCGTTTGCTGCCATCTATGGCTAGCCACGGAATACAAGGATTCAAGTGCTCAAGGAGAAAAGCCCATGGAATGGGAATTCACCCCGCAGGACGTGGTCAAGGGCCTGGTTGGCTACGGGCTGAGCGACTTCCGCCAGGGTCTGGCCGAGGAAGTGCGACAGAACATGGGTGGCGACACCGACGTGTTCACCCGCAGCTACCACCTGCTCTATGATCTTTGCTATGCCCTGGCCACCAGCAAGGATCTGGAGACGCATCTCGCGGCCTACGCCTACGATCCGCCGACGGTGCAGTTTCTGCGCGAACTGGCACCGATGATGGATGCCAACGTCAACATGCTCGGCGCCATCCTGCAGCGCCAGATCATAGACCGCGTCGAGGCCGGCATGCCGCTGGAAAATGCCGTCAGCGAGGTGGCCGACTGGCACCGGCAGACGGTTGCCGTGTCTGTCGCGACACCGGGTCACTGATCGCGACGCCGCGGCGGCACTGCTCCGTGGCGAACTCACCGAAAGACTCGGTGGGCTGGACCGGTAAATCGGCTACGGTATTGCAAGGGAAATGGATGCCTGCAAACGTGCCTTTGACGCGGTTGGTTACATGGAAGATCCGTTACTGCGCTATAGCCAGTTGTTCATTGCATCACCCATCCGGGAAGAACCCGCTTTGGAATGTCCCCGTGCCACCCATGGCGCTGAATGGACACGGGCGAAGTGAAGTCGATGAAAAGGGCTGGCGCCAGCCAACGTGCAACGGGTCTTCAAATGACATCTCTACGGAGGACATCATGAGTTCGATTCGCAACCTGCTGCAAAACAAAAAGCCCCTCGTCACCGCGCGCGTCAGCCAGACGGTCAACGAGGCGGTGGCTCAAATGACCGGTGCGGACGTCGGTGCGGTGATCGTACTCGACGATCTGGGCCATATTTCCGGCATCTTCACCGAGCGCGACTGCCTGCAGAAGGTCACCCGGCCCTGCCTCGATCCCTGTGTCACGCCTCTGCGTGAAGTGATGACGACCAGCGTGCGCTTCGCCAGGCCGGAGCAGACCATCGAGGAACGCCTGCGCCTGATGACCGAGCGCTACTTCCGCCATCTGCCGGTGCTCGACGCGCACGGCAACATCCTCGGCATCATCTCCATCGGCGACCTGGTCAAGGCGCGCCTCAGCGAACAGGAATTCGCCATCGACCAGATGGAGCACTACATTGCCGACAGCCTGCCGGTGGGGCGCTGAGGCATCCGACACTGAAGCATCCGGGCCTTGACCGGGATGCTTGAAACCTCTACTTTCAGGGTGCCGCGAGAGACGGTGCGCTTTTTTTGAACAACAAGGAGACTCCCATGACAGTGAAGCTGATTCCCAACGCCGCCCGCATCCTTTGCGCCATTTTTGCCGGACTGGCCGCAGCGGCAGCCGTGGCCGCCACCAAGGTGCCCGGCCCGCTGGTCGACACCGCCTGGCTGGCCGGCCAGCTCAACAACCCCGAGCTGGTGATCATCGACGTGCGCGACGACCCTGCCAACTTCGCCCGCCAGCATACCGACAAGGAGAAGGCCGATCCCAAGGCGCCGCTGGTCGGCCACATCCCGGGCTCGCGCCTGCTCGACTGGAAGCAGGTGCGCGAGACGCGCGAGATCGACGGCGTCAAGCTCGACAAGATGGTGCCGACGGCCGCCGCCTTCGAGGTGACGATGCGCAAGCTCGGCGTGCGCAACGGCCAGGCCATCGTCATCGCCACCAACGGCAAGGACAGCAACTCGGTGACCATGGGCACCCGCGTCTATTGGACGCTCAAGTACTTCGGCCACGACAACATGGCGCTGCTCGACGGCGGCGTGAAGAAGTGGAAGGCCGAGTCCCATCCGCTGCTGCACGAGGCCGTGCCGATCACCGCCGGCGATTTCACCGCCGGTACCACGCGCCCGCAACTGCTGGCCCAGCTCGGCGATGTGGAAAAGGCCGTCGTTGGCGGCGCACAGCTAGTGGATGGGCGTACCGCCGATTACTACGTCGGCCAGAACATGACCTCGGACGTCAAGGGCAAGGGCCATCTTCCGGGTGCGCGAATGCTGGCGCACAAGGACATCGTCGACGAGGCCACCGGCACCTTCCTGCCCAAGGGCGAGCTGCTCGCCATGGCGCGCGACGCCGGCATCGACCCGGCCGGCGAGGCCATCACTTACTGCAACACCGGGCACCTGGGCAGCGGCCCCTGGTTCGTCATCAGTGAGCTGCTGGGCAACTCGAAGGCGAAGCTTTACGACGGCTCGATGCACGAATGGACCAAGAACACTTCGCGTCCGTTGTCGCGCAAATGGGAGATGAAGTAGGCGGTCTTCGGTGTTGCCGGGTACGAACGGAAACTTTCCGTACCCGGCATCCCGGGTCCCGTGGCACGTCGTGGCGCAAGGGGCGGATCATGGCCGATTCCGCAGCAGCAGCGGTGATTGTGGAATGGTCTCGGGCTGAAACGTGGCGTGGCCGATGCCATGGTCCTATGCCATGAGCAGCAGCTGCGGCAGCAGGGTCGGCCAGTCGGCAAGCTTGTCCACCCGCACGTGGGCGCTCAGCGCCAGGCGTTCGCCGGAGAGCCGCCAGACGTGCAGGTCGTGGATGTTGTTAACACCGGGCACGGCGGCGAGTTCGCCGCCCAGGTGATCGAGGTCCAGGTTGAAGGGCGCGCCGTCCATCAGCCCGTGCAGCGCTTCGCGCAGCAGGCGCAGGCTGGCAGCGAGCACCAGGCCGCCGATGAGAATCGACAGCAAGGGATCGATCGGCGTCCAGCCGCTCAGCAACACGACGAGGCCCGAGGCGATTGCCGCCACCGAGCCGTGCACGTCGCCCAGCACATGCAGGAAGGCGCCGCGCAGGTTGAGGTTTTCCTGTCCGTGGGCGAGCATCCAGGCGACGCCGAGATTGACCAGCAGCCCGAGCACGGCGACCACGCTCACCAGCGCGCCGTCGATGGCGCACGGCGCGTTGAAGCGCGCCCACGCCTCCATGCCAATGCCGGCCACCACGGCCAAGCTCAGCGCCGCGCCGTCGGTGACCATGTGGCCGGCATCGGCCAGCAAGGCCAGCGAACCGCCGCGCCAGCCGGCGAGGGCCTCGACCAGCGCGAATCCCCAAGTCAGTGCCAGTGCCGCGAGCAGACGTGTTTGTGGCAGGGCCTCGCGCATTCCGTGCGCGTGGGGGTGGCTATGCGTCATTGGTGCGAGCCGCGTCGCCTCGGATGCCTTGGCGGGCGGCCTTGAGCCAGCCGGCCAGTTCGTCCTTGCTTGGCATGCGACCGTACACCAGGACCTCCTCGTCGATCACCAGGGCCGGCGTGGTCATTATCGGATAGGCCATGATCGCTTGCATGTCGGTCACGTGGTCGAATTCGGCATCGAGGCCGAGTCCGGCGGCGACTTCGCGGGTCAGTTGTTCCAGGCGGTGGCATTTGGCGCAGCCGCTGCCAAGGATCCTGATTTTCATGATGGCTCCTTTCAATGGGTAACAGCCGCCTTTCGGCCGAGCAGATGCACGCCCGTCGCCAGCAGGGCCAGGAAGCCGCCGACTGCCAGCACCAGCGTTGCAATCGCGGCGCCATCCACCCAGGCGCCGTAGATCAGGCCCGCCACCGTCGAGAATAGCGCGACCAGGCCGACGTAAGTCCAGGCCTTGAGCTTGCCGATGATGGCGGCGGTGATCAGGATGCTTTGCAGCGAGAGTTCCGGGTCGGCCATCAGGTAGGCGATCAGCGGGCCGGGGTGCATGCCCAGGGAGAGAAACATCTTGGCGATGGGCACTTCGACCAGGGTCGGAAAGTACATCAAGACGCCGAACACCACGCCGGCGAGGTTGGCCAGCACGGTGTTCGATCCGGCGATGGCCTGTATCCATTCCGGCTGGATGAAGCGGCGCACCGCGCCGACCAGGAATACGCCGACCACCAGCAGCGGAAAGATCATCCTGACGAAGCGCCAGGTTTCCCACAGCCACTGCTGCATGTCCCAGGCATCGAGGTGCCTGGCCTGGGGCAGCAGCGCGGCACTCAGTGCCAGCACCGCCAGGCTGCGGCCGGTGACGGCGATGTTCAGGCCGGCGGCGTCGGCCTTGATGCCCAACGCGGCGAAGGCCAGGGTGGCGACCGCGAGCCCGAGCGTGACGGAGGTCAGCCGGTTGAATCCCGCATCGACACTGCCCAGGCCGCGCCATGCCGCCGCGCCGATCAGCAGCAGCAAGGCGATCAGCGCCAGGCCGTGCAGGCTGAGTCCTTCCTCGCCCTTGAGCCGATTGACCGGAACCATGCCGTCGAGCCACTGCTGAAGGACCGGTGCGCCGCCCCAGTCCAGGCGCAGATCGAGGAAACCGGCGGCCAGCCAGTCGAGCTTGAGCGTACCGGCGAGCAGCAGCAACACCAGCGTGGCGAGGAACAGCAGGTTGCGACCCGGAATGCCGCCGCCACCGGCAAATGTGGCCTGGTTGCCGCTTCGCGCCACGTCGTCGTCGCGGAACAGCAGCGCCATCAGCAGGCCGATGCCGATGCCGAAGCACAGCGCCAGCACGATGCGGGCGATGGCGAAATCGGCGCCCAGCGCGACCCCGGTGTAGGAAAGGGCGAGGATGTTGGCCGCCGGGGCGAAGAAGAGGAAGGTGATCGCCGGCCCGAGCCCCGCGCCCTTGCCGTAGATGCCGGCGAACAGCGGTTGCACGGTGCAGGAGCAGACCGCCAGCAGGCTGCCGGCGCCCGCCGCGGCGGGGTAGGAGACATACTTTGGCGCGTCGGGACCCAGATAGCGGATGATGGACTGCTGCGGCACCAGCGCCGAGAGCGCGCCGGCGATGAAGAAGGCCGGCACCAGACACAGCAGCACATGCGCCGCCAGATACGAGGCCAGGCTGGCCAGTCCGCTTTGCAGCGTGGAAATCAGCAGGGGGGCATCCATGATCGAACTCCTGTTCGTGTACAGGAAGACGAACGGGCCGGTAAAAGGATGCAGCGGAAAGTTGGCGCTGATGAAGCCCCTGCGCAGCAAGGCGGTCGAGCAAAGAACGCTCTCCTCGCCGCTGCGGATGGCGGTACGGCGAGCCGGGCCGTCGCCGGCATGGGGACGGCGCTATTTCAGCGGCGGACGCGGCACGAAGCCGGCGACGTGACCGGCGGCGTCGAAGCTGACCTGGCAGGCCGCCGAGAGATGCCTCTTCAGCCGCGTGCGGGCGCGTTGCAAGCGCGACTTGGCGGCGGGCAGGGTGAGTCCGATGCGTTGCGCGAATTCCTGCTGCGTGATGCCTTCGATGTCGCACAGGGTGATGGCCTCTCGGTCCTGCGCCGACAGTTCGGCCAGCGCACGGGGCAGGCACTGCGTCAGGCCGTCGACCCGCGGTGGCGGCTCGTCTTCGCCGGCCGGCAGGTCGTCGGGCAGCGGCACCTGCGCCTTGGAAAGGCGCAGTCGATCGATCAGCAGGTTGCGCGCGACGTGGAACAGCCAGGCGCGTGGATTGTCGATGCCGCACAGGCCATTGTTCTGGCGCAGCGCGCGCAGAAAGACCTCTTGCAGCAGGTCGTCGCCTTCCGTGTTGGAGCCGGCGCGATGGCGCAGGAAGCGGCGCAGATCTGCTTCGTGTCGGCTCCAGGCGTCGTCGATGCAGCGCATGGGATTACAAGCTGAAATCGGCGTCGAAGGGTGCGCTGCCCTTGACCACCGGCAGGGTCAGGGTGCGATCCCAGTCGGACCAGCCTCCGTTGTAGACGCGCACGTCCTTGTAGCCCAGGGCCTTGAGCTGGAGCCAGGCCAGCGTCGAGCGGAAGCCGTCGTGGCAGTAGGTGATGATCGTGTGGTCCTTTGGCACCGACTTGTACAGGGCGGCCAGTTCGTCGTGCGACTTCCATTGCTGCGACTGGCCATCGACACCGTTCAGGCTGACAATGTTGATTGCGCCAGGGATATGGCCGCCCTGTACCGAATGCTGGATGCGGCTGCCCTCGTACATGTCGGCGGGCCGGGCGTCGATCAGAGTGAGCTTCGGCTCGCGTTCGGCGACGACGCGGCGATAGACATCGGTCCAGCCGGGCATGCGCTGCGCCGCCGGCGCCCTGAGCGTCACCGTACCGGCCTTCTTCGGCGGCGTCGGCGTCTTGGTCAGGTCGTTGAAGCCGGTCCAGCCCACGGTGCCGCCGTCGAGCAGCTTGACGCGCCGCATGTCGAAGCCGTAGAGATCAAGCAGGAAGAGCACGCGCGAGGCCAGCGCGGTGACCGAATCGTCATAGACGACGATGGTCGAGTCCTTGTCGATACCCCAGCGTCGCAGCGTGGCCTGGAAGGCGGCGCGGGAGGGAAATTTCATGATCGGCAGTTCGTCATTGGCGCCCAGGTCGGCGAAGCGCTGTACCTGGATCGCGCCGGGGATGTGGCCGACGGTGCTGTGGCGGTGCGGGTGGTAGCGCACTTCGAGCACCACCAGTTTGGGGTCCTTGAGCTTGTCGGCGAGCCAGTCGGCATCGACCAGGAAATCGGGCGCGGCGGCGCCGGCGAGGCTGGCGAGCGTCAGCAGCCAGAGGCCGCACAGCAGGGCCGCGGATCGCGCGACGGAAAATGCTTTCATGCTTCCTCCTGGGTCATGTGGATAGTGGAAAGTCGGCGCTGGCAAGACGGCGGCAAGCGCTTACGCAACCAGCCGGCGCAGCCCCTCGCCATCCGGCGCCTCGGCCAGCCAGGGCTCGAGGCAGGCGCGCGGCGCCAGTTGGTCGGCGACGCGGCAGATGAAGGGCACTCGAACTGCCCGCGCTGGCGCAGCAGCGCATCCTGCGTGGCGCTGGCAAACAGGTCCTGGTTGATCGCCCAGGCGTAAGTCGAAATGCCGGCGCGCTTCAGGTCGCCTTGCAGGCGCACGGCTTCATGCACCGGCGTGGCCTCAAGCAGGGCGCGGCCGGCGGCATCGAGATTCCTGCCGGCGCCGGCCAGCACTTCCTCCGTATAGCGCGCCACCTCGGTGATCGGGTCGATGCGGCCCACACTCAGCCGACCGTCGCGGCGTACAGCGCCTTCTGCTTTTCCAGCCCGGCCAGCGGTCCAAGGCAGGAGGCGCCGCCCGAGGACGACGAAATAAATCCGCTCCAGGCCCAGGGCAGGGTCAGCAGGCGCAGCGTGTGCCCGGTCGGCGCGGTATCGAAGATGACATGATCGAACTCCGCCGTTGCGGCGGGGTCGCCAGGCAGTTTGGAGAACTCGTCGAAGGCGGCAGGCTCCTGGCCGAGGTTGTGTCGTGACACGCTGATGCCCTGTTCGGCCGCCCACTGCAGGTCGACAGAGAACTGCGCCAGCACCGGGTCGACTTCGACGCCGCAGACGCCGGTGGAACAGCACATGGCGGGATCGAAGAACTCGAGGGTTTTCACGATTTCACTCCTTGTTCATACCAGGGTTTGCTTGCATTCACGACCTTGACCACCAGCAGCATCACCGGTACCTCGATCAGCACGCCGACCACCGTGGCCAGCGCGGCGCCCGACTCGAAACCGAACAGGCTGATCGCCGCCGCCACGGCGAGTTCGAAAAAGTTGCTGGCGCCGATGAGCGCCGACGGACAGGCGACGTTGTGCTTCTCGCCAACCACGCGGTTGAGCCAGTAGGCCAGCGCGGAATTGAAGAAGACCTGGATCAGGATCGGCACCGCCAGCAGGGCGATGATCAGCGGCTTGTCCACGATGGCCTTGCCCTGGAAGGCGAACAGCAGTACCAGCGTGGCCAGCAGCGCCGAAATCGACCAGGGGCCGATCTTTTCCATGGTGGCGTCGAAATCCGCCTGGCCTTTGGTCAGCAGCGCCTTGCGCCACAGTTGCGCCAGCGCCAGGGGGATCAGGATGTAGAGCACGACGGAGGTCACCAGCGTGTCCCAGGGCACGGTGATCGCCGAGATGCCGAGCAGCAGGCCGACCAGCGGCGCGAAGGCGAAGATCATGATCGTGTCGTTGACCGCCACCTGCGACAGGGTGAACAGCGGGTCGCCGTGGGTCAGGCGGCTCCAGACGAAGA
Organism: Rhodocyclales bacterium; assembly: GCA_016215645.1. Classification (GTDB taxonomy): domain Bacteria; phylum Pseudomonadota; class Gammaproteobacteria; order Burkholderiales; family Rhodocyclaceae; genus Sulfuritalea. Next base: position 12,332 of record JACRIX010000023.1, read on the forward strand.
CCATGGCGGTGCAGGGCGCGGCAGCAAGCAGGATCAGGCCGGCGATGTAGCTGTCGAGCTGGTCGGTCGGCAGGTAAGGCGCGAACAGGTGGCGGATGAAGATCCAGCCCAAGAGCGCCATCGAGAAGGGCTTCACCAGCCAGTTCACGAACAGCGTCACGCCGATGCCTTTGACATGGCGCTTGACCTCGTGCAGGGCGCCGAAATCGACCTTGACCAGCATCGGAATGATCATCACCCAGATCAGCAGGCCGACCGGGATGTTCACGCGCGCGACTTCCATGCGCCCCAGCGCCTGGAAGGGTGCCGGCAACCACCGGCCGAGGGCGATGCCGGCGACGATGCAGAGGACGACCCAGAGTGTCAGCCAGCGCTCGAACAGGCTCATGGGCGCGCCGCTGGTCGACTTCGCCGTGACTTCGCATTGGACGGACACGCTTACTCTCCGGTATGAATCAGGCGCGCGGCGGCAAGGATCTGGTCGCGCGTCATGGTTTCCAGCGGCAGGGCAAGGAAGCCCTGGATGCGCTGCTTCAGCGACTGATACGCCTCCTCGAAGGCTTCGCGCCGCGCCGCCATGGGTTCGACATGGGCCGGGTCGGGGATGCCCCAGTGCGCGGTGGCCGGGTGTCCGGGCCAAACCGGACAAGTTTCCCGTGCAGCGTTGCCGCAGACCGTAAAGATGAAATCGATGCGCGGGCTGGACGGCAGCGAAAACTCGTCCCAGGATTTGCTGCGCGCCGCATCGGCCGGAATGCCATGCCGGGCAAGGGTTTCCAGGGCGACAGGGTTCACCTTGCCGGCCGGCTGGCTGCCCGCCGACCAAGCCTTGATGCGGCCCTGGCCAAGATGGTTGAACAGCATTTCGCCGAGGATAGAGCGCGCCGAATTGCCGGTGCAGAGAACAAGTATCTGGAAAGGCAAGGTGGGATCTCCTCAAGCCGCCTGGCGCCGCCGCCGGGTGGTGGATGCCGCTGCCGTCTTCGGCAGGCACCGGCCCTTGCCCTGGCAGCAGTTGTCGGTGAGATAGGCGATCAGCTCGTCCATCGCCGGGTAGTTGGCGCTGTAGAAAATGAAGCGACCTTCCTGGCGCGGCAAGACCATGCCGGCGCGCGCGAGGTGGGCGACATGAAAGGACAGGGTGTTGGGCGCGATTCCGAGGGCGTCGGCAATCGCCCCCGCGTTCACACCCGGGGGCCCCGCCTGTACCAGCAGGCGGAAGATGCGCAGCCGGGTTACCTGCGCCAGCGAGGCGAGCTTGTCAACGGACTGTTCGGGTTTCATTTCAATGTTTCCATGATTATGGAAATGTAGCGGGATTCTATACCCGCATGGGTCACGCTTGGCAGCTCAGTTGCCGTCGGCGATGCCCAGTTTGCGCATCTTTTCCCAGAGGTTCTTGCGGCTGATGCCGAGCAGGGCGGCGGTATCGGCGATACGGCCGTCGCATTCGCCCAGCGCGCGCCGGATATAGGCGCGCTCGCAGTCCTGCAGGTGGTCGCTGAGCGGCAGGCGCAGGGCATCCGGTGCGGCGAGGTCTGGGCCGAAGGTTTCAAAGAGCTTGTCGGCGGACAACTGCGACGACATCGACAGCACGCAGGCCCGCTCCAGGCTGTGCTGTAGTTCGCGCACGTTGCCGGGCCAGGGGTAGCGGGTCAGGGCGCGCTCGGCCTCGGCGGACAGCGTCCGCCGCGCCTCGCCCCGTGCGGCGAATCCGTCGAGCATCCGGCCCGCCAGCCAGAGGATGTCTTCCTGCCTTTCGCGCAGGGGCGGCACGTGCAGATGCACGACGTGGATGCGGTAGTAGAGATCCTCGCGAAAACGTCCCTGTTCCACCATGGCCTTGAGGTCGTGATGGGTGGCGCAGATCAGGCGGATATCGACCTTGCGCGGTAGCGCGCCGCCGACATGGACCACGGCGCGGTCCTGGATGGCGCGCAACAGCTTGACCTGCATGGCCGGCGGCATTTCGCCGATTTCGTCGAGGAACAGGGTGCCGCCATCGGCCTGCTCGAAGACGCCGCGCCGTTCGCGATCGGCACCGGTAAATGCACCTTTGTCATGGCCGAAGAGCTCGGACTCGATCAGGTTTTCCGGAATCGCGCCACAGTTCACGGCGATGAAGGGCGCCTTGCCATCGGGGTCGCCGGCGCGATGCAGGGCGCGGGCGACTTCTTCCTTGCCGGCGCCGGATTCGCCGGAAATCAGCACGGCGCTGCGGCTTGCCGCGAGGCGCGGCAGCAGCCCCTCGATCTGACGCATGCTCGACGAAATACCGAGTATTGCTTCAGTTTCCGACAGCGTAGGCATGCGTTCGCACAGGCCCCGTATTTTTCCGATCAGTTCGCCGACGTTGAACGGCTTGGTGACATAGTCCTGGGCACCCAGCTTGAGCAGGCGCACGGCCTGGTCGATGGCGCCATAGCCGGTGATGAAAATGAAGGGCGGCATCGGCTGGCCGCCGGCGAGCAGGGTGCTGAACAAAGCTTCACCGCTGATCTCGGGAAGGTTGATGTCGCTCACCACCACGCTGTAGCGCCGTTGGCCGAGGCCGCGTCGGGCGGTCCTTCCATCGCGGTACCAGTCGCAGGCAAAGCCCTCGAATTCGAGGCGTTCGGAGAGCGCCTCGCCGATGATGGGATCGTCCTCGATCAGGCCGATGCGGTGTTGCATGGGGCGTCTCCGAGGGGCAGGTTGACGACGAATTCGACCTGATCGTCGAGGTTGCGGGCACTGATGCGGCCGTCGAGCTGGGTCACGATCTGGTAGGTGACCCAAAGCCCGAGGCCGTGGCCGCCGGGGCGGGACGACGCAAATGGTTCAAACAGATGGGCGAGCTGATCTTCGCCGAGCTGGCTGCCGTCATTGCGCACGATGATGGAAAGGCAGGTCTCCGAGTCTTCCTTGCGACCCAGCCAGAGGCTGACAGTGCCGCCCTCGGCGGCGGCCTGAACGGCATTCAGCAGCAGGTTGATCAGGATCTGGCGTACCAGGCTGGCGGGAGCCGGCAATTCAGGCGGCATGGCGGCCGACCAGTCGAGCCGGACGCGGCGCTTGGCAACCTGGGGCTGGATCAGGGTATGCACGTCGTCCAGGTCGTGCTGGCTCAAGGGGCGCGCCTGTACCCTGGTTTGCACCAGCAGCGCGGCGACGGTATCGCGGATCTGCATCAGCCCGCGATCAATCAGGTCCAGGTGACGTAACGCCTTGGGATCGAGGTCGCGGCGCAATTTCAAGGTGTCGACGGCGGTGATCAGTCCGGCCAGCGGGTTGTTGATTTCGTGGGCGATGCCGGCCGTGAGCTGGCCGATGGCGGCGAGGCGCTCCGAACGCACCACTTCGGTTTCGAGCGCGGCCTTGTCGCGCAGGGCGAGCACCATGCGGTCGTAGGCCTGGAACAATTGCCCGAGCTCGTCCTGGTAGGGATAGAGGTCCGGCGGCAGCGGCTCCGGCGGTCTTTCCATCATCATGCCCATGCGCTGCGCGAGGTCGACCAAAGGAGTGGCCATGCGGCTGCCCCAGTACCAGTTGATGGGAATCAGCACCGTCAGCACCAGCAGACCGAGCCCCAGCCCCTGCCAGATGGTGTCGATGAACCAGGGATGGAACACCGATTTGGCGTAACGCAGCACCAGATGGCCCAGGTGTGCGTCCTTGTCGGTGATCGGCAGCGCGAGGTAGAGGTAGCTGGAGTTCTCCGGCTCCAGCACCAGCGGCGATGTATTGCCGATCGGATTGGCGAGCCGCGATGCCAGCAGCAGCCAATCCGGACCCAGCGAGGCCGGCTCGCTCAACATGGGCAGGGCTTCCGGATGGCTGGAGACGAAGACCCGGTGGTCGCGTCCAAAGACCACGACCGCGTCTACCTGCACCGGGGTGCGCGCCGATTCGGCGCGGATCGGCGAACGGACGATTTCGAAGGCGCGCCAGACATCGTCATGCAACAGCGTCGGCGCCACGGTGTTGGCCAGCGTGTGGCCGAGATTGTCGGCGCTGATCACCACGGCACGCTTCATGTCCTCGTAGGCCTTGGCCATCAGCGCGGCACCGACGACGAGGATCGAAAAGCTGATCAGGAACGAGGTCCACAAGGGGATCTTGTGGCGGAACGACAGGTTGAACAGCCAGCGCATGGAAGGCTCAAGCCTCGCCAAAGGCCCGCATCATCTGCGCCACGCCGTCGTACAGGCTCGGGCTGCCGGTGGTAAAGCCATCGAGGTAAAGGCGTGCCAGCAGGCTCCGGCCCTTGTCCGAACCGCTGGTGCCGAGCAGGTGGCTTTGCATCTGCTGGAAGTCGGCGCGGGAGACCGAGCGGTGGCTGACGAAGGGCGGAAAGCCGTATTCCGGCGACCGCGATACCACACGCGTGCGTTTCACCAGGCTCGGTTCGACGTGGGCCAGGGTTTCCCAGATGTAGCTGTCGACGGCGCCGCCGCGCGCCAGGCCGCTGGCCACGGCTTCGACCACCTTGCGGTGCGACCAGGTAAAGAAGGTTTTGCGGAAGAAGCTCGCCGGGTCGCGGCCGAGCTGGCGGATTTCGTAGCGCGGTGCCAGATAGCCGGTATTCGAGTAGGGGTCGGCATAGGCGAAGACACTGCCTTCCAGATTCGCCATGGATGTGACATTGGCGGTGTCCTTGTGCACGATCAGGTAGGAGCGGTAATGCGGCTTGCCCTGGTAGAGCGGCACGGCCATCAGGCGCACCGTGTCCTTGAGGTGCAGGTAGGGGTAGTCGCAGACCCAGGCAAATTCAAGTTTTTCGAGGCGCAACAAGTCCATGGTCTCGCGATAGCTGTCGCGTTGCACGAACTCGACCGGGCGTCGCAGCGACGTGGCCATGAAGTCGCGCCATTCGCCGAGCAGGCCGTGCTGGTCGTGAAGGAAGGCCGGCGTCATGCCGATGCGGATCTTGCCGTCCGCCGCCAGGGATTTGCGTGTCAGTCCGATCAATGCGGCGGCGGTGAGGCCGCTACTGTGAATCAACCAGCGACGACGGTTACTGTTTGGTAACGTGATTTGGCTGTTCATGGCGTTTGATTGGCGTTCGTTACGATGTGGTAACCATACTAGACCAGTTTTTTGGATTCTCCCTAGCCGAGTCCGACGCGGATAGATAACTCGCTGAAACTAAACCATAGTTTTTATTGGCATGGTTATCGCAACGAGGTCACCAACTCACCTTTTTCTGATCGCCATGAAGCCCGACACCACGCATTGTTCGATTCCCGGTACTGCCCGAATGCGGCGGCAAGCCTTGGCCCATGGGGCGCCGTGTCACCAGCGCCGACTTTTGGGCCTACGTCGCCGGCGCGACAATGCGGCGCGAGATTCAGGTGCGGGCATGGATGATTTGTTACCAGATAGTAACGTCGACATGGCATCGCGTTCGAATGGCGGGTGGCAGTCGGCGAGTCGCGGCATATCTGCACGTATCCGGTTTTTAACGGTTTTCCCTGAGTGGAGGCAATCATGAGATTGACGAGACGAGAATTCATCAAGGCATCCGCCGCCTCGGCGGCCTGGAGCCTGGGGGCGTATGCCTGGGCGGCAGAGGCGAAGCCCGCGCCCATGTCCTTCAAGAGCGCCCTGATCCCGCGCAAGGCCAGAGCCAGCATGCCGGCGAAGGGCGAATGGGTGGCCAGCACCTGCCAGGGTTGCACGCAATGGTGCGCGATCCAGCTGTACGTGTCGGGGGGCCGGGCGACCCGTGTGCGCGGCAACCAGATTTCCAGGAGCAACCATGGCTATTGCTGCCCGCGCGGCCACCTGATCCCGCAGCAGACCTACGATCCGGACCGCGTCAAGATGCCGCTGAAGCGCACCAATCCGCTCAAGGGGCGCGGTGTCGATCCGAAGTTCGTGCCGATCTCCTGGGACGAAGCCATGAACATCGTCGCCGACAGGATGCTCGAACTGCGCAAGGCAGGGGAACCGGAAAGACTGATGTACCTGCGCGGCCGCTATGGTCCGATATCGCAGGAACTGCTCTACGGCACCCTGCCCAAGATTTTCGGTACCGGCAACTACTTCTCGCACAGCGCCATCTGCGCCGAAGCCGAAAAGATGGGCCCGCGCCTGACGCAGGGCTTTGCCGGCTACCGCGACTACGACCTGGAAAAGACCAACTGTCTGGTGATCTGGGGCTGCGATCCGCTGGCCTCGAACCGTCAGGTGCCGAACACCATCCATCGCTTCCACGAAATCGTCGCCCGCGGCACCGTGATCACGGTCGATCCGCGCCTGTCCAATGCCGGCGCCAAGTCGCACGAGTGGCTGCCGGTCCTGCCCGGCACCGATGGCGCGTTGGCCGGCGCCATCGCCCACGTGATTCTCACCGAAGGCACGTGGAACAAGGAATTCGTCGGTGACTTCAAGGACGGCAAGAATCTCTTCGTCGCCGGTTCCACGGTGGCCGAAGACGCCTTTGTCGAGAAGGAAACCCATGGTCTGGTGAAGTGGTGGAACCTGGAACTGAAGGATCGCACCCCGGCCTTCGCCGCCAGGGAATGCGGCGTTCCCGCCGACCAGATCGTCCGCGTCGCCCGCGCCATGGCCAAGGCCGCGCCCAATACGGCGGTGTGGATGGGGCCCGGCGCGGCGATGTGGCCGCGCGGCACCTATGCCGCCATGGCCGTGTATGCGCTGAACGGTTTGCTCGGTTCGATCGACGTCGTGGTTCAGGAAGGTGGCAGCGCTCCCAAGCTGAACAAGTTCCCCAGCAAGGACGCGTTCATCGACGAAGTGGCCAAGAAGGGTTACAAGGTTCACGACACCAACCGCAAGGGCAGCAAGGAACTGCCTGCCTTCCAGACCGCAGCCGTCAACGACATACCCAACGTGTTGCTGAAGAATCCCGGCGCGGTCAAGGTGCTGCTCGCCTCGTGGAACAACTTCAACCACTCCTGCACCGGCGCCGACCGCTGGAACCAGGTGCTGGCCAAAGTGCCGTTCTTCGTGCACATGGTGACCAACCCGTCGGAAATGACCCAGTTCGCCGACATCGTGCTGCCCTCCACCTTCAACTCGTCCGAGGGCTGGAACATCGTCACCAACGGCAGCAACGGCTACGGCTACGCCTCGATCCAGCAGAGCCCGATCAAGCGCATCTTCGATGTCAAGCAGGAAGAAACAGAAGTGCAGTGGCTGCTGGGGCAGAAGTTGAAGGCCAAGGGCTTCCCCAACCTGGCAGACTACTACGACACAATCAAGGATCCGGAGACCGGCAAGTCGGCGACCAGCGAACTGGAGTTCGCCGAGATCGTCGCCAAGTTCATCAGCGCCCCGATCTGGGATGGCAAGGAAGAGCAAAAGGGCGATGCCCCGATCAAGGGCTGGGCCGCGTTCAAGGCCAAGGGCATGTTCAGCGGCCCGCGCTACACGCTGAAGAAGGGCTGGGGCGGCAAGTTCAAGAGCGAGACCAAGAAGTTCGAGTTCTACAGCGCAACGCTGAAGAAGCTGCTGGACGCGCATGCCAAGAAGTAC
>JACRIX010000026.1 GCA_016215645.1 Rhodocyclales bacterium
AACCGTCTCCAGGAGAAAACCCGGAAGCCTGCCCGAATCGCCGCTCGTCGTTCAAATCGACACCACCCTTCATCGCCTCAAATACCGCTCCAGATCTGGGTTTCCAGTTCATGGGGTTCGTTTTAACCGGACACTACTGACGGTTGATATTTCTCAACAGGCTTGAAGTTATCGCGCTTATGATTCGAAAGTCGGGTTTGTCAGTCCGCAGCCGTGCCACATACCACAACAATCAGGAGATCATGATGAGAAAACCCCTAGCCGCGAGCCTGCTTGCGTTCCTGTCGGTAATCCTGATATACGGCTGCACGGGTGGCGTCAAGACCTACCCGAACACATCGTTCAAAGGCGTGGTCGAAGATGGCAGCAAGGAAACCTTCCTCAAGGTCGCCGATGCCACGGTCTGGCTGATCCCCGCCACCGACGTGGCGGCGATGGGCAAGACCCCGATCGAAGTCAAAAAGGATTCACCAAACGATGAACCGCTGGAAGACAGCCTGGCGGCCAATCGGGGGCGCTACCTGAACACGAAGACCAGCGACAAGGGCGAGTTCAGCTTTGCCAATGTCCCCGGCGGCAAATACTTTGTCTACGTCGAACCCGCCACCAGCAAATACCTCCCGGGCGGCGACAAGTCGCGCAAGGCGCTGGGCACCGATGAACTCGGCGCAGGCTCCATGCTGATCAAGATTTCCGGCAACGTCCCGCCCAATGCCAAATACATCGGCAGCTCGGCCTGCATCGAGTGCCACGAAGACCAGAAGCACGTTACCAAGACCCTGCACCGGCTGGGCATGACGGTGATCGGCAAGCCGAGCAAATTGCAGGATCATTCGCGCTTCCCCGAGTTCAACAAGGGCCTCGACAAGCTGATGGCCGGCACCACGTTCTGGTTCCACGGTTTCGACAAGGGCCGCGGCTTCGACAAGTACCAGATCGCCACCAAGGCGCCGGCCGATGCGGCGTCGGCAAGCTTCACCGCAAGCTTCTACAAGGACACCGACGGCAAGCTCAAGCTGCGTACCGAAAATCTGCGGGACAGTGCGGACAAGCCACGCACCTACACGGTGGACATGACCTACGGCGGCGGCCTCTACAAGCAGCGCTACCTGGTGCGCGTCGGCGCCAACCTGTTCCCCTTCGTCCAGTTCAACCAGAACGGCGACGACGCCTTTGCCGACCGCACCCGCAAGCCCTGGCGCGACTACCACGCCGACTGGTTCTACAACGAGCAGAACAAAAAGCTGACCGATCCGCCGCCGGGCAAGTCCTTCGACAAGGAGTGCGCGTCCTGCCATTACGCCGGCTATACGCTGGCGAAGAACGCCAACGGCGACTACATCGCCGGCGCCGCCAACGATCGCAATGGCGAACTGGACATCGATGGCGACGGCAAGCCCAACGAACTCAACCTGGGTTGCGAAACCTGCCACGGCCCCGGCTCGGTGCATGACAAGGCCAAGGAGATCGACATGCCGGCCACCATCGTCAGCCCCAACAAGCTGTCGGCGGAACGCGCCGACGTGCTGTGCGGGCAGTGCCACAGCCGGCCCCAGGGCTTCCTCAACAACGACCAGCCGGTGAACAAGGACAACAAGATGATGTTGCCGGGCACTTCACGTAACCGCTTCCTCACCGAATACACCACCCGACCGGATGGCAAGGATGCCGACTTCTGGGCCGATGGACTGCATTCCAAGAGCCACCATCAGCCCTACTCGGACCTGATCAAGGCGAAGAAGTACCGCAACGGCACCCAACTGGTCGCCTGTTCCGACTGCCACGACCCGCATGGCAACGGCAAGTCGCTGCACCAGTTGAAGCACGATCCGAAGACAGCCGAGGTATGCACGGCCTGCCACAAGAACCGCGACGACATGAAGGAGCATTTGGCGGACAAGGCCAAGTGCACCGTCGATCCGGCGAAGATCACCTGCATCGACTGCCACAATGCCAAGACCGCGCAGACCGGCGCCGGCTTCGGCAAGGGTCTGCTCAACAAGGACGGCAAGAACTACTGGGTCAATGACATCAGCTCGCACGTCTACGACGTTCCACGCAAGGACAACAAGGGTGTGAAGGGCGTGGAGCCGGGCAAGGCGATGCCGATCCCCTACACCAACAAGTGCGGCGCGGCCTGCCACGACACCAAGAACCTCTGAGGCCGACGCTATCGAAGAAAGCCGCCGGCGTGTCCGGCGGCTTTTTTCTTTGGCGGTTTGGCGAGTGAGGATCGTTTGCGTACCAGGCGGCGCGCGCCCGCTTCCGGGCGCCAGGAAAGCTGATTGCCTCCATACCGGCGCGCAAGCCCGCACCCTCTTGCGCCGATGCGAATCAGGATTCTCGTCGCTGGCCGCCCAAATAACGCAAGTGGCTGCCGCATGCCTTGCGGCAGTCCGATGCACCGAAGCCGGGAACCATAACCTCGCCTCCGGTGCGGCGGTTCAATCCGCATTCCGTGCGGGTCGAGCGCCCGACGCAGACCAGTTCGACGCCCGGCGTGGCGAGCAGGTAATCGATGTGCCACCGCAAGGTCTTTTCCTTCCGGCAATGCCGCGCGATCCGGGCGTCGAGATTGCGCTTCGCGCTGCCGGTATACACATAGACCCCGGCCGGGAAATGGAACTCGCCGAGGCGACCGACCGCAATGGCGAGCGGCTGCCGCAGCGCAATCCACAACTGGTAGCTGATCGCTCGTGCCGTCATGTCGGCAGCCTCAGCCAGCGTTCGATGCACGCCGCCAGGCCGGCCCGATCAAAGGGCTTGGCGAGAAAGTCGTTCATGCCGGCGTCGCGGCAGGCATCCTGGTCGGACTGCATGGCGTTGGCGGTCAGGGCGACTATGGGAATGCCGCCGTTTGCCCCGCCTTGGGTACGGATCCGGCGCGTGGCCTCGATGCCGTCCATGACCGGCATCTGCATGTCCATCAGGATCAATGAATAGGCTTGTCGTGCCGCGGCCTCGACGGCCTGCTGGCCGTTCTCCGCGAGATCGACGACGTAGCCGAGGCGATCGAGCAGCGTCAGTGCCACCTTCTGGTTCACCTTGTTGTCTTCAACCAGCAGCAGGCGCACCGGCATCGATTCGGCATTGCGTGGAGGGTCGGTGCCTGCGGACGCCTGCGCGACCACCGGAACCCGCTCGACGACGTCCGGCTCCGCCGCCGGCATCAGTGGCAACTCAAACCAGAAGCGGCTGCCCTTGCCCGGCGTACTGTCCACGCCGATGCGGCCGCCCATGCCCCGCACCAGGCGCTTGCTGATGGCCAGCCCGAGCCCGGTGCCACCGAAGCGGCGGGCGGTGGCCACGTCCGCCTGGGTGAAGTCCGAGAACAGCGTTTCGCGCGCCGCTTCCGCAATGCCGATCCCGGTGTCGGAAACCGCGAAGGCAAGCCCGCCGGATGAGCGCCCGACGCGAATGCAGACCTCGCCGACGTCGGTGAACTTGACGGCATTGCCCGCCAGATTGAGCAATATCTGGCGCACCCGAAGGCTGTCGCCAAGAAAGCTGCCGGCGGCATCGGGTGCAATGTCAAGCCGCAGCGAGATGCCCTTGGCGGCGGCACGGTGCTTGAGCACCGCGGCAATCGCGTCGACCAGCGCGGCGACGGCGAAGGGATGCCGCTCGAATTCCATGCGTCCGGCTTCGATCTTGGACAGGTCGAGGATGTCATTGACGATCTGGAGCAGCGATTCGCTGGAGGTCGCGATGTCGCTGGCAAACTCCCGCTGTTGCGGATCGAGTGGGGTATCCAGCAACAGTTGCGTCATGCCGATCACGCCATTCATCGGCGTGCGGATTTCATGGCTCATGTTGGCAAGGAAATCGCTCTTCGCCCGGTTGGCGCTTTCCGCCGCAACGGCGGCCTGGCGATTCGCCCGCACATAGAGCACCACTGCGATCACCGCCATGATCAGCGTGGTGCCGGCCACGGCAATCAGGAAGAAAATCCAGGGGCGCTCCGATTCGATGCGCGCCAGTTCCGGCAGCGGACGCGGCAAATGGATGCTGATGTTGCCGTCGGCCACCGTGCGCGCGACAAGTATCACCGGCACCGCGGCGGCGCCGATGCGAACCAGTTCGTGGTCACGGTCGCTGTCGAGCGGATGGATCGGCGCCGTATCCACCTGACGCACGCGGTAGCGCCCAAGCAGCGCCTCCGGGGACAGGGCATGGACCGTTGACTCCGGCAGGGCGCGCAGCTCCAGCTCGCGCGCCTCGGTCAGCACGATCACGCCAAGATTGTCCGTGACAAAGGCGTTGTGCGGACGTGTCCAGCGCCGCAGCTCGCCAATCTCGCGCTTGACCACCACGGCGCCAAGGAAGCGGCCGCCCGAGGCCAGGACGGGGTGCGAATAGTAAAGTCCGGCGGTACCCGTAACCATGCCCATCGCATACTGCTGGCCGGATTGACCGCGGCGCGCCTGCTGGAAGTACTCGCGCCTGGCATAGTTGGTGCCGACAAAACTGGTCGTGCGCCCGGCATTGCTGGCCGCGATGCAGTCACCCGCCGCATTCACCACCCAGATCACCTCGGCACCCAGGCCCGAGGCGGCGGCGCCGAGAAATGCATGCAGGCCTGACTGGCTCCCGGCCTCGGTCCAGCGCCGTTTGCGCTCTTCATAGGGCAGCGAGGCGGGCAGGTCGCGGGGATCGAAGCGCGCCAACTGTCGCCTCACGGCTTCCTCGCCGGCCAGCACGCGTGGCACGTTGCGCAGGTTGCGCAAGGCGCTTTCGATTTCATCCGTGATGACGTCGACTTGGCGACTGGCCTGGGCGTGGCCCTCCTGGTAGGCCAGCTCCGACATGTGCGTGCTGTAGTAGTTCGCGCTTTTCCAGGACAGGACGGCCCATGACGCAATAAGGATGGCCATGGCCTTGTACGCCAGGGTCTTGGAACGCCCCAGCGGACTGCCGAAGAAGCTCACCACCAGCATGCCCGCGATCAGCATGCTGGTGACGATCAGCATGATCGACGCCAGGAAATTCGGCGGCAACTGGTACCAGAAGCCGCTCAAACTGCACGCTCCACCCTGTTGCGCCCCCTCTGTTTGGCCAGGTAGAGCGCTTCGTCGGCCGCCTTGAGCAAGCGCTCATGGCTGCCGTACTTCCCGTCCTTGACCGCCACGCCAAGGCTCATCGACAGTTTGAGTGCCTTGCCGCAAACCGGCAGCGGCTGCCGCTCGATGCCGACACGGATGCGTTCGGCGAGCTGGACCGCCCCGTCGAGCGAGGTATCCGGGGCGATGATCAGGAATTCCTCGCCGCCATAGCGACACACCACGTCCGAAAGGCGCGCGATGGTGCGCAGGACATCGGCGACCTTGCGCAGGACCGCGTCTCCGGCGTCATGGCCATGGCTGTCGTTGACCGCCTTGAAAAAATCGATATCCAGCATCAATACCGCCAGCGGGCGCCGCCCGCGATCAGCCTCGGCCCATTCCTGCGCCAGCCGATCCATGGCGTGACGCCGATTGTAAAGACCGGTGAGTACGTCGGTCAGCGCGGCTTCGCGCGCATGCTGGCTGGTGATCGACAATTCCAGCAGCCGTCGGCGCAATTGTTCCTGTTCCAGGCGCAGCAGCTGCTGTTCGCGGATCATGCGCCGCCCGGCCCTCAGGCGCAAATTCAGCAGGCGCGGATCGAGCGGCTTGTCGAGAAAATCGTCCGCCCCGGAATCCAGGGCGACGGCCAGGCGCTGGTCATCGTCGGGTGAGGTCAGGACGATGATGTAAATCGAACGGCCGAGTTCGGTCTGGCGCAATGTCCGGATCAGCTCCAATCCCTTGTCGCGTGAAGCAAACAGGTCGACGAACACCAGTTGCGGCTGGCGGTCGAGCGCATCGACCATGCCGTCGTGCCCGTTGCGCGCGAGGCTGACCTGATGCCCGGCGGCCTCCATGGTGTCCTTCAGGAGCCGGCGCGCGATCGGCTCATCGTCGATGATGAGCACCGACAGTCGCCGGAACATGTCGTCGGAACCGGCGCTACCCGCCACCGGACCGCCCAGTTCGGCAAAGGGCGTGGTCTCGCACACCGCGATTTCGAGCAGGCGGCTCCACTCGGCCCAATCCGTGAGCATCTGGTCGCCCAGCCGGGCCAGATTGCCTTCGCTGATCTCAAGCTCATGGGCCAGGGGAAGCAGGCTCCTGAATTCCGTCGCGCGCGCTTGCGGTGCGAGGAAACAGAGTCCGGCCAGGCGCGATGCCATGTGCATCACCCGGATGAGGTCGGCATTGCGCCCCGCCATCGAAGCGATCGCGGCTTCGGGTTCCTCGTGATGCAGCACGGCATCGCAAAACAGGCGCGGCAATCCCCAGTCCTGCATCATCGCGGCGGCAACCTCGGCATGCGAATAACCGAATGCATGCCGTTCCAGCGCTGTCAGCGGCGCGCCAAACTCTCCGGCGCATTGCTCCAGCAAACTCCCGTAGGCGGCCGGATGCATTGCCGCCAGGGCCAGCCTGCCGACGTTGGCCAACAGGCCCACCGTGAACAGTTCGGCGGGTGCCGCGGCCCGTGTCGCGGCGCCAAGCAGTTGCGTGGCCACACCGGTGGCTGCGGAACGCGACCAGAAGGCCTCGTAGTCGAAGGCGGCGCACTGCCCCTGACGGTTGCCCGACACCAGGGAAAACGCCAGCACCAGGCGTCGTACGGACTGGATGCCGATCGACATCAGCACGTCGGGGGTCAGCGCAACCACCGGCCGGGGCCGGGCAAAGGCGGCCGAGTTCGCCATCTTGAGCAGTCGTCCGACCATCGCCGGGTCGACCTGCAGCGCCTGGATCAATTGTGGCAGCGTGAGGTCATCCTGCTGGCAGAGTTCCAGTACGCGGAGCGCAGAGCCCCGTGGCGACGGCAGATTGCCGCTGGCCTTGAGTTCGACGAATACGGCGGGATCCAGCATGGATTGGCAAGCTCCGCTTCAGGCCGCCTGCCCGAGTGCGGCAGCCACCGGTTCATCACTGTAACGTCCTCGGATTTCGTTCTGCATTTGGCTGGCAATTCCTCTTGTGCCCGAATGCGGGCCTGTCGGTGGCAGGGCCGCAGCGCGGAAGGCCATCCTCTCAAACCGGCGGTTTTCTGTTTATCCGTGGATTACGCGACAAACTGCGGTATCTACGTAGCCCGGCTGCCGCTCAGGCAAAAAGTCCGTGGAGATACCAGCCGCCGGGCTTGCCGGACTCGTGGAAGATCCACAGCCAGCGGCCGGCACCGTCGATGGCGATGAAGTAGTCGCGACGCATGTCCGCGCCGTCCCACCAACCGGATTCGATACGCTCGGGTCCCGCCGCCAGGGCCAGCGGACCGCCATGCTGCGGCCGCCCACGCACTTCGCGCAGGACCTCGGGCGCATCGAGCAGCCACAGCGGCCGCGGCGGAATATCCTGCGCCGACGACGCAGCAGCAGCCTTCGCCGCAGTTGCCCTGCTGCTGCGTTCCGGACGATGGTCGGCATGGCAGGCCCGGCCTTGTACCGCCTCGGGGCCGAGGCGGGCAACGAGGCGATCGAGCAAGTCGGCAAGGGCTCCCTGCCCCTGCCCGGCCCCCTCGAACAGGACCTGGCTGGCCCCCGGACGCAGCTCGACATCCGTCGCGCACAGCCGCAAGCCCAGGGCCGGAGCCCTCAGGTGCAGCGCCTCCAGCCTTTGCTTCAGCACGCCTTCGATGCGCAAGGCCTGATGTACCGGCGCACTGAACGCCAGCGGCAGTTCGGTGACCGCGCCGTGGCCGTGGTCGATGTGCCAGAGGGCTTGCCGCAGCGCCCCATTGCGCGCCTCCAGCCAGCCGGCCAGTGCCGCGACCAGGCGCCGCGCGGCAAACAGCAGCACCGGCGCGGCATCGACCGGCGCCGGCAACTCCAGCCCCTGCTCGAAGCATTCAGGAAAGACGAAATCGGTCTGCGGATCGGGCAGCTCGCCCAGCGCCCGCGCCAGGTCGAGCAGCAAGGGCCGGCCCAGGCGGGCGCCGAGGCTGGCGCGCGGCAAGGCCAGCAGTTCGCCGACACGACGCAGGCCGAAGCCGGCGACGCGACGCGCCAGCGGCGGCGGCAGTTGCAGCGCGGAAACGGGCACCCCCGCCAGCCGTTCGCGCGTCGCTGCCAGGTCGGCGCATACCGTGCCGTCGCCGGCACGGGCCAGCCATAGCGCCGCCAACGGCGTTGCCGCGACTGCCAGTTGCGCCGCCACTCCCATGGTCGCGAGATCGGCACGCGCTTGCGCCAGCAGCGATTCCAGCCCGCCGAACAGGCGCAGGCTGCCGCCGATCTCGATGCGCAGGGCATCGGCGACGAGATTGACGCGCGGCGTGTAGCGGCCGGCCCAGCAGGCGAGGGTCGGCCAGAAATCCGCTGCGTGCGCCGCGCTAGGCGGCGACGCGACGTCGGTCCCGGCGCTCGCCGGCGGCGGGCAATGCACTGCCAGCCAGAGCATGGGGGATGCCAGGAAAATTGCGCGCCGGGCGCGCGATGTCGAGCAGGATGTCCTGCCGCGCCGGCGGGCCGCGGCGCTTGAGCAGATGCACGCGCAGTTGCCGGCCGGCGGCCTGCAGTTGCAGGCGCAGCGGCGCCGGCGAGGCCTGCGCCGCGAGAGCGGCGGGACGAAAGCAGAAGGCGGCGCCGCCGCCCTCGCCCGCCGCCACCTGCAGGCGCCGCAGGCTGTTGGCCGGCAGGCCGCCGCGCAACCCCTGGTCAAGCCACAGCAGCGTTGCCGCCACGCCGCCGCAACGCAGGGCCTCGACGCCCGCCCACAGGGCATCGCGCGGGCGGCGCGGAAACACCAGGCGCAGGCCGGCCAGATCGAGGCCGGCGGCGGCCCAGGCCGGCACATGGGCGACATGCGGCGGCGCCACCAGCAACACGGTCCGGCCGGAGGCGGTCAGCGCGGCCAGCGCCGGCAGCAGCAAGCCGATCTCGCCGATGCCCTCGTGTTCGGCCAGGAGTTCGGTCAGCGCCCCGCGCGGCCAGCCGCCGCCGGGCAGTTCGGCATCGAGGACGGAGAAGCCGCTGGCAAGAGTCGGCGCTGGCGCCACGGCGAAGGCATCGCCGCGACGGATCTCGCCGCGCTCCAGCGCCCCGGTGAGGGCGGGGTTCATGGAGAGCAGCGCTTATAACGCGTGGCCGCCGCGGATCAGGCCGACGGCAACACCTTCGATCGCCAGCGGCTCCTTGCGCGTATTGACCAGGATGGGCGCAAAGTCGCGGTTCTCGGCGATCAGTTCGACCATGCTGCCGCGCCGCTTGTAGCGCTTGACCGTGACCTCGTCGCCGAGCCGGGCGACGACGATCTGGCCGTTGCTGGCCTCGCTGGTGCGATGCACGGCGAGCAGGTCGCCGTCGAGTATCCCGGCCTCGATCATCGACAGGCCGCGCACGCGCAGCAGGTAATCGGCATGGGGCTGGAACAGCGCCGGGTCGATGCGGAAGTTGCCGAGGCGGTTTTCCACCGCCAGCAGCGGGCTGCCGGCCGCCACCGAGCCGATCAGCGGCAGGCCGAGCTGCTCGACCAGGCGGATGCCGCGCGCCGAACCCGGCTCCAGCGTAATCGCGCCCTTCTTGGCCAGCGCCCGCAGGTGGTCCTCGGCGGCATTGGGCGAGGCAAAGCCAAAGGCGCCGGCGATCTCGGCGCGCGTCGGCGGCATGCTGAAGACTTCCATGTTGTTGCGGATGAAATCGAGGATTTCCTGCTGGCGGGGGGTCAGGTCGTCGGCCATGCTCTGCTCCTGTGGCTGTTTTTTCGTACAGTACAGGAAACTTCGGCCGCGGTAAACACCCATCGACACTACATTGCCATGCTCACATCAGGGACGCCTGAATGTCCTTGGTCATCAGGAAGAGGTGCGAGCCATCGATCGGTGAAGGCTCGAAGCCGAAGTGCCGGTAGAACTCGCCCGCACGCTCATCCTTTGCCTGCACCACCAGGGCGCGAGCGGCGATGATGGCCTGCGCCTGGAGAAAGCGCTTGAGTGCATCCTTCAGCAGGCCCGAACCCAGCCCCGCCCCCTGCTCCGTGACATCGACAGCAAGCCGCGCCAGCAGGGTCAGCGGAATCGGATGGCGAGCAAGGCCCTTGGCCAGCCGCGCCGGGACGAAATCGAATTCGGCGGATGCCGCCGCCAGGCTGTAATAACCGACGACCCGCGTCTCGCCGCGCAACGCGACATAGGTGCGGGCACTTTGATTGCGCTGGTTGTCGAGCGCATGGCGCTGCAGAAAGCGGTTTAGCGCCGCGTTGCCGCAATCGAAGGATGACGCCTCGTGGCCCGCCGCCAGCGGTTCCGGGCCACGCAGCGGCAGCTTCATTTGCCCTCGAAGACGCTGGGCTTCCTGAGCAGTTCCCGCAGTCGGGGAATCGACTTGGCGGGCTGGTCGAGGGCGGCATGGAACGCCTTCATCTGCTCGGCGGGCAACACGAAACGCGTCTGCTCGGCCAGGGTTTCATCGGCCACGGTGCGCACCGCCCGCAGCACGAACTCGCTGAGGTTCTGATGGCTGAGCACCGCCGCCTGTCGAATCCGCTCCTTCTCGGCGGCGGCAAGCCGGATTTCGATGCGTTCTTCCTTGATCGTGGCACCCATGGCGACCTCCTGTACTGTACGGACAGTATACGGGTAACGAGCAGGGATGTCCAAGAATGCCCATCACTAATAGTTAACTTTTCGTAGTAACAGCCGATGGCGCTCTGCTTTCAATTCCGAGACATATGTAGCATTTGAGCCTTCTTTCATGATTTCACTAATTTTGGTATCCAACTCCCGAATTCGCTCAGTGATGCGCTGCGGTTCTTTGGCATTCCGCTCAGAGATCGCATTCTTCAATTCTGTTAGTCCAGCGTAGAAACTGCATTGGAAGTGATATTCCTGAGCATCGCGAATTGCCTCATCAACGCTGTATCGCGAGACTGGAACCAGTCGTTGTCCAGCGATCTCATCGGACTTGCGTCGTCTTGCGGAGTCCACTGCCGATGTAATTGCACCGGCCACTTGCTGTTGATAAACCTGCTCATTCAGGAGGCTGCGCGTCGCATTTGTGGATGACGCAAATGCGGCGTATGTACGTTGCGCAGCCTGCCCAGATGCGATTGCTCCCGCTCCCGACAGCAGAGTAGTCGCCAACCCAAGTCCAAAGTTAAATCCTGAGGCAGCCGCATGAATATCTCCTTTGTGGCTCTCGCACAGAGCATCGGAACGAGAAAGAAGAACAGACTGGAGACGGTTCCGCAAATTATCGCAATAGCCCAGCCTATCTTCCAGGACAGGTCTGATCGTCGCTACTGCAGCGCGAGCATCTCGAAGCACCATAGTTGCCGCCCGAAGTTCGGTCTCCACGGCACCATTGCTAACAATTGATTCCGCAGTATCGACAATCGCTGCCAGCGCCTCGTCCAACGCTTTTTTGTCTCCATCGGAGAGAGGCTTCTTTTTCGCCTCAAGCTCCTGCTTATTCTTTTCAGCCGACTGACGCCTTTTTTTGTTTGACTCAATATTCGCAGAAAGAATGTCTATTGCGCCATTGATTCTGCCATCCATTAAGTCTGACTCAATTGAGACCAGTGAAAGCATCATTGGCGTATTTACAAGCTCAATCCAACCGGTTCCAGGATCCAACTTGGCCGCACCAAGCTCCAACTCCGCCTGGTTGATACTGGCCACGATTCTATCGACAGACGCCTCTATCGATGACGCGAGGCTATCGCCATCTTTTGTCGCAAGTTTCGTGAGCGACGCACTTCTCCAAGCCGTACGTGCATCACTGAACTTCAGCTTTGATGCGCTAAGAACATCGGACATTAAACTCACCGAGCCTGAACGAAAAGATCTCTCAGACTGAGTTTTTGGAACACAAGCCACTGCCTCAATATAGGCCGGCTTTTGGGAGCCAGGAAAAGCAAAGTTATCGAGATTGACCGGAGGAATTGCGGAATCACAATCTGGAGTCCTCTTTTCCATTCCTTGCGTATCCTTACCCGGCGCGCTAACGCAATGGCTTAATCCTGTAGTTCCTCTATGATCGATCAAACGATCTACACGGTAGTAATCTCCAACTTGCGAGCATCCGCCAGATGCTATAGCGGCGACGAGAAAAAGAATGCGGCACAGACTCTTTCTCGGAATCATCTCGTTCATTTCGGATCCCCCCTGGAGAATCGCAACAAAACGTGGACAAAAAAAGCACCGCCGCAGCGGTGCCCATTTACAACATCATCTGTCAGAACTGCTCAGACCACAAAAGTCCAAGCTCACGATCTGGCCGATCAACATTACGGCTCAGCTACATCTGCCTTCAGTTGGGAATCAGCTTCGGTGGGTCGGGGGGTGGAGGTGGCAACGGACTCGTGCAGTCTGTCCTATCCGAGTCACGACATGCGTAGCTCGCCGTGGAGAACATCGCCGCCCCGAGCGACAGGGCGATAAGCAAGGCGGAAACAATTCGCTTTAACATATGTGCTCCTTTCGAACAAAGAGTTGATCTTGCTTTTGATGCACCACGGCAACGACTTAGCGAAACAGCATTCTCGGCTTTTACGCTCATGCCAAATACAAGTCAAGCAATGCCAAAGGCAAGTCTTCGGGGCGCATGCTAAAAGCTGTCCGCGCCACGAGCCGAGGGACAATTTCCTCTAGGCTGAGGTTTGTAGGATAATTTGCCCCGGTCGTCGGGAGAGCGTGGCAGCTTCCCAGCCACCGCCGAAGGCGCAACCCCCAGGAACCGCTCAGGCAAACGGACCGGCGACGCAGCACAAATCTGGAGAGCGGCAGCTCATGCGGTACGTGAAGCCTGCCCGCCGACGGAGTAAATCTCTCAGGCGCCAAGGACAGATGGGGATGTGACGGAGTCCCGTCATGACTCTTGCCGCCACCTGTTCGAGGATCGCCATGCCGCTACGCACCCCGCTCTACGACTCCCATCTCGCCGCCGGCGCCAAGATGGTGGATTTCTCCGGCTGGGAAATGCCCATCCATTACGGTTCGCAGATCGAGGAGCACCATGTGGTGCGCCGCGAGGCCGGTATGTTCGACGTCTCCCACATGTGCGCGCTCGACCTCACCGGGCCGCAGGCGCGCGACTACCTGCGCTTCCTGCTGGCCAACGACGTGGCCAAGCTCACCGTGCCGGGCAAGGCGCTGTACTCCTGCATGCTCGACGAGGGCGGCGGCGTGATCGACGACCTGATCGTGTATTACCTCGGCCCGGAGCGCTACCGCATCGTGGTCAATGCCGGCACCACGGAAAAGGACGTGATGTGGATGCGCGGCGTGCTGACGCGCTTCGACGCCAGACTCAAGGTACGTCGCCGCCGCGGCAGCGACGCCGTAGCCATCATCGCCGCCCAGGGTTCGGACGCCCACGAGCGCCGCCAGAGCGGCGTCGATGCCGTGGCGATGATCGCCGTGCAGGGCCCGCAGGCGCGCGAGCGCTTCTGGAAGGCCTTTCCCGAGCTGCGCGCCGCCACCGAGGGCCTGGCCGTGTTCCAGGCCGCCGAGGCGCGCTTCAACGACGCCGACTGGCTGGTCGCACGCACCGGCTACACCGGCGAGGATGGCTTCGAGCTCACCCTGCCCGCCGGCGAAGCCGCCCTGGTCTGGTACCAGTTGCGCGGCGCCGGCATCAAGCCCTGCGGCTTAGGCAGCAGGGACACCTTGCGCCTCGAAGCCGGCATGAACCTCTATGGCCAGGACATGGACGAGAACATCTCGCCCTACGAAGCCGGCCTCAAGTGGACCGTGGATCTCAAGGACCCGGAGCGCAACTTCGTCGGCAAGGCCGCGATCGAGGGTGCCGATGCACGCCCGCCGCACAACCAGTTCCAGGGCCTGCTGCTGCTCGACCGCGGCGTACTGCGCTCCCACCAGAAAGTCGTCACCCCGCTCGGGATCGGCGAAACCACCAGCGGCAGCTTCTCGCCGACCCTGAACCAGTCCATCGCCCTGGCCCGCCTTCCGCCCGGCATCACGCTAGGCAGTGAAGTCGAGGTCGAGATCCGCGACAAGCGCCTCAAGGCGCGCGTCGTCAAACCCGT
This sequence comes from Rhodocyclales bacterium, assembly GCA_016215645.1. Classification (GTDB taxonomy): domain Bacteria; phylum Pseudomonadota; class Gammaproteobacteria; order Burkholderiales; family Rhodocyclaceae; genus Sulfuritalea. Next base: position 14,019 of record JACRIX010000026.1, read on the forward strand.
ATTCGTCCGTAACGGCAAACCCTTTATCTGAGGAAACCCCATGAACACCCCATCCAACCTGAAATACGCCGCCTCCCACGAATGGGCCAAGCTCGAGAATGACGGCACCGTCACCATCGGCATCACCGACCATGCGCAAAGCGCGCTGGGCGACATCGTCTTCCTCGAACTGCCGGAGGTCGGCCGCGTGGTCAAGGCCGGCGAGGAATGCGCGGTGGTCGAATCGGTCAAGGCCGCCTCGGACATCTACTCGCCGGTCTCGGGCGAAGTCGTCGCCGCCAACACCGCCGCGGTCGACGCGCCGGAATCGGTGAATGCCGACGCCTATGCCAACTGGCTGTTCCGGGTCAAGCCATCCAGGCCCGGCGAACTCGATAGCCTGCTCACCGCCGACGCCTACGCGGCCACGCTCTGATCGGCCGCCCATGCACGCAGAACACCTCTCGCATCCGCTCAGCGACCTCGAACAGCGCGACGAATTCATCTCCCGCCACATCGGCCCCGACGAGCATGCCACCGCGGGCATGCTGGCCTCGATCGGCACCGATTCGCTCAGCACCCTGATCAGCGAGACGGTGCCGGCGACCATCCGCCTGCAGCGCCCGCTCGACCTGCCCGCGGCCATGCCCGAGCATGCGGCGCTGGCGGCCCTGAAGGCGATCGCGGCGAAGAACGTGGTCAGGAAATCGCTGATCGGCCAGGGCTACTACGGCACCCTGACGCCGCCCGTGATCCTGCGCAACCTGTTCGAGAACCCCGGCTGGTACACCGCCTATACGCCCTACCAGGCCGAGATCGCCCAGGGCCGGCTGGAGGCCCTGCTCAACTACCAGCAGATGGTGATCGACCTCAGCGGCCTGGAGATCGCCAACGCCTCGCTGCTCGACGAAGCCACCGCCGCCGCCGAGGCGATGACCATGGCGCGCCGCGCCTCCAAGGCCAAAGGCAATGTCTTCTTCGTCGACGATGCGGCCTTCCCGCAGACCATCGACGTACTCAAGACGCGCGCCGCCTGGTTCGGCTTCGAGCTGGTCTTCGGCCGGCCGGAAGACGCCCACACGCACGAACTCTTCGGCGCCCTGTTCCAGTACCCGAATGCCCGCGGCGAAATCTCCGACCTCACCACCGCCATCGCCGAAGTGAAGAACAAGGGCGGCGTGGTCGCCGTCGCCAGCGACCTGATGGCCCTGGTGCTGCTCAAGTCGCCCGGCGAAATGGGTGCCGATATTGCCCTCGGTTCGGCCCAGCGCTTCGGCGTGCCGATAGGCTTCGGCGGGCCCCACGCCGCCTTTTTCGCCACCCGCGAGGCCCATGTGCGCTCGATGCCGGGCCGCATCATCGGCGTCTCGAAGGATGCGCGCGGCAAAACGGCCTACCGCATGGCGCTGCAGACGCGCGAGCAGCACATCCGCCGCGAGAAGGCCAATTCCAACATCTGCACTTCGCAAGTGCTGCTGGCCAACATCGCCGGCATGTATGCGGTGTGGCACGGGCCCAAGGGCCTGCGCGCCATCGCCTCGCGCATCCACCGCTTGGCCGCGCTGCTTGCGGGTGCCCTGGGCGTCACCGGGCGCGACTTCTTCGACAGCTTCGAGCTGAAAGTCGGCGCTGGTGACACGGCGAAAATCATGCAGGCGGCGGTTGCCGCCGGTTTCAACCTGCGCCGCGTCGATGAGGCCACCGTCGGCATCAGCATCGACGAAACCACCACGCGCGAGGATGTCGCCGCGCTGCTGAAACTTTTTGGCCACACCGGTGCTCCGGTCGAGGCACTCGACGCCGCGCGGCCCTGCGCGATTCCGGTCACACTACAGCGGCGCGAACCGATACTCGCGCACCCGGTGTTCAACAGCCACCACACCGAGCACGGCATGCTGCGCTACCTCAAGCGCCTGCAGAACCGCGACCTGGCGCTGGACCACGCGATGATCCCCTTGGGCTCCTGCACCATGAAGCTCAATGCCGCCGCCGAGATGATTCCGGTGTCCTGGCCCGAGTTCGCACAGATGCATCCCTTCGCGCCCATCGACCAGGCCCAGGGCTACGTCGAACTGATCAGCGGGCTGGAGAACCAGCTCAAGGCAGTTACCGGCTTCGATGCTATCTGCATGCAGCCGAATTCCGGCGCCCAGGGCGAATACGCCGGCCTGGTCGCGATCCGCCGCTATCAAGAAGCGAACGGCCAGGGCGCGCGCAACGTCTGCCTGATCCCGAAATCCGCCCACGGCACCAACCCGGCGACGGCGCAGATGTGCGGCCTGGAAGTCGTGGCCGTGGCCTGCGACGACAGCGGCAATGTCGACATCGAGGACCTCAAGGCCAAGGCCGCCCAGCACGCGGCGAACCTCTCCTGCCTGATGCTGACCTACCCGTCCACGCACGGCGTGTTCGAGGAGGCGGTGAAGGACATCTGCGCCATCGTCCATGCCCACGGCGGCCAGGTCTACATGGATGGCGCCAACCTCAATGCCCAGGTCGGCCTGTGCCGCCCGGCGGACATCGGTGCCGACGTCTCGCACATCAACCTGCACAAGACCTTCGCCATTCCGCATGGCGGCGGCGGACCGGGCATGGGGCCGATCGGCCTCAAGGCGCATCTCGCGCCCTGGATGGCCAACCACGCCGTGCAGGCGATACCGGGACCCCACGGCGGCCAGCACGCGGTCTCGGCCGCCCCCTGGGGCTCGGCCTCGATCCTGCCGATCTCCTGGATGTACATCACGATGATGGGTGGCGCGGGCCTCACCCGCGCCACCGAGATCGCGATCCTCAACGCCAACTACGTCGCGGCGAAACTCAAGGACCACTACCCCGTGCTCTACACCGGCCGCCAGGGGCGCGTCGCCCACGAGTGCATCCTCGACGTGCGCGCCATCAAGGCGGCGACCGGCGTGGCCGAGATCGACATCGCCAAGCGCCTGATGGACTATGGCTTCCATGCGCCGACGGTGAGCTTCCCGGTGGCCGGCACACTGATGGTGGAACCCACCGAGTCCGAGGACAAGGCCGAGCTCGACCGCTTCTGCGCCGCGATGTGCAGCATCCGCGACGAGATCCGCCAGATCGAGACCGGCGCCTGGACGCTCGAACAAAGCCCGCTCAAGCATGCGCCGCACACTGAGGCCGACATGATGGGCGAATGGACCCGGCCCTACTCGCGCCAGCAGGCGGTGTTCCCGCTGCCCTGGGTGGCCGAGAACAAGTTCTGGCCCTACGTCAATCGCATCGACGACGTATATGGCGACCGCAACCTGTTCTGCGCCTGCGTGCCGATGGAGGAGTACTCATGAGCCAGACGACGATTTCCCTGATCCTCACCGTCATCGGCGACGACCGCCCCGGCCTGGTCGGCGAACTTGCCGCCACCATCAGCAGCCACGGCGGCAACTGGTTGCAGTCCTCGATGGCGCAACTGGCAGGCCAGTTCGCCGGCATCGTCGAGGTGGAAATCGCGGCCGACAAGGCGGATGCGCTGCAGCAGGCACTCGGCCAGCTTAGCGGCCTGCGCGTCACGGCGGCACGGGCAAAGGCCGAAAAGTTATGCGAAGCGGTATCCCCTGGCGGGACGGCGCCCGCGGGACGGCGACTGAAGCTGGCGCTGGTCGGCCACGACCGCGTCGGCATCGTGCGGGAGGTTTCCATGGTGCTGGCCAACCATGCGGTTAATGTCGAGAGCCTGGAAACGCACACCTCCAGCGCGCCGATGTCGGCTGCCGTGCTGTTCCACGCGACCGCCGAGCTGACGGCCGCGCCTTCGCTCGACGCCGGCGCGCTGACTCGGGAACTGGAGCGCATCTCCAACGATCTGATGGTCGACATCACCCTCGACGAGACGATCCGCGCCTAGGCTGCTCGATGGCTTACACCCTCCATATCACCAACAAGAACTACTCCTCCTGGTCGCTGCGGCCTTGGGTGCTGATGCGCGCGCTGGGCATCGCCTTCGACGAAGCGCTGCACCCCTTCACCCGCGGCAGCGCGCCGGACTTCCGTGAAATTTCGCCGGCGGGCAAAGTGCCCTGGCTGGTCGATGGCGACATCGCGGTCTGGGATTCGCTGGCCATCGTCGAATACCTTGCCGAGCGCCATCCCGGCGTCTGGCCGGCCGACGCCGCCGCCCGCGCCTGGGCGCGCTCGGCCGCCGCCGAAATGCATTCCGGCTTCGCCGCGCTGCGCGGCCAGCATGGCATGAATGTCGGCGTGCGCGTCGCCGTGGCGCAGCGTTCGACGGCGCTGCTGGCCGACATCGCCCGCATCGAGCGCCTGTGGAACGAAGGCCTGGCGCGCTGCGGCGGCCCCTTCCTGGCCGGCGCCGCGTTCACCGCGGTCGACGCTTTCTTCGCACCGGTCGCGTATCGCTTCCGCACTTACGGCATCGCCCCGCAGGGCGCCGCCGCCGATTACCTCGCCACCCTGCTCGCCCACCCCGCCATGCGCGAATGGGAAGCCGCCGCCCTGGCCGAGGATTTTCGCGACCCGCCGCACGAATCCGAGCTGGCGCAGATCGGCAGCGTCACCGCCGACCTGCGCACGCCCGCCCGGTGAAAGCACCCGAGCTGCTGGCCCCGGCCGGCTCGCTGCAGATGGCACGCACGGCGCTGGACTTCGGCGCCAACGCGATCTACGCCGGCCAGCCGCGCTACAGCCTGCGCGTGCGCAACAACGATTTCGGCACGCTCGACAACCTCGCCGCCGGGATCCATGCCACGCAAGCGCGCGGCGGCAAGTTCTACCTCGTCAGCAACATCCTGCCGCACAACGCCAAGCTCAGGACCTACCTCGAAGACATGGCGCCGGTGATGGCGCTCCAGCCCGACGCGCTGATCATGGCCGATCCCGGGCTGATGCTGATGATCCGCGAGCGCTGGCCGGAGATGCCCATCCATCTTTCGGTACAGGCCAATACGGTGAACCACGCGGCGGTGAAGTTCTGGCGCAGCACCGGCGTGACGCGGGTGATCCTCTCGCGCGAACTTTCGCTCGACGAAGTCGCCGAGATCCGCCAGGAATGCCCGGATACCGAACTCGAAGTTTTCGTGCACGGCGCGCTGTGCATCGCCTACTCGGGGCGCTGCCTGCTCTCCGGCTACTTCAACCACCGCGACCCCAACCAGGGCAGTTGCACCAATTCCTGCCGCTGGGACTACAAGGTTCATGAGGGCGTCGAGGACGCCAGCGGCGACGTCGAGCTCGCCGCGCCGCGCCCGGTCGCCGTCTCGCCAGCGCCGACTCTTGCGGCAGCCGCACCCGGCAAGCTGCGCCGCCCCGGCGCCTGGCTGATCGAAGAGCGTGAGCGCCCCGGTGAATACATGCCCATCGAGGAAGACGAGCACGGCAGCTACATCCTCAACTCGAAGGACCTGCGCGCCATCGAGTACGTGGCGAAGCTGGCCGAGATCGGCGTCGACTCGCTGAAGATCGAGGGCCGCACCAAGTCGCCCTACTACGTCGCGCGCAGTTGCCAGAGCTACCGCCAGGCGATCGACGACGCCGTCGCCGGCCGGCCCTTCGACGCGCGCCTGATCGGCCAGCTCGACGGCCTGGCCAACCGCGGCTACACCGCCGGCTTCTACGAGCGCCGCCCCGACCGCGACTACCAGAACTACCTGCGCGGCAGCTCCGAATCCAGCCGCAGCCAGTATGTCGGCGATGTCACGGGCTACGACGCCGAGGGCCTGGCCGAGATCGCCGTCAAGAACCGCTTCGCCGTCGGCGACCGCCTCGAAATAGTTCGCCCCCAGGGCAACTTCGAAGTCCTCATCGAGGCCATGCGCAACGCCGAAGGCGCGCCGACGTCCGTCGCCCCGGGCAGCGGCCACCACGTGCGCATCGCCCTGCCGCCCGGCTGCGAGGGCGCCTTCGTCGCCCGCTTCCATGCCGCAACGAAAGCCGCCGGATGAGCGGGCTGCACGAACTCCGCATCCCGATCTACCCCGAGTGCTGGGAGACCTGCGGCAACTGCGCCCAGGGCGACATCACGGTGTGGGAAATCCTGGTCAAGCCCGGCGACAGGGTCAACTTCGATGACAACGTGATCACCCTGGAAACCGGCAAGGTCGCGCTCGACATCCAGTCGCCGCATGCCGGCACCGTGGTCGAGATCTTCGTCGCGGAGGGCCAGCATGTCGCCGAGGGCGCGCTGGTGATGACCATCGCCGGTGGTGACTGAGGCCACAGCCCTCAGATCAGGATGTAGCGATTCGCCTCGTCGCGCCGGCTGACGGCCTCCAGCGCGTCCTCGCGCCTTATCTTCACCACCAGCACGGTCCATTGCCGGCGATCGCGGCCGACCAGCTCGGGCAGCCGCAGGGTGGCCAGCTCCCCGTCCGGCGCCGAGGCATCGGCGATCACGCCCAGGCGATCGACGCGGACCTCGTCCTGCTTCAGATAGACGCGCCGTTCGGCGCCGGCCAGCCAATCGGCATAGGCATCGAGCAGGCGTTCCGGCGCCAGCGAGGCAATGGCCTCGCGCTGCCTGGCTTCCAGCTCCAGGCGGCGCTCGCCGCGGCCATTGCGCGCGCGCTCGATCTGCAGGGCGGTGCGGGCATCGAGCTGCACCTGGCGCAGGTCGGCCACGCAGGCGGCGAAGCCACGGGCAAGGCTGTCGAACGCGGCCTGGCGCAAGAGTTCGCGGGTGCCGTCCTGGTCGGCGGCGATTTCGCCCAGGGTATGGTCGGCGAAGTACAAGAGCCGCTGCGGCACGTCGCCGCGGATCACCTCGCCCTCCCTGGTCATGCCGCTGACGGCCTTCTCGCGCCGGCGCACGCCCAGCAGCGCATGGAACTCGGTGCAGTCGGCATGGCCGGGATCGGCGAGGAATTCGCGCAGCTCGCGGCTGCGGCCGAGCATTTCGCCAATGTCGTCGGGCGTGGCGAACAGGGCGTGCACCAGGGAGTCGGCGCTGAAGCCACGGCGATCGATGGCCACCGGCCCCGGGATCGCCGCCGCCAGGCGCTCGCAATGCCCGAGCGCGGCCGCCACGGCCGGCGCCAGGCGCCGTTCATGCCCGGAAACGGCCCTCAGCAGCGGATCCACGGTCTCGACAGCGCGCGCCAGGGCGGCGCCGAGCGCGGCATCGGGCGCGGCGCGCGGCGCCAGCCAGGTTCCGAGTCCCGATAGCAGGCCCATGAATACGAATGCGCGATCAAGATCGGATCAAGCCAAAGCTCAATCCAACCCGTTCGGGGAGGTCAATGCAAGAGACGAGCAGATCACGGACGCCGGAACAGTTCGGGATAGGCGCACAGATCCGGTCAGGGCTCGGTCTCGGGTTCCGACGCCTGGGATTCCTCCTTGAACAGCGCCAGATCGCGGACGTTCTTCTGAACCGCAACCGCGGCAAACAGGCTGAGCAAAAATGACATGGCAAAGAAGCCTTTTTCGCTTGACCCGATATCCGCATTCCATAGACCCAGGGTGAGCAGCAGAATCGACATGCCTACGGCGATCCAGGAAAGCCCGAAATAGATTCCTGTAACGGGTATGCCTTCCATTCGATCGCGAACGGCCTTTTGCAGCGACACCGACGCGTAAAGTCCGAACATCAGGACCGTGAAGTAAAAGCCCTTTTCGTAGTTGGGCATGGATCCATTCCACAGCCCCGACAGGAAAGTGATGGAGCCGACGAGCAAGGCGGTCCAGGATGCACCGACAAACGCGCCTGTGGGTTTTGGAAGCTGTGCTTTCATGTTGATGAAGTCCCCCTTGGTCAAGTAGAGCGGATGCGATTTTCGCGATCCGCAGAATACCCGTTTTTCATGAATCAATACTGCATATGTCGACAAATCGGCTGCACTTCGAGGAAACCGGCATCGCTGTTTCTGCTCCGCCCTGAAAAACCGGATCCCATTCGCCGGTCACGGTACCCACCAGTATCGGACGATGTGGAAAAAAATCGGGGCGGAAAAGCTGATCGAGTCGACCCGATCCAGCATGCCGCCATGCCCCTCGATCATGGTGCCCCAGTCCTTGACCCCGCGATCCCGCTTGATTGCGGACAAAACAAATCCACCAAAGAAACCCATCACGTTGATGGTTAGCGCAATGAGTGCCGCCTGCCAGAGATTGAATGGCGTCATCCACCAGAACGCGGCGCCGACCATTGTCGAGGTCAGTACCCCCCCAATCAGACCCTCCACTGTCTTTGATGGCGAAATGGAACTGGAAATCTTGTGCTTTCCCAGAAGCTTTCCCCAGACATACTGGAACACATCGCTGGACTGCACCGTGAGGACCAGGAATACGACCAACAGCGTGTTACGGCCCGCGTAGCCAATGATGTCAAGGGTAAGTAGTGCCGGTACATGTGAGAGGCAATAGACGCAGATCATCAGCCCCCACTGCACTTTGGCGGCTCGCTCGAGGAAGCGGGTCGTATCGCTGCCCAAAGAAGCCCAGATCGGCAGCAGCAGGAACGCATACACGGGAATCAATATGGAGAAAAGACCATACCAATCGATCGCTATCAGGAAATACTGAAGGGGCAAGAAGAAGAAAAAGCTCCATTGCAGCGCATGGTGATCACCGACTCGGGTGTAGGTAAGCGAGACAAACTCGCGCAGGCACTGAAAGGAGATGAAGGCAAACAGCATGACCATTCCGGCTTTCCCCAGCCAAATGGCCACGCCGAGCAACAGGATCATCGCCCACCAGGCCTTGATTCGCGTATTGAGGTTATCGACCACCGCGGGCGACGCGTCGGACGCCAAGCGGTATTTCAATACCATACCGATAGCGCTGGCAAGCGTGAGGAATGCCATGATCCCGCCAAAGACCAGGATCAGGGTATCGGTTGGGTTCATATCGACATCACCTCATTCAGCAGGGGGCGCGAGTGCCAGCAAGGCTGCGCGGGCACGGTCCAGGAACGCTGCCTTTGATTCCTCCGGCATGCAACTCAGCGCTTGGCCGAAGGTCAGCGAACAGAGCAGGGGAACGGGCACCAGCGCGCCTTTGGGCATCACCCGTCCGAGATTCTCGATCCAGACGGGAATCAGTTCTGCTTCGGGGTAGGCCCGGGCCAGATGGTAGAGGCCGCTCTTGAATGGCAGCACACCGTCGCCGAGATTCCTCGTACCCTCGGGAAAAATGATCAGGGAATCACCTGCCGCCAATGCGTCCCTCATCTGGTCGACCGGACTCGGCCGACCAGGATGAGGGCAGCGGTCGACCAGGACGCCGCGGAACACCCGATTGGCGATATAGGGTCGCAGTGAGCCGACGAGCCAATAGTCCGCGCCGGCCACGGGACGCGTGCGGCGGCGCAGTTGCGGAGGCAGCGAAGCCCAGATCAGGACGAAATCGCCATGGCTGCGATGATTCGCGTAATACACCCGCTGTCTCGCGTCCGGCGCGCTGCCAATCCATACTGCACGTACGCCGGTGAGGAGCTTGGCGAAGGTACACAAAGCCGAGGCAGCCACTTGTTCGAACGCCATCGAAATTCGTCTCCTCGTTCCGCGCTCAGCCGGATACTCGCAGATGCAATGCAAGTATTGCAAGGATCCAGGCCGTGGTTTGTATCGCAAGCGCCATCAGTTGCCATCCGAACAACCTGCGTGCGCCGTCAATGCGGCGATCGAGGTCGCGCACGCAACCCGGCTGATCGCGACGCAGTCCCATCGCCGCAAGTGCCTGATCCAGTGCCAGCAGATCTGCCTGAACTGCGGTCGCCGCTTCCACCTGATCATTGGCAGTCGCGGCAATGCTCCAGCGATCCGCCCATGTACGAAACAGCGCCTCATCAAAGGCAACCCGCAGTGCAAACGCTTTCTGCACCCCTCCGGCAACGGCGACTACCAGCAGGCAGGCCAGCGGCGGCGACTGCAGCGCCAATCCGAATGCAAGGACAAGCGCCAGCGCGGTCAGCGCAAGGCTCCACATGTCGACGCTGCGCCCGAGAGCAAGGCCGCACGCGGCCACGCGGGCGCGAGTTGCGGCCTGGTCCCGGTCGACTGATTCAGCCATCCGAACGCCTCGGCAACTTTTCGAGCACCGTGCGATGCCTGTACGTTAACACCGCGTGCTGACGCCCCCGGCGAATTATCGACAGCGCATCATCAACATCGACTGCGCGGCCGCTGAGCAACAACCAAGCCGCGACCGCAACAGCACTGCGCGAGTAGCCCAGGGCACAACAGACCAATACGGGACCGCGAACGTGCAGAGCCTCGATAGCCCGTGCCGCTTCGATCAGTTGATCCGGCTCCGGGGTCACCAGATCAAGCCACTGCAGACCGATGTAGTGCCAGTCGCCACGTGGCGCGGGAAGTTCGGCCGTGAGGTCGCAGAGCGCCGCAAACCGCCCGGAACGCATTTCATCGCGTGTCGGCATTCTTCCCAGCCAGACGTTGTCCGCAATCGGGTCCGGCTGCGGGCTGCGGCGGGTCCACCAGCGCGAGTTGAGCCATGCGCCCGCGAGATAGGGTGCCAGCAGAACCCTTACCGCTACGCTGTGCTCGCCGTTGCTTTTCTGGAAAGCGCTTGCCCCGGGGTGGAGGTAAATCAGGGCCACCATGCCAAGTGCCACTGCGACCCAGAGCAACCAGAGCGCACCCCCTCCCAGCCAAAGGGCGGCGCCCGCGAAGGACACGCCGGCAACGGCGTAACCGCCTGCCAGCCGGCGATGCTCGCCGCGGTCACCGGCACGGCCGCGCGCGGTAGGTAGTGCACCCGCGTCCGGCCAGAGCCACAGGCACAACAGGCCCACCAACGCCCCGGTGGGACTGTCGACAAAATGGTGCTGATAGGTGGTCAGGACCGATAGGCCGATCAGCAATGCCCAGCCATGAACCACCCATTGCCATACCTGCGGTACGGCAAGTGCAAAGCGTACCCAGATGATGACCAGCAATGCGATATGCAGGGACGGGGCCTGGTTGTAGGGCTGGTCGAAGCCCATGAGTGCATCGAACATGGCACCAAAGACGCCATTGGTTGGGGGACGTTCGAAGGTAAAGTGCAGGGGAAATAGCAGAAAGATCGAAACACAGACCAGTTGCGCCGTCAGCAGGCGCAACGCGTGACGGTCCACCTGCATGCGATCGCGACAACACAGAAATGAAAGCCCATAGAACAAGTCGATGGACCAGTAAGGCAGAATAGTCCAGGGAAGAAACGGGATGTACTGTTCCCAACCGAAAACAATTGAATCGGTGACGGCCCGCTCGGCGGCCACGCGATTGGAAAAACCGTAGCTGATGAAAAAGAATGGCCCCAGGAACAGCAGCCATATGACACCGCGCTGCCACGGTACCGATTCGCCGCCGATCGTGATGGCCGAGGCTTTCATGCGGCGACCCGGCGCGCCAGTGATACGGTGAAAATGCCCCACTCGTCGATGCGCTGGTCGATCTTTTCAAAACCGGCCACGCCGACCAGTTGGTCCATCTCGGCCTGGGTACGGCGACGCATCACCCATGCCTTTCCACCACGATGACTGGTAAGCGCGCGCGCGATCAACTCAAGCTGGGGATGCCAAGGCTGGCCGGTGTATATCAGATAGCCGCCTGGCTCGATGGCGTCGGCCATTCCGGCCAGCGAATTGCGGACCAGATCGTTTTCGGGAAACAGCTCATACAGACCGGAAACAATGCCGACCGTTGGCCTTGGCTGCACCCCCGCGACCGAGGCACGATCGAAGGCATCGCCTTTTTCGAATCGCGCGAGATCCTGCAGATTCTTTTCCCGGATCAACGCCGTGCCGTCACGCACGTTGATCTCACTGAAATCTCGCAACAGGATCGAATCCGGGAGTTGGGGATAGTTGTTCAATGCCTCCAAAGCGTAACGACCATGGCCTGCGGCAATGTCCAGCAGCCTCACCGAACGACCGTCAGCGCGCAGCCGATCCATCGCCTTGCACAGCAACTCTTCGAGGTGCACTTTCCGCTGCCGGATACCACGCCAGCCGATGGAATTGAGATATTGCCGATCTACCAGGCGACCTATCGGCCCTGCTCCGGATGCGGTGTTCCGATACACGTAGTCAAGGGTACTTCCCGAGTCGAAACCGGTCCGGTGACCAAGGCTTACGCCATCGGAAAGCCAGCCACCCAGCTTCATGTTGAGTCGCGCCAGAGCCCAGAAAAGCCCCCGCGGGCTGAGCAACGGCAAGGGGCGCGCCAGGGAGGTGGATTCCTCAAACGTAGCGCCGTGCCGATCCGCATTGAGCAGGTCTGCGGGCAGCGGTAATTCGGCAAAGCGGCGCTGTATGAAATCGCGCGCCAAGTCCACGGCCTGTTTGCGACCGGCTTCGCCAAAGGTGTCGTGGTAAAAGCCGTCGAGCACGTGCTTCTCCTTCACCGGCGACCCCAATCGGGCGAAGAATTCGTGCTGAGGTCGGTGGTGCACCACCCAGTCCGCGCCGGATATCAACAGCTGTGTCGGTATCGTGATCGCCTGTGCATCGGCCACGACTCGCTCGCCGGCCTCGTAGAGGGCCAGCAGAATATTCACCGAGATGGCTCGCGCGATCAACGGGTCGGCGTCGTACGACGCCTGTCGGACCGGGTCATGCGTCAGGAACTTCGACTTGACGTAACTGTTGACGAAGAAGTTGCCGCGCAGCGCCTGCATCAGGCGCAACCCGGTACGGGCAAAGGGTACATAGAGCTTGACCTTGAAGGCAGGCGACGCGAGCACCAGACAACGAACCTTCGGTGCATAGTCGTGGGCCCAGGTGGAAACCAGGACCGCTCCGACACTCTGGGCCAGGACCACCATGTCTTCCTCGGCAATGCCGAAGGTATCGCGAATGTGCTCGATGAAGCTCTGCACGTCGCGTACCGATGTCGCAAAGCTCGGCGAGTAGCCACGTTCCCCGGGCGAACGACCATGACCACGAGCATCCCACGCAAAAAAATCAAAATCCCGCAGATCCAGTTCGTCCACCAAATGGGCCATGCGCCCGGAGTGCTCATGGCCACGATGAAACATCACCACGCAACCTCGACGCGGGAATTCGCCTGGCCAGCGCCGAAAGAACAGTTCGACGCCGTCATGAGTCAAAAAACTGCATTCCTGTACCTGCCGCCCTTCAGTCATCGAAATATCCCCTACGAGATTTGCGCGCGATGCGACGCGATGCCGCCACGAACACGGTTGAAAACATTGAGAACGATGGCAGCCGCCATGACTGGCATCACCCAGAACGCCCACTCGGGCAAATCGACCGTCAATGCAACCCAAAGACCCATTGAGCCAAACACCAAGGCACGATCACTCTTGCCCATCGGCCCGTCATAGCGCCGCTCGACGCCTATCATGGGCCCCAATGCGCCGGCCATTTCCGACAATATGGAGAGAAAGACTACGGCTCCTATGCTGACCCAGCCAAACGGCGCAACGAGCACGAAGGGCAAATACAACGCAGCATCCGAAACAACGTCGGACAATTCATTGAGATAGGCGCCTAGCGGCGATTGCTGACCGAATTCGCGGGCCAGCATTCCATCAATCGCGTTAAACGCCATGCGCAACAGCATCCATAGCGGTAGCAGGAGGAACCAACGGCGATTCTCGCCAGTCACCACAAGCCAGGCTCCGAGTGCGACCGAAACGAGCATCGCCGTAAGGGTGACGCCATTTGCGCTGATGCCGATCGTAGCGCAACGACGCACGAGGGGCCTCAACATAGCCTGAAATCGGGGCTTCAGCTCGTACAGACTGTTCATGGGACAAGCCAATATGAATACAATGGGCCGTCGCCGCCCCTGAACAGCGGGATGATGCCGCGACGCCGTATATCGCCGATGTCCACCGTTGAACCGGGCGTGTGCATCGATGGCGCGGGGCTCACCCACCGGTAGGCATTTTTCATATCGCCGATTTTAGCCACGGCCACTCGTTCCATCAAGCGTCGAATGATGATGTCGTTGGAGCGGCGGACGCGGACCTTGACGCGCATGAGTCATGCGCGTAATCTGCACGCATCCAATCTCAAGGAGCAGAACCGTGACTGGATTGCCCAAGAAAGCCGCCAACCTCACCGTCCGCGCCGATCTGCTGGAAGAGGCCCGCGCGCGCAAGATCAACCTCTCGCAGACGCTGGAAGTGGCGCTCGCCGCCGAGCTCAAGAAGCGGCGCGAGGTCGAGTGGCTGGAGCAGAACAAGGCAGCGATCGAGGCCTACAGCCGCCATGTCGAAAAGCATGGGCTGTTCTCCGACCGCTACCGCACATTCATGCGCGAAGACTGAGAATCAGAAACCGATGGCGCACCTCGACGTCTATCGCAACCCGGACCGCACGACATCGGCCCTCATTCCCTATGTGCTCGACGTGCAAAGCAGCCTGCTCGGCAGCCTGCCGGGCAGCGTGGTGATTCCGCTGGCCCGCCCCGAAACGATAGGGACCTTGCCGATCCTGCGACTCAATCCGAAGGTCAGCGTAGACGGCAAGGCGCTTGTCGCCCTGACCCAGGACCTGGCGCCGGTGCCGCGCCGCCTGCTGAAGAAGCCCGTCGCCAACCTTTCCCCCCAGCGCGAGGAAATCCTCGCCGCGCTGGATTTTCTATTTACCGGTTTCTGAACCACTTCATCCCGAAAGCATCATGGCCCAATACGTAATGTCCATGCTCCGCGTGAGCAAGATCGTTCCCCCGAAACGCCAGATCATCAAGGACATCTCTCTGTCCTTCTTCCCCGGCGCCAAGATCGGCCTGCTCGGCCTCAACGGTTCCGGCAAGTCCACCGTGCTGCGCATCATGGCGAAGGCAGACACCGAGTTCGATGGCGAGGTGCAGCACCTGCCCAACCTGCGCATCGGCTATCTGCCACAGGAGCCGCAGCTCGACCCGGTCAAGACAGTGCGCGAGGAAGTCGAGTCCGGCATGGGCGAGGTCATGGAAGCCCAGGCCAAGCTCGAAGCCGTGTATGCCGCCTACGCCGAGGAAAACGCCGACTTCGACAAGCTGGCCGAGGAGCAGGCGCGGCTGGAAGCCATCATCGCCACCTCCGGCGCCGACAGCGAAACACAACTGGAAATCGCCGCCGACGCGCTGCGCCTGCCGGCCTGGGACGCCACGATCAAGAACCTCTCCGGCGGCGAGAAGCGCCGCGTGGCGCTGTGCAAGCTGCTGCTGTCCAAGCCCGACATGCTGCTGCTCGACGAACCCACCAACCACCTCGACGCCGAATCGGTTGAGTGGCTGGAGCAATACCTGCTGCGCTTCCCCGGTACCGTGGTCGCCGTGACCCACGACCGCTACTTCCTCGACAACGCCGCCGAGTGGATCCTCGAACTCGATCGCGGCCACGGCATCCCCTGGAAGGGCAACTATTCCTCATGGCTGGAGCAGAAGGAAGCGCGCCTGGAAACCGAATCCAAGCAGGTCGACGCGCACATGAAGGCGATGAAGCAGGAACTCGAATGGGTGCGCAGCAACCCCAAGGCGCGCCAGGCCAAGAGCAAGGCGCGTTTGCAGCGCTTCAACGAGATGTCCGAAACCGATTACCAGAAGCGCAACGAGACCCACGAACTCTTCATTCCCGTCGGCGAGCGCCTCGGCGACAAGGTCTTCGAGTTCAATGAGGTCAGCAAGGGCTTCGGCGACCGCCTGCTGATCGACAAGCTCTCGTTCAGCATACCGCCTGGTGCCATCGTCGGCATCATCGGCCCCAACGGTGCCGGCAAGTCCACGCTGTTCAAGATGCTCACCGGCGCGGACAAGCCGGACTCGGGCACGATCGACGTCGGCCCGACGGTGAAGATCTCCTACGTCGACCAGAGCCGCGATTGCCTCGACGGATCCAAGACGGTGTTCGACGAACTCGCCGGCGGCGCCGACATCATCACCATCGGCAAACAGGAAATCGGCAGCCGCGCCTACATCGGCCGCTTCAACTTCAAGGGCGGCGACCAGCAGAAGAACGTCGGCAACCTCTCCGGCGGCGAGCGCGGGCGCCTGCACCTGGCCAAGACGCTGATGACCGGCGGCAACGTGCTGCTGCTCGACGAACCCTCGAACGACCTCGACGTCGAGACCCTGCGCGCACTCGAAGACGCCCTGCTCGAATTCGCCGGCTGCGCCATGATCATCAGCCACGACCGCTGGTTCCTCGACCGCATCTGCACCCACATCCTGGCGGCCGAGGGCGAGTCGCAATGGCGCTTTTTCGCCGGCAACTACCAGGAATACGAAGACGACAAGCGCAAACGTCTCGGCGAGGAAGGCGCCAAGCCCAGGCGCATCCGCTACAAGCCCATTTCGCGTTGATCGCGCGCTGAGGATTTCGTGAGTCGATTGAAGATCACCGCGCTCGTGGTCGCGGCGCTGGTTGCCGTCCTGGCGGCGCCGCTGCTGTTCCCGCCGCAGCAGGAGGCGGCGCCACCGATCACCCACGGCATGCCTTGGCAGATCGAACTGCCGGCACCCGGGGCTTCGCGCGTGTTCGGGCTCACGCTCGGCGGCGCAAAGCCGAGCACCCTGACCGATGCGCAGCGCGCCTTTCCTGAGCTGCTCAAGCTGGCGTTGCTGGCGCCGCCCGAACAGCCGCTGGCGCTCGAAGCCTATTTCGACAGTGTTTCAATCGGCCCGCTGAGCGGCAAACTGGTGCTGACCGTCGCCGCCACGCCCGCCGAACTCGACGCCATGCGCGACAAGGCGGCGAAGACCGACCACCTGGAAACCGGAATTCGCAAATTCGCGCTCAACGACGCCGATCGCCAGCGCGCGGAGAACATGCCCCTGGCGGGCATCGTCTTCATTCCGGCCGCCAGGCTGGATGAAGCAATCGTGCTGCAGCGCTTCGGCCCACCCGCCGAGCGCATCCGCCAGGGCGAAACCCTGGAGCACTTCCTCTACCCCGACAAGGGGCTGGACGTAGTGCTCGACAGCAAGGGCAAGGAAGTGCTGCAGTACGTGGCGCCATCCGAGTTCGCGCGGCTGCGTGCCCCGCTGACAAAGTGAACGGTCATGGATCAGATAGTTCCCGAGCCCGGAATCCTCAGCATAGGCATTGCCGCCCATGGCAATGTGGATATCACCGTCGAATGCCTGAAGAGCCTTTTCGCCAGCGTTTCCGGCGACTTTGAACTCCTTCTGATCGATGACGCCTCGCCCGACGGGATGCTCCCGCTGTTCCGCGAAGCCGCCGAGTTCCATCCGAATACCCGGATCTATCATTTCCCGGAAAATCTCGAATACACGCAGAGCGTCAACTGCTTGCTCAGCGAAGCGACCGGCGAGCGCATTCTATTCGTCTCCAACGACATCTTCGTTACCCCCACCTATCTCGCCGCCTTGCTCGAGGCCACGGCCGACCCGGACATCGGCATCGCTCGTGGCGTCTCCAATTTCGTCGACAACCTGCTCGAGACGCACAATGTCACGCCCGACGCGCCCATCGCAACCTGGGAACAACTCTGTGAATTCTCGGCGCGGCAATATTTCGAAGCCGGCACATCGCTGCCTGATGACCCCTTTCTCATCGGCGATGCCTTCATGGTCACCCGCAAGCTTCTCGATACCATCGGCAGCTTCGACACCCGCTACCACGGGTATCTGTCCGACCTGGATTTTGGCATCCGCGCCGCGGCCGCCGGCTATCGTCGGATATATTGCCCGCGCGCCTTTGCACGGCATATTCAGGATGCCAACTTCCACTATCTGGATAGTGCGCGGATGGAACAAAAGTACGCTCGCCGCCTCGAACGTCACGCCACGGCGTGGACTGTTTTTCGCGCACTCTGGGGAGCGGAACAATTGCCCTTGTCATGGCCCGGCACCAAGGCGATTCCGTTTGCAGATCTGGAGGAAACGGCTCGGCGAAATGGTGCTCGGGTGGTCGCCCCCGGCTCTTACGCCCGCTACCTGATTGCTTCATGATCGACCGCCCCGGGGAGAAGCCGCGTCGTCGTCACAGCAAGCACCTGCGCATACCCAAGTGCTGCGCGGAGTCCAGCGTCCGGCAGGATTTCAGGCCCCATTCCGGCACGCCGGAAACCCGAGTTTGCGCAGCTTCCATGTTCCTATTCCGGCCCCGGTGAGGGCTCACGCTGAGGTAGCCTGAACGGATTGGCATGGAGTGAACGCAAGGTGAGCAATCTGATGCAGGTGTTGGCTAACGCCCGGGACGCACGGCGCGGATCCGGCCATGACACCGCCAGCCACGGCGACCAGGTGATGGCCGACCGCCTGGCCGAGGCCAACGCCCTGGCCCATGCCGGGGCCAATGACATGGCCTTTGCCGACGCCCGCCAACGGCAGGCGGCCGCCGCCGAGCGCATCGCCGCACTGGAGCGCCGCCAGCAGGCTGAAGAACTGGCGACCGCCCATGCGCGCAGCCGCGCCGAAGCCGACGCCGCGGCCGAGGAAACCCTGGTACGACAAGCCCATGCCGAGCGCATGGCCGAACTAGCCCTGCGCGCCCGCATCGAACACGAAGAGCAGGCGAAAATCAATGCCCAGCGCCGCGAGTTCGCCGCTGCCGAACTGGCCAAGGCGGCGCATGCAAGGGCCAGGCGCGAAGCGGAACTCGCGCGCCAGGCCGAGCTGCGCCTGGCCGCCGAACGCCACGCCGCCGAGCTTGCCGCCGACGCCGCACGCGCAAATCAGATTGCCGAAGCAGCGGCCCTGGCCACACAGGCGGCCGAACGGGAAACGGCCCGCGAAATGCTCCGGCGTACCCACCTGGAAGCGGCCGAAATTCAGGCGGGCGCCGCCCGGCGCGATGCCGAACGCGATGCCGGCCAGGCGAAGGACCGGCGCGCCGCCGCGGAAGCACAATTGGCCGAGGGCCGATCAAAGGCCACGAATTCCCCGTTGCCGGTGCGATCAACCGCCGCGTCAGCCCGACGCGCCTGGCTGATGGCGGCCTTGATCGGCTCGCTGTTCGGCCTTGGCGCGGGCGCCTGGCTGGCGACCTCCGGCGAAGCCGGCCGGTTTGCCCAAGCTGTCGGCGGCGAAAAGCCGGCGCTCGGTTCGCTGCGCCTCGACACCAGCACCCAAAGCATGGCGGCGCGAATCGAGCGCGCCAATGCCCTCGAAGCGACGCGAGTCCGCCGCTAGTCGCCCACCACGGCCACGTGGCCGACGAACATCACGCTGGGGAAAGTGCGCTTCAGCAGCTTGCTGTAGAAGTCGCTCATGACTGAACCATCTTCGTAGCGGATGGTGCTGCCAGGCTTCAGCGCCATTTTCGGCGCCGCGATCCACTCTTTGCTTCCCGCACGATCGACCTCGATGTAGGTGAAGTCATTGGCATCGATGCTGCTCAGCACCTTACCCACGTTCGGCAACTCGGAAGCCACCGGCGGCTTTTCAGGCATCAGCATGTCGCGCGCCTGTTCCGGCGAGGGATGGCCCGGCGGGGGCGCCGCCATCACGGAGACGCTCGCCAGCACGGCAAACAGAATGAGGAGTCGCTGCATGGTGGATTCCTTTTTCAGGCTCACATGCAACGCCAATAGGGCGAGCCGGGGCCAAGGGGAAAGCAGTTGAACATCGGGTAGGGGCCGGGCATCAGCAGCGGCGCCATGAACTGGTTGCGACAGGCGCGCACTTCGTTGTCGATCCGTTCCCGGCAGGCCTGGTCGCGCTGGTTGGTTTCGGCCGCCATGTCGTCGAAGATCTGATGGCGTTCGGCGGCCAGCATGTGATCCAGCACCGCCGCCGGCACGCCCTGCCTGGCGAGTTCCAGGATCTGCCCGGCCGAGAGCCGGTAGCGCGAGGCCGAGGCCGTGATGCGGGCGATGATGTCCTCGGCGGCCACGCCCTGCTTGGCCAGCGCCACCACCTGCTCCAGCGGCAACGCCGCCACCGGCGGCGGCAGGCGCGCCTCCAGTTGTTCGGCGCTAATGCGTTCGATCTTCGGCGGCTCGACCGGCGTGCCGGCGCAGGCGGCCAGCAGCAGGGCCGGAAGAACTGTCAGCGAGGGGCGTAGCGGCAAGGCCATGAGTGCGGAATGGACCGGGATTCAGCCAATGATAGGCCAGATGCCCCGCCGTAGCGTCCGCCGGTGGGTCTACAATTCGGCCCCTGCACCCACTGACAGCGGCCCACCCGTGACCTCCGCCCTCGAACTGCTCGCCCCCGCCCGCAATGCCGACATCGCCATCGAAGCGATCCGGCATGGCGCCGACGCCGTGTATATCGGCGGGCCGGCCTTCGGCGCGCGGCACGGCGCCGGCAACCCGGTGGCCGAGATCGAGCGCCTCGCGGCGTACGCGCGGCGCTTCCACGCCCGGGTCTTCATCACCCTCAACACCATCTTCCGCGACGACGAGCTCGACGATGCGCGCAAGCTCGCCTGGCAGGTGTATGAAGCCGGGGCGGATGCCCTGATCGTGCAGGACATGGGTCTGCTGGAACTGGACCTGCCGCCGATCCAGTTGCATGCCTCGACCCAGTGCGACATCCGCACGCCGGAAAAGGCGAGGTTCCTCGCCGACGTCGGTTTCTCGCAGATGGTGCTGGCGCGGGAGCTCTCGCTGGCGGAGATCGGCGCGATCCGTTCAAGAGTTATGCGGAGCGGTATCCAGTCGGACGGCGCTGGAGACACGGCGCCGGTGCTCGAATTCTTCATCCACGGCGCGCTCTGCGTGGCCTTTTCCGGCCAGTGCTACATCAGCCACGCGCACACCGGGCGCAGCGCCAACCGCGGCGAATGCTCGCAGGCCTGCCGTCTGCCCTACAACCTGGAAGACGCGCAGGGCCGCATCGTCGCCTTCGACAAGCACCTGTTGTCGATGAAGGATAACGACCAGAGCGCCAACCTGCGCGCGCTCGCCGACGCCGGAATCCGCTCGTTCAAGATCGAGGGCCGACTGAAAGACCTCGCCTACGTCAAGAACGCCACCGCGCATTACCGCCAGCTGATCGACCGCATCCTCGACGACACGCCGGAGTATGCGCGGGCCTCGTCGGGGCGCTGCACCTACACATTCAGCCCGCGCCCGGAAAAGACCTTCAACCGCGGCGCCACCGATTACTTCGTCAATGGCCGCCAGCCCGACATCGGCGCCTTCGACACGCCCAAGTTTGCCGGCGAGGCCAGCGGCACCGTCACGCGCCTCGGCCCGGACTGGTTCGAGGTCGACAGCGAGGAGGAATTCGCCAATGGCGATGGCATCAGTTATCTGTCGCGCGGCCGCAAGCTCGCCGGCCTGCGCATCAACGTCGCCAAACGCGTCGGCCACGGCCAGCGCCTGTTTCCCAACGAGATGCCCGAGGACCCGGAAGGTTTCAAGGTCGGTACCGAGATCCTCCGCAACCGCGACCAGGCCTTCGAGCGCCTGCTGGAAAGGGACTCCGCCGAGCGCCGCATCGACATCAGCGTCGAGCTCGGCGAAACGGCGGATGGCTTCCGGCTGACCCTGCGCGACGAAGACGGCATCAGCGCCGCCGCCGAAATCGCCCACGCCAGGGAGGCGGCGAAAAACCCGCCGCGCGCCTTTGCCGCCCTGGCCGAAAACCTGGGCAAGCTCGGCGGCACGGACTTTCGCACCACCGATGTCAAGGTGGTGCTGAGCGAAGCCTGGTTCCTGCCGGCCTCGACCATCAATGCCCTGCGCCGCGACGCCGTCGAGCAACTGATCGCCGCGCGCGCCGCGGCGCGCCCGCGCCTGCCGCGCAATCCGCCCGCCGAGCCGCCCGCCACCTACCCCGAGCGCGAACTGAGCTATCTGGCCAACGTGCTCAACAGCCGCGCCCGCGACTTCTACCGCAAGCATGGCGTGGAACTGATCGCCGACGCCTACGAGGCCGACACCACGCCGGGCGAAGTCTCGCTGATGATCACCAAGCACTGCCTGCGCTACAGCCACAGCCTGTGCCCCAAGGAAGCCAAAGGCTGGGTCAAGGGTGTGAATGCCGAGCCCATGGTGCTGGTCAATGGCAAGGAGCGCCTGACGCTGAAGTTCGACTGCAAGGCCTGCGAAATGCACGTCATGGGCAAGGCGAAGAAGTCGCGCACCATCGCCATCAAGGCGGCCTGAGAGTCGGCGCCCACGACACGGCGATGAAGCTCATCCTCGCCCCCATGGAAGGCCTCGCCGACGACGTGCTGCGCGGCGTGCTGACCCGTGCCGGCGGCTACGACTGGTGCGTCACCGAGTTCGTCCGCATCACCGATACCGTGCTGCCGCACCGCTGCTATACGCGGCTCTCGCCCGAGCTGGCCAACGGTGCGCGCACCGAGGCCGGCACCCCCGTGCGCGTGCAGCTGCTGGGCAACGACCCGGAGATGCTGGCGGCGAATGCCGCCCACCTCGCCCGCCTCCACCCATTCGGCATCGACCTCAATTTCGGCTGCCCGACGCCGCTGGTCAACCGCCATCGCGGCGGCGCCGCCCTGCTCATTGAACCCGAGCTGCTGCATCGCATCGCCGCCGCCGTGCGCGCCGCCGTGCC
>JACRIX010000025.1 GCA_016215645.1 Rhodocyclales bacterium
CACTCTGCGACGACGCATCAATGCCAATGTCGCCGAGCGCAACGCCAAGCACCAGCCCATCAACTGGCGTTTCACGATTCGCGATGCTCGCAGCAAGCTTCATCGGCTTTATCCATCAACGGCAGCATGACTGACTACTACGGCGATTTCAGCGGCTGCGCGATGCGCATAGCCGTGCTGGGCGGCGGCAACGGCTCCTACGCCGCCGCCGCCGATCTCTCCGACCTCGGCCACGAGATCCGCTTCTGGCGCCGTGACGCAGCGGCCTTCGGCGAGCTGGCGACGACACGGGGCCTGATGCTGAAGGACATCGCCGGCAGGCGCGAGGTGGACATCGCACTCGTCACGGCGGATCTCGGGCTGGCGGTACGTGGCGCCGAGCTGATCCTGATCCCGACCCCCGCCTTCGCCCAGGCGGACATCGCCCGCGCCCTGGCGCCGCATCTGGCCGATGGCCAGGTGGTCTTCCTGCCGCCTGGAAGCTTCGGCAGCGTGGCGATGATGCACACGCTGCGCGCCGCCGGCTGCACCGCCGACGTCGCCTTTGCCGAAACCGGAACCCTGCCCTGGCTGACCCGCAAGCACGGTCCCGCTGAAGTCGCCATCACCATGCGCGCCACGCGCCTGCCGACCGGCGTGTTTCCGGCCGACAAAGCGGCGCAGGCCTTTGCCGTGCTGCGTGCCGCCTTCCCCGCCGTCGAACCGATCGAGGATGCGCTGGCCGGCGCGCTGATGAACGCCGGGCCGATCATCCACCCGCCGCTGATCCTGATGAACGCCGGGCCGCTGGAACACTTCGAGCGCTGGGACATCCACAACGAAGGCACCCAGCCGTCCATCCGCCGCGTCACCAATGCGCTCGATGCCGAACGCATCGCGCTGCGCATTGGCCTCGGCTATACCGGCGAGCACTTTCCGCTGCGCGACCATTACGAAAACGACCGCTGGATGTACGGCGACGCCCACCAGCGCCTCACCGACAGCGGCGACTGGCGCGAGCACATCGTGCTCACCGAGCACCGCTACATGACCGAGGACATCCACTACGGGCTGGCCTTCCTGGTCTCGGTGGCCGACTGGGCCGGCGTCGACGTGCCCGTCGCGCGCGGCCTGCTGGCGCTCGCCTCGGCCGTCTGCGAGCGCGACCTGCGCGCCGGGCCGCGCACGCTGGAAGCCCTGGGCCTGGCCGCGCTCGACCGCGCCGGCATGCATCGGCTGCTCGCCACGGGCCACGCGTGATGACCGCCGCCCGCCGGGCCGTCCCAAGGGCGGCGGCGCCAAACGTCCGGAGCGGGCGTAGCCCGCGAACCTCCGTCACCCCCTCCCGTGGGGAGGGGGTTGGGGGGAGGGCGCTTTGATTGTGGCCGCGCTCGGCGCCGGGCGCATGGGGCGCGGCATTGCCCATGCTTTCGCCTATGCCGGCCACGAGGTCTGGCTGATCGACGGCAAGCCGCGTGCGGCCGATGCGGCGCAGGCGCTCGAAGCCGATGCCCGGCGCGAAATCGGGGCCAGCCTTGCCACGCTGGCCGAGCTCGGCGTTTTCGACGCGGCGCTGATTCCCGCCATGCTGGCGCGCGTGCACTTCGCAGCGCGCGACGAGGCCCCGGCGGTGCTGGCGCAAACCGACGTGCTGTTCGAAGGCGTCCCTGAAAAGCTCGTCGCCAAACGCGAGGCCTTCGAATTCGCCTGCCGGCACCTGCGGCCCGAGGCGCTGCTGGCCTCCACCACCTCGACCATGCTGTCCACCGAACTAGCGGGCCTCGTCACGCATCCCGGGCGCTTCCTCAACGCGCACTGGCTCAACCCGGCCTACCTGATTCCGCTGGTCGAGGTCTCGCCGCATCCGGGCACCGACCCGGCCGCGACACAAGGCCTGTGCGATCTGCTCAGCGCCATCGGCAAGCAGCCCGTGCTGTGCCAGGCCGCGCCCGGCTACATCGTGCCGCGCCTGCAGGCGCTGCTGATGAACGAGGCGGCGCGCATGGTGGAGCAGGGCGTGGCCACGGCGGAGGACATCGACCGCGCCGTGCGCTACGGCTTCGGTCCGCGTTTCGCCAGCATGGGCCTGGTCGAGTTCATCGACTTCGGCGGCCTGGACATCCTCTACTACGCCAGCCACTACCTGGCCAGGGCGCTGGACGATCCGCGCCATGCGCCGCCGGCCATCGTCGATCGCTACATGGCCGAGGGCCGCAGCGGGCTGCGCGAGGGCAAAGGCTTCTTCGACTGGTCGACGGTCGACGCGGCGGCCTATCGCCGCGAGGTCATGCAGCGCCAGCTGGCCCTGCTGCAACAGCTTGGCATGGTCCCCGCACCGGGCGAGGCGAAATCGCCGGAAAGTTCGGCGAGGTCGTAGCGGTTGTGCGGGGGGCGTCATGCTCGTTCCATCCATGATCGCGGCGAGTCATACGACGCCGGTGCGCCGCCGAGGCCCGGCCGCGCTTTCCGCGCCCGAAGCCCGCGCGGGCGCCAGGCCATGGACGCCGGCGTCCGGCCGGCTTATTCTTGAGGCATCGCTAACCGTCGAAAGCGCGGGAGAGGTCCTTGCACAACGCCCTTCGCCATCCCGGAATCGCCGCCGCGCTCGGCGCCGCGCTGCTGTTCGGCGCCGGAACACCGCTGGCAAAATGGCTGCTCGATGCCGTCAGCCCGTGGCTGCTGGCCGGCCTGCTCTACCTCGGCTCGGGCCTCGGGCTGGCGCTGTATCGCGCGCTGCTGCGGTCACCGGCGGTGCGACTGATGCCGGGGGATGCGCTCTGGTTCGCCGGCGCGATAGTCGCCGGCGGCATCGTCGGCCCGGTGCTGCTGATGCTCGGCCTCGCCGGCATGCCGGCCTCCGGCGCCGCGCTGCTGCTGAATGCCGAAGGCGTGTTCACCGCGCTGCTGGCATGGTTCGCCTTCCGCGAAAACTTCGACCGGCGCATCGCGCTGGGCATGGCTGCCATCGCGGCCGGCGCGATCGTACTGAGCTGGCCGGGCGAAGCGCGCTTCGCCGGCCCCTGGCCGACGCTGGCCGTGCTCGGCGCCTGCCTGGCCTGGGCCATCGACAACAACCTGACGCGGCGGATTTCGTTGACCGACGCGACCTGGATCGCCGCGGTCAAGGGGTCGGCAGCCGGCGCGGTCAACCTGGCGCTGGCCTGGTCGCTCGGCGCGTCACTGCCCTCCCTGCCGGCCGTCGCGGGCGCGATGACGGTCGGCCTGTTTGCTTATGGCATCAGCCTGGCGCTGTTCGTGGTCGGCCTGCGCCACCTGGGCACCGCGCGCACCGGCGCCTATTTCTCGATCGCGCCCTTTTTCGGCGCCCTCGTGGCCTTGCTGATGGGCGACGCGCTGACACCGCAACTGCTCGCCGCCGGCGCCCTGATGGCGTTCGGCACCTGGCTGCATCTGACGGAATGTCATGAACACGAACACGAACACCCGGCGATGCATCATGACCATGAGCACAGCCACGACGAACACCACCGGCACGCGCACGAAACCCCTGTCGCGCCCGGCACGCGACACCGCCACCCGCACAGGCATGAGCCGCTGGCGCACAGCCACGCCCACTACCCCGACGAACTCCACCGCCACGGGCATTGACCGGCATGCGACGTGATCGGGACGGCGCTCAGAAGTAATAGCGCGCCATCAACTCCAGCTTGCGCGCGACCTGCTTCTCGCCGAACTCGGTACCGCTGCCGCCCTTGAGCCAGGTCGCGCGCAGGCGCAGGTCGAGGTTGGTGACGCCGGTGTAGAGCAGTTCCGGCGTCAGCGACCAGCTGCGGTCGTCGAGGTTGGCGATCAGCGTCGCCGAGGGCGTGAAGTAGACGATGTCGAAGGGCTCCTTCTGGCTGGCGCGCAGGTAGAGGTAGCGCTCGCCGGCGTTG
This sequence comes from Rhodocyclales bacterium, assembly GCA_016215645.1. Taxonomy (GTDB): domain Bacteria; phylum Pseudomonadota; class Gammaproteobacteria; order Burkholderiales; family Rhodocyclaceae; genus Sulfuritalea. The sequence goes on from JACRIX010000025.1 coordinate 3,876, forward strand.
GCGCGGCCGTAGGAGGGGCTGATCTGCCGCGCCTTTGTCAGCAACACGGGGTTGCCGCTGTCGACCAGGCGATGGAAATCCGTGAGCTGGCTTTGCGTGTAGCCGGTGCCATTGCGGTAATACTCGGCGATCCAGGTGGCGTCGCTTTCAGTCAGGTAGCGCAGGCCGAGCAGAGTGCTCGTCGCGTCGCGAACGTCGCTGCTGACATTGCCGGCGGCGTCGATGCGGCGCGTTTCCACGTCGCGCAGGCGCGCCCATTCGCCGTGGATTTCCAGCGCGCTGCTGAGGTTGCGCGAGAAGTCGACGCCGAAGCGCGGGCTGCGGCTGCCGCCGCCCAACCAGGTGAAATCGATGTCGGTGTCGAGGTAGAGCAGGTAAAGCTTGGCCGCGGCGTTGAGGTGGTCGGGCTTGCCGAAGTCATGGTTGCTTTGCGTGCCCACCGGCAGCAGCACGGGGGTGAAGGCCACCGTCTTGAGGTCGCCATCGAAATTGCGGATGAAGTCGGCCGCGACCATGGTGTATCCCTCGCGCGCCAGCTCGACGTCGTTGGGGTCCTTGGCCCGCTCGATGAAGCCGACCGGATTCCAGGCGTAGCCCTTGCCCCATTTCGCCGCGATCTTGCCGACATCCAGCGTCACGCCCGGATCGGGCTTGAACGAGGCATAGGCCTCGTCGAAGCGCACGCCGCCTTCGCTCGACAGCTGGTCACGGCGCGCGTCGGCAGTGGCGCGCAGATTGAAGGTGGCGATGCCCTGGGTGTACTTGGCGTTGAGCTTGAGCGTCGCGGTCGTGCGGTCGAGCGTGTCGCGCGCGAGGCCGGTCAGTTTGTAGAAGCTGCCGTCGCGATTGAGCCAGGAGCGATCCGGCTTGAGCTCGGCATAGCCGCCGAATTCGAAGGGCTTCTTTTCGAACTCGGCGGCATCGAAGGTGAATTCCTCCGCCCATGCCGTCGCTGCCAGCAGGCAGGCGAGCGCGGCGAGGGCGTGTTTCATTTCCTTAGATCCTCGACCCGCGGCAGGTAGTTGAGCGAAAACACCTCATCGGGGAAGTCGCGTTTCTTGATGTTGGCGTAGAGCATCACCGACTTGTAGTCCTTGTACAGCGGGCTGTCGGTCTCGATCGTCGCCGGGCGCCGGATGCCACCGCCGAAGTCCTTGGTGTCCTTGAAGCGCAGGGTCTTGATCAGCAGGCCGCTGGCGGCGTAGCACTCGATGTCGATCGGCAGCAGGGTCTTCTTGTCCACCCACATTTTCAGCTTGTCGTAGGCGACCTCGGCGGTCTTGGCCTTGAGCGTCAGCAGGTAGCGATCCTTCTCTTCCGTCGCCGACTCGACGTCGTATTCCGCCGTGTAGTCGATGCGCAGGATGTCGGCGTTGTTGAACACGCCGCCGGTCACCGACTGCAAACTGGTGATGCGCATCGGCTTGCCGACCTCGGGGATGTAGAGCCACATGTTGTCGCCGAGGCGCAGCGTGGCGCGGCCCTTGTCGCTCTGCGGCGCGAGGAAGAGCGCGACGATCTTGTCGCGGCCCTTCTTCACCGAATACAGCACGAACTCCTTCTTTCTGCCGTCGGGTTCGATGTTGATGAGCTTGCGCAGCATCTCGTAGGACTCGGGTTCGAGGTTGCGGTCGACCTTCTTCAGGATCGCCGCGCCGTCGAGGGCGAGGGCAGGTAGCGCAATCAGACACAGCAACAGGGAAAGTATTTTCTTCATGGCAGGCTTTCTATACGTGGCGCAGGGCGCTGATCGGGTCCATGCGCGAGGCCTTCCAGGCCGGTTGCAGGCTGGCGACGACGGCGACAACGACCACCAGTGCGGCGATGCTCAGCACGTCGCCGCCGGCGATGGTCGGCGCCATCACCAGGTTCTGCTGCTGGCCGAAATCGAAGGTCGGGCGCCACAGATTGATGCCGAAGATCGCGACCAGGCTGAGTACCGTACCGGCCACCGTGCCGACGATGCCCAGCATCAGGCCCTCGGCGAGGAACAGCGAAAGGATGCGCGAGGGCGGCGTGCCGATGGCGGCGATGGTGCCGATCTCGCGGATGCGTTCGAACACCGCCATGATCATCACGTTCATCACCGAGACCAGCACGATGGAGACCAGCACTACCTTGATGAACAGGGTCATCAGATCGATCATGCGTGCCAGGTTGGCGAAGGGTGAGAGGTCGGCCCAGCTGTGCGTTTCGAGAACCGGCTTGCCGTCCTTGTTGCTCACACCTTCCAGCGCGGCCTTGATTTGGCCGGTGGTCCGATCGAGGCGCGAGAAATCCTTCAGGCGTACCGCGATCTCGCTGACCTCGGCCTCGTTCATGCGCAGCAGTTCGCGGGCGTCGTCGATGTGCACATAGCCGTCGCGCCCGCCGGGACCGGTCACGCTCTCCAGGATGCCGCGCACGACGAAGGTCTTGCCATTCACCGAGCCATCGCGGTTGGTGGCGACCACCACGACCGTGTCGCCGACCTGGGTCTTCATGCCGCGCGCCAGCAGCAGCGGGATCACGATCTGGCCGCGACCGACCAGCGCGCCGGCCTTGTCTCCTTCTATCATGCGGCCGGGCAAGAGCGGCGTGGTCGCCGCCTCGCGCGCC
>JACRIX010000024.1 GCA_016215645.1 Rhodocyclales bacterium
GAGCTTTTCCGGAAAGCGGCGCTGCAACCAGTAGAGCAGGTACACGCCGTCGGCATCGTTGTTGCCGGTGGTGAATTCCTTTTGCAGGCCACGCTCCTGGTAGCTCCAGCAGGTGTCGACTAGCAGGTCCATGGCGCTGCGCGTCATCTGGTGCAGGGCGTCGTCCTTGCGGTTCTTGTTGCCGCGCCCGGCGTAGTTGAGGTGCGAGAAATAGAAACGATCGATGCCCTCGTCCTCGACCAGCTTTACGAGGCCGGGCAGGTCCTGGTGGTTGTCTTGCGTCATGGTGTAGCGCACGCCCACCTTGAGCCCGGCATCGCGGCACAGGCGTAGGCCCGCGAGCGACTTGTCGAATGCACCTTGCATGCGGCGAAACCGGTCGTGCGTGGCGCCCAGGCCGTCGAGGCTGACGCCGACATAGTCGTAGCCGATGGACTTGATCCTTTCGCACATCGCCGCGTCGATCAGCGTGCCGTTGGAGGACAACGCCGTGAAAAAACCCATGGCCTTGGCGCGCGCCGAGATCTCGAAGATGTCGGGCCGCAAGAGCGGCTCACCGCCGGAGAGGATCAGCGCCGGGACGCGAAAGGCCTTGAGCTGGTCCATCACGGCGAACACTTCCGCCGTGCTCAACTCGCCGGCGAAATCCTTGTCGGCGGAGATCGAATAACAGTGCTTGCAGGTCAGGTTGCAACGCCGCACCAGGTTCCAGATCACCACTGGGCCGGGGGGCCTGCGCACGGCGCCCATCGGCGTCGGCGCAGCGATCTCCTGCATGAATGGCGAGATGCGGAACATGGCCCTACTCTAGCCCGCCCCTGCCTGTTTGCGCCTTGACAGCTGTCAAGCGCGGCACCACCACCGCTGGTCTATTTCCGCGCCTGGGCCGGCTCGCAGGGCGTGCCCGGCGCTTCCAGCGTGGCGAGGTAGGCGGCCAGGCTTTCCAGTTTGTTGTTCTTGTGTTTCTTGACGGCCGAGACCATGTCGGGATCCACGTTCTGCCGATAGCCGTCGCGGATGTCGGCCATCTGCCGCAGCAGGTAGCGATAGTGCTGGCCGGCCAGCACCGGATGGCCCTTCTCCTTGCTGCCCTGGCCCTTGGCCTGGTGGCAATCGGCGCAGTCCTTGTCGAAGATCTGCTTGCCCTCGACGATGCGGGCGTCGGCGTCGGGCAGGAAATACCGGCCGTTGCCCGGCGGGATGCACAGGCTCTCGATGTGTGCGGCGACATTGGCGATGTCGCGCGGATCGCGCAGTTCCATGACAAAGCTGTGCATGCCCGGATTCTCGCGGACATGGGCGCGGATGTCGGCGATCTGCTTGATCAGCACCGTGGAATGCTGGCCCGCCAACTTTGGGTAGCCTCCATCGCGCCGACCGAAGCCGGACGGCAGGTGGCAGGCACTGCACACCGCGTAGACCTCCTTGCCGGCGGCGGCATCCCCGCCTTCGGCCAGGGCCAGCGCGCGCTCGGCGTCGGCCATGCTCGGTGACTTCTGCGGCGCCGGCGGCAGTGCACCGCGCGCCGGGTCGGCCGCCAGGGCGGGCGCCATCGTGAACAAGGCGAGGAACAACAAGGGCAACAACTTCAGCATGCAAGCCTCCGTAGCGGCGAAATCAATGCCGTAATAGTCGCATATCGGCGCCTGCTTTTGATCAAGGATCGCAGCGCCGGTCTCGGGCTAAGATTCCCCCTCCCCAACCGGAGACCGCGCCATGAACCGCATCGGCCAGCTTGCCCGCCGGATTCTGCTGATCCTGTGCTGCCTGGCGGTGGCCGCCCCGGCGGGCGCCGCCGAGACCCCACTGGGCATGAACGAACAGCCCATCCACGATGCCGCACGCCTGGGCAAGCGCGCCGACGTGGAGAAAATCCTCAAGGCCACGCCGCAGGCGCGCGATGCGCGCACACCGCTGGGCATCACGCCGCTGCACTATGCCGCGATGAACGAGGACAGCGGCCCGCTCAAGGCCCTGCTGGCGGCCGGCGCCGCCGTCAATGCGCGCGACGGCGACGGCCGCACGGCCTTGCACATGGCGGCCTTCTCGACCCGCACCGCCAACGCGAAACTGCTGCTCGACGCCGGCGCCGACCCGGCGGCGAAAACCGACGCCGGGCGGGATGTGTTGAGCATGGCGCGCAAGGTGCGCGCCGACGAGCTGGCGGGCATCGTCTCGCTGTGGCTGCTCAAGGGCTGCCAGCCCGGCAAGCCATGCTGAGATCCCTGTTGGCGCTGCTGCTGGCCGCTGGCCTTGCCGCAACGGCACGCGCCAACGACGAGGCCCTGCCGCCGATCACTGTCTACGCGCCCTCGCCCTGCCTCGCCTGTATCGACTGGGCCGACCACCTGCGCCAGGCCGGCTTCAGCGTCAGCATCGAGGAAAAGGAAGCCGCCGCGATGCCGCGCCTGAAACGCTGGCTCAACGTACCTTCCGGCCTGGAGTCGGTGCAGACCGCCAGGGTGGGCGACTACTTCATCGAGGGCCACGTCCCCGCCGAGGACATCAAGCTGCTGCTGAAGGAAAAGCCCAGGGCACGCGGCCTCGCCGTGCCCGGCTTGCCGCGCGGCGCACCGGGGCGCGAACAGTCCAACCCCTTCTGCGAAACCGCCTGCACCATCCTCGACAACGCCGGCCAGGAACGCGACGTCCGGCGCGAGGCCTACAACACGCTACTGGTAGCACCGGACGGCAAGACCAGCGTGTTTGCGCGGCATTGAGGGCAGCAAGGTCGGAAGGACAAGGATTGGGCGTGGCGCGACGTGATCGGGCGTCGGCGGCGTGCCCAGTGCAGCGATGTGCTCAACATCTGTCGAATAGCTGTTCGGGGGCCACGCCGAACGCGTTGCCAAATGGATTTCGCCCGCTGGCCCAGGCGACTAAAACGCCTGATCCCACCGTACCGACAAGCGGATTGCAGCATTGATCAGGCCCACCATGCTGTAGGTCTGCACGAAGTTGCCCCACTGCTCGCCGCTGCGCGGATCGATGTGTTCGGCCAGCAGGCCGTGGCGATTGCGGCAGGCGAGCAGTTTCTCGAACAAGGCCCTTGCTTCGTCGCGACGACCCAGCGCCGCCAGCGCATTGACATACCAGAAGGTGCACACCAGGAAGGCATTCTCCGGCGCGCCGAAGTCGTCCTTCTCGACATAGCGAAAAATGAAATCGCCGTGGCGCAAGTCTTTCTCGACGGCCGCGACAGTGGCGGCAAAGCGTGGATCCGATGCATCGATAAAGCCGACCTCCGCCAGCAGCAACAGGCTCGCATCCATCGCCTTGCCGTCGAAGGTCGAAACGAAGGCGCCGCGCTTCTTGTTCCACGCCTTTTTGCCGATCGTCCCGTGCATCTGCTTGGCATGGCCGGACCAGTACGCCGCACGTTCCATCAGGCCGAGACGGGCGGCGATGCGTCCCAGGCGATCGCAGGCCGCCCAGCACATCACCGCCGAAAAGGTATGCACGCGCGCGCTGCCGCGCAACTCCCAGAGGCCGGCATCGGGCTGGTCGTAGCAGCGCCGGGCCTGCTCGCCGAGCGCTTCGAGGCGATGGAACAGGGCTTCGTCGCCACGCCGCGTCAGGCGCTGGTCGAAGAAGATATGAGTCGCCGCAAGAATGACCGAGCCGTAAACGTCATGCTGCACCTGGCGGTAGGCCAGGTTGCCGATGCGTACCGGGCCCATGCCGCGATAGCCGGCCAGTGCGCCGATCTCCCGTTCTTCCAGTGCGGCTCGGCCATCGATGCCGTAAACGGGTTGCAGCGTGCCATCGCCGGCATTGGCAGCGACATTGACGATATAGCCGAGGTAGCGTTCCATGGTGCGGGTGGCGCCGAGGCGATTCAGCGCATTGACCACGAAATAGCCATCGCGCACCCAGCAATAGCGATAGTCCCAGTTGCGCTCGCTGCCCGCCGCCTCGGGGATCGACGTGGTCATCGCGGCAACAATGGCACCCGTGTCGTCGTAGGCATTCAGTTTCAGCGTGATCGCGGCGCGAATCACCGCCTCCTGCCACTCGAAGGGTATGCCGAGAAAGCGCACCCACTCATTCCAGTATTCGGTGGTCTCCGCCAGGAAGCGGCGCCCGACTTCGTTGGCGGCCTCATGCACGGATTCGTCGGGCCCCAGCAGCAAGGTCACGGTGTCTTCGAGAAAGAAGGCGGTTTCCTGCAGGATCGCCGTCAGCGAGGCATCGGTTGTTAGACGCAGGGTCAGTCCCTGCGCCACATAGCGGATATGGTTGCTGCCCCAGGTCACTTCCGGGCGGGCGGCGCCCTCGTTGCAGGCCGGCCGCACGCGCAGGGTCAGGCGCGGGCTGCCGCCGAGGCGGCGGATGCGGCGCACCAGCATCATCGGCCGGAACATCCGTCCGTACTGGCCGAAGCGCGGCGCGAAATCCGTGACCTCGATGGCGCCGCCATGACAGTCGTGGAGACGGGTCACCAGGATCGCCGTGTTCTCCAGGTAGTGCTGCTCGCTGCGTTCGCAATCGGCCAGTTCGACCGCGGAGAAGCCGTAGTCGTCGGCGTTCCTCAGCAGCGAGCAAAACACCGGATCGCCGTCGAAGCGCGGGAAGCAGCCCCAGACAATCCTGGCCCGCGCATCGACCAGCGCGCCCACGGTGCAGTTGCCGATCAAGGCCAGGTCCAGAGTGTTCATTGCGCTCCTTTCAGTGCGGCATTCAGCCAATGGCGGACAGCCACAACGTGAGGCAGCCGATAGCGGGCGCAACTCGCACCGGGGCCGACCTTGATCGAGATTCCATCCATCCGGTTCACTTCGGCGAAGCCGTGTTCGTCATTGAGGTCATCACCGATGAACACCGGATGGCGCCCGCGAAAGGGAGACTCGGTCAGATACTCTGCCACTGCCGTACCCTTGTCGATGCCCGCCGGCTTGATTTCTATGACGCGCTTGCCCTTCTGTAACTCAAGCTCGCCGCCCGCCTCCTGCATAAGCGTTGCCATCAGTCGGTGCGCATAGGCGGCCAGATGCGGCGCCTGCCGGTAGTGCAGCGCGAGCGTCAGGCCCTTGTCCTCCAGCAGCAGGCCGGGGTGGCGGGTCAGCACCGGCGCCAGCGCCTCCTTGATCATGCATTTGGCGCCGGGGGGGGCGGCATGAATCCACAGCCTTCCGGCGGCGTCGCGGCGCTCCAGCCCGTGCTGGCCAGCCAGCGGCAGGCGCTGCGCTCCCAGCAGCTCTTCCAGATCGGAGATCGAGCGACCGCTGACCAGAGCCAGCGCGCCGCCACTGATGCGAAACAGCCTTCCGATCAATTCGAGCAGTTCCATATCCACCCGCACGGCAGAAGGCGTGTCGGCGATTTCGAGCAGCGTGCCATCGACATCGAGGAAAAAGGCGCACTCGACACAGGGCGCCGGCGGCAGGCGGCGGGATCCCTTGCTCATACCGCTCTTCCGCCACCCTTGCCGATCAGCCGCCCGCGTCGGCGCATGGCGGCGGCGTCGAGCAACATGCGGCCCGCCCAGCGGTAGACATTGAACTCGGCCACCAGTCCGCGCATCAAGCGCATGCGGTCGCGCTGCTCGGTGTCGGGCATGGTCAGTGCCACATGCAGGGCGGCCGCGCACTGGTCCGCATCGTAAGGGCTGACAATCAAGGCCTCCGGCAACTCGCGGGCAGCACCGGTGAATTGGGACAGGATCAGTACGCCGCGCTCATCGTCGCGGGCCGCGACAAATTCCTTGGCGACCAGGTTCATGCCGTCATGCAGACTGCTGACGAAGCACAGGTCGGCGGCACGAAAATGCTCGTATACCTCTTTCGCGTCGTGGTGCTCGACCTTGAGCACGATAGGCAGTAGCCCATCACGTCCGAAGCGGCCGTTGATCTGCACGGCCATGGCTCGTACCTGCGCCTCGTGGTGTTGGTACTCGTCTATGCCCGAGCGCGTCGGCGCCGCGATCTGGATGAAGCTGAAGCGTCCGATCCACTCCGGATTCATCTCCAGCAGGCGCTCGATGGCACGAAAGCGTTCGACGATGCCCTTGGTATAGTCGAGACGATCCACACCGATGCCCAGCTTGTGCGCGGCTGGCAAGCCGTTCGCCTGGCGGATGTCGTCGCGGCAGCTCGCGACGTCCTTCTGCATCAGTTCCTGCTCCGGCGGCCAGGCAATCGAGATCGGATAACGGCGGACCGCGGTCAGTTTGCCGCCGAAGGAAACGGTGAAGGATTCGCGATCGACGCGCGCTTCGAGCTGGCGATCCACGGTGTCGACAAAGTTGTTGCAATGAAACTGCGTGTGAAAGCCGAGAATGCTGCTGCCCAGCATCCCCGCCACTATCTCTTCGCCCCACGGACAGATGGCGAAGGACTCCGGGTTGGGCCAGGGGATGTGCCAGAAGGTGATGATCGTGGCCTCGGGCAGTTCCTCGCGAATCATCCGCGGCAGCAGCGCGAAGTGGTAATCCTGCACCAGAACGATGGGGGCTTTCGTCTTCGATTCGCTGACCACGGCTCTGGCGAACTTCCGATTGACCGCGACATAGTGGGCCCAGTCGCCGGAGCGGAAGGTGGGTCGGACATGGGCGATGTGGCAAAGCGGCCAGAGGCCCTCATTGGCCAGCCCGTAGTAATAGCCGGCCTCCTCTTCCGCTGTCAGCCAGACGCGGCGGATCTGATAGGCGGGCTTCTCCGGCGGTACGGCGACGCGGTCATGCCGGTCGACCACCTCGCGATCGGCCGAGCCGCTGCCGTGGGCGATCCAGGTGCCGGAACAGGCGCGCATGATCGGCTCCAGGGCCGTGACCAGCCCGCTGGCCGGGCGCTGGACCTCGACGCGATCTCCGCGCCGATGGTGAATGTAGGGCTCGCGATTGGACACCACGATGACATCCTCGCCGCGCAGTTCGCCGTGAAGGATGGCACGCAGCGCCTCCGGGGTCCAGGTGATCTGGCTTTCGTCGCGCGCGCGCGTCTCCGCCTCCAGCTCGCGCACCAGCCGTTGCAGATCGCGGGCAATCGGCTTGAACTCGGACAGTTCCGCTCCGGCGCCGGCGGCAGGCTGGCGCAACAAACCCTCGCCGCGCAGCAGCGAGCGCATGCCGGCCATCCAGCCGCGCCATGAGAGTTGGGCGATGATCACCGTGATCAAGGACACCACCGCCGCCAGTGCCATGAAGAAGTATAAGACGTAACGCTTGGTTTCCTCGCTGCGGCGCGTGACGAAGCTCATGTCATGCACCAGGACCAGCTTGCCCGCCGGACCCAGTTCGTTCGCCATCGGCTTGACCGCGACGTGCAAGGGGCCCTGGGTGCTGGACAGCAAGTGATCGCCGATCTGTTCCCAGCGGCCAAGATCGGTGCAGCGGATTTCCGCCGGCAATGCCCGGCTGGCCAGCGCCGTGGATTGATCGGAGGCGCAGTAGCCGATGGCGTACAGGCGTTCGTCCTGGGTGATGCGAGCAAAAAAGGCGCCGATCTTGGCCTTCTTTCCCGCCGCCAGTTGTTCCTGCAGCGGTTCCTGGATGGTGTTGGCGATCAGCGTGGCGCGTATGTCGAGGTCACGCACAAACCACTTCAGCGTGAGCTGGTCGACCAGCGGCGCCACCGTATACGCAATGCCTGCCAACACTAACAGCAGGGGAAGAATGAAGCGCAAGGACAGTCGCATGTCTGGATCCTTTTACACGCCAGCGCCTGCGGACGAAAGCAATTGTTCGCATGAGGTCGACGCGGTCGGCCGGCACGTCCCGTGGCTCTGCTGCATGCCACCAGAACTCTCGCCGTGACGCGACGGAGACTCTGCTGAAAGTGGAATATATACGACCATGTACGGGCGAAAAGCCGGATTGCAGAAGTTTTCGCAATCGCAAATTGCTTTTGGCGAATCTGTACGCCTTGGCGATTCGAATGTGCGATGTATCGATCACGGACGACGCGATTCCTGCCTGTCTTCGCAGTGAAATTGCCTGCAAATATAACTCACACAATTGTGAGCATCGCGTATGGGCCCGGGGCCCGGAATGGTGAGTTCAAATCCCTCGCCATACGACCCTCCCGGATCAAGCCCGGCTTGGGCACTTCGGCCGAACGCTCAAAGCTTGCCATCGTCGGCTGCATATGGAGGTGATGGCCGCACCAAGACCTCCAGCTCGACGATGTCCAGCCCGCCCGTGGCGGCAAGGCGCCTGGCCTCTGCGACCGGCTTGCCGATCAAATCCTGACGGCAGCACGGACATGGGGGGTACCGCGGTGGGGCAGATGCGCGCCAGCATAGGTGAGTATTGCCCGATCGCCGCCATCCACCGTTGGCGCCCACAAGAGTCGGCGCTGACCGCACGGCGATGGCAGCGAAAATCAGGCACTCAGCCGCATCTTGACCAGGTTGGACATACCCATTCCCTGGAAGCAGGGATCGCGGCCCAGGTCGGTGCGGTGCGCCAGCAGCAGGGCCTTGACGCGATCCGGCTAGCCGATGAACTCTTTGCGCGCGGAAAGAATGTTCTCGCCCGGCGCGACGAGGTCCGGCGACATTCGCCCATCGGATTGCACGCCGGACGCCCATCAGATGCAAGCTGCATTGCCGCATCCGTGGAGTACCGCGTGGTTCGTGCCTGGCCAACACGCGCGAATACCAACATCGGCGGAACAGTTGAATTCAGCGCGCAACTCCCCTATGTTCCCGCATGGCGTCGCGCCCCCGGTCGGGAGCGCCCTGACGATCGCCATACACAAGGGCCACCCCACACCGTGAGTTTTGCCTTCGACAACAGTTTTGCCCGCGAGCTGCCCGGCTGCTATGTAAAGTGGCAACCGGAGCGCGTACCCGGGCCCAGCCTGATCTTCCTGAACCGGGGGTTGGCCGAAGAACTCGGCCTGCACCTGGACCACGACACGACCGCGCTGGCCGAGATGTTTTCCGGCAACCGCCTGCCCGCCGGGGCCGAGCCGATCGCCCAGGCCTATGCCGGTCACCAGTTCGGCAATTTTTCGCCGCAGCTCGGCGACGGCCGGGCGCTGCTGATCGGCGAACTGGTCGATCGCCTCGGGCGGCGGCGCGACATGGCCTTCAAGGGCTCGGGGCCGACGCCCTTTGCCCGCGGCGGCGACGGCAAGGCGGCGGTCGGCCCCATGCTGCGCGAGGTAGTGATCGGCGAGGCGATGCACGCGCTCGGGGTTCCCACCACGCGCGCGCTGGCGGTGGTCGCCACCGGCGAATCTGTGTATCGCGAGGCACCGCTGCCCGGCGCCAACCTGACCCGGGTCGCGCTCAGCCACCTGCGGGTGGGCAGCTTCGAATACCACGCGGCGCGCGGCGACCAGGCGCAAATGCGGCGCCTCGCGGATTACGCCATCGCCCGCCACGACCCGGCGCTGGCGGGAACGGACACGCGCTACCCGGATTTCCTGCGCGCCGTGATGGAACGCCAGGCCGCCTTGATCGCTCGCTGGATCGGCCTGGGTTTCATCCATGGCGTGATGAACACCGACAACATGAGCATCGCCGGTGAGACCATCGACTACGGGCCCTGCGCCTTCATGGAGGCCTACGACCCGAAGGCCGTGTTCAGCTCGATCGACCGCGGCGGCCGCTATGCCTATGGCAAGCAACCGGACATCGCGCAATGGAACCTCGCCCGCCTGGCCGAGGCACTGCTCCCGCTGCTGGCCGAAGACCAGGACGAAGCGATTGCGCTGGCCACGGACGTCATCAATGACTTTTCCGTCCGCTACCGCCACCATTGGCTGACGGTGATGCGGACAAAGCTGGGGCTTGCCGCGCGCGAGGAAGACGACGGCGCCGACGACCTGGCGCTGGCAGAAGACTGGCTGGCGCTGCTGCATCAATCCCGTGCCGATTTCACCCTGGCCTGGCGGCACCTGGCCGATGCCGCCGCAGGGAATCCCGCGCCCCTGCGGCAACGCTTCACCGACCTGCCGGCACTCGACGCCTGGCTGGCGCGGTGGCAGGCGCGCTGCGCGGCCGACGCTGCGGCGCCCGCCACACGCGCCGGCGCCATGCGCCTGGCCAACCCCTGGCTGATTCCGCGCAACCATCTGGTCGAGGAGGCGCTGACAGCGGCATCGGAAGCGAACGACTTCGCCCCCTTCGAACGCCTGCTGGAAGCGCTGGCCCGGCCCTGCGAAGAGCGCGCCGGGTTCGAGCGCTATGCCGCGCCGGCGCCGGCGTCGTTCACCGCGACGTATTGCACCTTCTGCGGCACTTAGGTCGGATTTCGTCCCAGCATTTCAGCGTACAGTGCCCGCCCCCATGCCACATCCTCGCCGCGCGGCTGCGGGTCTTCGTGCTGGCGTACCGTCTGCACGATCAGGCCGTCGCCGCGCAGGCGATAGCGCGCCTCGATGCGCATCGTCTCCGCCGGATCGACAGCCGTGTGCACGTGGCACTCGCTGTCGGGCAAAGTCGGCGCTGGCGGCACGCCGCGTGAACGGGCGATGATTGCATCGGCGACGATGCGGCCCTGGCGCGCGGCCATGTGGGCGCTCTTGGGGTAGGCGCCGAACAACGGCGAGGCGCGCCCGAGCAGGTCGCCGACCAGGAACACGCGCTCGTCGCCGACGGCGTGCAGGTGCAGCGGATCGAAGCCGGCCCAGGCGCCGGGCCTGCCGGCGGCATCGGTTTCGAGCAGGCCGGCCTGGCGCACGATGTCGGCCGCGCCCTGCGGCGGAATGATGATCGCATCGTCGAAGCGGATCTCGTCGAACTCGGTGGCGAGGATGCGCGCAAAAGGGTCGATGGCCTTGACCGTGGCGTGGGTCAGATGCTGGATCTGATCCTTGTAGCGTTCGGCGAAAACGCGGTTGAAGCGCTGCATGCCGCCGCCGGCATCGACCAGCAGCAGGCGGCCCGTGATCTTGCGCGACTTCAGCGACGCGGCGATCATCACCGCGCGCTCGTAGGGCGCGGGCGGGCAGCGCGAGGGCCCGGATGGCACGGTCATCAGCAGGTCGCCGCCCTTGAATTCATCCAGCTTGCGCCGCAGGACATCGAGTTCGCCGGCAACATAACCGGCCGGGTAGAGCCGGCGCACCGCCTCGATGGCGCGCGGGTCATCACCCAGCCATGGCGCGTAGTCATAGCGGATGCCGGCGGCGAGGATCAGCCAGTCGTAGTCGAGTGCCTGCGGGCCGGCCTGCACGCGACGGCGCTCGCGATCGATGGCGCTGACCTCGGCCTGCAGGTAGCGGTAGCCCATCGCACTGGCTACGGCAGCGTAGTCCTGTCGCGGCAAGGCCTCGGGCGCCCGCCCGAGCAACCAGGCATTGGACAGTGGCAGCGAGCGAAACACCGCTTCGCGCTCGACCAGGGTGAGCTCAAGTTCCGGCGCCACCCGGCGCAGCCGCGCAGCGGCGGTGAGCCCGCCCCAGCCGCCGCCGACAATCACCACGCGCTGCCGGGCGCCGCCGGGCGATTGGCCGAATGCCCGGCCGGCCGCCAGGGCCAGGCCGCCGGCAAGGAAGTCGCGACGGGTAGTCATGGCGCGGCGCGCCTCAGCGAGCCTCGGCCGCGATCGCCTGGCGAATGCGCTCGCTGATCGCGGCCGCCGGCATGGCGTAGGGGAAGCGGGCCAGGAAGCGGCCGCGGGTATCCAGCAACACCATGCCGGCGGTATGGCTCATGGTGTAGTTCTCAGGCGCGGCGCCGGGCTCGCGCACGATTTCGTACTGCACGCGAAAGCTCTCGGCGGCGCGGCGGACCAGTTCGGGCGTACCGGTCAGGGCGAGGATGCGCTGGTCGAAGGCGGCGGTGTACTCGCGCAGCACCTCGCGCGTGTCGCGTGCCGGGTCCACGGTGATGAACACGGGTTGCAGACGTGCCGCGTCGGCGCCGAGCTGTTCGAGGATCTGCTTCACTTCCAGCAGCGTGGTCGGGCAGACATCGGGGCAGGAAATGAAGCCGAAGCTGACGAGCTGGAAGCGGCCGCGAAAATCCTCCTGCGTCACCGCCCTGCCCTGCACGTCCATCAGCAGGTAGCGCGGCATCAGCGGTGCCGCATCGTCGGAGGCGGCTTCATGCCGCGCGCCCGCCGGCTGGGCCAGCGCCGGGACGGTGGCGAGCGGCAGCGTGACGCAGAGCAGCGCCGCCCGCATCCGCAGGCTCATGTCACTTCGCCGCCACCGGCAGGTGGTCGGCCAATTGCACGGCCAACTGGTTGAGCTGGGCGGTGAGTTCGGTACCGCTGGCGCAGGCCTTGCCGGATCGGGTCTGGGTCGCAAAGGCTTCCTGTGTGGCTTCTTCGTAGGCGGCGCCGAAGCGCGGCGTTTTTGGCGCGTGGGCCAGCATCAGCTGGCGCGCCCGCGCCGCAACCCCCATTTCGGAGCAGGCCAGGGCATGGCCATTGACCGTGCCCAGTGTCTTGACCACTGCCAGGCCAGCTTCGGCATCGGCGGCCAGGCCTGGAGCCGGCGCTGACAGGACGGCGATGGTGACAAGTAAAACGAGTCGCTGGGCTTTCATATGGGTTCCTTGAATGACGGCTTCGATTGTAGTGGGCTATCTCATGCGCGGCGCGGGGTCGCGCAGCACTAAGTGCGGGGAGGAGAAAGGTGCCAGGCGTTCGAGGAAGTCGAGCATTTCCAGCACCGGCGAGTTGCGAAAGAAAGTCGCCATCGGGGTTTCCATCCAGATGCGGTCGGCAAACAGGTAGATTTCGTGCGGCGTGTCGCCGATGCCATCGTGGTTGCGGTCGAAGCCCTGGTAGTCGTCCCAGGTGTTGCCGCGCCAGACGTTGGCGCTGCCGGCACCGGGCGCGCTGATGCCGACCGTGCTCAGGTTGTTTTCGAAGCGGTTGTCGACGAAGGCATGCCCGCCCTCCTCGCCGTAGAAGAACAGGCCGACGATGTTGTGGGCGAAGCGGTTGTTCCTCACCGTGAGCTTGCCCACCGATTCCGGCGGCGCATCGACGCGCAGGCCCACCGAACAGTGCAGCACCTCATTGCCCTCCACCAGCGCGTCCTTGCTTTCCTTGAACACGATGCCGCCCCCGCCACCGGTCAGGGCGTGGGCGACATGGTTGCCGCGCAGCACCAGGTCGGGCGAATACAGCACGATGATGCCGGTGCCGGTGTCCGACAAGTGGTTGTTTTCCACCAGCAGGCGCGGCGAGAAAATGATGTGCATGCCATAGCGACCGTCAGTGAAGCGATTGCCGAGGATGCGGTTATCGGCCGAATTGGCGAAGGTGAGGTCGCGCGCACGCTGGAAGCGGTTGTTCTCCACCACATTGTGCCGGCTGTACCAGAGCCGGATCGCGTCGCCGCGCATGCCTTGCGACAAGGCCTTGCCGGTGACACGGTTGTTGGCGATGCGCGAACGATTCACCTGCTTCAAATGGATGCCGAAGAGCACGTCCTCGATCACGTTGTCCTCGACGCGATGATCGTCGCCTTCGAGCAGGATGCCGGCATCGACGCTGTCATGCGATTCGCCGCTGCCGCGGATGCGCAGGCCGCGCAGGGTAACGCCGCTGGCAACGACCGAGAGCACCGTGCCGCGACCGGAGCCGACGATGCTGGCCAGTCCGCCGCCGTCGAGTGTCATCGGCTTGGTGATCGACACCGGGGCGATGTAGGGGCCGGGTGCGAGCTTCAGCGTGCCGCCGGTCGGAGTGGCGTCGATCAGGGGCTGCAGGAGAGCCGGGGGGGCCGCGACCGCCGGCGCGACCAGAGCCGCCAGGAAGTACACCCACGGTTTCATCAGCCGCCGACTTTTACCTGTATGCCGCCGCCGTCGCCATCCATACCGCGCATCAGGAACACGAAGCCGATAGCGCCGGCATTCATCAGCAGGGCATACACCACGCTGGGCACCGTCATCGCCGGCGACTGCATGACACTGGCGGCAATGAAGATGCCCAGGCCGGCGTTCTGCAGGCCGCATTCCGTGGCGACCGCGACTCTGTCGCGCCGCCCCAGTCCGACGACGGCCGCCAAACCGAATCCGCTTGCGATCACCAGCAGGTTGAGCAGCATGGCGGCCGGGCCGATGCTGCGCAGATTGTCGATCAGCACCTGCCGCTGGCTGAAAAACGTGGCCAGCACGATGAGGACGAAGAGGCCGGTCGCCAGTTGCCCGGCGGGACGCTCCAGACGCTGGGCGAGCAGCGGGCGCCAGGCCTTGAGGCTCATGCCGAGCACGACCGGAACCGTGGTCAGCAGGAATACCCCGCGCACCATCTTCAGCAACGGGAAGTCGACGCTCACCGCGGTCTGCATGAACTGCCGCATGGACAGATCGACGACAAAGGGCACGCTGATCACGGCGGCAATGCTGGTCACGGCGGTGAGGGAGATCGACAGCGCCGTATCACCGCGCGCCAGGTGGGTCAGCAAGCCGGAACTGACGCCGCCCGGACAGGCCGCCAGAATCATCAGTCCGACGGCCATATCAGGCGGCAGGCGCCAGGCCAGGGCAATCGAGAACGCAAACAGCGGGACCACCAGCATCTGCCCGGCCAGGCCGACCACCATGGCCTTGGGCCGCGTGAATACGCGCTTGAAGTCATCCACCACCAGGGTCAGGCCGAGCGAAAGCATGATGAAGGCCAGGGCCAGCGGCAGCAGCACCTCCACCACCGGCAGGTTCACCACAGCAGCCCGATGGACACCAGCGCACCGAGGGCGAAGCCCGCCTGGGCGGTGCCGGCCAACAAGAGATTCAACTGCGGCCCGGGCTGGGTGCGCCGCAGCCGGCGCACCAGCACCAGGCTGAAGGGCAAGGCGAGGAAGCCCAGCAGGGCGCCCCGCATGCCCTGCCCGGCCAGCAGCAGCAGTCCGATGAAGGGCATCAGCATCAGCACCGCATAGACCAGGCGCGAGCGTTCACGCCCCAGGATCGCCGCCAGGGTACGCCGACCGCCGCGCAGATCGTCTTCCAGGTCGCGATAGTTATTTACCAGCAATACCGCCGCCGCCGGCATCCCGACCACAACGCCGGCCAGCCATGCCAGCGACGACCAGGCGCCGGCCTGCAGCCAATGGCTGCCGGCGACGGCGACCAGTCCGAAAAAAGCCAGGACGAAGATTTCACCCAGCGGCGTGTGGGAAACCGGATGCCGCCCGCCAGAGTATGACCATCCGGCAATCAACGACGCGACACCCGCCACCAGGATCGGCCAGCCGCCCCACGCCACCAGGTAGATGCCGAGCAGCAGCGCCAGCGCAAAACTGATCACGGCGGCGCGGCGCACCGCGCGTGGGCTGGCCCATCCGGCGGCGGTAACCCGCAGCGGGCCGATGCGGTCGGCGCGATCGGTGCCGCGTTCAAAGTCCGCGGCATCGTTGTGCAGGTTGGTGCCGATCTGGATCAGGATCGCACCACACAGGGCGGCAAGCATCGGCAGCCAGGCCTGAGCGGCGCCCTCGGCCCAGGCCAGCGCGCTGCCCACCAGCACCGGCGTGGCGGAAATGCTCAGGGTGCGCGGGCGCGCCGCGGTCCACCAGACGCGCCCGCCGGTCGGGGGGGCGGTGGTAACGGCAACAGGCAACTCAGGCCTCATGAGGTGGATGAACTTTTGCCAACGCCGGACAAAGTGATCGCCCCCTCTCTCGGAGAGGAGGTTGAAGAGAGCGCCGATCCATTGTCGCCTGCCTGCATCCCGGGCCTGCGTCCGAAATGCAGGCAGGCGATGCCGAAGGATACATTCTCCCAGCGCACTTCATCGAAGCCGGCCTGTTCCATCAGGCTGGCAAAACCCTGCTGATCCGGAAAACGCCGGATCGACTCGACCAGGTATTGATAGGCGTGTGGCTCCTGCGCCACCAACGCGCCCAGGCGCGGGATCACGAGGAAGGAATACAGGTCGTAAACCGGCGCCAGCCATGGCGCCGGCCGCGAAAATTCGAGGCAGACGAAGCGGCCACCGGGTTTCAGGACGCGGCGGATCTCGACCAGCGCCCGCTCCAGTTGCGTGGCGTTGCGCAGGCCGAAGGCCACCGTGAGCAGATCGACGCTGGCGTCGCCAAGGGGAATCCGCTCCGCCTCGCCGGCCAGCCAGACCAGGCCGCCCTTGCCGCGCCGCATCCCGGCATGCATCATCGGCAGGCTGGGGTCGCAGACCACCACGCAGCGTCCCTCGCTGGCCAGCAGGCGCGCGACGTCGCCGGTACCGCCGGCGAGGTCGACCACGAAGCCGCGCACGGCCACCACGCGGCGCGCTAGGCTGCGTTTCCACAGGCGATGAATACCGAAACTCATGATGTCGTTCATCAGGTCGTAGCGCGGAGCGACCGCCCCGAAGACCCGCTGGATGCGTTCGCGCCGCTCGGTCGTGCTGACCGTTTCCCGGCCGAAGCTGCGATCCAGAGTACTGCCTGTCCTCCGCGTGGCCGTCATGGACGCTGCTATTTCAGCGCCGCCTCGGCGGCGGCATCGAGGTCGGCGCGGTTCATCGCCCCCAGCTTGCTGGCGACGATGTTGCCCCTGGGCCCGATCGCCACGGTGAACGGCAGGCCGGCGCGCGTGTTGCCCAGCGCCTGCATCAGCTCGATGCCGCCGGCCTTGGCCAGCAGCACGGTGTAGCTCATGTCATAGGCTTTCATGAAGTCGCGCACGGATTCCGGCTTGTCTTCGAGGCCGATGCCGATCACGACCAGGCCACGTTTCGCGTATTTGTCCTGGGTCTTGATCAGTTCCGGAATCTCGACACGGCAGGGGGCGCACCAGCGCGCCCAGAAGTTCACGCTCAGCGGCTTGCCGCGAAAGCTTTCAAGTGCAATCGGCTTGTCGTCGCTGTTGGTGAGCTTCGCCGCGAACAGGGAGTCGCTGCCGGCGGCATGCGCCAGCAGCGGGACCAGCATGGCGATCAACACCAGCAGACGGCGGATCAAGGCAAATCGCCCCGCTTGAATACCTGGTAGCCCACGACAGCCGCCAACGCGCCGACCACGGTCGGATACACCAGGGCGAAGACCTTGTAGCCGGTGGCGCCGAACAGGTCGAGGATCACATAGGCCGAAGGGCCGAGCACGATCAGTTGCGGATCGAACAGCGCCAGCGCAGCGGTGCGGAAGACCTGCAGCGGATTGGCCAGCGCCATGGTCACGGCAACCTCGGGCGAAACCTTGCCCTGGATCATGACGCCGAGCAGGATCAGGTCGAGGAACAAGAGCAAGGTCAGCCAGACCACGAAGGCCGCGCCCTGCGCCATGTCGGTGCTGCGCGCCAGGGCCGAGATCAGCATGCCGATGCCGAGGAAGCAGGCCGCCATGACGGCGAGCAGCGCCGTGTAGTAGCCGAACATGCCCCAGGGCACCTCGATGCCGCGTACCAGGGCAATCACCACGGCCAGCAGCATGGCGGCGAACACCGGCAGGAAGATGACGAGGTAACGGCCGAGGATCTTGCCCCAGAACCAGGCCGCCAGCGATACCGGCAGCGAGAGCAGGTATTCATAGACGCCGGCCTCGCGGTCGCCCGCCACCGAACGCACCGTGGTGATGAGGACGAAGATCGGCAGGATCGCCATGGTCAGCTGGATGTAGGTGACCAGCAGGCGCGAGAGGCCGATGAAGCCGAGCACGCGCGATTCGGTGAGACCGAACAGGAACAGCAGCGCGACAATGCCGCCGAAGACCAGGCTGTAGACCTGGAACCAGCGCGCGCGCAGGGATTCGACGATGTCGAGCTTGGCGGTGAGCCACAACTGCTTCATGACGTTTTACTTTCCTTTTGCCAGCACGTGCTGGCGCATTTCTTCGAAGCTTTGCGAACCGGCCTCGGCGTAGGCGCGTGCACCGTAGTTGTAACCCATCGGCGACATGGCGCCGCCGCTGAACTGCGCCTTGCGCGCATCGAGCCACTTGTCGCCCTTGCCCGTGGCATCGGCAACCCAGAGCCGCGTTGCCGCTTCCGTCATCCACGGGAAGTCTTTCGCCTTGTCGCGCATCCAGAACACGGCGCAGCCGATGTCGTCGAACTTGAACACGATGCTTTTCTCGCCACCACGCATCTGCGCAGCGAAGCGCCGGTCGGAAATCACCATCGAACAGCGCACGCAGGTGTCGCGGTCCCACGTGATCTCGGCCATGCCGTCGGGCCAGTCGCCCTTGCTGCCGCAGGCGGACAACGCGGCAGCGAGCGGCGTCAGCGCCAGGCCAGCGACGATGAATCGGCGCCGATCCATCACTGGCTACGCCCGTTAGCGGATTCTTCCAGCGAATAATTGCTGATCAGCGCCACGTAGCGCGAGGTCATGCCCATGAAACGCAGGCGGTCCGGGCCGGGGACCTCGCCCTCCCATTCCATTCCGTCGCCCAGATCGCGGAAGTTCCAGGCCTGCATGGCCTTGGCGAAGGCGGCCTCGTTGCGCTTGATGGCGATACGGCAGGCGAACTGGCCGGAGAGCGAGACGTCGTCGGCGACGCGGTCGTCGAGCACCACCTTGCCCATGTCCATCTCGATCACGCGATTGACCAGGGCAGACACCTCGTTGAGGCGGTGGCTGGAAATCAGCATGGTCGTGTCGTCCTGGCGCTCGGCCAGCAGTTCGAAGAAGATCTTGCGCGCTTCCGGATCGAGGTTGGCGGCCGGCTCGTCCATGATCAGCAGCCTGGCTTCGCGACCCAGCGCGATGGCGATCAGCAGCTTCTGCTTCATGCCGCCGGAGAGCTTGACGAAGGGCCGCGAGAGTATCGGTTCGAGGTCGAGGCCGAGGCGTCCCGCGAGGGCGTGGATCGTCGCCGGATCGGTGCCGCACAAGGCGGCGGAGAAATCGATCAGCTGCGCCACCGGCATTTTCAGCGGCGGCGGCAACTGCGGCACGAAGCCGATGCTGCCCAGCACCGCGGTGCGCTCCTGGCGCGGATCGCGGCCGTTGATCGTGACCCTGCCCTCGAAGGCGTATTCGCCGAGCAGGCAGCGGATCAGCGTAGTCTTGCCGGCGCCGTTGGAGCCGATCAGCGCGACGCGCTCGGCGACGCCGATCTCGAGGTGGATGGCGTCGAGCACGCGCGACTTGCGGAAGCTCTTGGCGACATTGTCGAAGCGGATCATGGTGGCCTTACATCAGTTTGTTGAGGCCCTTGACCTCGAACTTGAGCGAGCCGGTCGGGCAGGTATCGACGCACAGGCCGCAGCGCGTGCAGTCCGGGCCCAGGGGCACCTCGTAATCCACGGCGCGCCCCTTGATCACGGTGTCCAGCACATGCGGCACCAGGCAGACCTTGCGGCAATCGCCTTCATGGAAACACTCGGCCAGCGAATACCTGACGCGCAGCGGCGAGAAGATGCCGACCACGCCGTAGGTCAGGCCGATCGGACAGGCGTAACGGCACCAGGCACGGCGCGAGAAAAAGACTTCGAACACCAGCAGCGCCAGCACCCACAGCAAGGCCAGGCCCGGACCATAGATCAGCGCGCGCGAAAGAATGCCGGTCGGCGAGATGGCTTCGAACACGGTGTAGCCCGTCGCCACCGCGAGCACGGCGAAGACCAGCCAGGAACCGGTACGCAGGCGACGATCGATGGCCTGGTCGGTGACCAGCTTCTTCTTCACCAGCCAGAGGTGGATGCTCTCGGCCCACTCGGCGACCAGATGGTAGGGGCAGACCCAGGAACAGAAGGTCCGCCCGCCGAGCAATAGCCAGAGCAGGAAGACGGTACCCGTGCCGATCACCAGATTCACGATGATGTGCTTGTGCGCCAGCATCACCTGCAGCGCCGAATTGAGGTCGATCAGGTGGAAGCCGATGAAGCGCGACGCGGTCAGCGCGCCTTCGAGGATCTGGATGTCGAGCCAGAACGACACGGTGAACATCAGGTTGGCGATGATCAACACCGCCCAGCGCCGGTTGCGCCAGGTGTGCACCTGTTTCCCGGTGGCGTGGTGCTCGCGGATCGTCGCCGCCAGGCGCTCCTTGTTGGTGGAGCGTTTCAGGCTGTGGAACTGCTGGGCCACCGGCGAAATCGCTGTCGGCTTGCGCGCCTCGCGGCCGAACATCACCGCGATCTGGTCGAAGAAGCGGTTCTTGAGGAATGGGTTCATACGTTCCAGACCTCTCGCGCTTCAACGACGATGCAGCTCGGTTCGACCGGGCAGATCATTTCGCAAACGCCGCAGCCAACGCAGGGCTCATGCACCACCGGTGACTTGCGCTTGCTGCCGTCGGGCGCGAATACGGTCTCGATCGAGATCGCGCCCTTGACCGGACACTCGCGCACGCACAGATCGCATTCGGGAATGTCGTAAGGGTGGTCGACGACCTTGATCGGCTTCCAGCGATCGACCGCCATGTAACGCATGCGGCCCTTGAAGCCCGATCCGCGCGCCTGGCCCTTGAAGCCCTTGCCCTTGACCGCCAGGCAGGCCTCGGGCCGCGTCAGGCGGGCGACGCCGATGCGCTCGGCGAGGTTGAGCGTCGGCTCGGCATCCTTTTCCTTGGCCTTGAGGATGGGTGCGGCGGCGAGCTTCGCCCCCGTGCGCACGCCGAGGAAGGCCGGCTTCTTGTACACCAGCGAACCGGTGGGGCAGGCCAGGATGCACTGCACCGCGTCGCAGGAAAAATCGCAGGCCTGCTCGCGCGCATCGATGTAGGGCGTGCCGACACCGAAGCCGTCGACCAGGTCGGCGAGCTTGATCGCCTGCACCGGGCAAACCTGCACGCACTGGCCGCATTTGATGCAGGAGGCAAGGAAATCCTTTTCGTCCAGCGCGCCGGGCGGACGCAGGCGCTTGGTCCGGGCATACACCAGGGGCAGGAAGCCGGAGAGCGCGGCACCCGTAACACCTCCGGTCAGCAGGATGGTGCGCAGCCACTTGCGCCGCGCCTGCTGCAGGCGCTCGCGCGAAGGCGGCGGCTTGGCGGCGGGACTGGCTGGCGCAACGGGGGCGGCCGGCGCCGGTGCCTGGACCTCGGGCCTGTCCTCGTCGGGTCGGTGCATCTCGCTCATCCCGTCACCCTGCCTTTCTCCGCTTCCGGCTTGCGAAAGCGCGGCTTCTCGTCCTTCAGCGTCAGCTCCGGCGAAGAAAACGGCGCCAGGCGCTCAAGGAAGTCGAGCAACTCCATGACGGGAGAATTCTTGAAAAAGCGGGCGGGCGGCATTTCGATCCAGATCTGGTCGGCAAAAGCGTACAACTCATAGGGTGTGTCGCCGACATTATCGCCGTTGCGGTCGAAACCCTGGTAGTCATCCCAGTAATTGCCACGCCAATCGTTGAGGTTGCCCTTGTTGCGCCCGGCCTGCACCACATGGGTCAGGTTGCCCTCGAATACATTGTCGGTGACCACATTGCCGCCGAGTTCGGAGGTGAGCTTGATGGCGATGCCGTTGTAGGCAAAGCGGTTGTTCTTCACCCAGATCCTGCTGTCGGGCTGGAAGGGCGAAAGGTCGGAGCCGATGCCCACCGCGCAGTAGATGATCTCGTTGCCTTCGATCACCGTGTTGCTGGCTTCCTTGAAGCCGATCGCCATGCCGGCGGCGCCGGTGGCGTGCGAGATCAGGTTGTTGCGCAGGACGCCGCCTTCGGTGTACATGAAATACACGCCGACGGCGTTGTCGTAGAACTTGTTGTCCTCGACCACGTTGTTGTTGGCGAACATGAAGTGGATGGAGTAGCGGCTGCGCTTGCCGACATTGCGACGATAGACGTTGTCGTGCGAATACCAGGCCACCATGTCGCGCGAATCGGTGATCTGGTTGTCCTCGATGCGGTTGCGGTCGCTGTACCAGAGGCGCAGGCCATCGCCGCGCACGCCCAGCTCGCGCGGCTTGGAGCTGATCCGGTTGCCGCGCAGGAGGCTGTCGCTGGACTGCTTGAGGTCGATGCCGAACAGGCAGTTGTCGATCATCAGGTTTTCGATCACGTTGCGGTGGCCGCGCACGTCGAGGCAGGAATCGTCGGTGTCGTGCGAATCGCCCGAGCCGGTCAGGTGCAGGCCGCGCAGCACGGCGCCATCGGCTTCGAGGGAGAACACCGTACCCTTGTCGCCGGAATCGATCGTCACCTGGCCGCCGCCCTCGATCACCAGCGGCTTCTTCATCACCACCGGGCCGGCATAGTTGCCCGGCGGCGGGCGCAGGATGGAACCCGCCGGCGCGGCGTCAACCAGGTCCTGAAAGGGTTTGAGGCCATGCACGCGCCTGTCGCGCTCATGCAGCATGAAAGTGGGCTTGGGCCGGTCGACACCGACACGCGGCGCGGTCGACAGATCGGCGGTGGCGCCCAGCGCCGGCGGCTTGTCCTCATCACGGTCGGCGGGACGAGCCACCAGCAGGGTCGACACGCCAAGCAGCAGGGCCGGCAGCCAGGCATGCCAGCGCTTCGACTTCATGATCGGCTCAACTCTCCCCGTCCCCGCGCAATTGCTGGCGGCGCAGCAGGGCGGCGGGCAGCAGGCAGGCGGAGGACAGCAGCAGCAAGGCATAGCCCCAGTAGGGATAGGAGTAGGTGGAGAATTGTGCCACCTTGCCCTCGCCGAACACCGTGGGCATGAAGGGTTTGACCGTGAACGCGCCCCAGGGATGCATGTTGTGGCCGAAGAACCAGAGCCAGCCGGCGTATTCGAGGACAAAGAAGACCGGCATCAGCGCCGGTACCAGCACCAGCAGCAACTGGAAGCCGCGCAGTTTGGCGACGCCGGCGACGACGATCGCCATGGCCACGACCAGACCGACGACGACTCCGGTGGTGATGGCGCGCACGTTGTCGCCCCAGACCTTGATCTTGCCCGGCTCCTTGAAGAAGGTGCCCGCCTCCTCGACATAGGCGGCGATATGGCTTTCCATGTGTCCCAGGGCAAACTGGTGCACCACCATCCACACCGCCACGGTGGCGAATCCCGCCGCCAGCACCATCAGGCGCTTGCGGCCCTCGGGTGCGATGAATCCCAGCAGCATCACGGCGAAGAAGCCGAAGAAGAACTTCGCCATCGGCTTTTCCACCGGCGCCCCGGTCGAGATGGGGAACATGCCGACGTAATGGTTGATGGTGTTCATTTCATGGACGCAATCGAGGCCTTCGGCGTCCTTGTTCACGTTTTTCTTCTGGTCGAGCACCGGGTTGTAGCGTTCCACCGTATGGTCGAGGTCCTTCTGCAGTACCTCGTCGGCCATGCGCGTGCCCTTGCCGGCGGCGCGGCATCCGTTATAGACGCCGTCAAAGTGGAAGTGGATGCGGATGCCGTCGGGGAAGGCATCCCTGGGGTAGTTCGGTGCCGTCAGGGATACCCACCAGATCGGGGCGAAATAGGAGGCCATGAGGGCCGCCAGACCCAGCAGGGTCAGGATCGTGATCAGCTTGCTTTTCTTGTCTTGCATGTCGGTCTCGGAATCTCTGGGGGGACTTGCAGCCCGCTTGCGCCCTGCGCGACGGCCCTTGCCGCCGCGCAGGCTGGCGGATCATTTTTTACTTCTTCTTCGCGCCGCCCTTCGCGGCAGGGCCGGCCTTGCACATGGCACCCGGCATCGACAGGCTGGCCTGGTAGGCCGAGATCGCCACGAGCTGGGCATTGTCATACTTCTTGATGATCTTGACCATGTCGGGATTGGCATTGCGCCGGTGCCCGTCGCGGATCTCGGTCATCTGGCGCAGCAGGTACTTGTAGTGCTGGCCGGCGAGTACCGGATAGAACTTGTCCTTGACGCCCTCGCCGTTGGCCTTGTGGCATTCGACGCACTCCTTCTCGTACATCGCCTTGCCGTCGGCGACCTGCCTGGCGGCATCGGCACCGTCGTACTTGCCATGATCGATGGGAATGCACAGCGACTGGATATAGGCCGCGGTATCGGCCAGATCCTGCGGATCGGTCATTTCCTTGGCGAAGGGATACATGGTCGGGTTGTCGCGCAGGCCCATGCGGATGTCGGCCATCTGCTTGATCAGCACCGTGCTGTGCTGCCCGGCGAGTTGCGGGAAGGTACCGTCGGGACGGCCGGCACCGCTGGGCAGGTGACAGGCGCCGCAGATCTCGTAGGTCTCCTTGCCGCGCTTGACGTCGCCCTTCTTGTCCAGGGCCTCCTTGAGTTCGCCTTCCATCTTCGCCCACTGGTAATCCTTGGACTCGATGCCGGCGGCCTTGGGCGCATCTCGCGGGCCGGCGGCGAGCGCGAAGGCCGGAAGCAGGGCCAGTGAAAGGGCCACGGTGAGTATCTTGTGCATGTCATTTCCTCTGTGTTGGTTAGTCTGGAGCCATGATCCCATCGCGTATATCAGCGTTCATTGATGGGCATCAAGCGCATGGCCCCGGGGCCCCGCCTTACTTGATTTCCGACAAATATTTCGCAAGTTCCTTGATTTCCTCGTCGGACACGAGATGCATCACGCCCTTCATCGCCGCGGAATTGCCGTTGGCGCGCGCGCCGCTCTTGATGTCCAGCATCTGGCGCTCGGCATACTTGGCATTCTGTCCGGCGAGCCTTGGGTACTCGGGCGTCAGCGGCTTCTTGGCATCCTTGCCGTGGCAGGCGACGCAGGTCTTTTCGAGGTAAAGCGCCTTGCCGTCGGCGAGGGCCGGCGCGGAAAACGCAACCGCGGTCAATGAGGCGAAAATCAATCCGTACTTCATGGTTTTTCCCTTTCCTAAAGAAAACGGGGGACAGCCTGGAGTCTGTCCCCCGAAACACAACGCTATGCGAATGCTTACTTGACCTTCTTGGCCCCATTCTGCTCAAGGTAGGTCTTGGCCCTCAGACCGAGGTCGGCGGTCTTGACCTGGTATTGCCAGATCTGCTCAGCCCAGAGGTTGGCGTTTTCCCAATCCTTCTTGGCGGCAAAGCCTTCATGCTTCTCCTTCAGACCCTTGGTCTTGCCCAGCTGGTCGAAGGCGTCTTCCACCATGGCCACGACATCCGGGAAGTCCTTGTAGTTGACGCTGGTGATGTAGGCCACGACGGAGTCGATGATGGCCTGGGTGTCAGCCACTTTCTTCACGGTCGCCTTGTAGTCCGCTTCCGTGTAGTGGCCCTTGGCCAGTTCGGTCTTGGTCGGCTTCCAGCCCTTCGGCTTGACCAGCAGGTAGCCCATCATCTCCAGGTGCAGGGCGGAGCAGAACTCCGTGCAGTAGTAGGGATAGACACCTTCCTTGTCGGCCTTGAACTTGAC
>JACRIX010000027.1 GCA_016215645.1 Rhodocyclales bacterium
CAGCGCAAAGCGCGCAATAATACCCGATAGCCGCGGTGCCCTTCATCAGGATTTCGCCGGGTTTCCATAAATAAACAAGAGAGTAGGCTTTGGCCGAGATTCATGAACTGAAAGGCAGGGTGGTCGAGTTCGCGGGCAGTCCGTGGCGCCTGCATCAGCCCTTCCCGCCGGCCGGCGACCAGCCCGAGGCGATCCGCCTGCTGACCGAGGGCTTCAACGACGGACTCTCGTTCCAGACCCTGCTCGGCGTCACCGGCTCGGGCAAGACCTACACCATGGCCAACGTCATCGCCCGGCTGGGGCGGCCGGCGCTGGTGCTGGCGCCGAACAAGACCTTGGCGGCGCAGTTGTATTCCGAGTTCCGCGAGTTCTTCCCCGAGAACGCCGTCGAGTACTTCGTTTCGTATTACGACTATTACCAGCCCGAGGCCTACGTGCCCTCGCGCGACCTGTTCATCGAGAAGGATTCCTCGATCAACGAGCACATCGAGCAGATGCGCCTGTCGGCGACCAAGAGCCTGCTCGAGCGGCGCGACGTGATCATCGTCTGTACCGTCTCGGCGATCTACGGCATCGGCGATCCGGTCGATTACCACAGCATGATCCTGCACCTGAAGCAGGGCGAGAAGATCGGCCAGCGCGAGATCATCAAGCGCCTGACCGAGATGCAGTACGAGCGCAACGAGATCGACTTCAAGCGCGGCGTGTATCGCGTGCGCGGCGACGTGATCGACGTCTTCCCGGCGGAGAATGCCGAGCATGCGGTGCGCATTTCGCTGTTCGACGACGAGATCGAAGGGCTGACGGTGTTCGATCCCCTGACCGGGCACACGCGGCAGAAGCTCGGCCGCTTCACCGTGTTTCCCTCCAGTCATTACGTCACGCCGCGCGCCACGGTTCTGCAGGCGATCGAGAAAATCAAGGACGAGTTGCGCGAGCGCATCGAGTTCTTCCAATCCAACCAGAAGCTGGTCGAATGCCAGCGCATCGAGCAGCGCACCCGCTTCGACCTGGAAATGCTCGACCAGCTCGGCTTTTGCAAGGGCATCGAGAATTACTCGCGCCACCTCTCCGGGCGCCAGGCCGGCGAGCCGCCGCCGACGCTCTACGACTACCTGCCGCCGGACGCGATCATGTTCGTCGACGAGTCGCATGTCACCATCCCGCAGGTCGGCGGCATGTACAAGGGTGACCGTTCGCGCAAGGAGAACCTGGTCGACTACGGCTTCCGTCTGCCCTCGGCGCTCGACAACCGGCCGCTGAAGTTCGACGAGTTCGAGCGCCTGATGCCGCAGACGGTGTTCGTTTCGGCGACGCCGGCGGATTACGAAGAGAAGCACCAGGGCCAGGTGGTCGAGCAGGTGGCGCGGCCGACCGGCCTGATCGATCCGGTGGTCGAGATCCGTCCGGCCAGCACCCAGGTGGATGACCTGCTGCTCGAGATCAAGAAGCGCATTGCCGTGGGCGAGCGCGTGCTGGTGACGACGCTGACCAAGCGCCTGTCGGAGCAACTTACCGAGTACCTCGCCGACAACGGCATCAAGGTGCGCTACCTGCATTCGGACATCGATACCGTGGAGCGGGTCGAGATCATCCGCGACCTGCGCCTGGGCTAATTCGACGTGCAGGTCGGCATCAACCTGCTGCGCGAGGGACTGGACATCCCCGAGGTCTCGCTGGTGGCGATCCTCGACGCCGACAAGGAGGGCTTCCTGCGCTCGACGCGTTCGCTGATCCAGACCATCGGCCGCGCCGCCCGTCACCTGAACGGCACGGCCATCCTCTATGCCGATCGGGAAACCGATTCGATCAAGCGCGCGCTGGCCGAGACCGACCGCCGCCGGACCAAGCAGATCGCCCACAACACGGCGCACGGCATCACGCCGGTGGGGGTGAAGAAGCGCATCAAGGACATCATCGACGGCGTGTATGACGCCGACAGCGCGGTGCGCGAGCTCAAGGCCGCGCAGGAACAGGCGAAATACGAGGCGATGAGCGAGAAGGAGATGTCGCGCGAGATCAAACGCCTGGAAAAGGCCATGCACGAGCACGCGAAGAACCTCGAGTTCGAGGAAGCGGCGGCGGCGCGCGACGAGCTGTTCCGCATCAAGCAACTGGCCTTTGGCGGCGAGGCGCACGACGCGCCGGGGGATGCGGCGTGAGCCGGGCGGTTCAGGTTTCTGCCGCCGATGAACCAACCGCTGGCGCCGGCGTTGGTGGCGGTGGCTGATATTCCTCGACAACTTCGGCGAGGCGCCGGCCCAGGATGCCGCTGATGTTGAAGTTGAGTTTGGCCATGATGTGGGGGAAGAACATCAGGTCGTTTTCGAGGCGATCGTAGTCAAAGCGCAACACGGAAACCGGACCCATGGCGCGCACGTCAGCCGTGCGCAAAGTCGAGTTGACGAAGCCGATCTCGCCAAAGACATCGCCGGGACCCAGCAGGGCATGACGGCGACCGCCGGCATCGTCCCGGCGCAGCACCTCGATCTGGCCGGCGACCACCAGGAACATGCTGCGGCCTCGCGTTCCCTGTTCGATCAGCAATTCACCGTCCTGGTACTTGCCAAGTTCCGAAATCAGGATCGTCTTGCGGATCTGATAGTTGCTCATTCCACGAAAGAGCGGACTGTTGACCAGCGCCTCGCGCTGCATGGCCATGGCCAGTATTTCATAGAGGCCGACGAGGCGGATGCGCGACATGACGAGGGGGGTCACGACGAGGTTCGCAACCAAGGCCACCATCATCGCGGCAGCGGCCAGAGATCCAAATTGCGCGATCAGTGCGAAGTCGGAGAACGCCAGAACGCCGCAGCTTGCGGCCAGTGCCAGGCTGATGGCCGTCATCGGTGCCGCTTCATGCTTCAGGGTCTCGACAACCGCCTGGTGGTAGTCATGGGAATGGCGGCAAAGTTCGCTGTACCGCGAGAACAGGTGGAGGGTGCCGTCGATTGCGACGCAGATGATGATGATGGCAATCAGAACGGTGGTTGTGCTTGCCGGAATTTCAAGAATGCGCATGCCGCCGAGAACGACCAGCATGGGTAGCACGCTGGGTACCAGGGCAATGAACCCGCCCTTGAGCGAGGTGTACATCAGCGATACCGCGATGAATACAAGGACCAGAATGGCGGCGGATACTTTCGCCAGATCCGCAAGCAGGCGATCGGCGGCGGCGTTGATCAGCAGGTTTTCGCCGACGATGGTGGTAACCATGGTCGGGCCGGCGTAGCCCGCCGCGACCTGGCGCAGTTCGCGCAGATTGCGGTTCAGGCGCGACGACTCCCGAACGCTGTGGCGGACGGCGATGTTTGCCCGTCGCTGGTCATGGCTGACGTAGGCTTCCAGTGCCGCGCGTGGATAGAGCAGAAGGTACTGGCCGATCAGCTTTCGCGAGGGAGGGATTGCATAGGCGTCGGGCCGTCCGCCAGCGGCCTCTTGATTGGCCTGGGCAACCAGGTCTGCAAGTGAAAAACTGCGGTCGAAGACCTGTTGCTTGGCAATGAATGCCTGGATGTCGGAAAGTCGCTTCAGGTTGGCCGGGTCGCGAAAGGCACCGTCCGCGTTGGCATCCAGCGTGATGTAGAACACATTGGCACCGGTCAGATCCTCGTGCATTCGGTCTGCGGTTTGCACCAGGGGATGGTTTGGACGAAAGAATGCCAAAGGCTCGCTGGTGATGAGCAGACTGTCTGCCTGCTGGACCACGGTACCGCAGGCGACCGCGGCCAGGAGAATGGTCCAGGTCATTGCGCGATGGCGCAGCATGCCCACGACCCCCGAAACCTGCTGTGCAAACCCGTCGATGACCGGAAGCTGCCGAAAGCTCATCGGGCGAGCCCCGAACAGCGCATACAGTGCGGGAAGCAGCAGCAAGCTGAGAAATCCACTGGCAAACATCGCAAACGCCGCCACGACCCCGAAATCCCGGATCGGCCGGATGTCCGAGAACACGTTCAAGGCGCAGCCAAGCGTTGCCGCCGCAACCGTGGCCAGGAAGGGCATGCCGAAATTGCCGGCCATGAACTCGTTGCGCTGGCGACGGTCGGGCAGTTCGACATGGTCCGATGCGGCTGGCTTGTCAAAGGTGCCGCTGTAGCTCATGCGAACGATCTGGATCGTCACCATGACGAGGATCAGGGGAGGCAGGGTGGCGGTCAATAGCGTCAATGGGATGCCCGCAAAGCCCATCATGCCGAAAGTCCACAACAGCGTCAGCCCACCGACCGCCAGCGTGACTGCGGCGGCGGTGAGGCTACCGCAAATCAGCGCCACCACAATTGCCGTCGCCAACCCGGCCGCCGGGAGTACCACGCGCAGGTCGTGCTGCAAGCCCTGCCGCATGGCTGCCTCGATTGGCGACGGACCGATATGCATCACGGTGGAGAACTTCGTGCGCGCAGGCCCCAGGATCTTTTCCAGGGATTCACCGACTTCCGCGACGTCCGATCCGACATATTTCTCTCGGATGGAGATGCCGATCGCGATCGCCTTGCCGTCGTCGCTGACAATATTCCGCACAGCAAGGGGATTGGTGATGGCCGCCTGGCGGGCGCGAGCAGCTGCTGGTTCGTCGGTGGGAGCGGCAAGCAGGAGCGGATGCGCGTACAACTGACCATCAAGGGCTTTTACCGCGGGCGCGGTAAACAGGTCGTCAATGCGTTCGACGAAGGGCAGTCGCCGCAGCGCCTCATGAAGCTGCTCAAGCGCCGCCAGCTTTTCAGGTGACCATAGCTGTTCATCACGCAGGTAGATGAAGCTGCGCTGATCGGATCCGAACTCGCGTGCGACGTGCAGGTAGGCTTGGCGATCGATCCCATCCTGTCGGATCAGGCGGTCAAGGCTGGTATCAATGTTGAGGCGCAGGGCGCCGACCATCGCCGCCAGGCTGAGCAGGAGAATCAGCAGCAGGCTTTGCCGCGGGTGCCGAACGCCCATGCGCAGGAATCGGGGCAGATGTGGGAATTCGTCGTTCATCGCCTTGCCTGGAGTCCGTCAAAGACGCTGGTCGGGACGTAGTCCGGCGAATGCACGCGGCGCTCGACTTTGAGCAGGGTGCGGCGTCCGTCCCGCAAGTCCTCCATGAGCATCATCGAGGCGCGCCAGATACCGAATTCATCGGCGCGGGGCGCGCGGTAGCTTAGCCGCCTCGCTGGCCGCCCTTCGCGATCCTGGTAGTCGACGCGACTGAGGAAGAGGTTGTCCTTGCGCAAATAAAGCTGCCGATCATGATAGCCGGTGGCGCGAACCACGGACGCATCCACCGGTCGGGCGTGAAGGACAAGGTGCGGCACGCGTTCCAGATCCACATCGCCGCCACGCTCATACCGGAAATCGCCCGCTTGCTCTCCTTCGAGGTCGGCGACCAGGAAGTTGGTGCCAAAAACCGCCGTGGTGGGTATCGGGCCACGACGGGTACCGTCGTGTACGTCACGTTCGATTTGTATCGCCGCCCCTTTCAGTTCGGACGGGGATTCGACGACGTGCAGTTTTCGGGTAACGTCACCCGTGCTCTGCGCGTAGTAGCGCAGGGTGCGCAGGCCAAGTTGTCCATGCCGATCCGAAATTACCATTGCATGTTCTTCGTAGGTGGCCGTCGGCGGCGTGTGGCGCCTCAGCGATTCCTCGATCAGTTCGCGCGCCGTTTGGCCCTGGGCGATTCCGGTCAGGCAAGCGATGACGCAGAAGATCGCGATGAAAACGAGCTTCATGGGCCACCCGCCTTGCGCACGCTGTCGGCAATCGCGCTCGCCAGTTCGCCGTATACCGTGCTCATGGACGCCACCAGCGCCGGGTAGGAATCGGCTGCGGATGTGCCTGAGAACGACGCCTCGCGGGTGAGCAGCAAACCGGCATCCGCGCCGCGCGTCAGCCACCAGCGGGCGGTAAGCCGGACACGTCCGCCCGACTCGCGCTCGAAGCGGAGTATTTCCAGGTCCAGGCGATAGGCGGGCTTCATCGCGGCATGCAGGGGCGTGGCAAAGACGCGGTCACTGCCGAGGTCGCGGCCGAGGTTTGCGACAAGAATCCGCGTCATGTCTTCACGCAGGTCGCCTCCCCAGTGGTCGAATTCGGCGATCTGCAAGCGATGGTTTTCGTCACGGGTGACGATTTGCGGCCGATCGAGGTAGTGGGGCAGCCGAACTTCACGAACCAGCAGCGTGGCCGGCTGTTGACTGCTTTCCGTGGCAGATCGCTCCGTCATGGGTTCGAGCATGTACAAGCGGGTGGTCGGGGTACTGCCAAGGCAGCCGGCAAGACTCGTGGCAGCGACCAGGCCGGCGAGGACCCAATGGACCTGAACTTTCATTTCTGCTCCTGGTCTTTTGCCGGCGTCTTGCCCAGCAGCAGTGCCTGGGGATTGCGTTCCAGCGTTTCCACCAGATGTCGCAGCGAGCGGGCAGTGGCGGCAAGCTCCTGTGTCAGGCGTACCGATTGATGGTGCAGTGGCGCGTCGGGAGCAATCACGCCGTCGACCAGCGCCATGGTCTGCCTGGATTTTTCGAGCGCATCGCGCGCCGCGGCCAGCGCCTGTTCCAGATTCGTTGCGATTGGTTCCGCACGGGCATCCACCGCGCGCAGGATGACGCGTACGCTGGCCAGCGAGGCGGCGAGGTCGGACAGCGCCGCCTGCATCTGCGGTCCGTTGGCCAGGGCATGGGTGCCCTTGAGCGTTCCTTGCAGGTCGGCGCCAAGTGCCGCGTAATCGACCCGGTCAAGTTGCTCCATGATGCCCGCGGCCGTGGCGATCATCTGGTCGAATCCGCCACCGCGGATGGTGGGCAGTTCAGGTTCGGCATGGCCCGCCTTGGCGAGCCGCATCGGCGACTTCGGTTGCATGACCAGATCCACGAACAATTGCCCGGTCAACAGGTTTCCTGATTGCAGGCGGGCGCGCAGGCCATTCTTCACCAGGGTCTGGAAGGCCTCGCGCGGGGCGCGCTTCATGCGGTCGCTGCGGGTCGCAATGCGCTCCGGCTCAAGCTCGATCACCACCGGTAGGCGGAAGCTCGATTTCCCTTCGTCGTATTCCAGGCGCACGTCCACCACCGAGCCCACCTTGATGCCTTTGAATTCCACCGGCGCCCCGATCGTCAGCCCGCGCAGGGAGTCCTCAAAATAGAGCGAGTAGCGGACTTTGCTGACATACGACTGGTCCTTGATCGACTTCAGGTCGTCGTGCAGGGTGAAAACCAGTCCGGCGATATCCTCGACGCCCCCGTCCTGGAGGTCGGGCGTGTCGAAGGCGATGCCGCCGAACAGCAGGGCTTGCAGTGATTCGGTCTTCAGCCGCAGGCCGTCCGGGCCGACCGAAAGATCGATGCCGCTGCCGCTCCAGAAACGGGTATTGCTGCGCACCAGGCCGTCGAACGGTGCCTTGACGAAGGCATGCAACAGGACGTTCTGAAAATCATTCGCCATCTCGTAGCCGAGGATTTCGCCGGCAACGATGCCTTGGTAATAGATCGGGGAACCGCGATCGAGCGAGCCTAGCTGACGCGCCATCAGGGTGACCTGTTTGCCTGCGGTGTCGGCATGCACCACCGGGGGAGACTCCAAACCGACGAACAGCGTCTGCGGCGCGCCTTGCCCCGGCTCGATTTCGATGTAGGTTCCGGACATCAGCGTGCCAAGCCCCGAAATGCCGCGTGCGCTGAGCGTCGGCCGTACTACCCAGAAGCGTGAGTCGCGGCGCAGGAAGTGGGCGGCGTCCTTCTTCAGCCTGGCGAGGACCTCCACGCGGGAAAAGTCGGCGCTGAAGCGTACGCCTTCAACGATTCCGATGCTGAGGCTCTTGTATTTGATGCGCGTCTTGTCGACCTCGATGCCGTCGGCCGTGCGGAAGGTGATCGTCACCAGCGGGCCCTGGTCGGTCAGGGTATGCAGGATGAGCCAGGCGCCGATTACCGCCGTGAGTATCGGAATGAGCCAGATCAGCGAGGGTCCGCTGCGCTCCCGCACTATGGGTTCGTTCATGCGGGCACCTCGAACGGAGTCGGTCGTGCCGCCGTCGCCCGATCCCAGACCAGGCGTGGATCGAAGGCATGGGCCGCCATCATGGTAAAGACCACTGCCGCGCCGAAGAAGGTCGCGCCGAACCCCGGAGATACCGTCGCCAGTCCGTCCATTCGAACCAGTGCTACCATGATCCCGACGAGGAAGATATCGACCATCGACCAGGCTCCGATCACTTCGGTGAAATGATAGAGCTGTGTGCGGTCACGCAGGCGCCAGGCCGAGCCCCGCTGCACGGTGAGGAGCAGGAATCCGAGCACCAGGATCTTGGTGATCGGTACCACAAAGCTGGCAAAAAAAACGAGCAGCCCAAGCGGCCAGGCGCCATCCTCGATCAGATGGATCACACCCGACATGATGGTGCTCGGTTCGCCCTGGCCGAAGCGGGTTACGGTCATTACCGGATACAAATTGGCCGGTAACAGCAACAGCGTGGCCGACGCCAGCAATGCCCAGGTCCGGGAGATGCTGTTCGGATAACGCGTGCCGCTTACCGTACTGGTGCAGCGCGGGCAGGTGCAGATCCCGCCGGCGGGAGGATGTTTGATCAGAAGTTCGCAGATCGGACACGTCGCATAGCCGAGGGTGGCTGCGCTTTCGTCGCTACGGTATTTCGCCCCTGGATCGGGCACGGGGCCCTGGCGCGGCCATAGCGCGGCAGGGTCGAAACTTGCCGCGGCGGCGGCGGAGATGACCAGCAAACCAATGAACGCGTAAAAGGCAACCCCCGGAATGATCACCGCCAGGTCCTGCAACTTCACTACCGATACCAGCAGGCCAAGCATGAATACGCCGATCAGGCTCCATGGACTCAGGATACGCACCAGTCGCCAGACCAGGGTCATTTTGGGCGGACGGATGCCTGCACGCAAAGGCAGCAACAGGTAGAGCATCGCGACAATGGTCAGGAAGGGGAAAACCACGCTGGTGAGCAGTACCAGCAGCCCGATCTCGCCCATGCCGGCCTGCTGCAGCGCAAAGCCCCCCGACACGAGCAGGCTTTGCTCGATGCGGTCGCCATACTGCAAGGAGACGAAAGGGAAGACATTGGCGATCACCAGGAGAATAAAGGCCGCAAGGTAGAGCGCCGAGCTGTGGTCGAGGCTGTGCGGCAGATTGCGATACAGCATTCCGCCGCAGCGACGGCACGACGCTTTGGCGCCCGCGGCGATGTCCACAATTCGATGCAGGCAGTCGCAAGTACCGCAGGCGATCAAGCCGTCGGATGCATACCCCGGAATTTCCCGATCACTAGGGTCTGTTCTCATTCAGGCGACGGCGGCGAAGGAGCTTGCCTGGCTGCAGGGCAAGGCGGGAGGAGCGATGTTTGGTCGTTCCAAATGAGCGACGACCAACGCGGCCATGCGGCCAGGCAAGCCCTTCCCGCAGGGTTGCGCAGGAAGGCGTGTCTGCCGCGTTGCGACGCTTGCCCGCAGATGACTGTGGGCAGCGCACCGCGCCTTGCATCCATCGCCTTCCTGACGCAACGCAGCTCGCCGACTGAATGAGAACAGACCCTAAGCTTCCAGCCCACCGGTTCGTCTTGTCACGTTGAAAGCTGCGGAGTCTATCTCGAATCCCTCGTCCGTATCGTGGCTTTGGTGGTTCAGTTGAGCCTCGACGCATGACGCCAGAGAACCCGCCGATGGCATTTCACTAATCTTTTGGTATTGTGTGTCGTGTTTCAGGTAAGCACAATGCGCTTTCACGCGCGGTCTAGCCATCGACTGGCCAAGTTGCCGCGCAAGAATATTTGCCAAGGGATGGAACTGATTGACCAAGCATAGCGTTCTGTTCGTTTGTACCGGCAACATCTGCCGTTCGCCGACGGCCGAAGGAGTGGCCCGAGGGCTTGCGCAACGGCGTGGCCTGGACTCCCGCTTTTACTTCGAATCTGCCGCGACGCACGGCTACCATGTCGGGGATCCGCCCGATCCCCGCGCACTGCGGGCAGCCCTGGCCCGCGGTTACGATCTTTCTGCGCAGCGGGCGCGGCGGGTCACCGAGTTCGATTTCGAGCGCTTCGACCTTGTGCTGGCGATGGGATATGACCACCTCGACTGGCTGCGTCGTGCCTGCCCGCGCCAGCATCATGGAAAGCTGCGCTTGTTCCTTTCCTATGTCGAGGGCGATTCGGCCGGTGAAGTACCCGACCCCTATTACGGCGGTTTGGCTGGCTTCGACGAAGTTCTTGATCACGTCGAGGCGGTTGTGGACCGCCTCTTGCGGGAACTGTCCGCGCCTCCGGGTCGGACATAAAGTAAAACGGGCGCCCGAGGGCGCCCGTTGCGTGAGGCGGTGGCCAATCAGTCGCGGCGCGTTTCGACCATCTGCAATGGTTCGGCGGCAACGACCAGCGTAGCCCGTGGCTTGCGTCCGAGCTTGGGCGCTTCCTCGGCAAGCTCCGGTCGGGGTGTTGCGCTGCTGGTCTCGATCAGCACCAGGCCGGCTTGCTGCAGCGAGGTACCAAGATCGACCGGTTCCGGTGCCGGCGGTACAACGATCGGATCGGGTGTCTGTACCGGCGCTGGTGCGACCTCCATCGCAGGCGCTGGAACGGGCATGGGCGGCGACAGTTCGGCGGCGACCGGCGCCGGCGCAACTACCACAGGTTCAGGAGTCGGCGCTGGTGGTACGGCGATTTCTTCGGCCGGGATGGCTTCAGCGACCACGGTGGGCGGCACGGCTTGGGCTGTCGGCGCCGGGGCGGCCTGAACCGGGGTCGGATGCCAACTCGCCATGACCGTGACAGTTGCTTCAGCGGCTTGGTCGATAGCGACGGACGGCGCCACATCGGCAATCGCGGTGGCAGCGGCTACTGCAAGCTGGGCACTGGCCGTATCGACGTGTGCACCATCCTCACCACCGCGGCCACGGCCACGGCCACGGCGACCACGGCGGCCACTGCGGGCCTCGCCATCGGCGGCTTGGCTGTTATCGCCAGAGCCAGACCCGGTAGCTGGCGCGGGAGCCAGGCCGTTTTGCTGTGCGGCGGGGTCATTGCGCGGTGGGCGCGGCTCTCTCGGTTCGCGCGGCGGGCGTGGCTCGCGCTGCTGCTGTTCCCGGGGCTCGCGCGGCTCGCGATTCTTGTCGCCGTCACGGGGTTCGCGGGGCTCGCGCGGTTTGCGGATGCCGTCGGCCTGCTGTTCGTCGCGTTTGGTTTGCGGCGCGCGGGGCTCGGACTTGCGCTCGTCGCGGTTGTCGCGTCCATCGCGCCTGCCATTGCGGTCGCGGTCGCGTCCGCCGCGATTTCCGCCGCGGTCGCGGTTGCCATCGCGGCCGCCTTCGCGGCGCTGCGTGGACGTCGTTTTGGTTTCGGCTACGGCCGGTGCTTCCTCCTTTTTGCTGCCGGTAAGGAAGGAAAACAGGCGAGTGAAGAAGCCGCCTTCGTTGGCTGCCAGCTGTTTCGGTGCAGACGCGAGAGGGGCCTTGGGCTCAATGTTTGGTGCCGGCTGGTCCGGGGTGATGCCCTTTACGGCGGCTTCGACCTTGACCGGCTTGGCGTCTGCCGCCTGTGCCGAGGGCGGCTGGTAAGCTTCCTCGACAGGCTTTTCGGCCATCTGGTAGCTGGCCAAGGCGATGCCTTCGGCATTCAGCTGATCGTGGCGCAGGCGAATGATTTCGTGGGCCGGCGTTTCCAGGTGGCGATTGGGCACGATCACCAGATTGACGCGGTGGCGCATCTCGATGCGTGAGATGTCGACGCGCTTTTCGTTGAGCAGGAAGGTGGCGACATCGACCGGAACCTGGCAGTGCAGGGCGCCGGTGTTCTCCTTCATCGCTTCTTCTTCGAGGATGCGCAGGATGTGCAATGCGGCCGACTCGGTACTGCGGATGTGGCCGGTACCAGTGCAGCGCGGGCAGGTGATGTAGCTGGTTTCGGCGAGTGCCGGACGCAGGCGCTGGCGCGACAGTTCGAGCAGGCCGAAGCGGCTGATCTTGCCGGTCTGGACGCGGGCGCGGTCATGGCGCAGGGCGTCGCGCAGGCGGTTCTCGACTTCACGCTGGTTCTTGGTCGACTCCATATCGATGAAGTCGATCACGATCAGGCCGCCGAGGTCGCGCAGGCGCAACTGGCGGGCGATTTCGTCGGCGGCTTCGCAGTTGGTGCGGAAGGCGGTCTCCTCGATGTCGCTGCCCTTGGTGGCGCGACCGGAATTGACATCGACCGAGACCAGGGCCTCGGTGTGGTCGATGACGATGGCACCGCCCGAGGGCAGGGTGACCTGGCGCGAGTAGGCCGATTCGATCTGGTGTTCGATCTGGAAGCGGGAGAACAGCGGCACGTCGTCGCGATAGCGCTTGACGCGATTCACCGTGCCGGGCATGACGTGCGCCATGAACTGCTGCGCCTGCTCGAAGATATCGTCGGTATCGATCAGGATTTCGCCGATTTCGGCGTGGAAATAGTCACGGATGGCGCGGATGACGAGGCTGGATTCCTGGTAAATCAGGAAAGCGCCGCCCTGTGCCTTGGAGGCGCCGTCGATGGCGTTCCATAGCTGTAGCAGGTAGTTGAGGTCCCATTGCAGTTCTTCGATACTGCGACCGATGCCGGCGGTGCGGGCAATCAGGCTGGAGCCCTGGGGCACCACGAGTTGATCCATGACCTCCCGCAGTTCCTGGCGGTCTTCGCCCTCGACACGGCGCGAGACGCCACCGCCACGGGGATTGTTGGGCATCAGCACCAAGTAGCGGCCGGCCAGTGAGACATAGGTGGTCAGCGCCGCCCCTTTGTTGCCGCGTTCGTCCTTCTCGACCTGGACGATGAGTTCCTGGCCGTTGGACAGCACGTCCTGGATGCGCGCCTTGGAGACGTCGACTCCGGGCTTGAAGTAGCTGCGGGAAATTTCCTTGAAGGGCAGGAAACCGTGGCGCTCCGCGCCGTAATCGACAAAGGCGGCTTCGAGGCTGGGCTCGATGCGGGTGATGATCGCCTTGTAGATATTGCTCTTGCGTTGTTCCTTGTTGGCCGATTCGATGTCGAGGTCGATCAGCTTCTGACCATCGACGATCGCGACGCGGAGTTCCTCAGCCTGCGTCGCATTGAAAAGCATGCGTTTCATGTGTGCTCCCGCGCGCAGTGCGGCGGAAGGGCACGACAAGTCTCACACCGCTGGCGTCAGGACGCGTGCGGCGTGTCTTGGGTCTGCTGTTGTTGTTGTGGCAGCTTCATGGTGCCTTCAAAAAACCTTGCAAACGAGTTGTCGACTTGTCTTCGGTAAAGCGGCCGCTGAAAATCCTTCAGCGCCCGGCAATCTGTGCCCAATTCCGTGTGTTGCGCGCAATCAAGTAGTATCGCTCTTTCGGGCGAGCGAAACACCCTGTGGTCGGCTGGCTGAGTCGTCGGTCGGTTTGTAAGTCCTGGCGGCGGTATTCCTGCAAGCCCTCGTCGCTGCGGCGCATCCGTCACCGGTAGGTGACTCGGCATCGGCGGCGGCGACATCCCGGGATGGTGCCACCGACGCCACTTCGGGCCGCCG
Organism: Rhodocyclales bacterium; assembly: GCA_016215645.1. Classification (GTDB taxonomy): domain Bacteria; phylum Pseudomonadota; class Gammaproteobacteria; order Burkholderiales; family Rhodocyclaceae; genus Sulfuritalea. The sequence continues at coordinate 13,500 of JACRIX010000027.1, forward strand.
GGCACACCGTCACGGGACGGCTAACCAAGCGATCAGTATATTGGAAATGAAGGACTTGAGCAAAGATTCGGTTACATGGCTTGAGGTTGGCGACGAGGCCGAGGGGCAGCGCATCGACAACTACCTGTTGCGCGTAGCCAAGGGGGTGCCCAAGAGCCATATCTACCGCATCCTGCGCAGCGGCGAGGTGCGTGTCAATAAGGGCCGAGTCGCCGCCGAGTACCGTCTGCAGATTGGCGACAGGCTGCGCGTGCCTCCCCTGCGAACTGCCGAACGCCCATCTCAAGCGGCTGTTCCGGCAAGGGAATTCGTCCTTGCCTACGAAGACGAGGCGCTTATCGTGGTGGATAAGCCGGCAGGCACAGCGGTCCATGGTGGCAGCGGCGTGTCCTTCGGCGTTATCGAACAACTGCGCCGGGCGCGGCCGCTGGCGAAACTTCTCGAACTGGCCCATCGCCTCGACCGGGAAACTTCCGGTCTGCTGGTGGTGGCCAAGAAGCGCGTGGCCCTGACCAAGCTCCACGACATGTTTCGCGACGGTGTGATAGCCAAGCGCTACCTGGCTTTGGTCAAGGGACGTTGGCGCAATGAACTGCAGCACGTGCGCTTGCCTTTGTACAAATACCTGACGGCCGAGGGCGAACGCCGTGTCAGCGTCAACGCGGAAGGCAAGGTGGCGCATTCCATCGTCCGCCTGCTGGCGCGCTGGGAGAATTTCAGTCTGGTCGAGGTGGAGCTCAAGACCGGACGCACCCACCAGATACGCGTGCATCTGTCGCATCTGGGCTACCCGATTGCCGGTGACGACAAGTACGGAGATTTTTCACTCAACAAGCGCTTGCAGAAGGCCGGATTGGGACGCATGTTCCTGCATGCGGCAAAGTTGTCCTTGCCGCATCCGCTGTCGAATGAGCCCCTGGTGCTGGAGTCGCCACTGCCGCCTGAGTTGCGCGGCTTCGTCGATCAACTGGAAAGAAACGAGAAACGGGAATATGGGCAGGCGCTTTGATCTGATTGTTTTCGACTGGGACGGCACGCTGATGGATTCCACCGGCGCCATCGTTGCCAGCATCAAGGCGGCGGCGACCGACCTGGGTATCGAGCCGCCGACCGAGGAGCGCGCACGCCACATCATCGGCTTGGGCCTCATTGATGCGCTGCGCCTGGCGCTTCCCGACTTGCCAAAAGAGCGCTATCCGGATGTGGCGCTGCGCTACCGCCATCATTACCTGTCACGAGATCAGGATCTCCTGTTGTTCGATGGGGCTGAGTCGCTGGTTGATGAACTTTCAGAAGCCGGATACATGCTGGCCGTGGCGACCGGAAAGACGCGGGCGGGTTTGAACCGGGCATTCGATGTCAGTGGACTCGGCGCGCGCTTCCATGCCTCGCGCTGCGCCGACGAGTGTCGGTCCAAGCCGCATCCGCAGATGCTGGAAGAGCTGATGGTCGAATTCGGTGTTGCGCCGGAGGCAACGCTCATGATCGGCGATACCACCCACGACCTGCTGATGGCGAAAAACGCCGGTGTCGCGGCATTGGGCGTCGCCTATGGCGCACATCCACGCGTGACACTGGAGGCCGAGGCGCCCCTGTTCTGCGCCGCCGATGTGGCAGAACTGGCGGGGTGGCTGAGGGCACACGCGTGAGCATCAAACGAATATGTCAGGCGGCCGATTTGCTCGAGGGTGGCGACGGACATCGCTTCACTGTGTCGGCGGATGGCCAGGATGCTCCGGCATTCGTGATTCGCTTCAGGGGCCGGGTGCATGGCTGGGTGAATCGATGCAGCCACATGCCTGTCGAACTCGACTGGCAACCGACCAAGTTCTTCGATACATCGGGCTTATACTTGATTTGCGCGACTCATGGTGCGCTGTACGCACCGGATACGGGCCGTTGCGTGGCCGGACGCTGCATGCACGCGGGGCTGATTCCGGTTTCTGTGACGGAAGAGGACGGTTGGATCGTGGTCAACGAGGAAGGTGGGCAAGGTGTCGGACGGGAATGAACTGAACTGGGAGCGCAAGGTGCTCGAAAAGCTGGCGCTGGAAGCTCTGGCGGAGCAGAAAAGGGCGCGTCGCTGGGGTATTTTTTTCAAGCTGCTGGGCTTCGGTTACCTTGCCCTGTTGTTGATCGTGGCGCTGGATCTCGGCAAGGGCGACAGCGTGGCTGACGGCGCCAAATTCACCGCGCTGGTCGAACTCAACGGCGTCATCAAGTCCAAGGGCGATGCCAATGCCGAGCATATCGTCGGCGCCCTGCAGGCGGCGTTCGAGGACAAGCACACGGCCGGTGTGATCCTGCGCATCAATAGTCCCGGCGGCAGCCCGGTCCAGTCGGGCATCATCAACGACGAGATGCGTCGCCTGCGTGCCAAGTATCCGGCCATTCCGCTGCACGTGGTGGTTGAGGATGTCTGTGCTTCGGGCGGTTACTACGTGGCGGCCGGCGCCGACAAGATTTTCGTGGACAAGGCCAGCATCGTCGGATCGATCGGGGTGCTGATGGACGGTTTCGGCTTTACCGGCACCATGGAAAAGCTTGGCGTCGAGCGCCGTCTGCTGACCGCCGGTGAAAGCAAGGGCTTTCTTGATCCGTTTTCACCGCAGAACGAAAACCACAAGGACCATGCCAAGCAGATGCTGGGTGAGATTCACCAGCAGTTCATCGACGTGGTGCGCAAAGGGCGGGGCAAGCGCCTGAAGGAATCACCCGAGATGTTCTCGGGCTTGATGTGGAGCGGAGCCAAGAGCATTGAGCTGGGCCTGGCCGATGGCTATGGGTCGGTGGAAAGCGTGGCGCGCGATGTCATCAACGCCGCCGATGTGCGCGATTTCACGGTCAAGCAGAACTTTGCCGAGAAGTTCGCGAAGCAGCTCGGCGCTGAAATGGGCCAGGGTGTAGCCGCTTTCCTTACCGGCTTCACGCTACGTTGATCGCGCCGACGCACATATCGGCCAACAGCAGTTCCTGAGCGCAAATGCGGTTGCGGCGCGATACCTTGACGCGGTATTCGCCGCTGCCGTTCATTTCCCATGCTTGCGCGTTGTCCGCGAGGTAGGGTTTGAGGCCTTCCTTGAGCACGCGCCTTTTCAGCTTGGGTTCGAGCACCGGGAAGCAGATTTCGATACGGCGGAAGAAATTGCGCTCCATCCAATCCGCGCTGGCCAGATAAATGTTCTGCGCGCCATCGGCGTGGAAGTAGAAAATTCGATGGTGTTCGAGGAAGCGCCCGACCACCGAGCGCACCCGGATGTTTTCCGACAGCCCCTTGACGCCGGGGCGTAGCGAACACACCCCGCGCACGATCAGATCGATGGTGACACCTGCAGCGCTGGCCTCGTAGAGGGCGGCAATGATCTCGGGCTCAAGCAGCGAGTTCATCTTGGCGATGATGCGCGCCGGCTTTTCGGCCTTTGCCGCCTCGATTTCGCGCTGGATCGCGGCAAGCATCTGCGAATGCAGCGAAAACGGCGCCTGCCAGAGGTGCTTCAGGGCACTGGCCTTGCCCAGTCCGGTGAGCTGCTTGAAGACTTCGTTGACGTCGTCGCCGATTTCCGGGTTGGCGGTCAGCAGGCCGAAGTCGGTGTAGAAGCGCGTGGTGCGAGGGTGGTAGTTGCCGGTGCCGAGATGCACGTAGCGCCGGTAGCCGTGATCCTCGCGACGCAATACCATCAGCATCTTGGCGTGGGTTTTGTAGCCGACGACGCCATACACCACGTGGGCGCCGACTTCTTCGAGACGTGCCGCGATGGAGAGGTTGGCCTCTTCGTCGAAACGCGCCATGAGTTCGACCACCACGGTGACTTCCTTGCCCTTTCCAGCCGCGCGCAACAGGTGTTCCATGAGCACGGAATCCGTGCCGGTGCGATACACGGTCATCTTGATCGCCACGACCTGCGGGTCCTCCGCGGCCTGTTCCAGCAGCTGGATCACCGGCGAAAAGGACTGGAAGGGGTGGTGCATCAGGATGTCCTGCTTGCGTATGCTCTCGAAAATGTCGTAACGCTTGGTCAGGACCTTGGGCAGGCCGGGCTGGAAGGCCGGATACATCAGGTCAGGGCGGTCGACACTGTCGGGTACCGACATCAGGCGCACCAGGTTGACGATGCCGGGAACGCGATAAAGATCATTGCGATCCAGGGCAAACTGCTGCAACAGAAAGTCAGTCATCACGGCGGAACAGTTGTCGGCGACCTCAAGGCGCACGGCATCGCCGAAATGACGCTGCGGCAATTCACCCTGCAATGCGATGCGCAGGTTTTTCACTTCTTCGTCGTCGACGAAGAGGTCGGAGTTGCGTGTGACTCGAAACTGGTAACAGCCCAGCACATTCATGCCGCTGAAAAGTTCGCCGACATAGGCATGAAGCACCGAGGACAGGAAAACAAAGCCGTAATCGACGCCGCTGAGTTCCTCGGGCAGGCGGATTACCCGCGGCAGGGCGCGTGGCGCCTGGACGATGGCGGCACCGGAACTGCGGCCGAAGGCGTCCGTGCCCTCAAGTTCGACGGCGAAGTTAAGGCTTTTGTTCAGCACCCGGGGGAAGGGGTGGGAGGGGTCGAGCCCGATCGGGGTCAGCACCGGCATGACTTCACGGATGAAGAAATCGCGGATCCAGGCGCGCTGCTCTTCCGTCCACAGGCTGCGGCGGAAGAAGGCGATGCCTTCCTTCTCCAGGGCAGGGAGGATGACGTCATTGAGCAGCGTGTATTGCTCGCGGATCAACTCATGCGCCTGGTCGGTGACGCGACGATAGACCTCATGCGGGGCCATGCCGTCGGCGCCGACGGCATGGCTGTCGAGCTTGAGTTGCTCCTTCAGGCCGGCTACCCGGATTTCAAAGAATTCATCGAGATTCGACGAGACAATGCACAGGAAGCGCAGGCGTTCAAGCAGGGGCACGCGGCTGTCCGCCGCCTGCGCCAGGACGCGCCGATTGAAGGCGAGCAGCGAGAGTTCGCGGTTGAGGAAATGTTCGGTGGCAAAACGGCGAGCTGCGGACATATTCGTTTCCGGAAATGGCAATCCTTTGATTATGTTTCAGTTTGATTGCGGCTTCATGACGATGATCAAACAATTGCACGGAGTTAGAATCCGGCCATGGCCTATGAAATGATTGCCGCTGTCGACCTTGGCTCGAACAGCTTCCGACTTCAGGTGGGCCGTATCGTCGGCAACCAGATCTATCCGCTCGATGGGCTCAAGGAATCGGTGCGTCTGGCCGCGGGTCTGAGTCCGGACAAGCGTCTCGATGCCGTATCGCAGGAGCGGGGGCTGGAAGCCCTGGCGCGCTTTGCGGAGCGGCTGCGGGGTTTCGACGCCGGCGCCGTGCGGGCGGTGGCGACCAACACACTGCGCGTGGCAAAAAACGCGTCGGCATTCCTCGAAAAGGCCGAGTCTGCGCTGGGTTTCCCCATCGAGGTGATTGCCGGTCGCGAGGAAGCGCGCCTCATTTATCTGGGTGTTGCCCATACCCTGGCACGTCCCGAATCCCGGCAACTAGTAGTCGATATCGGCGGTGGTTCGACTGAATTCATCATCGGGCAGAACATCGATCCGGTGCGTCTCGAATCGCTCTACATGGGCTGCGTCAGTTTCAGCCTGCGCTTCTTTCCCGAGGGCAGGGTCGACAAGCGCAGCTTCAAGGAAGCCGAGCTTGCGGCACGACGCGAATTGCAGGCCATCGTGCATGAGTTCCGCGAGGCCGGTTGGGACGAAGCCATTGGCTCCTCCGGCACGGCCAAGGCGCTGGTTGACTTGCTCGAATTGAATGGATGGTCGGACCATGGCCTGACTCGCGAGGGCTTGGAGAGGCTGCGTACGGCTTTGCTGGATGCGGGCAGCGCGCCACGCCTCAAGCTGGAAGGGCTGCGTCCCGACCGCGTGCCGGTGTTGCCGGGTGGCCTTGCCATCATGTCGGCAATATTCAAGGAGTTCGGCCTTGAACGCATGATATTTTCCGAAGGCGCCCTGCGCCTCGGGGTGCTCTATGACCTCTTGGGGCGGCACCATCACGATGATCTGCGTGAAGCCACGGTGAATCGTTTCATGCAACGCTACGACGTCGATAGGCGGCAGGCAGCGCGCGTTGCCCATACGGCCATGGCCTTGCTCAATCAACTGGTTCCCAGCAGTCGTGAAGCCGGCCATCCGGACGCGCAGTTCCTCATATGGGCGGCGCGAATGCACGAGATCGGCATTTCGGTGGCGCACTCTAGCTACCACAAGCATAGTGCCTACATTCTTGCCAACGCCGACATGCCCGGGTTCTCGAAGCGGGATCAGGCCCGGCTTTCGCGTCTGGTGCTGGCCCACCGCGGCAAGCTGGAACGCGCGCAACCGTTGCGCGGTGAGGCCGTGGAATGGACCTTGATCTTCTGCCTGCGCATTGCGGTCCTGCTGCATCGGTCTCGGGACGACAGGCGTCCACCGCCATACGAGGCCGAATTCATGCGCAATGGATTCCAGCTTACCCTTGGTGCCGCAGGGCTCAATGTCCTGCCAATGACGGCTGCGGCACTCGATGATGAGGCCTTGCAGTGGTCCGGTATCGGCGGCGAGCTCATGCTCCTGCGCGGCACGTGAAGGCTTGTGGCCGGCGCCGATGAATGCCCTCCGGTGCTCGCCAGCGCCGGTACAATCGGCCACATCTTCCAATCCAGGCACGATTCACCTGCGATGTCTGTGGCACGTATCGAGCTGATCGACCAAAAGGACGGACGCCTGGTTCGCCTCTCGGGGCGCTGGACGCTGGCGACCACGTCCCTGCGCGTCGCCGAACTGGCGGCCGAACTGGAACGGTCAGCGCAGGGCAACAGTACCTGGGATTGCACTGCGCTTGAAACCATCGACAGCGCCGGGGCGATGCTGCTCTGGCGTGCCTGGGGCAGGGCTTTCCCGCAGGTTCTGCTGATTCGTCCCGAACACCGCCGTGCCTTCGAGCGCATCGATACCGCCGACCATGAGCCGCGACTGATGCCGCCGCCGCTTTCGCCACTGCACGGTGTGATGGTGATCGGCTCCGCCAGTGTCGGCGCGATTCGCCACCTCCTGGATTTCGTTGCTCTGGTGGGGCAGTTCGGGCTCAACCTGGCTCATGTGTTCCGCTTTCCCGCTGACCTGCCGCAACGCGAGATCTCGGCCAACTTGTACAAGAGCGGAGTCCGTGCCATGCCGGTCACGGCACTGGTAGGTTTCCTGATCGGTGTGGTGTTGTCCTATCTGTCCGCGCTGCAGCTCAAGCAGTTCGGCGCCGACATCTTTATCGTGAACATCATCGGGCTGGGCCTGGTACGCGAGCTGGGCCCGGTGTTGGTGGCCGTTCTGGTCGCCGGACGGTCCGGGTCGGCAATGACGGCACAGCTTGGGGTGATGCGTGTCACCGAGGAGATCGACGCGCTGGCCACGATGGGTGTGCAACAGGGACTGCGCCTGATTTTTCCCAAGGTGGTGGCGCTGACCATCGCCATGCCGCTGCTGGTGCTGTGGGCGACCTCGATCGCGCTGGTGGGGGGCATGGTATCGGCGCAGTTGCAGCTCGATATTTCCTACGGCTTCTTTTTCCAGACATTGCCGCGCGTGGTGCCGGCTGCCAACCTCTGGATTGGTCTGGCCAAGGGGGCGGTGTTCGGCATGTTCGTCGCGCTGGTGGCCTGCCATTTCGGCTTGAGGGTCAGGCCGAATACCGAGAGTCTGTCGTCAAACACCACGGCGGCGGTGGTAACGGCCATCACCGTGGTGATCATCCTCGACGCCATCTTTGCAATCGCCACGCGCGGCATCGGTTTGCCGGGATAGGGGCTGTTGATGATCATGCAACGCCATCCGCCGGATGCTCATCAACAGCCCCTTGCCATGAGCACTCCTGTCATCCGCATTCAGGATCTGGCGACTCGTTTCGGCGAGGTATGGATCCACAACGGACTGAACCTCGAAGTGGCGCGGGGCGAACTGGTATCCCTGGTCGGTGGCTCGGGCAGTGGCAAGACGACCTTGTTGCGCCAGGTGATCGGGCTGCTGCTGCCGAATCGCGGCAGCATCGAGTTGTTCGGCGAGCCTCTTTTCGGTGGCGGCATCGCGCGGGAGCGGGCGCTTCGCCAGCGCTTTGGCGTACTGTTTCAGCATGGTGCACTGTTTTCCGCGTTCAACGTCTTCGACAACATCGCTTTTCCGCTGCGCGAACTCAAGCGTTACGACGAGGACGCCATTCATGACCTGGTGATGCTCAAGCTGTCCATGGTTGAACTGCTTCCGCGTCACGGCCGGTTGATGCCTGCGGAGCTGTCCGGCGGGATGGTAAAGCGTGTCGCCCTGGCCCGCGCGCTGGCACTGGAGCCGGAACTGCTGCTGCTCGATGAACCCACCGCGGGGCTGGATCCGGATCGGTCTGACAGCTTTGTGCGCCTGATCCGCATGCTCTCGGAGGAACTGGGCCTGACGGTGATGCTGGTTACCCACGATCTCGATACCCTGGCGGAACTGTCGACGCGGGTTGCCGTGCTGGCGGAGCAGCACATCCTCGCCTATGGCAGCACCGACGAGATCATGCACATCGACCATCCATTCATTCGCAACTTTTTCCTTTCCGAGCGCAGCGTGCGTGCCCTGCAGCATTCCGGGCACGTACCTGTCTAGACCGAGGCATTCATGGAAAATCGAGCACATGCGCTGGCCGCCGGCATCTTCACGATACTGCTGGGTGTGGGGGCGGCGATCGCGATCTGGTGGCTGGGGCAATCCGACGATTCGACCACCCGCTATGTACTGGAGACCCGCCGCAACGTCACCGGCCTCAACGTACAGGCACAGGTGCGCTATCGCGGCATTCGTGCCGGCAAGGTGCGGACCATCGAGCCCGACCGGGATGATCCGCGGGTGATCCTGGTGACGGTCGAGATTGATAGTCGCTTCAAGCTGACTCGCGGCAGTACCGCGCAGCTTGGCTACCAGGGGGTGACCGGACTGGCCTATGTCCTGATCGAGGACGATGGCAGCTCGGGCGACATGCTGACCGGCAAGGACGGCGAGCCCGCGCGTATTGCGATGAAACCTACCCTGTTCGACACCCTGGGCGAACGGGCGGGCGACATCGTCAGCCAGATCAGCGCCGTGACGATCCGCCTCGGCAAACTTCTTGATGACAAGAATATGCAAAATCTGGCGCGCACCATGGACAATCTGGCCACGGCGTCGGAGGGCTTGCGCGAAATGCCCGTGATACTGGCCTCGGTCAAGGAGGCCCTTTCCGACAAGAACATGCGCAGCCTGCGGCAGATTCTTGGTCATGTCGAAGCAACAGCGGGAGAGGCCGCGCCGCTTGCGCTTGAAATGCGTGAGCTGGTCAAGTCCATGAGCACGCTGGCGCGTCGCTTCGATAAGGTGGCCGGCAGCGCCGGCGATGAGCTGACCGCGAACACCCTGCCGCGGGCGAATGCGCTACTCGACGAGCTTTCCGTCAGTTCCCGGCAGCTATCGCGGATCCTCGATGGCCTGGAACGCAATCCGCAGATGCTGCTTCTGGGGCGCGACGCGAACTTGCCGGGGCCGGGCGAGGCGGGCTTTGTGGCGCCGGCGAATTCGGGAGGAACAAAATGAACACGCGCTTGCTGGCACTATTGGCCACCCTGCTGTTATCGGCGTGCGCTGGCGGACTGCGAATGGCGGAGCCGATGCGCTATGACCTCGGTGCCCCGGGCGGCAGCACCCTCTCCTGGCACCTGCCACTTGGTGCGATGGATGTTGAGGCAGTGTCCTGGCTGTCGACGAGCGCCATGCACTATCGCCTGATATACGCCGAGCCCTTGCGTCGCCAGTCCTTCACGGAAAGCCGTTGGGCCGCGCCGCCGGCGGAGCTCCTGGAAGGCTTCCTCAAGCGTCGTCAGGCCGGAGCCGGGACGGTCGGCTCCGGCTGCCGCCTGCAACTGGTGCTCGACGAATTCGAGCAGCGTTTCGATGATGCGCAAGCCAGTCACATGCTGCTCGAGCTGCGCGCAATCGTGTTGCCTGTACGTGGCAGCGATATGCTGGCGAGGCGAGCCTTTCGCATCAAGAAGCCGGCAACGTCGGCCGACGCGCGTGGCGGCGTCGCGGCAGCGCATGAAGCCGCAAATGCGCTGACCGAGGAACTCGCCGCCTGGACCAATGATTTGGCGCGCGACAGGCCGGCGCTTGTCGAGCGATGCCGTCTCTGAATAACAACACGTCGAGAGAGAACCCCATGAGCAATCCCTACGCCACCGGGCTGGACAAGAACCCCGCCAATTATGTGCCGCTGACGCCGCTGACCTTCATCGAACGCTCGGCCTATATCTATCCCGATCACCTTGCCACCATCCACGGCACACGACGCTATACCTGGCGGCAGGAGTACGATCGGGCACGGCGCCTGGCCTCGGCGCTCACCGCCCTGGGAGTCGGCGCTGGCGATACGGTGGCGGCGATGCTGAACAATACGCCGGAGATGTTCGAGTGCCATTTCGGCGTGCCCATGACCGGTGCCGTATTGAATACGCTCAACACGCGGCTGGATTCGGAATCGATCGCCTTCATGCTCAATCACGGCGAGGCGAGAGTGCTGATCACCGACCGTGAATACTCGCCGACGGTGAAGAAGGCTCTCGCCGATCTCGGCCGCGAGATCGTCGTCATCGATGTCGATGATCCCGAGTACAGCGGTCCCGGTGAGCGCCTGGGCAAGTTCGAGTATGAGGCATTCATCGCTGGCGGCCGCCCGGATTACGCCTGGAAGACGCCCGGCGACGAATGGGATGCCATTTCGCTCAACTACACCTCGGGCACCACGGGTAATCCCAAGGGCGTGGTGTATCACCACCGCGGCGCCTACCTGAATGCGCTGTCGAACATCATCTCCTGGGGCATGCCACCGCAGGCGACCTACCTGTGGACCCTGCCGATGTTCCACTGCAACGGCTGGTGCTTTCCCTGGACCGTGGCGGCCAATTCCGGCACCAATGTCTGCCTGCGGCGCGTCGATCCCAAGCTGATCCTCGATGCCATCCGCGAGCACAAGGTCAGCCACTATTGCGGCGCACCGATCGTGCATTCGATGCTGGTCAGCGCACCGGCGGCCTGGCGCGAGGGCATCCACCACAAGGTCTCGGCGCTGGTCGCCGCCGCGCCGCCACCGGCGGCCGTGATCGAGGGCATGAACAAGATCGGCTTCAACATCACCCATGTCTATGGCCTGACCGAAACCTATGGCCCGGCCTCGGTCTGCGCCAAGCACGAGGCCTGGCTGGATCTGCCGCTCGACGAGCAGGTGCGCCTCAACGGTCGGCAGGGCGTGCGTTACCACTGCCAGGAGGGCATTTCGGTGATGGATCCGGAGACCATGCAACCGGTGCCCCGGGATGACCAGACCATGGGCGAGATCATGTTCCGCGGCAACATCGTGATGAAGGGCTACCTGAAGAACCCGAAGGCGACCGAGGAGGCCTTTCGCGGCGGCTGGTATCACACCGGCGACCTGGCGGTGATGCAGCCTGACGGCTACGTCAAGATCAAGGATCGCAGCAAGGACGTGATCATCTCCGGCGGCGAGAACATTTCGTCGATCGAAGTCGAGGACACGCTCTACCGCCATCCCGCCGTGATGGGGGCCGCCGTGGTGGCCACGCCCGACCCGAAATGGGGCGAGGTGCCCTGCGCCTTCATCGAGCTGCGCGAGGGCGCGACGGTGACGGCCGACGAACTCACCGAGTTTTGCCGTGAGCGCATGGCGCGCTTCAAGGTACCAAAGCGTTTCATCTTCGAGCCCCTGCCCAAGACCTCGACCGGCAAGATCCAGAAATTCGTCTTGCGCCAGAAGGCCAAATCCACCGCGGCCATCGAGTAGCCGATGCGTTTGCTGCGGCGCCTTGCGGTTGCGGTGTTGCTGGCGCTTGTTGGCGTTGCGGCCGGCGTGCTGCTGTGGTGGCAGTGCGTGCTGCCGATCGATGAAGGGCATCTGGACGTCGAGGGCCTTGCCGGCGAGCTGCTCATCGTTCGCGACGACGATGGCATCCCGAGCATACGCGGTGCCAATCGCGATGCCCTGTGGTTCGGTCTGGGCTTCGTGCACGCCCAGGATCGGCTGTGGCAACTGGAGACCCATCGCCGCATTGGTTCAGGCCGTCTGGCGGAAGCCTTCGGCCCGGGGGCCCTCGACAACGACACCTTCCTGCGCACCCTCGGAGTGCGCCGTGCGGCAGCGGCGCAGTGGCAACAGATGCAGGGTGATGCACGCGCGGCGGTGCTGGCCTACACCGCTGGCATCAATGCCTACCTGTCCGGGCATCTGCGTGCGCGTCCGCCGGAGTTTCTGCTCCTTGGTTTGCAGCCGGAGCCCTGGACCCCGGTAGACAGTCTGGCCTGGGGCATCATGATGGCCTGGGATCTCGGCGGCAACTGGAGCAACGAACTTCTGCGCATGCGCCTGGCGCGGACACTCTCCGTCGCGCGAATCAACGAATTGCTGCCGCCGTATCCCGGCGAAAAGCCGCTGCCGGTGCGAGATTTCGCCGCCATGTATCGCGACCTGAAGGTGGATGGCGCACTTGGCCAGCGCGCCTTGCTGGATGCGCCGGAATCCGGCCTTGAGGGCGTCGGATCCAACAACTGGGTGGTGGCCGGATCGCATACCGTGTCCGGCAAGCCCCTGTTGGCCAACGACCCGCATCTCAAGCTGACCGCACCGGCCCTGTGGTATTTCGCCCGGCTGGAAGCACCGGGATTCAAACTTGCCGGAGCCACCATGCCGGGCTTGCCGGCCGTGGTGCTGGGGCAAAACCAGCACATCGCCTGGGGCTTCACCAACACCGGGCCGGATGTACAGGACGTGTACCTCGAACAGATCGACCCGGATGATCCCGCGCGCTATCGCACGCCCGATGGCTGGGCTGATTTCGAGTCATTTCAGGAAACCATACGCGTCAGGGGGCAGGACGACGTGACGTTAACGGCGCGGGCGACGCGTCATGGGCCAGTGATTTCGGATGCGGGAAATGCCGCGACAGCCGGGTTGATTGCAACGGACAAGGCACCGGCCTACGCCTTGGCATTGCGCTGGACGGCCCTGGATGCGGACGGCTCCAGCCTCGAGGCCGGCATCGGCATCAATGGCGCACGATCGGTAAATGAATTCATCGCCGTCGCCGAAGGCTACAAGTCGCCGATGCAGAGCATGGTGGTAGCCGATGTTGCCGGCAACATCGGTTTCATTGCCGCCGGCCGCGTCCCGCTGCGCGGAAAGGATAACGACTTGCATGGTCAGGTGCCGGCGCCCGGGTGGGATGCTCGCTACGACTGGATCGGCTATCTCGATCCGCGGCGCACGCCACGCGAAATCAACCCGGAACGCGGATGGATTGCCACGGCCAACCAGCGGATTCATGGTTCCGACTATGCCCATTACCTCACCAGCGAATGGGCCTTGCCTTACCGCCAGCAGCGCATCGAGGGCCTGCTCGGGGCACGGGCCAAGCACGACAAGCAAAGCGCGCGCGAAATCCAGTCCGACGTCCTGTCGCTGGCGGCGCAGCGCCTGCTGCCAACCTTGCGCCAGGCCCGTCCGGCGCATGCCCTGGGTGCCGAGGCAATGCAGCGGCTCGTCGGCTTCGATGGCCAGATGCGAGCTGGCGATGCCGCGCCGATGATTTTCGCCGCGTGGACGCGCGAGCTGACCCGGGCGATGTTTGCCGACGAGATGGGCGGCGACGATGCCTATTTGCGACATGTCGGTCGCAGCGATTTCCGGGCGGCGCTGGAGGGCGTGTTGACGCGCAATGACGCCTGGTGGTGCGATGACAAGAGCACGCCGGTGGTTGAGCCCTGTGCCCTGATGATTGACCGGTCGCTTGATCGGGCGCTTGATGAACTGCAATCCCGCCTTGGCGCGGACATGGCGCGATGGCAGTGGGGCCGTCTGCATCAGGCGCGCTCCGAGCACCGTCCATTTTCCCGGGTCAAGGCGCTGGCGCCGCTGTTCGAGCTGCGTGTTCCTACCGGCGGCGATAACTACACCGTGAATGTGGCGCGCTACCCTCTCAAGGGAGATGAGCCGTATCTGAATGAACATGCCGCCAGCCTGCGGGCAATCTACGATCTGGGCGAGCCCAAAAATTCCGCCGTGATGCATTCCAGTGGGCAGTCAGGACTGGTCCTGGCACCCGGATATCGCCGCTTTGTTGAACCCTGGCAAGCCACGCGCGACTTGCGGCTGTGGCGGGACGGGAGTCGCAAACTGGTTCTCCGGGGCAGGCCTGCGGCACAATGAGCGCACACATCACCATCACGAGGAATCGGTCATGAATGCACCACAGGAAACCAGCCATCCCATGCTTTTGCGGGCCCAGAACGAGGGCGTCGTGACCCTGACCCTGAACCGCCCCTCCCAGTTCAATTCGCTGTCCGAGGAGTTGCTGGCCGAGTTGCAGATGGCGCTGGAGGACATTGCCAGGGACGCCACGGTCCGAGTCGTGGTCATCGCCGGCGCCGGCAAGGCGTTCTGTGCCGGGCATGACCTCAAACAGATGCGCGCCAACCACAGCAAAGCCTACATGCAAAAACTGTTCAAGCAGTGTGGCAGGGTGATGCTGTTGATCACCGAAATGCCGCAGCCGGTAATCGCCCGCGTCCATGGCATTGCTACCGCCGCAGGCTGCCAACTGGTGGCGATGTGCGATTTGGCGGTAGCGGCCGACACCGCGAAGTTTGCCGTGTCGGGCATCAACCTGGGTCTGTTCTGTTCCACGCCCTCGGTAGCCCTGGGGCGCGCCATGGGGCGCAAGCAGGCCATGGAAATGTTGCTCACAGGCGAATTTGTCGATGCCGCCGAGGCGCAGCGGCGTGGCTTGATCAATCGCGTGGTTCCCGTCGATCAGCTCGACGCGGAAGTGAAAACGCTTAGCGATTCGATCTGCGCCAAATCTGCTGTGGCCATCGGCATGGGCAAGCAGATGTTCTACAAGCAGCTTGAGATGGGGCTTGACGGCGCCTACCAGCTTGCCTCCGAGACCATGGCCTGCAACATGATGGCCGAGGATGCCGGCGCCGGCATCGATGCCTTCCTGGAGAAGCGCACGCCGGAGTGGAAACATTGCTGATCCCGGCACCTGCCGCGCCATCCACCGCCCTTGATGTAGCGCAGGTCGCCGGTAGTCCTTTGGTGATAGGCTTGCGATAGACGGGGCGGGTTGCTTCTGCCCGGCAAGTGACCATCGGAACTGGCAATGAACCTCATTGACGAGCGGCGGCAGATTGCCAACCGCATAACCCGATCCAGCCTCTGGGTATTGCTGGTGTTGCCTGTGGCGGCATTGGTCTTGGTGCTGGCAATGGGCCCGCTTCCGGACTCGGAGCCGGCTCAGCGCGCCTTCCGGATCGGCCTTTCCTCCCTGCTGCCGATAGCCGCGGCGATCGGTCTGTTGCTTTCGGCGCGCGGCTTTGTCGGTGTGGCACTGGGTCTGATTAGCGCTATCCTTTACCTCGTGCCGATGACCTCGGCGATCTGGCTCGGGCTCGGCACGCACTCGATTGGCATGGCGCTGTGGCCGGTACTGATCGTGCTGGTGGGCTTCGGCTGGGAGCGAAGCGCCGCGATCACTCTCGCCATGCTCTTTGTCGTCAGCATCGCGGCGTTGATGGCGGCACAACTAAGCGGGCTTCTCGCGGGACCGACCCTGGCCAGTCTCGGCGGCCCGGTATTTTTCGGCGTGATTTTCATGCTGGCGATCATTCTGACCTGCTGGATGACGCTCAGATTTTCACGGATATTTCTTGGTGCGCTCGACGCGACTGCCCGCTTGCGCGACCAGGTCGCAGCACGCGAGCGGCAATGGCAGAGCATCGTCGATGCCGAGCCCGAGTGCGTGAAAATTCTCGAACCCGATGGCCGGGTGCGCATGATGAACCGTGCGGGCCTGGAGATGGTCGAGGCCGACGAGGCGGGGCAGGTCGAGGGCCGGGCCGTGTTCAACCTGATCGCGGCTCAGGACCGCGACAGGTTCGCCGCCATGCACGAACGGGTACGACGCGGCAGCCGCGAGATACTTGAATTCAGAATCGTCGGGCTCAAGGGCGGCCACCGTTGCCTGGAGACCCATGCCGTGCCGCTCTACAGCGAGGACGGCGCGGTTACCGGAACACTGGCCGTTACCCATGACATCACCGGGCGCAAGCACGGCGAAGCCGCGATTCGCGAAAGCGAACAGCGCATGGAGCGGGCTCTCGAAGGGGCCAATCTCGGGCTCTGGGACCTCGACCTGCGCAGCGGCCAAATGGCCCACAACGCCCGTCTGATTGGCATGCTCGGTTACGAGACGGGCGAACTCGACGCCAGCTTTGGCAAGCTGGTCGAGAACCTCCATCCGGACGATGCCGAGAAGCTGCGCAGCACCTTCGTCAGTCACCTCAAGGGCATAGCCCCGGCCTTCGAGGCAGAGTATCGCCTGCGGCATCGCGATGGCTCCTGGGTCTGGATCTATTCTCGCGGCAGGGCCGTCGAGCGCGACGCCGCCGGCCGCGTGCTGCGCATGACCGGCACCAACCTCGACATCACCGCGCGCAAGCAGGCGGAGGTGGCGGCACGGGAAAGCGAGGAGCGTGTACGCCTGGCGCTCGCGGCAGCGCAGATGGCCACCTGGCACTGGGATATTCTCACGGACACCACGATCTGGTCCGAGGAACGAAGCAAACTCCTCGGGCCGCAACCCGACGCCGGCTACCCGGATTTCCGCGACATGGTGCATGAGGAGGACCGCGCCGCCTTTCTCGAGACCGGGCGGGCCGCACTTGAGGCCAACAGCACGTACGAGGCCGAGTTCCGCCTGCGCCGCACCGACGGCGCGGTGAGCTGGCTGCTGGCGCGCGGCAACATTCGCCGCAATGCCGAGGGCAGGGCCGTGGCCATCACCGGCGTGACCCTGGACGTCACCCGCCGCAAACAGGCCGAGCTCGAACTCGAAACGCACCGCCACCGGCTCGAATCCCTGGTCCGGGAGCGTACGGTCCAGCTTTCCCGCGCCAAGGAGGCGGCCGAGGCGGCCAACGTCGCCAAGAGCGCCTTCCTCGCCAACATGAGCCACGAAATCCGCACGCCGATGAACGGCATCCTTGGCATGGCGCACATCCTCCGCCGCAGCGAACTGACGCCGAAACAGAGGGAGCGCCTCGATACCATCGATTCGGCGGCAAACCACCTGCTCGGCATCCTCAACGACTTGCTCGATATCTCGAAAATCGAGGCTGGCAAATTCATCATCGAGGAGGCGCCGCTGGCCGTCGAGGATCTGCTGGGCAACGTGGCCTCGATTCTCGCCGAAACCGCCGCCGCAAAGGGCATCGCGATCGGTGTCGATGACGAAAGCCTGCGCGCGCGGCTGCTCGGCGACCCGATCCGGCTTGAGCAGGCACTGCTGAACTTCGCCGGCAACGCCATAAAGTTCACCGAGCAGGGCAAGGTCACGCTGCGCGCACTCAAGGTGCATGAAAACGAGCGTTCGGTGTTGGTGCGCTTCGAGGTCGAGGACACCGGCATCGGCATCGGCAAGGAGGTCATCCCGCGCCTGTTCCGCGCCTTCGAGCAGGCCGACAACACAACCACGCGGCGCTATGGCGGCACCGGGCTTGGCCTGGCGATTACGCGGCGGCTGGCCGAACTCATGGGCGGCGAGGTTGGCGCCGAAAGTACGCCGAGTTTCGGCAGCCTGTTCTGGTTCACCGCGCGACTGGGCAAACTGGTGGCGACGGACGATGAATCCGTCGTCGACGCCGAGCCGGGAACGGCCGAGGATCGATTGCGGCGGCGGCATGCGGGAACGCGCATCCTGGTTGCGGAGGACGAACCGATCAATCGCGAAGTTTCGCGCATGCTGCTGGAGGCCGTCGGCCTGGTGGTGGATATTGCAGAGGATGGCGCCGCCGCCGTCGCGCTTGCCCGCGACGGCAAGCATGCGCTGATACTGATGGACATGCAGATGCCGAACCTCAATGGCGTCGATGCGACACGCGCGATACGCGCCCTGCCTGGGCATGAAGCCACGCCGATCCTGGCCATGACGGCCAATGTCTTCGACGAGGATCGCCAGATCTGCCTCGACGCCGGAATGAACGACCACATCGGCAAGCCGGTGAATCCCGATGTGCTCTATCGCAGCTTGCTCAAGTGGCTGTCGCCGCAGGCCGGAAAGTCGGCGCTGACGCCACGGTGAGCGACGCGGTGAGCGGCACACTGGGTGACGCGTCTGCGGCAGAACGGGCGTCCCGCCTGCTCGCGCTGATCGAGCAACTTGTCGCGGAGCTGCGGCCGGCGGCAAGCATCCGGGCCGGACTGGATAGTCGGCTCGACAAGGATCTCGGCCTCGACAGCCTGGCGCGCGTCGAACTGATGGCACGCATCGAGCGCGCCTTTGCCATCCAACTGAATGCAGATCTGCTGGGCACGGCCGAGACCCCGCGCGATCTGCTCGCGGCAATTCATGTTGCTGGCGGGGCGGTAGTTGAGGTGTCGGCGCACCTCAGGCGCGAGGCGCTTGCCGGCGTCGGCGAGGACAGTCCGGAGGGTGCCATGAACCTCGTGGATATGCTGTTGTGGCATGTCCATCGTCATCCGGCACGGCCGCACGTGATGTTCCAGCGCAGTGCCGCCGAGACGGTGACGTTCACCTATGGCGAACTCCTGGCGAGCGCCCGGCTGGTGGCCGGCGGACTGCGCCGCCGCGGCGTGCGCCCCGGGGATTTCATTGCCTTGATGCTCCCGACCGGGCTCGAATTCTTCCAATCCTTCTATGGCATCCTGCTGGCGGGTGCGGTACCGGTGCCGATCTATCCGCCGACACGCCCCGGCCAGATCGAGGACCATCTGCGCCGCCAGGCCGGAATCCTCAAGAACTGTGAGGCCATCGCCTTGCTGAGTTTCGATGCCGCGCGCCTCGTGGCCCACATTCTCTCGGGATTGGTACCCAGCCTGCGTCACGTGACCACGCCCGAGGAATTGCGCAATGAAAGCGCCATCGCGTCGGCGACAGATGACCACCGCGGCGCTTCCGGCGAAATCGCCTTCCTGCAATACACCTCCGGATCGACCGGCACCCCGAAGGGTGTGACACTGGATCACGGCAATCTGCTGGCCAATATTCGCGCCTGGGGGCAGGCGGTGGCGCTGAGCCCGGCAGACGTCGTCGTCAGTTGGTTGCCGCTGTACCACGACATGGGTCTGATCGGCGCCTGGCTGGGCAGCCTTTACCACGCCTGCCCACTGGTGCTGATGTCGCCGCTGGATTTTCTCGGTCGTCCGGATCGTTGGTTGTGGGCGATCCACGAGCATCGCGGCACCGTGACGGCGGCGCCCAACTTCGCCTTCGAGCTTTGCCTGCGCCATGCCGATCCGCAGCGTCTCCAGGGTCTGGACCTGAGTTCCTGGCGCTATGCCGCCAATGGCGCCGAGCCGGTCGCTGCCGATACGCTGGCCCGGTTTGCCGCCGCCTTCCGGCCCTACGGCTTTCGCGCCGAGGCGCTGGCGCCGGTGTATGGCCTGGCCGAATGTTCGGTCGGCCTGGCCGTTTCGCCACCCGGCCGCGGCATGCTCGTTGACCGTGTGCGTCGCGACGCGCTGGCCGCCGGCGAGGCGATTCCGGCGCCTGGCGATGACGACGCGGCCTTGCGCCTGGTTGCCTGCGGCATACCCTTGCCCGGGCACGACGTGCGGGTCGTCGATGAGGACGGTGCAGTATTGCCGCAACGGCGCGTCGGCCGCATCGAGTTCCGCGGACCCTCGGCGACGCGGGGCTATTACCGCAACGACGAGGCCACGGCGCGGCTGATCCGTGACGGCTGGCTTGATTCCGGCGACCTCGGTTACCTGGCTGAGGGCGACATCGTCATCACCGGGCGACTCAAGGACATGATCATCCGCGGTGGTCGCAACCTCTATCCCTACGAACTCGAAGAAGCCGTGGGGGCGATCCCGGGCATACGACGCGGCTGCGTTGCCGTGTTCGGCGCGGCGGCGAGAGAAGGCACGGAGCGGCTGGTGGTCGTCGCCGAATGCCGCGAACGCGACGAGTCCGTTCGCGATGAACTGGTTCACCGCATCAACGGGCAGACAGTCGATCTGCTCGGCACGCCGCCCGACGACGTGGTGTTGGCACCGCCGCATGCGGTGTTGAAAACCTCGAGTGGCAAGATCCGGCGGGCGGCGACCCGCGATGCCTATCTCGGCGGGAGCCTTGGCCGGGCCGGGCGGGCGCCCTGGCGGCAACTGCTGCGCCTCGGCGTGTCCGGCCGCGTGCAGCGTCTGATTCGCATCGCCGAACTGCTGTATGGCAGCTATGCCTGGGCGGCCTTCGTGCTGCTGATGCTGCCCGCCGTGGTCGGAATTCTGGTCTTGCCGCGGATATCGCAGCGCTGGCATTTCTCCGCCGCGCTGGTGAGACTCTGCGCTGTCGTGTGCGGCATTCGCTTGCTGGTCGAGGGACGCGAGCCTGCGGCATCCGTGCCGACCGTGTATGTCGCCAATCATGCGAGCTATCTTGATGTCTTTGTCCTGCTGGCGACGTTGCCGGGTCCGGTGAGCTTCGTCGCCAAGCAGGAGTTGCAAGGCCAGCCGCTGCTTGCCTTGGTGCTGCGTCGCCTGGGCACACGCTTCGTTGAACGCTTCGATGCGCGACAGGGGATCGAGGATCTGCGCCGCGTCGGGGAAGGCGGAGTCGATACCTCGCTGCTCTTTTTTCCGGAGGGTACATTTACGTCGCGGCCGGGGCTGCGCAGCTTTCGCCTTGGCGCCTTTCAGCTTGCCGCACGCATGGGCCTCAGCGTCAGCCCGATCGCCCTGGCCGGAACCCGCGAGGTGCTGCGCGACCAGACCTGGCTGCCGCGGCGCGGCACGGTACGTATTACCTACGAAAATCCCGTGGCGCCGGACGGAAGCGACTGGGATGCGGCGCTGCGTCTGCGTGACGCAACACGTACCGCCATACTTCGTCAGTGTGGCGAACCCGATCTGGAGTCCGGGGCGCGCTGAGTTTGCCGAGGCTTGCGTTCAGCGGCAGGCGGCGGCAACGCGACGCAGCTTTTCCAGAACCGCCTGCGCTTCTTCCATGCTGGACACGGGAATTTTCGAATCGTGGCCCGCACCGAACGCGCCACCACCGTAGACCAGCTTCACGTCCTTCGCCGTAGCCTCGATGTACTGGACGATGCCAAGATTGATCCAGCGCCGCTTGCCGGATTCGTCCAGCGGCACTTCATACAGGCAGAACGCTGTCGAGCCGGGAATCACAGGCTGCGCGTATGCCGATCCGACCAAGCCGCAGATTGTCAGGAAGCCTACAGAAACGGCCGTGATGCATGTCCTCATGGCACAAGCCCCGTCGATGCAGTGAAGCCAGTTTAGCCGAGGGGGATGCTTTCCGACGTGGTCGATTCGGATGAGTGGCGCTATGTTGCAGTGCTTCCTTGCGCAATCCCGACAGCCACAGCATAATCGCCGGCAACAACGATAGACGCCGGGCAACGGCGTTGCCCCCCCGACGAAAAGAGCTTGATGGCGGAAGACTGCATTCTCGAAACGACCGGTCTGGTCAAGGAGTTCCGCGGCTTTGTTGCCGTGAACGAGGTGAACCTGAAGGTGAAGCGCGGCCATATCCATGCGCTGATCGGACCGAACGGCGCGGGCAAGACCACCTGCTTCAATCTGCTGACCAAGTTTCTTGAGCCGACCCGGGGCACGATCCACTTCAACGGCGTGGACATCACGCGAGAATCGCCGGAAAAGATCGCCCGCCGTGGCATCGTCCGGTCCTTTCAGATCTCCGCTGTTTTTCCGCATCTGACGGTGCTTGAGAACGTGCGCGTGGCGTTGCAGCGCAAGCTGGGCACCAGTTTTCATTTCTGGAAGTCGGAACGCAGCCTGGATGCGCTGAACGGGCGCGCCATGGAACTGCTGGCAGCCGTCGGGCTGGAAGAGTATGCCGGCATGGTCACCGTGGAAATGCCCTACGGCCGCAAGCGTGCGCTGGAAATTGCGACTACCCTGGCCCTCGACCCGGAATTGATGCTGCTCGACGAGCCTACGCAAGGCATGGGGCACGAGGATGTCGATCGCGTCATGCAACTGATCAAGAAGGTCTCGGCCAACCGCACCATCCTCATGGTCGAACACAACATGAAGGTGGTCGCCGGCATTTCCGACACGCTGACCGTGCTGGCGCGCGGCGCCGTGCTGGCCGAGGGGACCTATGCCGATGTCGCGGCGAATCCGCTGGTGATCGAAGCCTACATGGGCAGCGAGGCCGGCGAGCTGGCATCCCCTGCGGGACATTGACATGAGCGCGACCGAATACCTTCGCGTTTCCGACTTGCATGCCTTCTACGGCGAGTCGCATGTGCTGCATGGCATGGATTTCATGGTGCGTCGGGGCGAGTGCATATCGCTCTTGGGGCGCAACGGGGCAGGGCGTACCACCACGCTGCGCGCCATCCTCGGCCTGACGGGCCGGCGCACCGGCTCGATCATGCTCAACGGGCGCGAAGTCATTGGCCTGGCGACGCACCGCATCGCCCAGCTTGGCGTTGGTTATTGCCCCGAGGAGCGCGGCATCTATGCCAGCCTATCCTGCGAGGAAAACCTGCTGCTGCCGCCCCAGGTCGGCAGCGGCGGATTGAGCCTGGACGAAATCTACGACATGTTTCCCAACCTCAGGGAGCGTCGCCACAGCCAGGGCACCCGGCTTTCAGGCGGCGAGCAACAGATGCTGGCGATGGCTCGCGTCCTGCGCACCGGCGCACGCTTGCTGCTGCTCGACGAAATTTCCGAAGGACTGGCACCGGTGATCGTTCAGAAGTTGGGCGAAGTGATCCGGAAACTGAAACAGCGCGACTACACCATCGTGCTGGTGGAGCAGAATTTCCGCTTTGCCGCGCCGCTCGCGGACCGCATGTTCATCGTCGAGCACGGCCAGGTGATGGAAGAAATTGCACAACACGAAATTCAGGAAAAGCAGCATTTGCTGCAGGAGTACCTCGGGGTCTGAACGTTTGGACGCCGTCAATTCTTACCAAGGAGGAGACACCATGATGAAACGCAAACTGCTGGCCCTGGCCCTTTCAACCATGCTCATGCCGGTGGCCGGAGCTGCGCTGGCCCAGGCCGGCAAAATTTCCGGCGACGTGGTCAAGATCGCCGTGCTGACCGACATGTCCGGCGTGTATTCCGCTCTGGGCGGCAAGGGCTCGGTGCTGGGTGCAGAGATGGCCATCGAGGATTTCAAGGCGCAGTTCAAGCCCAAGTTCAAGATTGAGCTGGTCTCCGCCGACCACCAGAACAAGGCCGACGTGGGTTCCAACAAGGTGCGCGAGTGGTACGACACGCAAGGCGTGGACATGGTCACCGACGTGCTGAATTCCGGCGTCGCCATTGCCGTGGCCAAGGTGACGACCGAAAAGAACAAGATCATGCTCAACACCGGTGCCGCATCGACCCGCCTGACCAACGAGGACTGCTCGCCGAACAACGTGGTGCACTACGTCTATGACACCTACGCGCTGGCCAATGGTCCGGGCAAGGCGGTGACCAAGCAGGGCAAGGACAGCTGGTTCTTCCTCACCGCCGACTACGCCTTCGGCCATTCGCTGGAAAAGGACACCTCGGACGCGGTCAAGGCCACTGGCGGCAAGGTGCTCGGTGCCGTGCGTCATCCGCTGAATGCCTCGGATTTCTCGTCCTTCCTGCTTCAGGCGCAAGCGTCGAAGGCCAAGGTAGTCGGCCTCGCCAACGCGGGCGGCGACACCATCAACTCGATCAAGGCCGCCAACGAGTTCGGCCTGACCAAGAACCAGACCGTGGTCGGATTGCTTACCACCATTGTCGACATCCACGCGCTGGGCCTGCCGACCACGCAAGGCATGATGTTCACCGAGGGCTTCTACTGGAACCTGAACAAGGAAACCCGCGAATTCAGCCGTCGCTTCTTCAGCAAGCACAAGGGCATGCCCAACATGCTGCCCGCCGGCACCTATTCGGCAGTGCTGCACTACCTGAAGGCCGTGCAGGCAGCCGGGACCGACGACACGGCGGCGGTGATGAAGAAGATGAAGGAGACGCCGATCAACGACGCCTTCGCCAAGGGCGGGAAGATCCGCGACGACGGCCGCATGATCCACGACATGTACCTGGTCGAGGTCAAGAAGCCTGCCGAATCGACCGAACCGTGGGACTACTACCACGTCAAGCAGGTGATTCCCGCTGCCGAGGCCTTCCAGCCGATGGCGCTGTCGCGCTGCGCCGCCGTGGCCAAGAAGTAAGCCGTCCGTTGTCGCGGGGGATGTTCGCATGACGGAGATTTTCGGCGTACCGATACAGGCCCTGTTCGGCCAGCTCATGCTCGGGCTGGTCAACGGGTCCTTCTACGCCGTTCTGAGTCTCGGGCTTGCCGTGATCTTCGGCATGCTGAACATCATCAACTTCGCCCATGGCGCCCTGTACATGACGGGCGCCATGCTGGCCTGGGTCTTTCTTGAGTATCTGGGTGTCGGCTACTGGTGGTCGCTGGTACTGGCGCCGCTCTGCGTCGGCCTGATCGGCATCGCCATCGAGCGACTGATGCTGCAGTGGCTGTACAAGCTCGACCACCTGTATGGCCTGTTGCTGACCTTCGGCCTGGCGCTGATGATCGAGGGCCTGTTCCGCGACCTCTACGGCGTCGCCGGCCAGCCCTATTCGATTCCCGAGGAGTTCGCCGGCGCCTTCAACCTCGGCTTCATGTTCCTGCCCAAATACCGCGCCTGGGTCGTCGTCGCCTCGCTGACGGTCTGCCTCGCCACCTGGTACATGATCGAGAAGACCCGGCTGGGCGCCTACCTGCGGGCCGCCACGGAGAACCCGAAACTGACCCAGGCCTTCGGCATCAACGTGCCGCTGATGGTGATGCTCACCTATGGCTTCGGCGTCGGCCTGGCCGGCTTCGCCGGCGTGCTGGCCGCCCCGGCCTCCCAGGTCGGCCCGCTGATGGGCTCCAACCTGATCATCATCGTCTTCGCCGTGGTGGTGATCGGCGGCATGGGCTCGATCCTCGGTTCGGTGGTCACTGGCCTGGGCCTGGGCATCATCGAGGGCATGACCAAGGTGTTCTGGCCCGAGGCCAGTTCCACGGTGGTGTTCATGATCATGGCGGTGGTGCTGATGATCCGTCCGGCCGGCCTGTTCGGGAGAGAGAAATGAGCCGCCGCGTCAGCATTGCCTACCTGATCGGCCTCGGCCTGCTGCTCTTGGCGCCGATGTTCATCTACCCCATCCTGGTGATGAAGGTGCTGTGCTTCGCGCTCTTCGCCTGCGCCTTCAACCTGCTGCTGGGCTACACGGGCCTCTTGTCCTTCGGTCATGCCGTGTTCCTCGGCAGCGCGGCCTATGTCACCGGCCATGCGCTGAAAGTCTGGGAACTGCCGACCCTGCTCGGCCTGCTCGCCGGCACCGGCGCGGCGACACTGCTGGGCTGGATCATCGGCAGCCTGGCCATCCGCCGCCAGGGCATCTACTTCGCCATGGTGACGCTGGCGCTGGCGCAGATGGTGTTCTTCTTCTTCCTCCAGGCGCCCTTTACCGGCGGCGAGGACGGCCTGCAGGGTGTGCCGCGCGGCAGCCTGTTCGGCCTCGACCTGGGCAAGGACATCAACCTTTACTACCTGGTACTGGCCATTTTCGCCGGGTCGTTCTGGCTGATCCAGCGCACCATCCACTCGCCCTTCGGCCAGATCCTCAAGGCCATCCGCGAAAACGAGCCGCGGGCGATCTCGCTGGGCTATGACGTGGCGAAGTACAAGCTGCTGGCCTTCGTGCTTTCGGCCGGGCTGGCCGGGCTGGCCGGCGCGACCAAGACCCTGGTGTTCAAGTTCGCCACCCTGACCGACGCCCACTGGCATACCTCTGGCGAGGTGGTGCTGATGACGCTGCTGGGCGGCATGGGCACGGTGTTCGGGCCGGTGGTGGGGGCGACGGTGATCGTGACCCTGCAAAATGAACTGGCCGACAAGGTCGGCTCGCTGGTCACCGTAATCATGGGTGCGATTTTTGTGATCTGCGTGCTGGCGTTTCGGCGCGGCATCGTCGGCGAATCGCTGGCACTCTATGAACGCATGATCGGCCAGAAGGGGCGCTGAAAGTTCCCAAAGGGACGCAGCGCGCTGGCGCTGGCGGTACGGCGTTTATTTCTGGTCGGCTGCGATCGGCAGCAGTTCTGGTTCGAAGCGAACCGTCACCTCAACGGAGCTCGCCGAGGGACGATCGCCGACCAGGGCGGGTGTGAGCCGGGTTGCGGCGAAGGCGGCAACCAGTCCATCGATCAGTTCCTTTGGCGCCGGGTCATTGCGCATCAACGTAACCCGCTCAACAATTCCCTTGGCATTCACTTGGAGGCGCAACGAGGCGCTGCCGGGCAGGTTCACCGGGACGGCTTCAAGCACGCTCAGATCGGGATCGACCAGAAAGTGCGCTGCGCGGGTCGGTACCTCCGGCCGATCGGGGCGGGGTGTCGCCGCCGGTTCGACGGCCTGGCCGGTGACGATACCGTCGCTCGCAGCCGGGGCTGCCGATGTCTGGGTGAGCCTGACCAAAAGCGGTGCCGGGGATGTGGGAATCGCCGGATGGGCCATGGGTCCTGCCAACGCAACGACAAGGGCCAGGTGCAGCGTGGCTGATAGCAGGGTGGCTGATGCCAGCCTTGCTTTCGGAACGTCGATCCTGTTATCGGCACCATCACCCGGCAGATCGCCTGGTTGGCTGACCATCGCCTCGGCCACATCCTGCCGCCGGCCAATCCGGATACGCCCGAGGCGGACTGGCGCGCCGACCGCAATGAATGAGGCAAGGGTGGCGGTGGGCATGGTCAGTCCGCGCCGTAGGACCAGTAGAGGCGGGTGCGGGTGCCTGTCAGCGTGACCACACTGCGCGCTCCGGCAATCGACGAGGCCGACGTGACCTCGGAGCTGCCGCTGCCGATGATGAACCGGTAGGGTGTGCCCCCGATCGAAACCACGCCGGCGGTTACCGTTGGCGGCAGGCCACCACCGGCAAACCTAGTGCCATAGTCGGCTGCGGTATAGGTGGCGGCACCGGTGCCATCCACGGAATCGTCGCGATTGAAAATCGGCATGCCGGTGAATGGATCGACTGCATAGCCGAGCGCCTCGCCAAGATTGGAGCAGACGCCGGCGCTTGGGTTGGGTGCCACCGGCGTATTGGTGGCAAAAAAGACCGTGCCGGCGACGACCCGCGCCGAGTTAACCGCCTTTTCCTCGTTGCGGGTACCGTTGCCGTCCGGATCATTGCGTAACTGGATGTACCAGCCGCTGCCGCCACTTGCGATGCTGTACGGAGACAGGCTGCCGTCGTTGGCATTGATCAAGCTCAGCGCTGATTCGAGGATGGGCGATCCGCCTTCGGCAGTGCCCGACTGAATCGTATCGAGTACGCCGTAGAAGCGATTGCGGATCTTGTTGGTGCTGCTGGTCGCGTAATAGGTGTCGGAATACAGCGCGGGGCAGGTCAGGGTCTTGATCGTACCGTCGGTATTGAAATTGCCGAGCGGCTTTTCGCGATTGCCGCTGCCCACCAGCACCATGACCTTGACCGCGCCGCTTTGTGTGAAGGGCAGCACCTCGGGGGCGAACATGAACTTGCGAGAATCGTTGCCGCCGTTGTTTGCCGTGTCGCCGAGGCGGGCAATGTGGTAGCGGTACCAGTAGCTGCTGCTGGCGACGTCGGTAACCGTTTGCTTGGTGTCGACGCGGAAGATGTTGGCATTGGTATCGGCGGCATAGATGCGGTCGACATAGCCATCCGAATTGAGGTCGAGCAGGGTTACGTCGGCAGGGAAGCTGCGGTAGCCGCTGGCGAAGGCACTGGGGTCGAGAAACTTGACCAGTTGCCCGGTTTCGGCTTCGACCACGAAGACGCCGCGGCCCATGGTCGGCGTCACCACAGTCCCTTCCGGCTTGTCTTCCTGGGTGGCATCGTAACCGGCGCCAAAGATCAGCACCACGGGACTGGCGATCACGGTCCCGTCGGCGCGCGTGAAATTGCCTTTCAGCTTGGTTACCTTGGGCTCGGACCATGTTTGGCCCAGTTCGGAGAAGCCGGTCGTGCTGTTGGTGATGCGCCACATGAACCTGGGCGCATCGGGGGCTGAAACGTCGATTGCATACATGGCGCGACCGCCGCGGCGCATGGTGGCGAACAGCCAGCTCTTCTCCGGCCGTCTATAACAGGTTCCTGCGGCCAGGCAGCCCGCGGTCGGCTCGGATGCGGAAGTGGTGGCGGGGTCCGACGTGTAATAGACGTAGGTGCTGCTCTGGTAGGCGGTCAAGGCGCCGTCCCAGAAGTAGTTGCGGGCTGTCGGCGTTGGTGAAACCGAGCACGCCGAATTCGGGAAACGGACGGTCTCGCTATTGTTGTAGAGCCGGGAAAGCCTGGTGTAGCTTAGAAATTCGGACGGAATGAACGCCCATTTTTCTTCGCCGTCAATGCTGGATGTTCCACCATGTACCGCACGCAGGAGGCCATCATTCGAACCATAGAAGCCGACGATGCCAATGCTTCCGCCGTAGTTCACCACCACCGGACGCGAATGCAGCACATCGCCATGGATGCTGGCACGCACATCGGTGAGCGTGCCGCTGTAGTTCTCGTCCTCCCAAAGGTCCTTGCCGCGGGTCCAGTTGATCAGGTTGGCGGTGCTGGGGCCACTGGTGCCTGCCGACGTCAAGGTGGCGGAGATGGTGCCGGTGGGTGGCGTCGTTGGTCCGAGGCTGGGCCCGGTAAAGGTAAAACTTTGCGCATCGGGCTTGGTGGCCACGGTCCAGTTGGCGTTGTAGCTGGTATCCGTGGCGCCAGATATCTGCACCGTGGCACTTGCGGCGATCGCCGGCATGGCGGCGCCGCTGGTTACCGTGACGGTCTGGCTTCCGGCAGTACGTGAAAGTGTGAGGCCGGTGTAGCTGGTACCTTGCTGGATGATGTTGAGGCTATAGGATGCACTGACGGCGGATTGAGCCGCTTTCGTGCCGACGGTCACCGTTGCGTTGCCGGCAGACGTTACCGTCCAGGTACCGAGGTAGGCACTGTCGGCGGCACTGGAGACGGTTACGGTTGTTCCGGCCGACGCGTTGCGGCAGCCATTGGGCGCAGTGCCGTAGTTGCCCGAGGTACTTTTGTTAAAGGTGAAATAGCCGGTAGTCGAATTCCATGTGCCTGTGGCAGTTTCATTGGGGCCCGTGCCGCACTTTATCGTCGCAGTGCCCGATAGCGTGGCCGATGGGTTCGCGGAGGGCAAGGCAACAGAGTAGGTGAACTTGCCGCCAGCATCCGCGGTTCCGGTTTTGACGCCGTTCAACTGGCTCAGGCTGGCGCCGGTAATCTCCGCCGTTGCAGCTGCCAGTGGCGTGAACGTGGCTGGTGAAGCAACAGTGACGGTTACCGTGGTACCGAGTGTGGTCGAGCTCAGGGAGCCGGTGGTCGATGTCGTGGCACCGATGGTGGCTGCGGTGACGGTTTCCGCCTGTGCCGGTGTTTCGGTCAATGGGTATTGGAATTGGGTCGAGTTCAGGACGGTAAACGGTGCGGTGACCGTACCGTTGTAGGACGTCGGCGTTGCGCCGGCGATCGTGACGTTGCTGGCGCCATCGAACCCATGCGCCGAACTCGCCGTGGCGGTTACCGTATTGCCGCTGCGCGCCAGCGTCACCGAGACAGTGCCGCTCGGCGCCGCAAGCGCACTGGTCACCTCTGTGTTGCTGGTGGTGAAACTGTTGTTGCTAAGCGTTTTTTCCGAGGCGGTGCCGCTCGACAGCAGGCAGTTGCCGAGGCAGGTGTACACCTTGCGTCCATCCGGGTGAGGTGAAGTAGCGGTCCCGCCCCAGACATTGCGCAGACGCTGCGCGGCACCGCCGCGCTCGACGCTTGGCCCGTCGGGGAGGTCGCTGGTGCTTCCGCTGTCGGAAGGCTGGAAGGTCCAGAAGCTGGAATCCGATGTCCAGAAGGCCTTTGCCGACATGTCGACAAAGCCGGTATTGCCTTCCTCGTCGATCGCCCGGTAGCCGTTGCGATCGCCCATGAAGAGATTGAGCGGAATCTTCCCCGAGGCATCGGTGCCGCAGCTGGGGGCCGGGACGTCGTCCCCGATGCGCTCGTCGGAGGCCGAGAACGTACCGGAAACCGACGGCGTCGCATACAGCGTGCCCGTGAAGGTGGACGTGCCAGTCCCTGTGCCGGTGCCGGTGATGGAGCCGGTTACCGCGCCGCTGCCGAGGTCGGTGCCGGGGCTGGCTGTGGTTCCGGGAGCCACACTGCTGATGGTGGCCGCCAGCGTCCCCGTCGCCGTTCCACTGATGGTGCCAGCGACGGTGCCGGTAACTGCCGTTGCCGTGCCGCTGACATTGGTCACGGTGCCGGAAAAGGTACCGCTGACGGTGCCGGTTGCGGTGCCGGTGAGCGTGGCCGGGATCATGCCGTTCACCAAGGCCCGGGTACCGTCGATCAGTACCTTGTCGTTGCGGTCGGCGTCGCAGTAGCGCCCAAACTTGTATTCCTTGAGGTTGCCGAACCAGCGCGGGCGGGAGCCGCCATCGGGGCGGAAAACGCCGATATAGACCTGGTTCTCGTAGGTGCCCTGCGTATTGACCGAGATCGGCAGCGTTGCCGAGGCGAACACGCTGTTGATGGCCTGGATCTCGGCAAAAATCAGCGCCAGTGCATTTTTGATTTCGGCCTTGCTGGTGGATTTGAAGTATTTGCCGCCGCCGACCTTGGCCATGCTTTTCAGCAGTGTTGCCTGGTCAGCTTCGCAGGCGTCCTTGCATACGTCGATGGTGTAGGTGGCGATCTTGTTGACCAGCTTGGCTTTCGGGGTCGTGGTGCTCCGCGGATCGTCAACCGTCGATTTGACGCCGTAGGTATACATAAAGCGTGACCACTCATCCGCGAGCCGCGCACTGCCGCCGGACACTGCTGTCGTGATTCCGGTCAGCGTTGATGCGTCTGTGATGCCCGCCAGGCCGGCCGCATCAGTGAGGTCGGTGGTCGCGCCGGCCTGGTTGGGGTAGCCGTTGCCGATAAAAATCACGAAGTTTTTGGCGCAGCCGCCGGCAGCGGCGGCGGGTTTGCTGTAAGTGGTCGCCGTGTTGCTGGAGAGCGAGTAACCGCCAAGGGAGTTCGGATAGGCGGTCTGCTTTGTCGGGCTGAGGTTGTTGCCGTCATAGTCCCGCAGGTCGGTCTGGCTGCCGCTGGGAAGGTCGGTGGCACCGAAGCGTGAAAAACCGTTGAAGTAACGATAGGCGGCGTTCATCATGCTGTCATAAACGATGGACGCGGTGTTGACCTTGTCGTCGTTGTCGCCGTCGTTGCCGAAATTGGTCTTCATCGTGTTCAGCATGCTTTGCAGTGCCGACTTGTTCGTGGTGCCCATGGTCCGTACCGCAAACCGCACATAGCCGCCGTTCGATCCTGCCGCCAGCATCAGGCCGACGTTCACCGAGTCGCCAAGCGTGCCGATGACTTCCGACAATGCTTCAAGTTCCGACTCCCCCTGTTTGCCGGATGCCCAATGCTGGGATGCGGCAGCCCAGTTGGTGGAGTTGTCGAGCACCAGGAGGACATTGGTTTCGGCACCGGTGGAAGACTCGCCGCCGGTGTAGAGGTCAATGTCATCGGCGCGGGATTGCGGCGCCAGCGCCAGGCTGGCGACCAGCGTGGCGGCGACGAACTTGCGGATTCGTGTGCTCATGGGGTACTCCCGGGAAAGCGCGCCATCAGGTTCCGGTGCAGCGGTACTGGGCGTCGTTCGAATAGGCGGTGACAGCGCCGTTGTCCATGCGGATGCCGGTACCCTGGGTAATCGATACGTTGGCGCCAAACCAACCCGAACTCGACGTGGCCTGCAATTGCCAGATGGTGTCGGCACAGGCGGAATAGGGGTTGGACAGGGTGTCGAGACACTTCAGATCATCGGCCTTGGTGATGTCGAGTGCGGTGTTCTGCACCGGTACCGTACGTACCAGGCAGGGGCGGGCAACCACCACCGAATAGTTCTTGCCGCCTTCGCTGACGGTCAGCGTGGTGGCGGTACCGGCGATGTTGTCCGTGAAGTTGCTCGACAGCAGCAGTTCGATGGTGCGCTGGGCGGTTGACATTGCCTCTGTCCGCGACTGCGAATTGGCCACGCTGCGCAGGTTGACCGTGGATAGCCGGATTGCCGAGACCGCGATCAGGGTCAATACCATGAGCATGATCAGGCTCAGGATCAGGACAATGCCGCGCTGGCGGGAGGCGGGCATGCTCATGGCGCTTCCCGGCGGCTGGCGAGATTCACCAGCTTGATGGTGGAGGACATCAAGCGACGATGGTAGGAATCTCCGGCGGCGGCGACGGACGTGGTGCCAAGGATGAAGGACTTGGTGTCCGTGTATCCCGTGGTTTTCTTTGCGTCACGGGTAATCAGGAACAGCTTGATTGCCATGACGTCTTCCCAGCGATTCTCCGTGCTGCCGTCCAGGCGCATCCCCGTGACCGGGGTGCCGGTGGCTCCGGTCTGGCGCGGATCCTCGTTGGACACCACCCAGGCATTGATCGAGCCGTTGTCGTCCGTGTCGATGCCGTACTCAAGATGCATGTTCTCGACGCCGGGTGCAATGGTGCGCAGGTTCATGGCCATGCTGGTGCCGCCGCTGGCCGGAATGCCGAGCTCGACCATCTTCAGCGTGGGTACGCCGTCACCGGTGGTCGATGCGTCGTTGTCGAGGTTGTTGCTGCAGTCGTCGCATTTCGAAATGTAGTAGATGCGCGTCAGCAATTTGCGCACCGGAGCGTTGGCGCCCGGGGTGGTCGGCGTGCATCCCAGCGAGTGAAGGTTGAAGTCTGCGCTGCTGGTGGTGGCCTTGGCGATGAAAGGGGGCGGTTGCGCGGGAAGTGTGTCAACAGCGCCATCCGGGCAGGTCGATACCTGCAGGTAGGGATCACCGGCGACGTAGCTGGTGCCGCCGGCCGTGACCGTGACGGTGCTGGAGCGCCGGATGATGAAGACGTCGGTGCTGGTCTTGTAGTTGTCCAGGCATGCGGTCAGGGCGGCAGGCAGGGCACCGGTACCATGCGCCTCGTAGCCAAAAATGGCCATGGGCACCTGGACGGGATTCGTCGAGGAGTCCCATCCGGGTTGGTTGCCCGTGGCGATGGAACAGGGGTCGGCATATTTCCAGTCGGTGGGGGTTGCGCCGTTGACCAGAGTGGCCCCCGAAAGCGAAGGCGCCAGGGTGCCGTAGTAACCGGCTAGACGGATATCCTCTGCCAGCGTGTCGAGGGAATAACGCGCCGTTTCGATTTTCTGGCCTTCGAGGTCGATCTTTTCCCGGGCCGAGATTGACTGGGTGAACACCGACGCAAGGGCGGCGAGCAGGACCATGGCGATGGCCATGGAAATCATCAGCTCCATCAGACTGAAGCCTTGGGAGACGGTGGGTGAGGGCGGTGGATGTTTCATGTCGATCAGGTTCCGTCGAGGTCGGCGACGCGGATGACGCGGCTGACGCCGCTGCGACGGGAAGCGATGGCGGTCGATCCGCAGCTGTTGTCGCTGGGAACGACACCGATGTCGCGCCCCTGCCAAACGATGTCGATCTGGAATATGCCAGTGGTACCGGTGTTGAAGACGCAGGCGCGCACGCCGCTCAGGCCGCCGACCTTGGTCGTGCCGAGGGCCTCGCCCGTGCCTTTCAGGGCCAGGTCCCATTCGCAGAGGTCGCGCGCCGCGACCGAGGCCTTGTTGGCGCAACAGGTGGCCTGCAGCGCCTGGGTGTTGTTGGCGACCGTGATGCAATCGTTGGCGTAATCGGTGCCAAAGACGACTTTGACGCTACCCGACGACTGCTGGTTGTATCCGGTCGCCGCCGTGGTACTGGTCTTCACCTCGGCGAGATTGGAGTTCATGCGGTCAGCCATCTCATTGGCGTACATCATGGCCTGGGCGCGGGAGAAGGAATCGGCCTCGGCATTCAGCGCGCGTGCCTGCAGGCCGGCAAGGCCAAGCAGGCCGATCGCCAGGATCGCCATCGTGAGAATGACTTCCAGGAGGGAAAATCCCGTTTGCCCCGGTCGAGGATTCATGTGCATGATGTAGTTCCTGCCGGCATGACGCGAACCCGGGCGTTGCCGTTGGTGTCAAAGGTGACGCAGCGGGGCGTTGCCGCACCATCGATGTCGGTGACCAGCAAGGTTATTGCCACTCCCCCTGCAAGGCGTCCGGTACGAGTGAAAATGATCGGTGCCGCCGTGCCCTGATACGCATAGGTGACGCCGCTGGTGGGCTTGATGATCTGCATGACGCCATCGCCCGGTGCGCTGGTGCTACAGGTCGTCGAACTGGTGAATACGATGCACCAGCCGTTGCTGAAGTCGTTCGACGGAGCAACGATGGAAATCGAGGAGGACGAGGCTCCGCTCCATTTGATCGCCTCGCTGCGCGCCTGCATTGCCGTGGTCACCAGGTCGAAGGTGGCAGATTTCATTTTTTGCACGTTGAGCAGACTCTTGATGCCAGGTATCCCGACAGCCATGAGAATGCCCGCGATGGCAATTGCCACCATCAGTTCGATCAGCGTGAAGCCGTTCGCCCGGCGGCCTGGAATTACCATTCGTTGATCGGCAACTTGAGGCCGAACTGATTTATCGAGAGCTGTGTCGTCGCGCCGGCGGCCGGGTGCCCGGCCTGGATGGTGTTGGCCTTGCCGCTGGCGGTCAGGGAGAACGTCGGCAGCCCTTGCAGTGCGGTGACCGTGGACCCGGAGTTGGTTCCGGTGCTTAGCTGGATATCGAAAACCGCACTGACCTCGGCGGGGACCGTGTAGTTCAGCTGTGCCAGTGTTCCGTAGGTTCCCGAGATCATCACGTATTGTTCCTGCCGGCTGGCGACCTCCAGCATCACGGCCTTGATCGCCGACTTGTTGGCCCGGATCAGGTAGTCCTTGTAGCCGGGAATGGCAATGCTCAACAAAATGCCCAGCACCAACATGGTCATCAGCAGTTCAACCAGCGTGAAACCGGAGGCCAGGTGCGGACGCGCGTCAAGCCGTCGATTGTTGCAAATCGGGAACATGGGAATGTCTTTGCTTGCTTTTGATGGCGAAGTAGTACAACAACGACATGGTGACAAAACTTTGTCAGGCGCGCCATCAGGTAAACCTGATAGCGAAGGTTTTTATTGTTGCCCGGTGGGCCTGCGAAATTGGGAACGTTTCAGGGATGAGCGTTGGTGCATCGGGGAGTGACCTCGGCGCCTGAGACAAAAATTCGCCGTTCGGCAAGACATTCGCGGGCCTTTGCGCTGGATCAAAAGTAATCGTTATTCGACACCGCTATAGTGTAACAATAGGTTTTATTGGACGTAATCGATGATTACGACGTCAAGGTCCCAAGTTCATCATTGATTCCCCATGAAGATTTTCCACAAATGATTCCGCTACGTCGCAGCTTGCGCTGTCTGGGGTTGGTCCTGGCCTCCGTGGCGGGGTCCCCGTGGGCCGAATCGGGACGTCAGGGCGCGACCCCGATGCTTGAGGACCTGCTGGAAATGCGGGTCAGTAGTGCGGCCAGACGTCTGCAGACGCCGGCCGAGGCGCCATCCATGGTCAAGGTCATCACGGCGGGCGAAATTCACCGCTTGGGATGGCGCACTCTCGGCGAAGCACTGGCGTCGCTGCCGGGTTTGCATACGTCGTATGACCGTAGTTACACCTATCTTGGGGTGCGCGGCTTCGGGCGTCCGGGAGATTTCACCAGCCGGGTGTTGCTGCTGGTTGACGGTCAACCGATCAATGACGGCATTTACGATCAGGCACCCATCGGTTCAGAGTTCCCGGTGGACATGTCGCTGGTCGAGCGCATCGAGTTTGTTCCCGGCGCCGGTTCGGTCATGTATGGCGGGAATGCCCTGCTGGCGGTGATCAATGTCGTTACACGTTCCGGCGCCGGCCTTGGCAAAAGGCTGCAAGTCGGTGTCGGCCAGGGCGGTGCTAGCAGTCTTGGCGTCAGCGCGGGATGGCGCGACGACGCGGGTAACGATGGACTGCTGGCGGCTACCCGGGAGCGCAGCCGTGGGCATGACCTCTACTTCGAAAGCTACCAGGCCGCCGGGGCGAACGCATGGAGTCGGGGCCTGGACCACGAGGCGAACGACCGTTTTTTTGCGCAGTTTCGGCGCGGCGGCTTTGCCGCTTCACTGATCCTGCACGATAGGACAAAGGGGTTGCCTGGCGGGTCTTTCGGCATTGATCTGAATACTCCCGGGAGCCGCGTGCGAGACCGCCGGATGCACGCCCACGCCAGTTATGACCACCAGATCTCTACCGCGACTGGAGTGCATGGTCAGGCCTACGCGATGGAGGTGCTCTACAACGGCGAATGGATGTACAGCGCCGTATCGCAGCCGGATGGAATGGTGGCCCGTGGATTCGGCGGGGAAGCGAGTGTAACAACCACCGCGTTGTCGGGGCATACCTTGCTGGCCGGAATATCGCTGCGTCGGGACACGGAACGCCGCCAGTTCAGCGCCTCGCTCAACAGCAATACGCCGCGCAGTGCGATCGGCATATTCGTGCAGGACGATATTGCCCTTGTCGACCGGGTGATCCTTTCTGCCGGATTGCGCTACGACGAAGTCCGTGCGGGTACAAATTACCAGTATCTGAGTCCGCGACTGGCTCTGATCATGCAGGCGGGACCGAACACGGTGGTCAAGGCGATAAGCGGTACCGCGTTCCGGCCGCCAAATGCCTACGAAACCGATTACGCCTTTACCGGTACCAACATCGCCAACCCGGCCTTGCGTTCCGAGCGCAATCGCACCGACGAGCTTGGGGTGGTACATGAATTCGGCGGGGATTCCAGCCTTTCCGGATCGCTCTACCGGACGCGGATTCGTGATCTGATATCCATCGAGCGCGACCCGACCACCAATCTACAGCAGCACCACAACGTGGGCCGGGTCGACGCTCGCGGCATCGAACTGGAGGCCAGTTCGCGTATCGGAATCGTTTCCGTTCGGGGCGGTCTGTCATGGCAACGGGTGCGCCACGAAGGTGGCGCCGACGTGGCCAATACCCCGGCCCAACTTGCCAAACTGGTGCTGGATGCCCCCATGCCAGGGGGCCTGCGACTAGGTTGGGAATCCCACTACGTCGGCACACGAACCACCGATTCCGGGCTGGTCGGAACTACCGGCGTCAGGATCGGTGGCTATGGGGTGTCCCATGCCACCCTGACAGGAAACATGGGCCGTGACACGGAATGGCAGTTCAGGCTGCACAACGTTTTCGATCGGGCCTATGGCAACGTGGTCGGTAGCGAGTACAACACCAACTTCCCAGGTGTCCAGCAATCACCCATGACCCAGATGCCGCAGGATCGGCGCAGAGTTTCCGCTACCCTGCGCTGGACCTTCTGAGCGCTTGTCGAAGTCCATGAACCGCTCTACGCGATTTGTTGCGGCCGCTGCATTGATGCTCGCATGGAGTATCGCGATGGCCGGTGAGGTGGTCGCGGAATCCAAGCTCAAGGCCGGTTTCATCGCGAACTTCCTGCAATTCGTGAGGTGGCCCGGCAATCCGGCGCGCCCCACTGTCGTGTGTGGGGTTGGGGCAGAACGCAATGGTGATGCGCTCGATCACCTGCAAGAGTCCATCGCGCGCGACTCGTTGCCGCGGGTAAAGCGGATCCGCAGCCTCCACGAAATCAGTGGTTGTCAGGCCGTGTTTCTCGAGGCCGGGCAGGTGGGGTTGTTGCCGCCATTGGTCGAGGCAAACGCCGGCCGTCCGGTTCTGATCATCACGGATTTCGAAGGTGGCGCCCCCTTGGGTGCCACGCTCAGTTTCGTGGCAACCGGCGGCGGGCGCCTCGGGTTCGACATTAACCATGCGGCGGCGCAGGCCGCTGGCTTGAGCATCAACACGCGCCTGCTGCAACTGGCGCGACGAGTGTACTGATGCTGAGCCGACGCCACCCTCTCCAGATCCGGTTGTTGAATGCCTACAAGCTGTTGATGGGCATTCTGCTGCTGCTGGTCTGGCTGATCGGGATCGGGCATTTCTACTATTGGGAACGCGGCGAGATCAAGCAGTCTACCCACGTAGCGGCGACGATGCTGGCAACCCAGAGTTCGGCTGCCCTGATGTTCGGCGATACGCAAGTTCTGCGCGAAAACCTCGCTTCGCTGAAGGATCTCGAAGGCTTGCGCTGGTCCGCCATAGTGCCGACCCGCACCAATGTTCCCGTACCTGTCATCAGCGAAGGCGACGTACCCGACGATATTCAGCGATTGATCGATCGTCTCGGAAAAGAAACTGAACGCATGAGCCTCATGGAGCTGATAGTGCGCGCGCCGATCATGCATGTCGGTATTGAGCGGGGACAACTCCTCGTCGCCGTTGACCTGCAGGACGAGATCAAGGGCTTCCTGAAAGTCGCGGCAGTGACGCTATTGCTGATGGCGACGGTGTTTCAGCTTGGCCAGTTGCTGTTCCGTCGCATCATCCAGTCCATCGTTGCCCCGCTGGACGATCTGTTGCAGGTAGTGGTCACCGTTGCCGATCAGGTCAGGATGGATCGTCCACTGGACAAGTTGCAGCGTCCGGCGACAGACTTCTCCGACGAAGTAGGCCAACTCGCCGGTGCCTTTAACCTGATGCTCGATTCAATCATCCGGCATGATGATCTGATGCGCGATCAGGCAACGCGCCTGGCGCAACTGGTCGAAGATTTGCGATCACTCTCGGCGCGGATGCGCGCCGTGCGCGAAGAGGAGCGGACACGAATTTCACACGAGATTCACGATGAGCTTGGCCAGCGCCTCACCGCCTTGAAGTTTGAGGTGGCACGGATGGCCGGCGGGGACGAGGGCAATCGCATCGGCGGACAGATCGATGAGTTGATCCGCACGGTTCGCGTGATTTCCTGGGAATTGCGACCGAGCGTGCTCGATTCGCTGGGGCTGGTCGCCGCCATGGAGTGGCAGGCCCAGGATTTTTCCCGGCGCCTGGGAATACGCTGCAGCGTCGATCTACCGGAGGATGAATTGCATATTCCATCGGAAATGGCGACCGATCTGTTCCGGGTATTCCAGGAACTGTTGACCAATATTTCGCGTCATGCGCAGGCGACGCGGGTCGATATCATCCTTGAGACGACGGGGGAGGCTATCTATCTCGATGTCAAGGACGACGGTCGCGGCTTGCATTTGCGCGACCAGTCGCGTCCATCACTCGGGTTGCTCGGAATTCGCGAAAGGCTGGACCGCTGGGGCGGTATCATCGACATCGATGCCGCCAACTCCGATGCCGATCCTCCCGGTACCCGCATTCATATCAAGATCCCCCTGGGAAAGCAGGGAACATTCTCTGAACTGGAGCAAGCGCCATGAAGATACTGCTGGTCGACGATCATCCTGTGGTCCGTCAGGGAATCCGCCTGATGCTCGCCGCGGACGCGGAACTCGATGTCTGTGCGGAGGCGATACACGCCGAGTCCGCGATCGAAATTCTGCGCCGTACCGATATGCCTCTCGATCTGATGATCCTCGACCTGAACCTGCCGGACCAGAATGGTTTCGTGGTGCTGCAGGAATCCATGCGACATCGGCCCGAAATGCAAGTGCTGATCATGAGCATCCAGCCCGAGGAACACATGGCGGTGCGTGCGCTGAAGCTCGGCGCCAGCGGCTACCTGAGCAAGGAGGCGGCTCCCGAAGAGTTGATCAAGGCGATCGCGACGCTGCGTCGAGGCAAGAAGTACATCAGTCCGGCGCTCGCGGAGTGGTTGGCGCTGGACGTCAGCGGACATCGCGAGGGCTTGCCGCACGAGCGCCTGTCCGAGCGCGAATATCAGGTCTTCTGCCTGCTCTCGGCAGGCAAGTCGATATCGGATATTGCCGAATCCCTGTCACGCAGCCCGACCACGATCAGCACCTATCGCAGTCGCATCCTGCGCAAGATGGGAATCGGTACCAATGCTGGCCTGACCCAGTATGCGTTGCAGCATGCGCTGATCTGCTAGCGGGAAAATCCTGCGTCAGATGGGAGATGAAGCCTGAAAGTCGGCGCTGGCGCGACGGCGAGTGTGAGGCTTTCAGGCCGGCTGGCGGCGAAAAATCGCCACCAGCATGGCCACGGTCATCGAACTGAAGGCCACCAGCGACCACTCGGCGATGGACAGGCCGAGAAATTTCCAGCCGGCTTCGGAGCAGAGCCCCGAGGCTTCGAACAGCAAGGGCCACTGGCTGCCGGCCCAATTGACGAAGGCTTCCCACCAGGGCTGGTCGGCCGTGCAACTGACGCCCTTGGCGAAGCGTTGCAA
Organism: Rhodocyclales bacterium; assembly: GCA_016215645.1. Lineage (GTDB taxonomy): Bacteria > Pseudomonadota > Gammaproteobacteria > Burkholderiales > Rhodocyclaceae > Sulfuritalea. Next base: position 53,881 of record JACRIX010000027.1, read on the forward strand.
CCAGGTCTGGTAGGCGGCGACGCCGGCGCCGGTCGCGGCCGTTGCGGCCATGAGGACAGCCGCCAGGCGGATGAAGGCCGGGGAGCGGGCCAGCGGCCAGGCAAGCAGGGCTTCAAGCGCCAGCAGCAGGTAGAGCATGCGCTGCAGAATGCACAGGGGACAGGCGGCAAGATTCATGGTCTGCGCCAGCACCACGCCCCCGCCGACCAAGCCGATCGCGGCAAGTCCGGTCGCCGCCATCAGGCCACGCGGGGCGAATAGCCCCGGTATCGAGAGCACGGCTTACTTGCCCTTGCGGTCCTGGCGGGCCTTGGCAATTACGGCGTCGGTGATGCGCAGCAGATCTTCGTAGCTGCTGGCCGCCTCGTTATTCACCAGGTATTTGCCATCCACGGCGAGCGACGGTACGCCACCGATCTTGGCCCCCGTGGCATCGTCGTCGCCGCGCTTAACCTTGCTCGCCATCGAGAAGCCGTTGAAGGCGTCAGCGAACTTCTTGGCGTCGGCGCCCTTGCCGCCCACCCAGGAGAACACGGCCTCGTCGGTCTTGAAGGTGACGCGCTGTTCATGCAATGCGATGAACACGGCAGTGTCCAGCTTGGCAAGGTCGCCGGTGGCTTCCAGCGAATAAAAGATCTTTGCCAGGCGTGCCCACTCCGGTCGGCCGAAGCTCACGGGAACGCGGCGGAAGCTGACGTCCTTGGGCAAACTGGCTGCCCATTTGCCGATGATGGGATGGAAATCGCTGCAATGGGGGCAGCCGTAGGAAAAGAATTCGATGACTTCGATCTTGTCTTTTGCGCTGGTCAGCGGTGGGCTGATCGGCTTGAAATCGCGGCCGGCCTGTGCGTCGGCGGCCAGGCTGGCGCCGATCAGGCTGAAGGAAGTGATGAGCGTGGCGCAAAGCAGGGCAAGCAGTCGTTTCATGTATATCTCCATGGAAAGGCCATTGGATCGGGATTTTAAGGCAGCGTTCCCCATACAATGCCCGCGGCGCGAAATTTTTGGCGGGAGGAGCGACATGGACCGATTGGCGGCGATGCAGGCCTTCGTGCGCGTGGCCGAGGCGGGCAGCTTTACGGCGGTGGCCGACCAGATGAATGTCGCCCGTTCGGCGGTGACGCGGCAGATTGCCGCGCTGGAAACTCACCTCGGAGTGAAACTGATGGCGCGCAGCACGCGGCGCCTGTCGCTGACCTCGGCCGGGGCGACCTATCTTGAGCAGTGTCGCGAAATCCTCGATCGCATCGATTGCGCCGAAGGTGACCTGGCGGGCGAAGGACAGACCCTGCGCGGCACGATACGCACCACGGTGCCGCTGAGTCTGGGCCTGCTGCACCTGACGCCGCTGATCCTCGAGTTCGCCCAGGAGCATCCGGACATCCATATTGACCTGGATCTCAATGACCGTCGGGTCAACCTGATCGAGGAGGGCATGGACCTGGCCCTGCGCATTACTGAGCACTTGTCCGATACTACGGTGGCCCGACGCCTGACCGCCTGTCGTTTCGTGGTCGTGGCCTCGCCGGACTACCTGCGCCAGCACGGTGAGCCGCAACATCCCGATGAACTGGTGAATCATGTCTGCCTGGCCTATTCGCTGGCGGCGCGCAGCACCTGGGTGTTCCTCATCGATGGCGCGCCGCGGCAGTTCGAGATCGCCGGGCAACTGACCGCCAATAATGGCAATGTGCTGCTCGAAGCCTCGCTGCGCAGCATGGGCATCGCCTACCAGCCGACCTTCATGGTGGCCGACGAAATCCGTGACGGCAGTCTGGTCCCGATACTCAAGGCCTTCCGTACGCCGGGCCTGGACATGTGCGCCGTATTCCCGGGAAACCGCTTCGTTCCAAGGCGGGTGCGGACCTTTGTTGACTTCCTTGCCGACCGGCTCGGCCCCGAACCCTATTGGGATCGGGGCTTGGCCCTGGAGTAGCGGGCCATGGAGATGCCAAGAAACCTGTTCAAGCAACGATTGGCGATGCATCAATGGCAAGTCGGCCTCTTCGTTTGCATGGCCAGTGCCTACAGCATGGAAATCCTTGCCGGCACGGGCTTCGACTGGCTGGTAATCGATGCCGAGCATTCGCCGAACCATCCGGCCAGCGCAATGGCGCAGTTGCAGGCGGCTGCTCCCTATCCGGTGCAGCTGCTGGTGCGGCCGATGAGCCACGATCCGGCGTTGATCAAGCAGTATCTGGATGCCGGTGCACAGACACTGCTGGTGCCCCTGGTCGACGATGCCGCTCAGGCGGTGGCCCTGGTGCGGGCCCTACGCTATCCGCCCGAGGGCATACGCGGGGTTGCCGCTTCGCTGGCGCGGGCGGCTCGCTGGAACGGTGTGAAGGACTATGTCAAGCATGCCAATGCCGAGGTCTGCCTCGTGGTTCAAGTCGAGACCCGGCTGGGGCTGGAAAACCTGGACTCCATTCTCGCGGTGGACGGCGTCGACGCTGTCTTCATCGGCCCTGCCGACCTCGCGGCATCACTGGGTCATCTGGGCGAATCCGGTCATCCCGTGGTGCGTGCGGCGATCGAGGACACACTGCGGCGCATCCGTGCATCAGGCAAGGCCGCCGGCGTTTTTGTCACCGATCCCGAACTGGCGGCGACGTATCACAGCCTCGGGGCGAGCTTCGTTGCCGTCGGTGCCGATGCCTCGCTGCTAAGCAATGCCGCTCTGAAAGCGGCGGCTGCTTTCCGCGATAATTGACCCATTGTTCCTTCTCTGAATCGTACGATCATGAAGAATGCTGAGCTGCTGCGCGATACCTGCCTGATTGGTGGCGAATGGCTCAAGGCCGGCGGCGCCAGTCTTCAAATCCGCAATCCGTCGACCGGCGCACTGGTTGGCACGGTACCCAGCGTCGGCGCCGCCGAAACCCGGCGTGCCATCGAGGCCGCGGCGGCGGCCTTCGGTCCCTGGAAGGCAAAGACGGCCGCCGAGCGGGCAAAGATCCTCAGGCGCTGGTTCGAACTGATGATGGAAAACCAGGAGGACCTGGCCCAGCTGATGACGGCGGAGCAGGGCAAGCCGCTGGCCGAGGCGCGTGGCGAGATTGCCTATGCGGCCTCCTTCATCGAATGGTTCGCCGAGGAGGCGCGCCGCGTTTACGGCGAGGTGATTCCCTCGCCGCTGCCGGACCGACGCCTGATCGTGATCAAGCAGCCGGTGGGTGTCTGTGCCGCGATCACGCCGTGGAATTTTCCGGCGGCCATGATTACGCGCAAGGCCGCTCCCGCGCTCGCCGCAGGCTGCACCATGGTGGTCAAGCCGGCGGAACAGACGCCGCTCTCGGCCCTGGCACTGGCCTGGCTGGGGCAACAGGCCGGCCTGCCGCCCGGCGTACTGAATATCGTTACCGGGGAACCGGTCGCCATCGGTGGCGAGCTGACGTCCAACCCGACGGTGCTGAAACTGTCATTCACGGGTTCCACCGAAGTCGGTCGCCTGCTGATGGCGCAGTGCGCGCCGACCATCAAGAAGATGTCCCTGGAACTCGGCGGCAATGCGCCCTTCATTGTTTTCGAGGATGCGGACCTCGATGCCGCGGTGGCGGGAGCCATGGTTTCCAAATATCGAAACGCCGGCCAGACCTGTGTTTGCGCCAACCGTTTCCTGGTGCAGGAGTCGGTGCAGGATGCCTTCGCCGAGAAGCTCGCGGTGGCGGTGGCGGCGCTCAAGGTGGGGGATGGCACGGAAGAGGGCGTGACCCAGGGTCCGCTGATTGATCCTCCGGCCCTGGCCAAGGTCGAGGAATTGCTTGCCGATGCCGTCGGCAAAGGTGCGCGCGTTGTCTGCGGCGGCAAGCGCCATGCACGTGGCGCGACATTTTTTGAACCGACCGTGGTGCTTGGGGTTACTCATGCAATGCGCATGGCACGCGAAGAGATTTTCGGGCCGGTGGCGCCGATCTACACCTTCAAGGACGAAGCCGAGGCGGTGCGCATGGCCAACGACACCGAGTTCGGTCTGGCGGCCTATTTCTACAGCAGCAACATCGCCCGCGCCTGGCGGGTGGCCGAGGCGCTGGATTACGGCATGGTCGGAATCAACTCCGGCCTGATCTCCAACGAGGTTGCCCCTTTTGGTGGGGTGAAGCAGTCCGGACTGGGGCGCGAGGGATCGCGCCACGGCATCGAGGAATACCTCGAAATCAAGTACCTGGCCATGGCCGGTCTCTGATCCCTTTTCAAACGGTAGAGCATTCAATGATCACGACGGACGTCCTGCTTGCCTTTCTTGCCGCGTCGGCGCTGGTCACCATCGCGCCGGGCCCCGACAATTTGATGGTGCTCTCGGTCGGCATCAGTCGTGGGCGCGAGGCCGGAATCGGCTTCGGACTCGGTTGCGCGCTGGGCTGCTTCGTTCATACGCTCTGGGCGACACTCGGCATAGGTGCCGTGGTGATGACCTCGGAAGATACCTTCAACGTGCTCAAAATGGCCGGTGCAGCCTACCTCGTCTATATCGGCGTCATGGCCTGGCGCCACGCCGGTGCTTCGACCTTGATCAAGCTCGATGACGGAAAGCCCGAGCCGATAACGGCACATCTGCGGCGAGGCTTCATTGCAAATGTCATCAATCCGAAAGTGGCCCTGTTTTTCATCGCCTTCCTGCCGCAGTTCGTCGAACCGGCGCGCGGTCCGGTCTGGTTGCAAATGGTGCTGCTCGGGGCGCTGTTTGCCGGGCAGACCGTGCTCATCTTCGGCAGCCTCGGCTGGTTTGCCGGTGGCATCGGAGCGCGTTTGCAGCGCCAGCCCGGCCTGGCGGTGTGGCTCGATCGTTGCGCGGGCACGATCTTCTTTGCGCTGGCGCTGCATCTGGCGACGGCGAGTCGCTAGCCCCCATCCGGACCCGCTCAGGGCCTGCCCGAGGGCGGCGCCGCTTCTCATTTTTGGGAAAGTCTGGCGGGAATCCTTCCTTGCTAGCGGCATGGCGCATCCCCTAAAATCATGCGACCTGTGCTCGGGGTGGCACGACGGGGAGAACAACAATGGCGCGAAACCGGCGGCTTGGAATGACAATCGTGTTGTCGTGGCTCACCATTTCGATCGGGCCGTCGATCAGCCTGGCCGGCGAGCAGGGGGAACGCGCGCTGGCCGCTGTCAATGCCATGATCGCCGCAGGCGAAGTGCGCAAGGATGCGACGATCAAGGTGGCCTTCAAGTCCGGCAACATCGCGGCGCTGCTGGGTCCGGCGTTGGAGTTGCAGAAGGAGTGGGAACAACGTACCGGGGTGATGATTACGGCGCGGGTCATTCCGCAGCAGCCAGCCCTGCTGAATCTCAAGGCCAATCCCGACATCGATCTCACCGTGGCCCGCACCCATGAATTTCCCGATCTGCTGGAACAGGGCCTGGTCGAGGATCTCACGCCTTTGGCCAAACAGTTCGGATTCACGATTGATGGCAGGCCGCCACAGGGGTTCATTCGACCGCGTTTGCAAGGCTATGTCGGCGACAGGCTGGCAGCCATTCCGGCCGATGGCGATGTCATGTTGCTGTACCTGCGCCTTGACATGCTGGAAAGCCCGGTGGAGAAAGCGGCGTTCCGCAAGGTGCACGGGCGTGAATTGGCGATTCCCACCACCTGGCAGGAATATGAGCAGCTGATCCAGTTTTTCCATCGGCCGCAGCAGGGGATGTACGGTTCGGCCGAGCAACGCGAACGTGAAAGCGCCTGGATGCTGTGGATGCCGCGTTATTTGAGCCAGGGCTATCCTCAGCGCAAACTGTTCGACGACAAGCTGATGCCGCTGATCGATTCTCCGGCCGGCATCGCGGCCACCGAAAGCTATGTCCGTACCGTGCGCTATTCGCCTCCCGACATTCTTGGCGAGGGCAAGGATTACAGCTATACCTTGCCGCTGTTCATGCAGGGCAAGGTGTTCTCGACAATATTTACCGTCGCCGGCGCCAAGCTCCTGAACACCGCAGCGTCGCCGGTACGCGGCAAGTTCATCGCGGTGCCGGTTCCGGGGACCCGGGTAGGCAAGCGACTGGTGCGGCGCAACCTGCCGATCTACGGCAACAATCTGGTCGTATCCACCAAGGGCACCCAGCGCAAGCTCGCCTTTCTGTTCACGATGTGGCTGACCGATCCCGACACCTCCTTGCGCACCGTTGGCGTCAAGGGCGGATTTACCGATCCCTTCCGCTGGAGTCACCTCAATGACGCTCGCATCAAGGAGCTGTACACCGCCGATGCGCTCGCGGTGTTCGCCAGGGAATGGGATATCGCCGTTTTGCCGGGGACCGGCCTCCCCGGCGATGGCGATTACCTCGATGCGCTCAACCAGCAGCTCTGGCTTGCCGCCAGCGGCAAGCAAAGCGCCGCTGAAGCGATGCGGCGCACCGCCCTGGAGTGGGACAGGATCACGCAGCGGAATGGTCGTGAGAAGTTGCTGCCGTGGCTGAAGATTTTCAACGCTGGCCTCGTCAACAGCGATGCGGCCCCTGCCGTCGCGAAATAGATGCAATGAAGCTTCCGGGGCGCTTCGGTCTCCTCCAGCAATTGCTGGTCGGCTTTGCCGGCGCCGGCGTGCTGGTCTTGATCCTGCTTTTCGCCGGCAACCGGATGCTCGAACGTTCATCGGAACGTCTGGTCGATACCCTTGAGCGCCATGTTCGACCGCTGGCTCGTCTCCATGGCTTGCAGGCGAGAGTGGGCAACCTGCGCAACATGGAACTGGAACTGGGTCATCTCGAAGACGTTTTTGCCCTGCAATCGCAGATCACTCGCTTGCGCAGCGAGATCGGTACCCTTGAGCGCGAGATCGGTGCTTTTTCAATGGTCCTCGGCAGGCAGTCACCAAACGAAGCGCAGCGCCTCGCCGGACATTGGCGCGACTATCGTTCCCGGCTGGAGCAGCAGGCCAGGCTGGCGGCGGAAATGGATCTCGCCGGCGTGCGCGGCGTTACCGCCGGCGGTTCGCACATCTCCTACCTCTCCATCCAGGCCTTGCTTACCGAGGTGGCCGAGCAAACCGAAGCGGCGGCCGATGGCGCCTACCTGAAGGCGACCCAGGAACAGCAGGCCCAGCGCAAGGATTTCCTTTGGCTGGTTCTGCTCGGCGGCATGGTCATCTTCATCGGACTCGCCTATTCCGGACAGACCGTCGTCAGGCGCGTCGGCATCCTGCACGAACACGCGCAGAAGCTTGCGGCGGGGGAAGAGAGCGGCAACATCGTGATTGCCCGGCACGACGAGATCGGCGATCTTGCCGAGGCTTTCGGCACCATGCGCCAGCAGGTGCTGACCCGCGAAGCGGCGTTGCGCGCCTCGCAGGTCGAACTCGAGCAGCGCGTGCAGGAACGCACGGCCGACCTCAAGAGTGCGAACCGTCGCCTGGTGCGCTTTTCGCAGATCGTCGAACAGAATCCCGTAGGCATCCTGATTGCACGTATCGGCGGCACCGTCGAGTTCGTCAATCCGGCGTTTTCCCGGATCACCGGGCGCCTACCCGACGACCTGATCGAGCAGCCGCTGATCGAGGTAATGCGCACCGCGGATCCGCTTGATGCCGACAACGCCATGCGCGTTGCCACGGCCGGTGGCATCTGGGAAATCGAGCAGCCCAGCCGCCGCGGCGACAGCGCCTACTGGGAACGCTTGCGCCTGGGGTCGGTGCACGACGAAAAAGGGCGCCCGACCCATTTGCTGCTGTCCTGCGAAGACATCACCGAGCAGCGCACGCAGATGGAAAAAATCACCTACCAGGCGCACTACGACCTGCTCACCGGACTGCCCAATCGTGTTCTGGCCAACGACCGTCTGATCCAGGCGGTCAGTCGTGCCCGGCGCGACGGAGGCAAGGTCGGCGCCATGTACCTGGACCTCGATAATTTCAAGGAGGTGAACGACACGCTGGGTCATGCCGTGGGCGATGCCCTGCTGCGCCAGGTGGCGCAGCGCCTGATTGCCGCCGTACGGGGCGAGGATGTGGTCGCGCGCCTGGGTGGTGATGAGTTCCTGATTGTTGCCGGAGGCCTGGTCCATGGCGACGAGGCAGCTGCCGTGGCGGAGAAGGTGATTGCCGCCTTCACCGAGCCCTTCATCCTTGACGAGCGCGAGCTGACGACGTCGCCCAGCATCGGCATTGCTATCTATCCGGATGACGGTAGCGAGCCCATGGTCCTGTTGCGTAACGCCGACCTGGCGATGTATGAAGCCAAGGACTCCGGGCGCAACATGTACCGCTTTTACAACCGTTCGATTCACGACCTGTCGCTGCAACGCCTGGAAATCGGCCGCTGTCTGCGCGGCGCCCTGGAGCGCCAGGAACTGCATGTGGTGTATCACCCGCTGGTTCGGGCCGACAGCGGCTGCATCATCGGTGCCGAAGCCCTGTTGCGCTGGAATAGCCCGGAGCTGGGCGAAGTCCAGCCGTCGACCTTCATCCCGGTCGCCGAGCAGAACGGTCTGATCGTAGACCTCGGGCGTTGGGTGCTGCGCGAGGCCTGCGCCACGCTGGCGCGTTGGCGTTTGCAACAGGATTCGTTTGTCATGGCGGTGAATGTCTCGCCGCGGCAGTTTCGCACCAGCGGCTTCGTCGCCATGGTCCGCGACTGCCTCACCGAGTTCAACGTGCCGCCGCAGCAACTGGAGATCGAGATCACCGAAGGTCTGTTGCTGCGCAACCAGGGCGAGGTGCGCGCCATCCTTGAAGAATTGCATGCACTGGGGGTACGCCTGTCGATGGACGACTTTGGCACCGGCTACTCGTCGCTCAGCTACCTGCGCGAGTTCCCGTTCCATACGGTGAAGATCGACCGCAGTTTCATCAACGACGTTTCCGAGGATCGCAGCGACCGCGCCCTGGTCATCGCCGCCGTGCGCATGGCCCAGGCGCTTGGCCTGCAGATCATCGCCGAGGGTGTCGAGACCGACGAGCAGTGGTCATTCCTGATGGCGCAGGATTGCGACATCCTGCAGGGCTTCCGCTTCGGCATGCCGGTGACGGAAAGCAACTTCGGCAAGACCTGGGTCAATGCAAGGGTATCGAGGCCCGAGAGCGATCAGACGGCGCGCGACTTGCCCTTCATCCCCGTCTGACGGCGGGACCGAACGCCGTCGCGTCAGCGCCGACTATCAGCCGCGCGTATTCGACGGCGGCGGGAACTCGGCGAGGTCGACGCGCGGCGCCGGCTTCCAGCCCTTCTTGCGGTGCTCGGCGACCACATTGGTGAAAATGCCGCCGCGGACGTAGAAGCGCGCGGTCAGGCGCATGAATCGCGGCTTCACGGTTTGCGCCAGGTCATCGAGGATGCGGTTGGTGACGTCCTCGTGGAAGTGGCCTTCGTCGCGGAAGCTCCAGATGTAGAGCTTGAGGCTTTTCAGCTCGATGCAGAGCGTGTCGGCAACATAATCCAGCGTCAGCACGGCGAAATCCGGCTGCCCGGTCTTGGGGCAGAGACAAGTGAATTCCGGGATTTCCATGTGGATCTGGTAATCCCGCTGCGGCGCCGGATTGGCAAAGGTTTCCAGCGTCTTGGCGCGGGCTTCTTGGGCGGGTTTCGGCATGCTCCGGGACCACGGTATGGGGGGCGGGACAGATTATAATGGCGCGCCTGCCAAGCGGCATTTTCGTCTTCATTCTCAGGTCCTTCCCACGTGCGTCTTACCAAGCTGAAACTTGCCGGCTTCAAGTCCTTTGTCGAGCCGACCACCGTGCTGTTTCCTGGCCAGCTGGCGGGTGTCGTCGGCCCCAACGGCTGCGGCAAGTCGAACATCATCGACGCGGTGCGCTGGGTGCTGGGTGAATCAAAGGCCTCGGAGCTGCGTGGCGAGTCGATCCAGGACGTGATCTTCAAGGGCTCGGGCAATCGCAAGGAAGTCAGCCGTGCCAGCGTCGAGCTGTTCTTCGACAATGCCGATGGTCGTGCCGCCGGCCAGTGGAGTCAGTACGCCGAGATCACGGTCAAGCGCGTGCTCGATCGCGAAGGCAATTCCAGCTACTACATCAACAACCTGCACGTGCGGCGTCGCGACGTGATCGATCTTTTCCTGGGTACTGGCCTCGGGCCCCGAGCCTACGCCATCATCGGCCAGGGCATGATTTCGCGCATCGTCGAGGCCAAGCCCGAAGAGTTGCGCTTCTTCCTCGAAGAAGCCGCCGGCGTCACCAAGTACAAGGAGCGCCGGCGCGAGACCGAACACCGCCTGGAGGATGCGCGCGAAAACATCGCCCGCGTCGATGACATCCGCAACGAACTGGAAAACCAGGTCGGGCACCTGCAGGCCCAGGCAGCCGTGGCACAGCAATATCGCGGCCTGCACGAAGAGATGTCGCGCAAGCAAACGCTGCTGTGGCTGAAGAAGCGCAACGATGCGCGCGGCGACGGCCAGCGCCTGACGCGCCAGATCGAAGACGCCGTCACTCGCGTCGAGGGAGAAACCGCACAGCTGCGCGAGGTCGAAGCCCGCGTCGAGCTTGCGCGCGAGAACCACTACACCGCCTCGGACGCCTTGCATGCCGCACAGGCGGAGATGTATGCCGCCAGCAACGAGGTCAGCCGGCTGGAAAGCGAGCTTGGCCATCTGCGCGATTCGCGCAGCCGCCTGGAAGCGCGGCTCGCGCAGCTGAGCGCGGAGCGGAATCATTGGCAGGGGCAGCAGGCCACCCTGGCGGACGATGCCGCGCGCTGGAACGCGCTGCTGGAGAATTCCCGTGCCCGCGTCGCCGCGGCCGCCGCCCGCCACGACGAGGCCGCCGCCAGGTTGCCCGAGTGCGAGGATGCCGTGCAGGCCGCCGGCAGCGACGTCACCGAAGCACGGCGCGCCCTGAGCGAGGCCGAGCAGGCCTTGCGCCTGGCTGAAGCCGATCGCGGCCATGCCCAGCGTGCGCTGGAAAACCTGGCCCAGCGTCGCGCTCGTCTGGAGCAGGACAAGCTCGCCCTGGGGGCTCCCGATCCGGCGCTGCTGGCGGCCTCGCAGGAGGCCGAGGCCAGGGGCAACGAGGCGCTGGAGATCGCCCAGGAGCGCCTGACCAGGCTGCAATCGGCCGTGCCGGGCACCGAATCCACCTTGCGTGCGGCGCGTGAGGCCCTGCAGGTGGCGCATCGCAGCCTGACCGAGACCCGCGCGCGTCATGAGGCGCTGTCGCAGCTACAGGCCAAGGTGGCCAAGAGTGGCGAAATCGGCGACTGGCTCGTGGCCCGCGGTCTGGCCGACGCCAAACCGCTGTGGCAGGCGATCCAGGTCGAGGCCGGCTGGGAAACAGCGGTCGAGGCCGTACTGCGCGAACGCTTTTCCGCGCTGTTCGCCGATGCAGACACCCTGCGCGCCGCGCTGGCCTCACCTCCGCCCGCGATTCTCACGCTGGCGTTGCACGCTCAATCCGCGGGCAGTGCACCCGCTGCCGACGCGCTGCGCGGCAAGGTGCGCTGCGACGACGCCGGCTGGGCCGGGGTGCTCGACGAATGGCTGGCCGACGTCGCGGTCTGCGATGACCTGCCGGCCGGCCTGCCGCTGGGCACTGGCCGGCGCGTTTCGCGCGCCGGGCATCTGCTGACGCCGGCGGGGCTGACGCTGTACGTACCGGACGCCAAGACCCACGGCGTGATCGAGCGCCAGCGCGAAATCGACGAACTCGCCGCGCAGCTGGAAACGCGCACCCTTGCCGAGGATGCGGCACGCGCCCGGCAGCAGGCGGCGGAACAGGAACTGGCCGACTTGCAGAGCCAGTTGACGGCGGCGCGGCGCTCGACCCAGGATGCGCAGCAGGCATTGCACGCCGCCCAGGTCGAGGCGCTCAAGTTGGCGCAGGCCCAGGCGCGTTTTGAAGAGCGTTCGGCGCAAATCGATCGCGATCTCGCCGAACTGCAGCGCCAGGAAGAAATCGAAAGCGCGCGCATCGAACGCGCCGACAATGAAGGTGAACTACAACGCGATCGACTGGGCACCGTGCGCGAGCGCGTCGAGCGTGCGATCGATCGGCATCGGCAGAAGGACATGGCGCTGCGCGATGCGCGCACCGTCGAAACCCAGCTCGGACGCGAGGTACAGGAGGCGGGGTTCTCCGAGCGCGAGTGCCTGTCCAAACTCGACGACAACAGCCGCGCGGCGGCGACGGCGAGTAGCCAGTTGCAGCGCATCGAGGCCGAGACCGCGGCCGCACGAACCGAAGTTGCCGGCATCAGTGACACCGTGTTGCAGGAACAGTTGCACGCGGCACTGGATGCGCGCGGCGCCAAAGAGTCGGCGCTGGCGGAACGGCGAAATGTACTGGAGACGATGGCCGCCGACCTGCGTGGACTGGATGAGCAGCGCCTGCGTCTGGAGCAGGGGCTCAGCCCGCTGCGCGACCGCATCAATGATTTGCGCCTGAAGGCCCAGGCCGCCCAGATCAACGAAGAGCAGTTCCGCGAGCGTCTTGCCGAAGTGCGCGTCGTCAGCGAGGAAGACGAGGCCCCGTTTGCCGTCGAGCTTGCCGCGGGAGGTGCCGAGCGCCTCAAGGACAGCGTGTTGCAGGCCGACATCGCGCGGCTCACGGCCGAGATCGAGGCGCTCGGTCCGGTCAATCTGGCCGCGCTGGAAGAGCTGGCAATGGCCTCCGAACGCAAGGGCTTCCTCGACGCGCAGTCGATCGACCTGAACGAGGCCATCGGCACCCTGGAAGACGCCATCCGACGCATCGACCGTGAAACGCGCGAGCAATTGCAGGAGACCTACGATACCGTCAATCGCCACTTCGGCAGCCTGTTCCCGCAACTGTTCGGTGGCGGCGAGGCGCGCCTGATCCTGACCGGCGACGAGATCCTCGATGCCGGCATCCAGATCATGGCGCAGCCGCCCGGCAAGAAGAACACCACCATCCACCTGCTGTCGGGCGGCGAAAAGGCGCTCACGGCGATTGCCCTGGTGTTCGCCATCTTCAACCTCAACCCGGCGCCATTCTGCATGCTCGACGAAGTCGATGCGCCGCTGGACGACTCGAATACCGTGCGCTTCTGCGAAATGGTCAAGCGCATGTCGGCGCAGACGCAGTTTGTCTTCATCTCGCACAACAAGATCGCCATGGAAATGGCGCAACAGTTGATTGGCGTCACCATGCAGGAGCAGGGCGTATCGCGCATCGTGGAAGTGGATATGGAAGAGGCACTGCGCCTCGCCGACGATCAGAAGGTGGCTTAGGAAAGCGTACTCATATGGCACTCAGCGAACTGCATATCGCCCTGATCGGCGCCGGCGTGACCGGCGTGTTGATGGTCTGGGGCTACAACGTCTGGCAGGACCGCAAGCATCGCCAGACCGCCGAGCGCATCTTCAGCGGCGCAGCGACCGATGCGCTGCACGCCGCGGGGGCGACGGCGGCTTCCGGCGAGGGCCGGCAGGAGCCGACGCTGCCTCCGGAACCTATGGAAGAATTTGCCCCGGCCGCAACCGAGCCCGTCGAGGCGTTGCCGGAGGCGCCCCTGGAAAACCCGGCCCCGGTTTTGTTGGCGACGCGGGCCGCCGTGCATGCCGACATCGATGACATCGCCAATTGCACGCTGCGCTTCGACGCGACATCGCCGATTGCGGCACCGATCCTGCAAAGCGTTCAACGCGCCTGGTCGGCCGAAATCACCAAGCCGCTGACGTGGCTGGCGCGCGATGATACCGGTGCCTGGCTGGGCATTGCCGCGGACGACGAGGGCAGCTACCGTGAATGGGCGGCCAGCCTGCAACTGGTCGATCGCCGTGGTCCGGCGAGCCCGGCCGAGTTGGCGGCATTTGTCGCCGGAGTGCACTCCCTGGCACAGCAGACCGGTGCCGCGCTGGAGGCGATTCCGGATATCGAGGAAATTGCGGCAAACGCGAATGCCCTGGACCAGTTTTGCGCCGGCGTCGATATACAGTTTGTGCTTCACGTGGTGGATGTCACGGGCGGGACCTTCCCCGGCACCAAACTGCGCGGCCTGGCCGAGGCGGCAGGCTTGGTGCTGGAGGCCGACGGGCTGTTCCACGCCCGTGATGAGGCCGGTGGCGAAGCGTTCAACCTGGGAAATCTCGGGGTCGAGCGTTTCAATACCGACAGCCTGCGCAGTCTGGCGACGCACGGCCTCACCTTCACCATCGACGTGCCGCGTGTGAGCGACGGCCGCGCGGCCTTTGAAAGCATGCTCCGCGCGGCGCGACAGATCGCCGGGGCGCTGGGTGGCGTGTTGGTCGACGCCCAGCGCGCGCCCCTGGCCGATGCCATGATTGCCGCGATACGCGCCAAGACCATCGAGTTGCAGCAGCGCATGCGCGACGGCGGCATCGATCCGGGAAGCCGTCGGGCGCTGCGCCTCTTTTCCTGATGCAACGTGCGGATGCAGCGGCGCGGGCGGAAGTCTTGCGCCGCGAGATCGAGCGGCACGACCACGCCTACTATGTACTCGACCAGCCGACGCTACCTGACGCCGAGTACGATCATCTCTACCGCGAGCTCCAGGCCATCGAGGCCGAGCATCCGCAACTGCTGACTGAAGATTCGCCGACCCGCCGGGTAGGCGGCAAGCCGCTGGCGGGTTTCGTCCCGGTCAGGCATGCGGTGCCCATGCTTTCGATCCGTACCGAGACCGATACCGACGCTTCTGGCGCGCGGGCCTTCGATGCGCGCATCCGCCGCGAGCTGGGGCTTGGCGATGAGCCTGCGCCGATCGAGTACGCCGTCGAGCTGAAGTTCGACGGACTGGCGATCAATCTGCGTTACGAGCAGGGAATCCTGATTCAGGCGGCCACCCGTGGCGACGGTGAAACCGGCGAGGACGTTACGCAGAACATCCGCACCGTGCATTGCATTCCCTTGCGGCTGCGGGGCGATGTACCGGAGATCATCGAGGTGCGCGGCGAGGCCTACATGAGCCGGCCCGATTTCGAGGCGTACAACGAAAAGCAGCGCAGGCTCGGCAAGGCGACGCTGGTCAATCCGCGCAACGGAGCCGCCGGCAGCATCCGCCAGCTTGACCCGGCGATGGCCGCCGAACGTCCGTTGTCGTTCTATGCCTATGGTCTAGGGGAGTCTCGCGGCTGGGCAATTCCAGCAACGCATTCCGGGGTTCTCGATGCCCTGGCGCTGTTCGGACTGCCGGTCTGCGAGCATCGGGCGACGGTGCAGGGCGCCGATGGCCTGATTGCGTTTCACTCACGCATGCGCCAGGCCCGCGACGGTTTGCCTTTCGACATCGACGGCGTGGTCTACAAGGTGAACTCGCTGGCGCTGCAACTACGGCTCGGCTTCGTCACGCGCGAGCCGCGCTGGGCGGTCGCCCACAAGTATCCGGCCGAGGAGATGCTGACGACCGTCGAAGCCATCGAGGTGCAGGTTGGCCGTACCGGTGCCATCACGCCCGTGGCGCGCCTGGCCCCCGTCTTCGTCGGCGGCGTGACGGTCACCAATGCGACCTTGCACAACGAGACCGAAGCCCGGCGCAAGGATGTGCGTATCGGCGATACCGTGATCGTGCGGCGTGCGGGGGATGTCATTCCGGAAGTGGTGTCGGTGGTGTTGGCGCGCCGTCCGCGACGGGACCTGCTCGGCGACGAGCCCCTGTATCCGGCCTTCGAATTGCCGAAAGCCTGCCCGGTCTGTGGCTCCGCCGTGGAACGTCCGGAAGATGAAGCGATTGCACGGTGTACCGGGGGCCTGATCTGCCCGGCGCAGCGCAAGCAGGCGCTGCTGCACTTCGCCGGGCGTCGCGCCATGGACATCGAGGGCCTGGGAGACAAGCTGGTGGAGCAACTGGTGGATGCCGCGATCGTCAAGACGCCGGCCGACCTGTACAAGCTCGGTTTGTTGGCGATGGTGAAGCTCGAACGCATGGCGGAAAAGTCCGCGATGAATCTTCTGGCGGCGATTGAAAAAAGCAAGGTGACGACGCTGGCGCGTTTCATTTTTGCGCTCGGCATCCGCAATGTGGGAGAGGCAACCGCAAAGGATCTGGCGCGGTTCTTCGGGAATCTCGACGCACTGATGGCGGCGGACACGGATCGGTTGCAGCAGGTGCCCGACGTCGGCCCGGTGGTTGCTGCGTCGATAGCGCGATTCTTCGCCGAGCCGCACAATGTTGACGTCATCGAGCAACTGCGCGCCGCAGGTGTCGGTTGGCCGGACGGGGAGCCGGCCGCATCGGTGAGTTCACCGATTTCCGGCAAGACCTTCGTTCTTACCGGCACGCTCCCCGGCCTTGCGCGAGACGAGGCGAAAGACATGATCGAAGCGCTGGGCGGCAAGGTGGCCGGCTCGGTGTCGAAGAAGACGGATTTCGTGGTGGCCGGCGCGGAGGCCGGTTCCAAACTCGACAAGGCGCAGACCTTGGGCATCACGATACTTGACGAGATTCAATTCAGGGAGTTGCTACAAAAATGAAGAAAGTGACCAAGGCGGTCTTTCCCGTGGCGGGCCTCGGTACCCGCTTCCTGCCGGCGACCAAGGCCAGCCCCAAGGAAATGATGCCCATCGTCGACAAGCCGTTGATCCAGTATGCGGTGGAAGAAGCCGTGGCTGCCGGCATCACCGACATGATCTTCGTTACCGGCCGTTCCAAGCGCGCCATCGAGGATCACTTCGACAAGGCGTATGAGCTGGAAAGCGAGCTTGAACATCGCGGCAAGGCGGAGCTGCTGGAGTTCGTGCGCAACATGATTCCGAAGAACATCAACTGCATCTACATTCGGCAGCCGGAAGCCCTGGGGCTTGGACATGCGGTGCTCTGTGCCTACCCCGCGGTGGGCGACGAACCCTTTGCCGTGCTGCTGGCGGATGACTTGCTTGACAACGATCCGCCGGTAATGAAGCAGATGGTCGATGTCTATTGCAACCATGAGAGTTCGGTGATCGGCGTACAGCAGGTGGCACGCGAGGAAACCAGGAGCTATGGCATCGTTGCCAGCACGCCGATGTCAGAGCGCATCGAGGAGATCCAGCGCATTGTCGAAAAACCGAAGCCCGAGGAGGCGCCATCGACCCTGGGCGTGGTCGGACGCTATGTGCTGACGCCGCGCATCTTTCATCACCTGGCGCACATCGGCAAGGGTTCGGGAGGCGAGATTCAGCTTACCGATGGCATCGCGGCGCTGCTCGGCGAGGAGCAGGTTCTGGCCTACCGCTACCAGGGCAAGCGCTACGACTGCGGCGCCAAGCTGGGTTACCTGGAGGCGACAGTGGCCTTCGGCCTGCGCCATCCGGAAGTCGGCAAGGATTTCGCGGCGATGCTGAAGAGGATGTCATGAGCCCAGACGAGGCGCGCAAGATACTTGCCGAGGCCGACCTGCTGTGTTCGGCCGAAGAGTCGGCGCTGGCGGTACGGCGAGTGGCCGGAGAAATCGCGGCGCGATTGCGCGATGCCAATCCGCTGGTGCTCGCGGTGATGGGCGGAGCGGTGGTGTTCACCGGAACCTTGCTGCCGCAGCTCGACTTTCCGCTCGACTTCGATTACCTGCATGTCACGCGCTATGGCGATGTCACGGTCGGTGGCCGCTTGCACTGGGTGGTCGAGCCGCGCATCCCGGTCGCCGGGCGCGTGGTGCTGGTGGTCGACGACATTCTCGACGAAGGCGTGACCATGGCGGCAATCGTCCAGCGCCTGCGCGATCAGCGGGCGGCGGAGGTCTTCAGCGCCGTGTTCGCGGAGAAGGATCTTGGCCGCGACAAGCCCATCGCGGCCGACTACGTCGGAGTGCGTTTGCCGAACCGCTATGTCTTTGGTTATGGCATGGATGTGAAGGGAGCCTGGCGCAATCTTCCGGCCGTGTATGCGGTGAAGGGCATGTGAGTATTGCGCTGCCGCACGCGCAAACTTTTTTTTGCCGAAGAGGCCCGCGGGGCTTGCGTCCGGCGCGCGATTAGTGTTTCAATGCGCCTTTCCAAACAACGAGGGGAACCTGATGAACAAATCCGAACTGATCGAAGCCGTTGCCGAGCGCGCCGAACTTTCCAAGGCGGCAGTAAACAAGGCGATCGATGCCATGACCGATGTGATCACCACCGTCATCGCCAAGGGCAACCCGGTGGCATTGATCGGCTTTGGTACCTTCAAGTCCGTGATGCGCTCCGCCCGCACCGGCAAGAATCCGAAGACCGGCGCTCCCCTGAAGATTGCCGCCAAGGCCGTGCCGAAGTTCACCGCCGGCGCCGGCCTCAAGGCCGCCGTCGCGGGCAAGAAGCCCGCTGCGAAGAAGGCTGCTGCTCCCGCGAAGAAGGCGGCACCGGCCAAGAAGCCCGCGGCGAAGCCGGCCGCGAAGAAGAAGTAATTCTTCCGCGCAATAAAAAAGGCAACCTGAGGGTTGCCTTTTTTTATGTCCGGGCGGTACGCACGGACGGTATCCAGAGGAATGTCTCCGCGGGACGCGGAGACGGTATGCCGCTTGCGGGATCGGTTGCAAATTGCGGGCGCTCGCCGCTGCGCGGACGGCACCCAGGCGACCCCAAGCTCAGTCCAGCACGTGGGAGACCAGGCCGTCGGCCAGCTTGGGCTCGAACCAGGTTGACTTGGGGGGCATGACCTCGTTGCTGTCGGCAACCGCCATCAGCTGATCCATGCGTGTCGGATGCAGGGCGAAGGCCACGGCCATCTCGCCGGAGTCCACGCGCTTCTCCAGTTCACCGAGACCGCGGATGCCGCCGACGAAATCGATGCGCTTGTCGCGGCGCAGGTCGGCAATTCCCAGCAGCGGACCGAGCACATAGTCTGAAAGCAGCGAGACATCGAGGCTGTCGACCGGGTCGGCGGGAACCCGCCCGGGCTTGATGGTCAGCTTGCGCCAGCGTTCGGCAAGGTACATGCCGAATTCGCCCGGGCACGCGGGATGAACGCGGGAGCTGCTGTCTTCCACGGTGAAATCGACGGCAAGGCGAGCCAGCAACTGCGTCTCGTCGAGGCCGTTCAGGTCCTTGATGACGCGGTTGTAGTCGAGGATTTTCATCTGGTGGTGCGGGTAGATCACGGCCAGGAAATAGTCCGCCGCCTGTTCCTGTCCCTGGCGATGGCGCGCTGCGGCGACGCGCGATGCGGCGGCAGAACGATGATGGCCATCGGCGATGTAGAGCGCCTTCATGGCGTCGAAGGTTTGCGTGATGGCATCGATCTGTGTGGCATCGCTCAGCACCCAGATCTGGTGGCGGATGCCGTCATCGGCAGTGACGTCGGCGGCCGGTTCGCCCCGGGCAATGGCGGCGATCAGCGCATCGGCGGCGGCCGAGGCCGGATAGGCGAGCAACACCGGGCCGGTCTGGGCGTTCAGCGACTCGATCTGGCGTACGCGATCGTCCTCCTTGTCGGGGCGCGTGAACTCGTGTTTGCGGATGCGGTTGCTGTCGTAGTCGGCGACGCTGGCGGCGGCCACCAGGCCGGTCTGCACATGGGCGCCCATGGTCAGGCGGTAGGCGTAATAGCACGCACTCCCGTCGCGAGCCAAGACGCCGGCATCCAGCATCGTCTTCAGGCTTTCGGCCGCCTTGGCATAGACCTCCGGCGAGTAGATATCGATGTCAGGGGCGAGGTCGATCTCCGGCTTGGAGATGTGCAGGAAGGACCAGGGCTTGCCGCTGGCACCATCGTGGACAATGCGGCGCGCCTCATCGCTGGAGAGCACATCGTAGGGCGGCGCGGCGACTTCAGCAGCGCGGCCGGGCGCGGGACGCAGGCCGTGGAAGGGACGAATCAGGCTCATGGCAGGGCTCGTGCTGGGTTAGACGCGCGGTGCGCGCAGGGCGGTGGCAGCGTCGCGGATCATGGTTTCCGTGGTCGACCAATCGACGCAGGCATCGGTGACCGAGCAGCCGTATTTCAACTGCGAGAGATCCGCCGGGATCGACTGGTTGCCGGACTCGATGAAGCTTTCGATCATCAGGCCGACGATGGAACGGTGGCCCGATTTGCGCTGGGCGATGACCTGGTTGATGCAGTCCTGCATCACCAGCGGCTGCAATTCCGGATTCTTGTAGCTGTTGGCATGCGAGCAGTCGACGACCAGGTTGTTGGCCAGTCTTGCCTTTTTCAGGGCCGACTCGGCCAGCGCGACGCTTACCGTGTCGTAGTTCGGCCGGCCGCCGCCGCCGCGCAGTACCAGATGGCCGTAGCGGTTGCCGGCGGTGCGCACCACGCTGGAACGTCCCTGCATGTTGATGCCGAGGAAGCTGTGCGGACTGGAGGCCGAAATGATGGCATTGACTGCCGCGTCGAGCGAGCCGTCGGTACCGTTCTTGAAACCGACCGGGGTCGACAGGCCCGACGACATCTCGCGGTGGGTCTGCGACTCGGAAGTGCGGGCGCCAATGGCGGTCCAGGCGATGAGGTCGCCCAGGTACTGGGGGGCGATCGGGTCGAGTGCCTCGGTGCCGGCCGGCAGGCCGATCTCGTTGACCGCCCGGAGGAATTCGCGTGCCTTGTGCAAGCCCTCTTCGATATGGAAGGAATCGTCCATGCGCGGATCGTTGATGTAGCCCTTCCATCCGGTGGCGGTGCGCGGCTTCTCGAAATACACGCGCATTACCAGGAACAGGCTGTCGGCAACTTCGTCGGCCAGTTGCTTGAGGCGTCGCGCGTAATCCAGGCCGGCCACTGGATCATGGATCGAGCAGGGGCCGACGACGACAAACAGGCGCGGATCGCTACCATCGAGGATGCGTTCCAGGCTGCGCCGTCCCGCCAGCACCGACTCCGCGGCAGCTTCCGAGAGTGGCACCCGGGCATGGACTTCCTCCGGCGTCGGCAGGAGGTCGAAGGCTTCGATGTTGAGGTTTTCAGTTTGTTGCATTTGCGGGTTACCAGATACGTTTGACGCCATAGTCGGAAAAGGCCCGGTCGGAACTGACCACGGGCAGCTTGCGATTCTTTGCCTGCGCGACGAGCAGGCGGTCGAAGGGATCGCGATGATGAAGGGGCAGGGTTTCGATGGCGGCGACGTCATCGAGTTCGATGCCCAGCAGGCGAAAGCCGTTGGCTTCGATGTGACTCGCCACATAACGGCCGACCGGCTGTGCCAGCTTGATGCCACCCTGACCGGACTTGATCGCCAGTTCCCAGGCGACGACGACGCTGACCAGAATCTCGTTGTCGGGGTTGGCGATGCAGGACTTCGCCTTGGCCGACAGCTTTTCGTCGCCCTCCACCCAGCGCAGGAAGGCGTTGGTGTCGAGCAGCGCGA
Organism: Rhodocyclales bacterium; assembly: GCA_016215645.1. GTDB lineage: Bacteria > Pseudomonadota > Gammaproteobacteria > Burkholderiales > Rhodocyclaceae > Sulfuritalea. The sequence goes on from JACRIX010000027.1 coordinate 74,999, forward strand.
TCATCCGGTGTACTCCTCGAAGCCCTCGGGGATGGCATCAAAGTCTTTGGCGATAAACAGAATCTGTCCCTTGCCGGAACCGGGTTTGCGCTTCTGTTGGACGCGCTTGATCGGCACCAGCATTGCCAGCGGCTTGTTGTCGCGGGCGATGACGATTTCCTCGCCCATCATGGCTTTCTGCACCAGTTCCGAAAGATGGGCCTTGGCTTCGGCGATGTTGAATTGCTGCATGGGGCGCTCCTCTAGAGTTGGTCATTTTAAGTGACCAACTCTGGCGGGTCAAGGTTCAAGCTTGCGAAACAGATCGCGCACCGCGGCGACCCGCTCCTTTACATTTGCGCTGGACTTCTGCCACAGCAGCCGGTCCTGTCCCGCCAGCTTGAAACTGCGATCGCTTTGCAGCAGGCGAATGATCTTGGCGGGGTCGATCGGAGGGTTGGGCACGAATTGCAACTGTATTGCGGCCGGCCCGGCATCCAGCTTGGCCAGGCCCAAGGGGAGGCCGGCCAGGCGCAGGCGATGGGTGTCGACCAGGGCCAGGGTTTGCGGCGGCATCTCGCCGTAGCGATCGATCAGTTCCTCCTGCATGGCGATCAGATCTTCCTCGCGGTCGCAGTTGGCCAGGCGCTTGTAGAGCGTCAGGCGTTCGTGCACATCGGGGCAGTACGCATCGGTCAGCAGCGCCGGCACGCGCAGGTTGATTTCCGAGGTAACCGCCAGCGGCTGGGTCAGGTCGGGAACATTTTCGCCGGCTTTGAGTGCCCGTACGGCGGCGTTGAGCATGTTGGTATACATGGCGAAACCAATCTCGTGAATTTCGCCGCTTTGTGACTCGCCCAGCACCTCGCCGGCACCACGAATTTCCAGGTCGTGCATGGCGAGGAAGAAGCCTGAGCCGAGTTCCTCCATGGCCTGGATCGCTTCGAGGCGGCGCTTGGCCTGTGCCGTCGGCTTGGCATCCTCGTGGGTCAGGAGGTAGGCGTAGGCCTGATGGTGCGAACGTCCGACGCGGCCGCGCAACTGATGCATTTGGGCCAGGCCGAACTTGTCGGCGCGGTTGATGACAATGGTGTTGGCATGCGGGTTGTCGATGCCGGTCTCGATGATGGTCGAACAGAGCAACAGGTTGTGTTTCTGCTGGGTGAATTCGCGCATTACGCGTTCCAGCTCGCGCTCGGGCAACTGGCCATGGCCGACCACGATGCGTGCCTCGGGCAACAGGGCTTCGAGACGTTCCTTCATGTTCTCGATGGTGTCGACCTCGTTATGCAGGAAATAGACCTGACCGCCGCGCTTGAACTCGCGCAGGCAGGCTTCGCGCACCAGGCCATTGGACCACTTGCTGACAAAGGTCTTGATCGCCAGCCGCTTCTGCGGCGGCGTCGCGATCACCGAAAAGTCACGCAGCCCCTCCAGCGACAAACCCAGGGTGCGCGGTATCGGCGTGGCCGTCAGCGTGAGCACATCGACCGCAGCGCGCAAGGCTTTCAGCGCCTCTTTCTGGCGCACGCCGAAGCGGTGCTCTTCGTCGATGATGATGAGGCCGAGGCGCTCGAATGCAACGTCCTTTTGCAGCAGGCGGTGGGTGCCGATCAGGATGTCGATCTTGCCTTGGCCCAGCAGTGCAATCGCGTCGTCCTGCTCTTTTGCTGACTTGAAGCGCGAGATTTCCGCCACCTTCACCGCCCAGTTGGCAAAGCGGTCGGCGAAATTCTGGTAATGCTGCTCGGCCAGCAGCGTGGTCGGGCACAGTATGGCCACCTGTTTGCCGTCCGCTACGGCAACGAAGGCGGCGCGCATGGCGACCTCGGTCTTGCCGAAGCCGACGTCGCCGCAGACCAGGCGGTCCATCGGCTTGCCCGAGCGCATGTCGTCGATCACGGCATTGATCGCCGCCTGCTGGTCCGGGGTTTCCTCGAAGCCGAAGCCGTCGGCGAAAGCCTCCAGGTCGTGCTGCTTGAATTCGAACCTGTGGCCTTTGCGCGCGGCGCGCTGAGCGTAGAGGTGCAGCAGTTCGGCGGCGGTGTCGTGCACCTGCTCGGCGGCCTTCTTTTTGGCTTTTTCCCATTGGCCCGAGCCGAGCGTGTGCAACTGCACGGCTTCGGGGTCGGCGCCGCTGTAGCGCGAGATCACTTGCAGTTGCGCGACCGGCACGTAGAGCTTGGCGCCATTGGCGTATTCCAGGTGCAGCAGTTCGGTGGCACCTTCGCCGAAATCCATGTGCACCAGGCCCAGATAGCGTCCAATGCCGTGCGCTTCATGTACCACGGGGTCGCCAATCTTCAGTTCCGACAGGTCGCGCAGCCAGCCTTCGAGGTTGGCGCGGCGGGCGTCGGTGCGGCGGCCACGGGGGCGCGCGGTAGCGGCATACAGTTCGTTCTCGGTGACAACCGCGATGCCCCCCTGTGGGGCTTCCTGCGGGGCGTCATCCAGCGCGAATCCGCCGGACAAGGGGCCGACGCCGAGCATGAAGCGTTCCGATGCGGCGAGGAAGCACGCGAAGTCCTCGCAGGATGCCGGCAGCATGCCGTATTCGGCGAGAAAATCGGCCAGGGTCTGGCGCCGTCCCGGCGATTCGGCCAGAAGCAGCACACGGCCGGCGAAGCTTCCAAGGAAGCTGCGCAGCGCCGCCAGCGGATCGTCGGCTTTGCGATCGACGGCCAGCGGTGGCAATTGCGTGGTCGGTGTCGCCGTGGCTCCAGCGCCGACTCCTGCTTTGAGCAGGTATTGGGGCAGAGCCTTTGCCGCAACAAAGAATTCCTCGTCGCGCAGAAACAGCTGGGCCGGCGGCAGCACCGGCCGCGAGCGGTCGCCACCGAGCATCCTGTGGCGGCCCAGGGTATCGCTCCAGAACTCTGCGATCGCCCCGGGTACATCGCCATGCAACAGCAGGGTGGCATCCTTCGGCAGGTAGTCGAAAAGCGTTGCCGTGGCCTCGAAGAACAACGGCAGGTAGTACTCGATGCCGGCGGGCAGGATGCCGTTCGAGACATCCTTGTAGAGCCCGATGCGCGAGGCATCGCCCTCGAAAGTCTCGCGGAAGCGTTGGCGAAACGTGGTGCGACCAGCGTCGCCGAACGGAAACTCGCGCGCCGGCAGCAGGCGTATTTCCGACACCGGATAGAGGGTACGTTGGCTATCGACGTCGAAGCTGCGGATGGTTTCGATCTCGTCGTCGAACAGTTCGATGCGATACGGCAATTGCGTCCCCATGGGGAACAGATCGACCAGGCCACCCCTTACGCTGTATTCGCCGGCGGCGACCACCTGCGTGACGTGCTGGTAGCCGGCGACAGTCAGTTGCGAACGCAGGGCGTCGAGCTTGAGCCGTTCGCCCTTTTTCATGAAAAAGGTGTGGCCAAGCAGGAAGGAGGGGGGGGCCAGCCGGGTCACAGTGGTCGAGGCCGCCGCGATCAGAAGGTCGCACTCCTTGCGTGAGACCGCGTAGAGGGTCGCCATCCGCTCGGACACCAGATCCTGGTGAGGCGAGAAACTGTCGTAGGGCAGGGTTTCCCAGTCGGGCAGCAGGTGAGTGCGCAGTCCCGGGGCGAACCACGCAATTTCTTCCGACAGGCGCTGGGCTTCCAGCGGACTGGCACACACGACGAGCAGCAATCGGCCGGAAAGGGCGAGCCGGGACAGCGCCAGGGCGTCGGCGGACGGAGCAAAGGGCGGCAGGTCGAGTCGTTGGCCGGGCTTGGGCAAGCCGGGCAGCGTCAGCTGGGACTTCATTTTCGGGCAAGGCGCTGGGGCCGCGAATTATACGTGTCCGCTTGCCCGCGCCATTTTGGCGGTGACTTCCGGCCTCAGATTGAAGTCGCGCCACGCGCGGCCATGACGAAGGGGGTATCCCGGCGCCCAACAAAGCGACGCGCGCAATCCAGCGATGTTCGAGGGAAATGCCCGCCATTTCGAAGTATTGAGGCGTAAAGTATTATCACTTCGTCAAGTATCATATTCACTGGGCGGCACTGCGTGTGCCTGGGCGGCACTCAACCTCGGAATGGCAGGGTATATATCGATGCACCAGAGGCGATCGGCAAACGGCCGTTTTCGCACCGCAGCGTTTTTCTGCGTGGGTGTGTTCGCCTGCAGTTTTGTCACTCAGACCGCTGCGCAGCAGGCTCCCGATGCGGGTGGATTGCGTCAGGAGATCGAGCGTGAACGGATCGAGGCACCGCGTCCCCCGGTGAAACCTCTGGAACCGACGCGGCGGCCGGTTACGGGGCCGCGCGACGGCGAGCTTTCGGTGAACGTGCAAGCCTTCACGCTTTCCGGCAACACACTGGTAGCTACGGACCGATTGCAGGCCGCTCTATCCGGCTTCCTGCGGCGCGCTCTTTCATTTGCCGACCTGCAACTCGCCGCCAGTGCGGTGGCCGACGTATATCGTGATGAGGGATGGGTAGTCCGCACCCTGCTTCCCCCGCAAGACCTTTCCTCGGGCACGGTCCGGATCGAGATTGTCGAAGCAAGGTTCGGGCGGGTGCGGATCGAAGGCAAGGAACTCCTCGATCACTTGCGGGTAGGCGAAGAGCACCTGCTGGGTATCGCCGGATTCGTATTGGCGACCGGGGCATCGATTCGCAGCGATGACGTTGATCGCGTGTTGCGTCTGCTTGACGAGTTACCAGGCGTCGGGGCGCAGGGACGCCTGGCGCCGGGTGACGGCGACGGCGTCACCGATCTGGTCTTGAACGTCAATGACAAGCCCATCGTGGGGGGTGATCTGCGTATCGACAATCACGGATCGCGGTCGACGGGGAGGGAGCGTCTATCGGGCAACCTCAGCATAGCCAGTCCATTGAAGCTATCGGATCGGCTGGGGTTCTATGCACTGCATACGCAGGGCAGCGACTATGTTCGTGGGGCGTACTCGTTGCCGATTGGGTATTCCGGCTTGTCTGCCGGTATCAATTCCTCTGCAATGCGCTATCGCCTGGTCGGAAGCGATTTTGTCGCTTTGCAGGGCCGTGGCGCCTCGGACACTGCGGCGGTGGAGCTGCTCTACCCACTGCTGCGCCTGCGCAATGCCAATGCCACAATCGGTGCTGCCGTCGAACGCAAAACCTTCGACAACGAGTCTGGCGGTGCCGTGACGTCGCGCTACGCTGTCGGCACAACGGCATTGACACTCAGCGGAAATCGCCAGGATGGCTTCGGTGGCGGTGGCGTGTGGTATGGCAATCTGGGCCTGGTCGCCGGCAAGCTCGATCTTTCGGGTTCGCCCAACCAGGCGGCCGACGCCACCACGACACGCAGCGCAGGCCGGTTCCAAAAGTTGCGTTATGCTCTCAGCCGCCAACAGGTGGTGAGCGAGAGTCTGCTGTTTACGGCCAGTTTCAGTGGTCAGCTGGCGGACAAGAATCTGGATTCTTCCGAGAAGTTCTATCTCGGCGGCGGCAGCGGATTGCGCGCTTATCCGTCGAGCGAAGGTGGAGGCAGCGAAGGGGAGATGCTGAATCTCGAATTGCAATGGCGCCTTCCGCAAGGTTTCAGCCTGAGCGGCTTGTATGACTACGGCACGGTGCTGGTCAATAAGAACAACAGCTTCGCCGGCGCGGCGGCGCTGAATCGCTATTCCATGCGCGGGGCTGGAGTGTCCTTCGCGTGGGCCAATAGCCAGGGCGCCAGCGCCCGGCTGGCATGGGCTCGACGCCTGGGCAGCAACCCGAATCCGACGGCCGCCGGCAATGACCAGGACGGCACCCTGATTCGCAACCGCATCTGGCTGGAAGCCGCACATGCCTTCTAAGCCATGAAGACATCCATGAAACGCGCGGATGTTCGCCAACCGCCCGCCGTTGCGCCGCGCCTCAGCGTTCGGCCGCTGAGCCTGGCGTTGGCGTTGGCATGGGCCAGCGGAAATGCCGCCCCGCCGGTGAACGAACTGCCTACCGGCGCCCAGGTCCGCGCTGGTTCGGTCAGCATCAGTCAAACCGCCGCGACCATGACGGTGCAGCAAGCGAGTCAGCGCGCGGTGGTGGACTGGAATACTTTCAACGTCGGCAGCCAGGCCCAGGTCAATTTCGTTCAGCCGAACGCCAGTGCCGCGATACTCAACCGCGTTCTCGATAGCCGGCCCAGCGAGATTTTCGGACGCATCACATCCAACGGCCAGGTCTTCCTGACCAACGCCAGCGGCATCTATTTCGGTCCCAACTCGTCGGTCGATGTCGGCGCTTTGGTGGCCTCGACCCACGGCATCGCCAATCAGGATTTCATGGACGGCCGGCTGCGCCTGGAGCGCAACGGCAGCACAGGCAGTGTTATCAACGCCGGCCGGCTCAATGCGCTGGTACAGGAAGAGCTCGGCGGCTACATCGCGCTGCTGGCGCCCGAAGTTCGCAACGAGGGCGTGATCATCGCCAAGCTGGGTACCGTGGCATTGGCTGCCGGCGAAGCCATCACGCTGGACATCGCCGGGTCGCGCACCCTGGCCAGCCTGACGGTGACACCCTCGCAGATTCGCGCCCTGGTCGAGAACCGAAATCTGGTGCAGGCGCCGGGTGGATTGATCGTCCTCAGTGCCCAGGCGGCCAGCAGTCTGCAAGGGGGCGTGGTCAGTAACAGCGGGCGGCTGGAGGCCACTGGTTTGGCCATGCGCGGCGGCCGTATCGTGCTGGAAGCGTCGGACCGCATCGAGAACACCGGCGTGATCGACGCCAGTGCCAGTGCCAGCGGTCCGGCGGGCGCCATCAGCCTGAACGCTCCCCTGGTAGCAAATAGCGGCCAGATCAAAGTCGATGCGACCGAGGCCGGTCAAGCGGCGGGCAGTGTCGACATTCTTGCGCGGCAATTCATACAGGGAGTCAGCGGCAGCATCAGCGCCGCCGCTTTGGCCGCCATGGGTGCGGGGCGCGGGGGGCGTGTTGGCATCAGTGCCAGTGAAGGCGTCGAACTTGCCGGCGTGGTTCGGGTTACTGCCGGGGAGGGCGCTACGCCAGCGCCAGATACGGACAGCACACTGTCGGCAAATGCCGACGGCGGTGACATCAGCATTCTTGCCGGGACCAGCCTGCGGCTGGATTCCGTCCTTCTGGATGCTGCCGGCGCCAATCGCGGTGGTCATATCCTGATCGAGGGCGAGCGCAGGACGCCGACGCCGGAGACGCCGCGGCCGAACCCGCTGGGTTTGCTGTTTACGGGTTCGACGCTGGTGCGAACCAGCGGCAGACGCGGCAGCGGCGGCGCGATCGAGATACTCGGCGACTGGATACAACTCCTTGCCAACACCCGGCTGGAGGCTACCGGTCGAGATGGAGGCGTGATCCGCGTCGGCGGCGACTGGCAGGGCGGCAACGACGTGCGCCAGGCCATCGGAGTGCATATGGCGCGCGACGTCGTGATCGATGTTTCCGCAGCAGTCGGCGCTGGCGGTACGGCGGTATTGTGGAGTGACGTGCACAATCCGTACTCGGTCACCTCGGCCTACGGCACGATACTGGCATCGGGAGGTAGCGAATCCGGCGATGGCGGTCGCATTGAAACCTCGGGGCGCTACCTGCACACCGCCGGGATTCGGGTTCACGCGTCGGCGCCCCATGGGGCGGCGGGACTCTGGCTGCTCGACCCCGGCAACATCACGATCGATGCGGTGGGGCCCGCCAGCGGTGACGTGTTTGCGCCGCTGTTCGATGCGACCCAGGATTCGGTGATTCTGGTGGCAGATATCGAGGCGGCACTCAATGGCGGCGTGCCCGTGTCGATCACCAACACCGCAGGCGGCGGCGGAAACATCACGGTCACCTCATCGATTACCAAAAGTGCCGGCCTGCCTGCCATGCTCTCGCTGAGGGCGGACGGCGGCCAGATCAATCTCAACAACGTCACCATTTCCGCCACTGGTGGAAATACGCTGAATCTGGAGCTATTGGCCAACACCTATTCGTTCACGACCTCGACGCTGGATCTCGGACCGGGGGCCATGCTCACGTTCGGGCCATCCGGTGTCGCCTTTGCCGGTCCATTCGACTGGCAAGGTTCGCTTGCCGGCCTGACCATCAACAACATGGCCACCCTGGGCGGATTGATGATCGGCAGCCCGACCAACACCGCTGACATCACCATCAGCAGCGCGATCAACATCGCTGGGCAGATCATGCTCCAGGGCGGCAACATCACCATCAACCAGCCGCTGACGTCGCCGAGTCTTACGGCACTGACGGCGACAGGAACGATCAGCGGCGCCGGCACGATCACCACGGCGGATCTGCTGATCGACAATGCCGGCAGCGTCAATGGCCTGAGCACCGCCATTTCGGCCAATCTGGCCGTGAACAGTGCGGGCGGGGTCAGCCTGAGCAATACCGGCAACCTGGTCATCGGTTCGATATTCGCAACCAACGGCATCACCGCCGGCGGGACGATCAATATCGCCACCACCACCGGCAACATCAACATCAGTCAGCCGGTGGTTACCAGCGACGCGACGGGAAATGCGATCCGGCTGAATGCCGGACAAACGGCTGGACCGGGTGGGCTAGGAACTCCGGCCAGCGGCAATATCGACATCACCGGCGCAGCCGTCGCCGGTCCGCTCCAGGCCGGCACCGGCGGGATCATCAGCCTGTTTTCGGGAAGCATTGCCGGCAGTGCCAACCTGATCACCAAGGTCGGTGGGCCAGGGAGCGGCAATTTCCGCTACAACAGCGACGAAGGGTTCTCCGGTTACACGGCGCCGCTCAGTTTGTCCACCGGGGCACCAAACTCGGGTCTGAACGCCATCTTCCGCGAGCAGCCCAGTCTGACGGTCACACCAAGCCTGGCCACGATCGTTTATGGCGATGCCAATCCGGCATTTACCCCAACCCTTGCCGGCGCGGTCAATGGCGACAACGCCGTGGCGACGACCGCCGGATTGCCGAACTGGATCGTCGCGGGGCCGAACTCGACCAGCGGGCGACCCACGGCTGGGCTGCATGATGTGCTCTATGATCCCGGCCCCATGACCAACAGCCTCGGTTACGCGCTGATAGACAATGTCGGCAGCACCAACGAGCTGACCGTCAATCAGAAGCCCATTTTCGCCACGGGGATCACGGCCACCAACAAGGTGTACGACGCCACCATCGCCGCCGCGCTGGTCACGGGGGGCGCGGCGGTGACGGGTGGGGCGGTCAATAGCATCGACAATCTGTTCTACACGGGCGACGTCGTGACGGTGAACGCCGGTGGCGCGACGGGAGCCTTCGGCACCAAGGACGCGGGTATCGCCAAGCCGGTGGCGGTTGCCGGCCTGGCGCTTGCCGGCGCCGACGGTGGCAACTACATTGTTGTAGATAACTCCGGCGCGACGGCCGATATCACGCCGAAGCCGCTGAATGTCAGCGGCCTGACCAGCGCCAACAAGGTGTACGACGCCAGCCTGGCGGCCACGGTGGGTGGTGCGGCGACGCTTGCGGCAGGCCAGGCTCCGGGGGCCGGCTCGGCAATCGACGGCAATCCGTACACAGGTGATACGGTCAACGTGGTCGGTCCCGCGACCGGCACCTTCGATACCCAGAATGTATTGACCGCCACCACGGTGAGCTTTGCCGGCTTGACCCTGGGGGGCGCGGAGGCTGGAAACTATTCGCTCAATCCGCACGCTACGGCGGCGCACACCATTACCCCCGCGCCGCTTTTGGTCACTGCCGTGGGCGTAACGAAGGTTGTGGATGGCGTGCCGTATGCCGGCGGCAACGGTGTGAGTTTCGCCAATTTTGTCGGTGGCGAGACCGTCGCGGTGCTCGGCGGAGTCCTGAGCTATGCCGGGACCAGTCAGGGTGCGACGGCGATCGGAAACTACCTGATAACGCCGCTGGGCTATACGAGTACCAACTATGCGGTCAGCTTTGCCGACGGAACGTTGTCGATTACCACTGCGGTGGCACCGCCGCCGGCACCGCCACCGGTCGTGCTGACGCCGACGCCGATAGTAACCACGGTTCCGACATTGACCACGACCCCAACGCCAGCAACCGATTTCACCGGTACGTCGACCACTCCATCCACCTCGACGTCGACCAGTACCGCTTCAGCCGGCGGCACGGGGTCAAGTACTGATCCGCTGGGCGGAGGCACGCCAAGCACCGCAAGCACCACGGACACTACGTCGACCAGCACATCTGCTACAGGCGGCACGGAGTCAAGCAGCGATACCGCAAGCGCAACGTCTACCGCAAGCACCACCGATGGTACAGGTTCCGGAGCTACGGGAACGACGGCATCGTCGCCGTCTACCACCACGACGACTGCCTCCGGTGGTACAACAACGCCGACACAAACAACCATCGCCACGGTCAGTGCAACACCGCCACAAACCCAACCAGCGCCAACGACACCTCCAGCCGGCGCGACGACTGTCGCTCCAATCGCCACGGGCGGAACGGTGCGCGTCGCCGGCGGAACTACAGGAAGCATTCCGGCGGCATCTGGGGTGCCCACAGCGCAAGCAAAAACAGGATCGACTACGCTGCCGGTTGGCGTGACAACTACCCTTGATCCCGTCACCGCAAAACCGCCGGCAGCCATCGTAACCGCTACAACCACGCGCCTGGCGAGCATCGAAGCCCCGGCGCGCAGCATTGACGCCCTGGTTGCCGCCCGTGTGGAGGCGGCGGTCGGCCGCGGGGGCAACCCGGCAACGGCGACGCGTGCAGGAACCGCCTTCAGTACGGCGCTGGCGCAGAAGCTTGCCCAAGGTCAACCGATGGAGCAAGCGATGGCAAGTGCGGAAAGGGTGTTCCAGGCGGAATCCAGCCTGCCACCGCCACGAACCCCGGAGGTCGCGCTGTCGCGGGCTATCGCCGCCGGCGGCGGCGATGTCGCCACTACCCTCAACAGCGTGGCACCGAGCAAACCCGGCGCCGGCTCGGCGGCTTTCGATCGTTCGCTTTCCGCCGCCCTGGCGCGAGGGGTGCCAATGGATGTGGCGGTAGGCGCGGCGAAAGTCGCTGCGCGCCAATCCGAGCAGGCGGCGATTGCCGACACCACACCCCGAGCGCAGTTGGCTTCCGGTACGGCGGCGTCGGCTTCCCCGCAAAGCGCCAGTCCCGCGTTCCAAAAGTCGCTTGGCAGCATGCTCGCCCAAGGCGTTTCGCCACAGGCGGCCATGGCACGGGCGGGGCAGGCGGCCGAGGCCGATGCCGCGGCAGCGCGGGCGGACGCACGCAACCCCAGCGTCGGATTGGCCCTGGGGCGTGCTGACGCCGTTATCTCCGGCCCGCCGGGGGGCGCATCGGAGCAGGTGCTGGCGCTGGCCTTGGCGCGCGGTGAAGCCTCGGGGCCCGCCATGGCCAGAGCGGTGGAAATCCAGCGCGCGGAGCAAGCCGCCATCGCCGCCGATGCCAGGCAACCCCAGGCTTCCTTGGTCCGCGGCGGCGCGACTAACCTGCCCGAGCGCGGCGCCGATTTCGATCGCGCCCTGAGCAATGCACTGAGTCGTGGCCTGTCGCCTGAAGTGGCCTTGCAGACGGCGAACCGGGCGGCCGACGCCGTCGCACCAGCGCCGACTCCTGCATCAGCGTTGGCAACTGGCGTCGGTATCGAGAGACTCGTCGCACCGACTGGCTCCAGCCGAACCTACCGCGCGGCCTTGAGTACCGCGCTGGCACGCGGGCTGCCCGTGGCGCGGGCAATCGAGACGGCGCGTCGCGCGGAAGAAGCCAATGCTTTCCGATTCAAGATGCCCGACAGCGTGACGCGCAGTCTGCCTCGCAATCTGAATGGTGCGCAGGCTACCGACGCGGCAGGACGCCCGCTACCCTCCTGGCTGCGTTTCGATCCGGCCGCGCGACAGTTCATTGCTACCGAGGTACCCGAAGGCGGTCTGCCGATGCAGGCCGTCCTGGTCGTGGGCCAGGCGCGCGTGCCCATCGTGATATCCGATGGGCCGATGCCGCCAGCACAACGACCATGAAAAGAGTTCGATTCTTCCGTACGACAACCCCCATCATTCCCAATCTGGCAACGACGAGGCAATCATGAGCAAAGTTCTCCAACTGCTGCAAGGCAAGGCAAAGTGGCGCGTGTTCTGGCTGATCATGATCGTCATCGTGGTCGTCAGCACCTTGCTTTCCGCCGTGGCCAGATTCACCCTGGTGGAAGACAACATCGAGACCAGGCCACGCCTGGCTTTGGTGGTGCCGACAAAGTCGCCGACCGGAATCGCCATGCATAGAGGCGTACAGCTCTTCCTGGAACAGCTCGGTCGTGACGGTGGCGTCAATGGGCGCTCCGTGGAGCTGATGGTGGTCGAAGAAGGCGCCGATGCGCCCGCCAAGGTAATGGCCGACAAGCGCGTTATCGGAGTCGTTGGCTATCTCGATGCCGAACTGCTCAAGAAAGCGGCACCGCACTACGAAAAGGCCAAACTGCGCGTGGTGACGCCGCTGCAACTGGCCGCACCCTTGCCCGGCGTCGTGTCCCTCGGGCTCGATCCGCGCGAGGAGTCCCGTTTCGCCGCCAACTATGCGCGCAACATCCAACAGCGTCGCCTGATGTATGTGATTCGCGAAGAGGGTGCCGATTTCGATGCTCTGGTCGAACCACTGGTCGACGTTTACCAACGGTTCGATACACCGGTGAAACAGGTCTGGACGCTTCCCGCGGGAGGCAACGAGGCCAAGCAAAAAGAAATCATGGCCGCAATCAAGGACATCGATGTTGGCGCCATCTATATAGCAACCCGCCCTGAACTGGCCGCTCGCCTGGTCCATTCGATCCGCGGTACGGGCAATGCCCTCGATCTGTTCGGGCCGTCGGCGCTCGCTACCGGCGAGTTTTCCCAAGCCCTGAGAAAGCTGGCAGGCAAGGATGCCGACGTCCAGAATCACGGCATCATTGTCGCTACGCCGGTATTGTTCGATACCGCCAATGAGCGGGCGCAGCGTTTCCAATCGGCATTCCAGCGCAGTTTTTCCACCTCGCCCGATTGGGTCGCCACCGTTGCCCATGACGCAGCCCATTACGCTGTTTCCGGCAAGTCGCCCGCGGAAAGCGGTGCCGGGATCATGGGCAACCTGTCGTTTGTCGATGGCCAGGCACAGGTGCCGACACAGATGGGCGCCTACAACGGCAATCGATTGATCTCGGCGCCCATTCAGTTGCTGCCGATCGCCAAGGGAGCCGGGTTCAACTACATCGATGCCTTGCGACAGGGGCGCGTGCTCTACGTCAACGACCGTTTCATGTTCAAGACCAGCGTGGTCTATGTCGGCGTCACCCTGCACGAGATTTCCAACATCGACAAGCAGAAGGAAACGGCGACCCTCGACATGTCGGTCTGGTTCCGCTACCGCGGCAAGTTCGACCCGCAGGACATGGACGTCGTCAATGCCGTCGAACCCGTGAAGTTCGACAAGCCGGAAGAGATCAAGGACAGCGACGAGGTGCAGTACCGCCGCTACCGGATCAAGCAGACGTTCAAGCTCAACTTCACCGCCGACAAGCGCGCCTACAACCAGAATATCGCCGGCATTTCGTTCCGTCACCGCCTGCTCAACCGCAATAATCTGACGTATGTCGTCGATGTGCTCGGCATGCCCACGGGCAATGTTCTGGCGGATGACCTGCGTCAGCGTCGCATCCTTCGCTCCGGATCGGACTGGGGTGTCGAAAATGCCTGGATCTCGCAGGACATGGTGCGCGAACGCGGCGACGGCGCACCACAGTATGTCGGCATGACCGGGGAACAGCCGCTGTTTTCGACCATCACCTTTGGCGTGCTGCTGAGTCCGGAAGTCGTTGCGGCGCGCGATCTGATACCCAACGCCTTCTTCCTCTATATCGCGATCTTTGGCCTGGTTGGCGCCATGGTCGGCCAGGCACTCGATTCCCAGATACTGGGACGGTACTGGGTGCTGCAATCCTGGCTGCTGCGCCTGGCATTCTGGCCTTGCCTTTTGCTCGGCGTAGGCAATATGGCCATCGACTGGGCGTTCGTGCACTGGGCCCAGTCCTCGACGCAAACACTTGTCATGGTGTATGAAGCCTGCTGGTGGGTACTCGGGGCGCAATTGGTGGATATGGCCGTGCGTCGCTTCGGTTGGATACCGCTCGAACAAACGACCGGGCGCCAGGTTCCCAATGTGATGAAATTCTTCGTTACCGTGCTGATCTTCGCGCTGGCCTTCGGCGGCATCATCGCCGTGGTATTCAATCAGCCGCTGACCAGCCTGCTGGCAACCTCGGGCGTGCTTGCCATGGTGGTCGGCCTGGCCATCCAGGCCAATATTGCCAACGTCTTTTCCGGAATCATCCTCAACGTCGAGCGTCCGTTCAAGGTCGGTGATTTCATCAAGATCAACAACATCATCGGCCAGGTTACCGACATCACCTGGCGGACCACGCGGATGGAATCCAACGACGGGCCGATGGTAAGCCTGGCCAACTCGAAGGTATCCGAGGCGATGACCGAGAACTATAGCAACGTGCCTCATGGCATCACCGCAGAAACCCGCTTCTATGCACCAAGCGATGTCGATCCGGCGCAGGTGCTTGAGATCATCAACGAAGCAGTGGCGAAGTCGACCCAGATCGTCTGCAAGGATGTACCCGGGTACGACCCGATGGTCCGTTACCGTGGGGTCGTCAATCTCAATGGACGCTGGGTCAGCGAGTATTCCGCAGGCTATCGGGTTGCCATCCTGCCGAAGAAGGGGCGTGTCCGCGAAGAATTGTGGCGGCACGTGCGGGACAGGTTTATTGAACGCAAGATCCCGTTGGTCCCGATGGATCAACCTGATGACATTGTAATGGTCGACGCAAAGGCCGACGCTCAGGGAAGCTAAGCGACGGAAACAATCAACCCGGCACCAGGCAGGAAAGATCGCGCATATGACTAACCCACCTTCCCCCCCGTCACGCTCCGAGCGAGAGGCCCGCATCAAGGACAAGGCCGGCTGGGTCATCACGGTCCTGGCCGCTCTGCTGGCAATCAATACCCTGTACGGTGGCGGAAACAACAGCAAGATTCTCAACAACACCATCGCCGCCAACAATACCTGGGCTTTCTATCAAGCCAAAAGCATCAAGCAGACTGCGTACGAAATTGCTTCAGTACAGGCCGCAGATGCCGGGAACAAGGCAGTTGCAGAAAAATATGCGGCGAAGGCGGCGAGTTATGAAAGCGAACCGGCCACCGGCGAGGGGAAGAAGGAACTCATGGCCAAGGCGCGCGCTCTTGAGGCCGAAAGGCTTGCGGCAAAGGAGCGCAGCCCATGGTTCACCTACACCGGCAGCGCGCTCCAGATTGCCATCGTCCTGCTGACCGCAAGCATCTTGAGCGTGAGCAACCGACTCTTCCAGGCGAGCGTGGTGGTCGGCGCTGCCGGTGCTTTTCTGATGACCCAGGCGGTTTGGCTCTGGATTCCAATCGCCGCGCCCTGAGTCGGAATTGTGGCCTCCCATGCGACATCGTTGAATCCCATGAATCGGGAATTTCTCCCGGCGAGGCCTCTTTGGGCGTGGAACTGTGTCCTGTTCGTCACATTCCTTTTTGGGTGGTTCTCGCCGGCTGCGTATTCCGCCACAAGTTCGCCGCGCGTGGTCGATGTCGGGATTTACCTGAACAACATTCCCTCCATCAGCTTGAAGGAGAAAAAGTTTCAGGTCGATTTTGTCATCTGGTTCCGCTGGACGGGCAAGGATATCAATCCAATCGAAACCTTCAGTATTTTTAACGGACATATCGACGCAAAGGATGGAATCGTCAGCAAGCAGATCGGTGATGTTCGATATGCCTCTGCCCATGTCGAGGCAACGATCTTCAGAAACTTCGATGTCGCGCACTACCCGTTGGACAACCAGACCCTGAAGATTCAGATTGAGGACAGCAAGGCCGACGGCGGACTCGTCACTTACCGTCCGGACAAGGAAAACACCAATATCAGCACGAAGATCACTGTGCCGGGATGGGCAGTGGGCCAATTCGACAGCTATGGGTCGGTAACAAGTTACAAGACCAATTACGGCGACGTTTCATTGGCCAAGAATGCGGAAACGCGCATTCCCCGATATACCTTCGCCATTGACCTGAAGCGTTCCGGACACGGCTACTTTCTCAAGTATTTCTCGATGCTGTTTCTGGCGGCGGCATTGACATTGGCTGGATTTGCCATCCGTGCCGATTTGATTGATACACGGTTTTTCCTGAGCACCTCGGCGATATTCATGGCGGCAATTACCGGCGGATCGCTGTCAACCAGTCTGCCTGAAACTGATGAGTTCGGCATGGGTGACCAGCTCTACCACATCACGATGGGGCTGATTTTCGCCGCCACAATCATCTTCATCTACCTGCACAAGGCATCACTTTCCGATCCGGCACGTGCCGAAAAATTGTCCGCGCGATGGGGCTTGGGTCTCGCCCTGGCTTATGTCGCTGCGTGCTGGGTATTTGTGACTATCCGCTGAACCAACCGGTTTCCGCCTTGGCAGGGTACGGCTTATTCGGAAATCTCGACCACGGAATACACGGCCTGATGGGGCCGGCGGTCATGCTTGCCGCCGGTCACGCGATCGTCGTCATGAATTATCAGTAGATGGCCAGCATCGATGATGGCAAGGCCCTCGGCCTTGTTGTCAAAATGCAGCGGAATGCCTTTGGCATCACGAACAATCGTTGGCGGCCGGCCTCGATCAAGGTCGTCCAGGCTGATTTGCCAGAGGTAGGCTCCCAACTTGTTGCCCGTTTCGTGACTGGTTGTGAAATAGACACGATTTCTCGTCGCCTCGTATTCGACACTTGACAGCCCGATGCCTGCAGGAAGTTCGTGCAGGGTGTCGGGTTTGAAATCCATCAGGGTGCGCATGCCCGGCCTGAGGCTAATATTCCCCAGCGCATCGACGTCGTAATTGACTTCGATAAGCTGAATGCGATAGCTGAAATCCGAGAAGTTGCGCCCTGCTTCACGTACGCCAAAAACCAATCGGTTTCCGGGCAGGGCCATCAGGCCCTCAATCTTGAAATAGGGCATGCCCAAATGGCCTTCCAAGACGCGACGCAAGGGCAATGAACTTGGGGTGCCGTCGCGCGTCTGGCTGGCAATCAACTGCGCCTGTTCAGGGCGATCCGCCGGCCAGGCCAAGAGCATATTGTAGGCATCGAAACGCGGGGATTTTGGGTCGTAGCGATCGAAGGCGGTGGTGGCGAAAACATGTTGGCCGTCGGCACTCCGGGTCATGCCTTCGAATTTTCGGGCGGCACGAGGTAGCTGCGCCATGATCGGCTTTACATCGTTCGAGAGCAGGCGAAATCCATCGCGGCGTATCGAGATCAGCGGCGTGCCTTGGGGCAGCGTCTTGTCGCTGGCCACCAACACACGATCGCCGGCAATCACCGTGGCCGAGGCCTCACAGAAATAGGGTGTACCGTCTGCTTCAAGCGCCCCGGCGGGGAAGCAGTCAAGCACAGATTCGGCGACCACCGAGGCGTGAATGGCGGATGTCGGTGCGGTCGAAGCGCAGCCAGCAAGGAAAACGATTCCAAACACTACCGGAAGCAGCCTTCGCATAGGGTGAGTGCGGGACGTCATGCGTAAGCTCCTTGCTTATTGGATCGCGGGCCAGTCCTTGACCAGATCGGCAAAACCGTTCCGATCAAGGACCTCCTGCCAGGAATCTCCTTGCTGGAATTCCGCCAGGCGCTTGTTGAAATCCGCAACCTGCTCGGCAGTGAAGCGCTTGGCCGAGAATGCCGCGCGCAAAGGCACGGATCCGATAGCGGCATCCGATACTTCGACCTGGCGCAAAACGCCTTCGGTGCGGAACATGAAGATATCTGAAAGTCCGGCGATGATGGCCACATCGACTTTCTTGAGCAACAGCGCGCGCACCATTGCCGCATCGGAGTCGAAGCGCTCGAGCTTCAGATTGGCCACGTTTTCCAGAGCCGGGTAATGGAATCCGATTCGGCCGGCGATAGAGCGACCTTGCAGATCCGCGAGCGACCGAATTTTCAGGTCCGAGCCGGCACGGGTGATCGGAATGTTGAACTCGGTGACGATGGGCGCGGAAAAGTGTGATTTTTCCTTGCTGCGCGCGGATTGAATGCGCACCGAGGCGATGTCGATCTGGCCGGATTCCAGCGCCGCCACCATGTCAGAGGGCGGAATCGATATATAGGAGGGTTGGAATCCCATCTGCTGAACCAATGTGTCCAATGCCTCCAGCATGATGCCCGTAGGCCGCCCCTGATCGAGCTTCGAAAACACATTGTGGGGCACACCGATCAGGACACGGGGCAGGGGGGCCGTTGCCACCACATCCGGCGAAGCCGTCGTTTGGGCAGCCGCATTGAACGATAACGCGGCAGCAAGAATGTACAGCCAACGCAAGGCAATCACAGCGCGATCTCCTTATTCTTTGCTCCTGACCGCGGGGCGCCTTTTTGAATGAACGAGGATGGCGACGGTGCGCCGGAATTTTCCCCCTCCTGACCGGGGGGCGGTTCTGCGCCCGGCTGTGGCTCGGGTGCGGGAGCAGGCGTTCCGATTGCGGCGGCCTCGCTGGGGCTTGCCGCGGCGATCTTGGCAGCCTCTTCGGCAGCGAGCAATGCGGTATCGGATTCGGTACAGTGCCCCTCCGTGCCATTGGCGAGCTTGGCGTGACACAGGCGGGCGCCTTGCATGGTGACGTTCTTCAATGTCGCACCGGTAAAGTCAGCCCCCATCAGATTGGCACCCTCAAGATTCACCGCATTGAGCACGGCGCCGCGGAAATCGGCGTCGCGGAGTTGGGCTTTGCGCAAATTCACTCGATCAAGGTAAGTGTTGGCGAAGTTCCCGCCGCGGATCTGGGCCGCGGAAAGATTTGCGCCATTCATGTCGGCACCCTGGAAGTTGGCATGCCGCAACGTGGCACCTTGCAGATCGACGCTGCGCAGTCGCGCACCGGACAAGGTTGCCCCGCTGAGGTTGGCGTGTCGCATGTTCGCGTTATTCAAACGCGCATCGGTGAGATCGGCTTCTTCGAGTGTCGCCGTAAGTAAATCCGCCCCGCTCAGATCGCTGCGTGTCATATTCGAACGCGAGAGCACCGCCATGCGAAAGTTGGCATTGCGAAAGCTGCCGCGAAACATCGACGCGTCCTCGATGTAGGCCTTGGAAAAATCAACACCGTCAAAGTTCGCCCATTCCATGCGTGCATGGTGAAGTGTTGCCGAAACAAAGATCGAGTTGGCGAAATCGGACCAGGAAAAATTGGTCCCGAACAAATAGGCTCCGGTCAGGTTCGCCTTCGTCATCTCGCGCGTCGAAAAGTCGTCATAACGGAGATCGCAGAACTGGCACATTCCGCCTTCCGACAACTGGCGTCGATATTTTTCGCTGGGTCGCGTACTGCTTTCGTCTTTGGCCAGAGCGGGAGCAATGCCGGCACACAGGCCCATGATCAGCGCTGCGTAGTGAATACATTTCATGGCGCGTTCCTCCGCTCAGTAGTACAGGAAATCTTTGATGGTGCGCAGGCGGTCATTGACCGAGCGCATATCCGACCAGCTCTCGAGATCGACGTCACCGGTTCGGAACTCGCGGTAAAGGCTGTTTTCCTGCAACTGATGAAAAACCGACGCCCAGTTGGGGTACGGTTTGAACCAATCTGCATAACGTGCGCGCAGGCTGGCAATGGGTCTTTCGTCCTCGCTCAGGGTCTTTTCATACTCCTGACGTGCCTTTTCCGGCTGATAGACGTATTCCGCCGGACGCGGCGTGATAAGGATCAGTACCGACTTCTGGAAATCGGCATTGGTCCGGCGCGAGAAAAGGTACTGAAGCACAGGTACGTCCTGAAGCAGGGGAACACCGTCACGGGTGTTACCAGATTCCTTCTCGCTCAGGCCACCGAGAATCAATGTCTCTCCGTAACGCATGACGACATTGGCCGAGACCTTGTTCTTGGTGGTTTCGAGCTTCTGCTCGAACGTGGCATCCGGATTGGGTGTTTTGATAAAAGTGCGCTGCGCGGTGACGGTCATTTGAAGCCGACCATCCGACAACTGATTCGGAGTAACAGAAAGCTGAACGCCGATCTCTTTCTGAATGCTGATAGGAGAGCTCGCATTTGTTCCCGTGCCGCCACGCGAAACCGCGTTCAATTCAACCCCGGAAAAAAACTCCGATTGACGTCCGGTCAGCGCAACCAGTGTCGGCCTTGCGAGAACTTCGTTGCGCTGATTGGCAGCATTGAAAATGTTCAAAGAATAGGTGATCGCCGGAATCGTGATTGTCCGGGTGACCGTATTGCTGTAGATTGCCGCCGCAGTTGCGGTGTCACCCGTATGTCCCCGGACACGCTGATATCCCGGCGTGGTGGAACTGCCGAACTGCAGTTGCAAGCCACTGAGGAGGTTGACTCCGCGTTGCGCCGAAATGGTTTCTTCGGTACTGATCAGGACTACATCAACCACCACCATTTTGGCATTCGCGGAAATCGGCGTTTGCGCGGCGGTTCCACCAACATCTGCGCCGGCAACCGCAACTCCACCAGCGCCGGGATCAGCACCAATGCCGCCGCCGGCAGCGGGAGCGCCGCCGGCCCCCGCGTCGACTCCACCAAACTGGGTTTTGATCGCCTCAGCCGGCCTTGCGGACTGCTTTTGGCGATGGAATCGCTTCCAGTCCGCGACACGGCGCTCGACATGGGCGAGTGCGCGGGCTTCCATGCCGCCTTTACGCAATCGTTCCAGGAGCATGTCGGCTTTTTCCTCCTGGCCCAGGGCGGCGGTAACGATTGCCGCGTTTCGCAGCAGCAGTTCGCCTTCCAGCTTGCCGTTCGATTCAAGCGCCGACATGGCGCCTGCGGCGATATCCGGTGATCCATTGCGATACGCGGCGTACATCAGGCTGTTGAGGACCTGCGGGTCCTCGGGTTGAATCATCAGCGCTTCGGCAAATTCCGGTACCGCGCTGTCGAACTTTCCTTCATCGATGCGCAGGCGGCCAAGAAAGTAGCGCGCCATCCAGTTGCCCGGGTCGAAGCGGATTGCCATCGCATAGCCCTGCGCCGCCACGTCGTAATTCGCCTGTTTTCCCTGGCGGGCCATCAGGTGATAGATGAGCCCGTTGAGCAAGTGGAAGTAGGACTTGTCGATCTTCAGTTGCAAGGCCTGGTTGATGATGACCGAGGCGTCCTCAAGCTTGTTTTCTGCGGTGAGCCTGAGCGCCTCACCGGCGAGGCGGTCAGCCTCCGATACCGTGGTGCGCGATGAAACCATCGCCGGCGCGTCGAATTCGCTGCCCGCCAGCGCGGGACTCAGGAAACCGGCCAGGGCCGCGATGACGGCCAGGCTGAGACGGGTGGGACGGTGAGTTGCAGCGAGGATTGGCACCATAGGTTTGATCCGTTCTGATGGGCAGGCAGCGACGACTGGTCAGATTTCGTGCTGGTTTAGGCGGGGGACTTCAGGCAAGTTTGATAGCCACCCCACGCCGAATAGTATTTCGAATTCGAAGTTGCAAACAAGCAAACTGATGAATTTTTCTCCATCATCCCGTGACTCCAACAGGAGATCGCGTGGGCACCGCGATCTGGCGGTGCCCACGCGCTTCCTGCTACTTCTTGGGTGCTGGTGGGCAGACCAGTTTCACGATTTTTCCGTGGGCTTCCTTTGCGACACCGACGGGCCTGGGCGCCTGGAACGGTGGGCAGGAAAATATGACAACGGCTTCTTTTGCGCATCCCGGTGCCGTGTCTCCGAGTACGGCGACGTCGATCTTGTAGTCGCAAGTCTGCTTGCCGTTACACGCCTTAGCGATGCTAGGTGCGACCGCAGCATTCTTCTTCTTGTCGTGTTTCGGGCAGTTGGCACCGTAGTTTGCCGCCTCAACCTGAATTCCACCGTTCGGAACGACTCCAGGTGCCGGTAGAGCCGCAGGTTTTGCTGGCGTGGAAGGTGCTGCGGCTGGCGCGGCTGGTTTGGCGGGTGCGGCAGCTGGTGCCGTCGGTTGGGCCGGCGCGCCCGTCGGTGCGGCGGCAACCTTCATCAGTCCCATGACCTGGAACTCCGCTGCCTTGATTTCTTTGCCGCCGTAACCGTAATAGCAGCTACCCTTCCATTCCTTGCCCGCGTGGTATTCCTTTCCTTCATGCTTTGCGCGGCAGAAGTGCATCGTCACGCCACCAACTTCACCCGCCTTCAGGGCGCTGGCAGGCACCTGTCCGCCCTTGACATCGGCCCAACCGGTCGGTGCCGAAGAGGCCAATACCTCCGCTTCAGCCAGCGGCTTCTTGATCTCCTTGCCGCCATAGCTGACGTAGCAGTTTTGGGGCCCCGCCTTGCCCGGGTGCATTGCCTTGTCTGCCATCGGCATCCGACAGATATACATCGGCTGATCCTTTGACCCGGCGGAGACCACGGCGTTGGCAGGAACCTTGCCCTTCGACCAGGTCAGCGGATCCGCAGCGGAAGGTGCCGCCGCCGCTGGTTTGGCTGGAGCCGCGGCGGCCGGTGAAGGCTGTGCCGCAGGAGCACTGGCGGCCGGTGCGGGGGCCCTCGTTGCACCGGTGGGCGCCGGCGGCGTCGCGGGTGCCGGAGCGGCCGTCGGCGCGGCGGCGACCTTTGTCAGTCCCATCACCTGGAACTCCGCTGCCTTGATTTCTTTGCCGCCGTAACCGTAATAGCAGCTACCCTTCCATTCCTTTCCCGCGTGGTAGTCCTTTCCATCATGCTTTGCGCGGCAGAAGTGCATCGGTACGCCACCAGCTTCACCCGCCTTCAGGGCACTGGCAGGTACCTGTCCGCCCTTGACATCGGCCCAACCGGTCGGTGCCGAAGAGGCCAATACCTCCGCCTCAGCCAAAGGCTTCTTGATCTCCTTGCCGCCGTAGCTGACGTAGCAGTATTTTGGCCCCGCTTTGCCCGGGTGCATTGCTTTGTCTGCCATCTGCATCCGACAGATATACACCGGGTTCGCTTTTGTCCCGGCGGCGATGACGGCGTTGGCGGGAACTGTGCCCTTCGACCAGGTCAGCGGGTCAGCCGCCGCTGCTTCACCGACAGCCGCCATCACGCCAAGGCTGGCGGCGATCGCCAGTGCGGGTTTGAAATTTCCGTAAGTCATGTCTTCGCTCCTCGATCATTGCGACCCAACCAAGGGTCTGTTGTTTGAGTTGAGGGGCCTGGGAGGGGCCACTCTGACGTACGTGCCATTCATATTGCCTGACGAGCCGATATTGCTTTAGGTGTCAAAAGATCAGGCGATATTTCAAATTTAACGCATTTCGATGCGCTGGGTTGACCTGATTTGCTCGCATTCACAAAAAGAACGTTTCAGGCAAGCAATCCGGGTGCGCCGCACAATTGATTGGCGCAGTGCGTCATGTGAATTGGATCCTTGTTGACCGGGAATGTGCGGCAGGACAATCCGTCACCCAAACCACCGAGAGGCACAAAGGGAAAATGCCACTCAGATGGGCTGGGTTTGGCGTTCATCGACTGGGCGCCGTTGATACTCCGCAATAGGCGTAATTAAAGTATGGTCTTTATGCTGTTGGCAGATCAGTCGGTGGCATGCAGTTTCAATGGGATACGCTGCGGCCCGAACGGCTTGCCGAACTTTCCGTAACGCCCGGCAAGCATCGCACCGCAATGCCGGCAATGGCCGGTGTCGTCGAGTGCATAGCCGAGGATCCGATACCAGTCGCGCTGGATCACCGGCTTTTGGCAGCCAGGGCAAAGCGTTTCGTCACCGGCCTTGTCATGCACGTTGCCGGTATAGGCGTAGCGCAAGCCAGCCTCCATGGCGATGTGGCGGGCGCGGCTCAGCGTTGTGGGTGGCGTGGCGGGGACGTCGTTCATTTTCCAGTCGGGGTGGAAGGCACTGAAATGGATGGGCACATCGGGTCCGAGTTCCTTTGCTACCCAATGGGATAGCGCTTTGAGTTCGGCGTCGCCGTCGTTCCTGCCCGGAATCAGCAGCGTCGTGATCTCCAACCAGCAGTTGGTTTCGTGGTGGATCACCGCCAGCAGGTCGAGTACCGGCTGCAGCTTCGCGCCGCACAGCTTGACGTAGAACTCGTCGGTGAAGGCCTTGAGGTCGACGTTGGCGGCATCCATTTTCGAATAGAACTCGCGTGCCGGACTCAGGTGCATGTAGCCGGCGGTGACGGCGACGGTCCTGATGCCCAGGGCATGGCAGGCATCGGCGGTATCCATCGCGTATTCGGCGAAGATTACCGGATCGTTGTAGGTGAAGGCGACGCTGTGAGCGCCACTCTGCTTTGCCGCGCGGGCGATGGTTTCCGGTGTTGCATCGTCCATCAAGCGGTCCATGTCGCGCGACTTGGAGATATCCCAGTTCTGGCAAAATTTGCAGGCGAGGTTGCAGCCAGCGGTGCCAAACGAGAGGACGCTCGAGCCGGGGAAAAAGTTGTTGAGCGGCTTCTTCTCTATCGGGTCAATGCAAAAGCCGGAACTGCGACCGTAGGTAGTGAGGATCATCTCGCCGCCCTGCATGGCACGAACGAAGCAGGCGCCGCGCTGGCCTTCGTGCAGTCGGCAGTCGCGAGGACACAGATCGCACTGGATGCGCCCGCGATTTCCCTCGCCATCGAGGGCATGCCACCAACGGGCGGGAACACCGCTCAGCGGGGCGCTCTCCAAGGGGACTTCCTTCAGGCCGTTACTTCTTTCCATTTGCGGACCTCGTAGCGTTGCAGTTCAACGTCGGGCGACCAATAGTCGGTGGGCAACCCGGCTTTCTGCTTGAGGTGGGCCATGAACTGGCGTGGGTCAGGCAGCTGTTCCCAGACCTGGGGCAGGAAGGTGGAGCGCCGCCCGGCGGCGGCGAAGATCACGCCGTCGATGTGCGGGCGCAACTGGCGCAGGGCCTCGGCTTCGTCTGTGAAGCGCATCGCCACGGGGGCTGTCAGCAAGGAGACCTCGACGCGGATGTGCGGCAGCTCCTCGACCGTCAATGGCCGGAAGCGCGGATCGCGGAAGGCGGCGGAGGCCGCATTGGCGCGCACGTCCTGATCGAGTGGGCGGTGGGCCTGTAGCGAACCGATGCAGCCGCGCAGCGCGTCATTTTTTGTCAAGGTAACGAAGGTGGCACCGGGCAGTGCCAACGCCGGATGCCCGGGTTCGGACTGGATATCCTGTTTGAGTTGTGTAGCAATGGTGTTGCGGGCCCGTACCAGCAATGCCGGACCGAGATCGTCGCCCGCAGTGGCCGGGGGCGGCTCGTAGAGCGCAAATGTGGCATAGCCAACCACGCGTGACTTGTCGCCGGCCGTGTCGCCGGAGTTGCACTGGGCCACGCGTTCGATCTGCATGCCGCGCTGCCGTGCCACGGCCAGCAGGCCATTGATCGGCAATGCGCCGCACGCCTGTTCGTAACTGGTGAGCTGCTCCAGTGCCAGAATGTGCGTCGCCGTATCGCCGTCAATGCGCTGTGCCTCCGCATAGCCGTGAAAGTGGGAGAGATCGGAACTGATCAGGATCAGCGTCTCGGGACCGCCCCAGAGCCGGGCGATGACTTGAGCCACTTCGGCAGCACCGGTTCGGCCGACGGCCAGCGGAACCAGGGTGAAAGCACCGAGCACTGTTTGAAGAAAGGGCAGTTGCACTTCCAGTGAATGTTCCTGTGCGTGGGCGGCGTCATTGGCAATCACCTGCGGCAGATCGGACAGGGAATCCAGTGCCGCGCGGTCGAGCGGAATGCTTCCCAGCGGCGTGGCAAAGGTCTGTACCGTGGGCGTGGCAATGCCGTTGACCGCTACGCGATGGCAGGGGCCGAGCAGTACGACGCGACGAATGCGGTCAGCCGCCGATGCGAGCAATGCATATCCCTTGCCGGCCGTGCCGCCGGAATACACATAGCCGGCGTGCGGTACGATCAAGGCCTTGAGTGTGTTGAGTGCGGCAACGGGCGTCGGGTTTGCTGCAAGGCAGCTTGCCAGTTCGGTGCGCAGGGTCTCTGCGTCGCCGGGATAGAACATGCCCGCAACCGCAGGCGCGCGTTGGGTGCTTGTTGTGATCATGATCAGCTCATCATCAGAAGGAGCCCGCCAATCAATCCGGTGGCGATGGAAAGGAAGCCGGGGAGGGTAATGCGCGCCAGCGCCTTGCCACCGATGACCACCACCAGCCCGGTCTTGAAGGCGAGGTTGGAGAGTGTTGCCAGTGTAATCGCCGTCACTGTCTCGTTTGCGGCGAGTTTTTCCATGCCGAACATGCGCAGTGACGACAGGGTGATCGCATCGACGTCGGTCAGGCCCGAGGCCAGCGCCAGCAGGTAAAGTCCGCGGCTGCCGGCGATGTCCTGCAGCCAGGCCGAGAGCACCAGTACCAACGCGTAGAGGATGCCAAAGCCGATGGCGGTCTTGATCTCAGTGGGGTTGGCGACATGAGGCAAGGGCAGATTGTCACCGGCTTCCAATTGGCGCCACCCCCACAAGGTCGCCACCACGCCCAGCAGCATGCCGAGGCCCAGCACCGACAGCAGCGGCAGCAGCACCGCCGGCGCCACGACAAAGGTCACTATGGACAGCCTCAGCAGCACCACCATGTTGGCAAGCAGGATCACCACCATCGCTGTCCGCGCCAGCGCTTCGTGGGCGCGGGCATGACGGGCAAAGATCATGGTGGTCGCAGTCGATGACACCAGTCCGCCGAAAAGGCCGATGAGAGCGGCGCCATGGCGCGCGCCGACGATGCGCAAGGCCGCGTAACCGGCCAGCGACACACCCGAGATCAGCACCACCATGAGCCAGATGTTGCGCGGGTTCAATGTCTCGTAGGGGCCAAAATTGCGGTCGGGAAGGATCGGCAGTATGACCAGCGCCAGAACGCCGAACTGCAGGATGGAAAGCAGGTCGACCGGTGTCAGGCTCCTGGAGATGCCATGCAACTCGGCCTTGAAGTAGAGCAGCACCGTGGTGGCAATGGCCAGCATCACGGCGCTGCTGCCATGGCCGAACCAGACCATCGCTCCCAGCGCGTAGCAGACCAGCAGGGCGACTACCGAGGTGGTGCCTGGGTCGCCCGTATCGAGCGGGTCGGACACATGTGCGCTGATGATCATTGCCGCGATCGCCAACAGTCCTGCGGCGAGGATCCATCCGCTGTCGGTCAATTGCGCAAGCAGGGCGCAAATGCAGCCTAGCAATCCAACAAGGGCAAAGGTACGCAAGCCAGCCTTGATATCGGACTGGCGTTCACGTTCCAGCCCGATCAAGAGTCCGATGCCGATGCTGGTGGCAAAGGCCTGCAATGCTTGGTATCCGGCGTCAGCGGGAAACATGGCAATTCCAGAAATGGACCCCAAAGCTCATTATAGAATCGCCCCATGAAATATCACGCACTGGTTCCTGCTGCCGGCACGGGTTCGCGCATGGGCGCGCTTTCCGGATGCGCGACTCCGAAGCAGTATCTTCCCTTGGTCGGCCGACCGATGATCTGGCATGCATTGGCGGCCTTGTGTTCCGCGCCGGCGATTTCGACGGTGTTCGTGGTGCTGGCGCCAGATGACACGGCATGGCCATCTGAAGCGATGAAGGCCCTGGGTGGCAAACTCCATGTCCTGCGCTGTGGCGGAGATGCGCGCGCCCAAAGCGTAGCCAACGGTCTGCGCGGCATGACCGAGGTGCTGGGCGAGATCGCGGATGAATGGGTGCTGGTGCACGATGCAGCGCGCCCCTGCCTGACCGTGGCGATGATCGACCAACTGATTGCCGAGGTGGGCGATGACGATGCCGGTGGCCTGCTCGCGGTGCCGGTGGCCGATACCCTCAAGCGCGGCGACGAGCACGGCCGCGTGCGCCAGACCGTTGCGCGCGACGGTCTCTGGCAGGCACAGACGCCGCAGATGTTCCGCCATCGACTGCTGCTGGATGCCCTGGACTTCGCGCCGCAGGTGACGGACGAGGCCAGCGCCATCGAGGCGCTTGGACTTTCGCCGCGTCTGGTAGCGGCAGACATCAGCAACCTCAAGGTGACCTATCCGCGCGACCTGCAATTGGCGGAGTGGATTCTCTACAACCGTGCGCCAAGCGCATGTTGCTGACGACCATGGACGAACCCACCGCAGACGAAATTTCCGCACTTGCCGGACCGGCGATGCTCGAATTCGGCACCAGTTGGTGCGGCCACTGCGCCGCTGCCCAGCCCTTGATCGCCACGGCACTGGCGCAGCATCCGACGGTTCGGCATTTCAAAGTGGAAGACGGGCCCGGGCGGCGCCTCGGCCGAAGCTATCGCGTCAAGCTCTGGCCGACACTGGTGTTCCTGAGCAATGGGCGGGAAGCGACGCGGATCGTCAGGCCCTCGGATGACGGGGCTATCGACCAGGCACTTGCAGGAATCGAGGCGACGCCATGAAAGGAAGCAACCGATGAGTGCCACCTTCCGCGTTGGGCAAGGCTATGACGTGCATGCGTTGACGCCGGGCCGCAAGCTGATTCTCGGCGGCGTTGAAATTCCCTATCCGCGCGGTCTGCTCGGGCATTCCGATGCCGACGCGCTGCTGCATGCGATTACCGATGCCATTCTCGGTGCCGCCGGGCTCGGCGATATCGGCGGCATGTTTCCCGATACCGCGGCACAATGGGAGGGCGCCGACAGTCGCCACTTGCTGCGCGAGGCGATGGCCGCCGTCGCTGAGGCCGGCTGGCGCGTCGGCAATGTCGATGCCACGATCATCGCCCAGGCGCCGCGAATCGCGCCGCATGTTGCCGCGATGTGCGCCAATATTGCGGCCGACCTCGGCATCGAGCCCGGGGATGTCAACGTGAAGGGCAAGACCAACGAACGCCTGGGCTTCGAAGGGCGGAGCGAAGGCATGGTCACCCAGGCAGTAGTGCTGCTGGTTCGCCGGGATGCGGTCTGAGGTGGATGCGCCGCATTCGCATCGCGTCTTTTTTGCGCTTTGGCCGGATGACGAGGCCGTTTCGCAGCTCACAGCACTGGGTCATGCGCTCGCCGCCAAAGGTGGTCGCGCCACGCGCCCGGCCGCGCTGCATCTGACGCTGGCGTTCATCGGTTCGGTTTCGGCAGCACAACTGGAAATGCTTCGCGCCCTTGCGACCGGAGTACACAGCGACGCCTTTGAACTGAGTCTTGACCGTCTCGGCTTCTGGCCGCAGCGTGGCATTCTTTGGGCGGGCTGCCGCCAGCCACCGACCGGCCTGCGCCGACTTTCCGACGGGCTCGTCACCGCCCTCGCCGGCGCTGGCTTTGCTCCGGACCGTCATGGTGGCGCGGGCCGGGTACCCCATGTCACGCTGGCGCGCCAGGTTCGCTGTCGCGAGTTGCCGCGCCTGGAGACGCCGATAGCTTGGCGTGTCACTGAATTCGTCCTGGTCGAAAGCCATTTGCATCCGAGCGCGGCGAGCTACCGGGCTCTGGCCGGATTTTCGCTCGCCGATGCTGGGGCGGCTTGAATTAGAATCACGGCATTCCTGCGGAGTCCCCATCGTGGTCAAGCTTTTCGGTTCACAAAAATCCTCACCGCGCCTGGAGCGCTTGCATGGTCTGAGCCTGTTCGTCAATCTGACGCCGGCGGAGCTGCGCATCGTCGATGGCCTGTTGCATGAACGCAGCTATCTCGCCGGTGAAGTGATCTTCGACGAAGGCGAAGAGGGGCAGGCCATCTACATCATCGCCTCGGGTGAAGTGCTGATCTCGCGCCAGGACCAGGGGGACGTCGAGCGCGCTTCGCCGGTCGGTGCCAACGGCCTGCCGCGTCGCCGCCAGGGTGATTCGGGGCGCGTTGCGCAACTCGGACCAGGTATTTTCTTCGGCGAACTGGCCTTGCTGGACAACTCGCCGCGCTCAGCCCAAGCGCGGGCCGCCACGGCCTGCCAATTGATCATTTTCTTTCGCGACGACTTTGTGAGCCTGCTCGATACCCACGCGCGCATCGCCTCAAAAATCTCGCGGCAACTGGCCTGCCACCTCGGCGCGCGGATGCGCGTCATGGCCCAGGCCATGGGCAATCATCAGCACGCGGTATAGGGTGTGATGAACCACGCCAGAGAAGGCATGAGCGCAGCTTCAGAACACCACCATACCGGCTCCGGGCCGGTGGTCTGGGTGGCGATCATCGCGGTCACCTGCCTCCTGCTGCTGGTGTTCCAAAAGGTACTCTGGCTGGTCGTGCCCTTCCTGCTGGCGCTGATCCTTTACTACTTTCTCTATCCGGCGGTGCGCGCCCTGATCTATCGCGGCATGAGCCGGGATGCGGCATCAAGCGTGGTGACGCTGGCTTTTCTGGTTCTGATTGCCGTAGCCGGAATCGCGTTGATGCCGAAGATCGCCAGCCAGGCGGCGCAATGGCAGGATACGGTTGATCGCTATGTGCAAGGTGGCGCCAAACTGCTGGATTCGTCGCTGCGCGCGATGGAAGGCAGTTGGCCCACGCTGGAGCGGGCCAGGCTTGCCGATACCGTGGCGGCGCGCCTGAAGCACGGCGCCGGCAATGTCAGCGACCACATCGAGCCTGTGGCATTGGGCATCATGGCCTGGACGCCTTCGCTGCTGCTGGCGCCTTTCCTTGCGTTCTTCTTTCTGCGCGACGGACGCCGCTTCAAGCGCTTTCTCGGTGCTGCCGTGCCCAATGCCTTCTTTGAGCGGACGCTGTATCTGCTGCACGAAATCGACCGCACGGCGCGGGCCTATTTCCAGGGGCTGATCAACCTCACCATCCTCGATACGCTGACCCTGGCGGCCGGCTTGTGGTTGCTCGGCATTCCCGGACCGCTGGCCCTGGGACTGATCTGCGCGGTGCTGGCCTGGGTACCTTATGTGGGTTCCATCCTCGGCGGCCTGCTGGTGGTGCTGGTCGCGGCTACAGACTTCCCCGGCGATCCCTCGATGGCCTACTGGGCGATTGGCTTGTTTGTTCTGGTGCGCCTGCTCGACGATTTTCTCTACATGCCGATGACCATTGGCAAGAGCCTGGAATTGCATCCGCTGATCACCGTACTGATGATTTTCGCCGGCGGCGCCGTGGCCGGCATTTCGGGCCTGATGCTGGTGCTCCCGGTGCTTGGCGTGGTCATGGTGATCGGTGAGACCATCGGCATCATTGTTTCCGATCCGCGGCTCATGGCGCGTCATCGCTACGCGCGAGCGCTGCGCCAGCAACACGCAAGCGCCGATCTCTGACGCCGGGCTCAGGCCGGTCCGTTCGCGTCGCGGTTGCGCATGAAGTGGGCGAGGTCGTTCAAGGCCTTGTCGAGCGAGGACCGCAGCGTTTCATCCTCGATCACTTCGGACATGGCCTGGCGCATGCACAGCATCCATTGTTCCGCTTCGTCGCTGCCGATGGGAAACGGCAGATGGCGCGACCGAAGACGCGGGTGGCCATATTTTTCGACATACAGCTGCGGGCCGCCCAGCCAGCCGGTGAGGTACATGCAGAGCTTCTGCTCGGCGCCGGACAAGTCGGGCTGATGCAGCTTGCGGATACCGTAAGCCTCGGGCAGGGTATCCATCAGTTCGTAGAAGCGGGTGACGAGACGGCGCACGGCGGTCTCACCGCCCATGCGCTGAAATGGCGTAGGAGCTTGATTCATGGTTTAGGATCGCTGTGGATGGGTCCCGTGGCGGAAAGTATCAGGCGCGCGACGAGGCCGCCGCCGTCCCGCGGCAAAAGTTCCAGGCAACCGCCATGGCCGCGCGCGACGCGCTCGACAATGGCCAGGCCCAGGCCGGCACCGGCCGTGTTGCTGCGGGCGGATTCGAGCCGGGCGAAGGGGCGCTTGATGCGATCAACTTCTTCGGCCGGAACGCCGGGGCCCTGGTCGCGGACGTCGATGGCGAATTCCTCGTCGGTGATTGTCATGTCGAGTTCCACCAGCTTCTCGGCACCCGCATACCTCAGGGCGTTATCGACCAGGTTGCTGATGGCGCGGCGCAAGGCCTGCGGTCGTGCAGCTAGCGCTCGGGCATGGCCCGCAGTCATGGCGCCGGATTCGGCACATTCGACGCTGAAGCCGCGTCGGCGGTATTGACTTGCAATTTCGCCAAGCATGGCGACGACATCGACGTCCCGCAGTGCTTCGCCGCCTTCCGAGCGGGCGAAATCGAGGAACTGGCCAATGGTCTTGTCCATCTCCTCGACATCGGCGGTCATGCCTTCGCGCAGCATTTCGTCTCCGGCCAACTCGATACCCATGCGCAGGCGAGTCAGCGGCGTACGCAAATCGTGGGAAATGCCGGCCAGGATCAAGGCCCGGTCCTGGTCGATCTGCGCGAGGTCGGCGCCCATCTGATTGAAGGCACGGGATACCGTCGCCAGCTCGGTCGGACCGCCTTCGTCGAGGCGTGCCGGCGTACCGCCAGCGCCGACTTCTCGTGCCGCCTGCTGCAAGGCCTTCAGTGGCTGCGTGATGCGGAACACGATCAGCCAGGCACCGCCCAGCGACAGCAATAGCGCGGCAACGCCCCAGCCCAGCCAGCCCAGCGGAAAAACGCGCTCGATGCGTTCCCGCGGTAGCGTCAGCCAGTAGTCGCCATCATCGCTATCGTCGATGCGGAAATTGAGGAACAGGGCGCGCTCACCTTCGCGGTCCAGCGTCAGGCGGGCATGGGGGCCCAATTGCTCGCGCACCAGTTCTTCGACCCGGAGCAGGAAGGGCCGGTCGGGCAGAGGTTCGACACGGTCTCCCGGTTCCGCCGGGTAGATGTGGATGCCTTCGCGATCAGAAAGCTCGCGCAGTAGTTCGCGGCGCAAATCGGGATGTGCGGAGATCAGCGCTGCCCGCGTCAGGTTGGCGACGCTGACCAGGGTCTGGGCGAGTTGCCGGGCGCGCGGCTCGCGCTCGTAGGCGCGGAATATCGCGAACCAGGCGGCGACCGAGATCAGCATCAGCATCGCCAGCAAAAGGAAGGTGCGCCAGAGCAACGAGCGCGGCAGGAGCTTCATGGCCGTCGGCGACTACTCGTGCTTTTTGCCGTCCGGAACGAACACATAGCCGAAGCCCCAGACGGTCTGGATGTAGCGCGGCTTGCCCGGGTCTTCCTCCACCAGTTTGCGCAGGCGCGAAATCTGCACGTCGATGGCACGATCAAAAACCTCGTATTCGCGGCCGCGCGCCAGTTCCATGAGCTTGTCGCGACTCATCGGCTGGCGCGGATGTTCGAGCAGCACCCGCAGCAAGCCGAACTCGCCAGAGGTGAGCAGGGTCACGACGCCCTCGCGTTCCAGCTCGCGGGTGCCGAGGTTGATGCCAACCTTGCCGAAGTTCACGACTTCCTCGGTGATCGCCGGGGCACCCGGTGGTGGCGGCGCGGCGCGACGGCGCAGCACGGCATGGATGCGGGCCACCAGCTCGCGCGGATTGAAGGGCTTGGGCAGGTAGTCGTCGGCGCCGATCTCCAGGCCGACGATACGATCGACCTCGTCACCCTTGGCAGTCAGCATGATGATGCTCACCGTGTTGGCGGCACCGCGCAGGCGCCGGCAGATCGCCAGTCCGTCTTCGCCGGGCAACATCAGGTCGAGCACGATGAGGTCATAGAGTTCGCGTTCCAGTGCGCGGTCCATGCCCTGTGCGTCAGGCACGGCCTTGACCGCAAAGCCCTGGTCAGTGAGGTAGCGCTCGAGCAACTGGCGCAGGCGGACGTCGTCATCGACAACAAGAATCTTGGCTCGGGTCTCGTTCATGGGCGCCAATCCTAGCGGGATCGAGGCCATCCTGCCAGCGTCTTTAACAAAGGCTTACAAAGCCGCCAACCACGCAACAGTTGGCTTACAAGCCCTGCCGAAAATGCAAGCGTGCCGAAAGAGCGGCGGATGAAATCAACGGAGGCGAACATGAAAATACTGTTCCTTAGCATCGCGCTTGGCCTTGGTCTTGCGCTCTGGGGCAGCGATCCCCAGGCCGGCGTCGATCACCTCATGGCGGCCGGCAAGATTGCCGGTGAGCAGGTTTACAGTATGCTTCGCTGAGCAAAGCGAAAGGATGGGACGTGAAGGCAGGACGCAGTGCGAAATGGATGGGCGTGGCAACGGCCATGCTGTTGCTGGCGGCGGAAGTGTCCGCGCAGGGCATGCCGCGCCCGATACGTGATCGCGACGGGACAGGCCCGCACCGCATGGCTCCTGATTCCCGGCCCGCGCGGGCTATGACCGAAGACGCGGTGAGCCAGCGCCGCATGACGCCGGAAGAACGTCGCCAACTGCGGCGCGATGTCCATCAAGCCGGGCGCGATCTCTATCCCGAACGCACGCGGGAGCGGCGTCGCGAAATGCGGCGCGGCGAGTAGTCCAACCAAAAGTCGGCGCTGGCAACGCGGCGACACGCCAAGAAAAACGCCCCCGACAATCTCCCGTCGGGGGCGTTCTTGTTTTGAAGAGTCGGCGCTGGCGCTACGGCGCCGAAATGCCGCTTACACCGTCACCGTATCCGCCTGCTCCTTGAACTCGGCAATCTGGTCGAAGTTCATGTAGCGATAGACGTCGGCCGACTTGGCTTCGAGCGACTTGACCTGCTCCATGTACTCGGCCACGGTCGGGATCTTGCCCATCAGCGCTGTCACCGCCGCCAGTTCAGCGGAACTCAGATACACACGGGTGTCGATGCCCAGCCGGTTGGGGAAGTTGCGGGTCGACGTCGATACCGCCGTGCTGCCTTTCTTGATCTGTGCCTGGTTGCCCATGCACAGGCTGCAGCCGGGCATTTCCATGCGCGCGCCGGACTTGCCGAGGATGGCGTAGTAACCCTCTTCGTTGAGGATCATGGCGTCCATCTTGGTCGGCGGCGCGATCCACAGGCGGGTCGGGATGTCCGACTTGCCTTCGAGCACCTTGCCGGCGGCGCGGAAGTGGCCGATGTTGGTCATGCAGCTACCGATGAAGACTTCGTCGATCTTCTCGCCGGCGACTTCGGAGAGGATCTTGACGTCGTCCGGGTCGTTGGGGCAGGCCAGGATCGGCTCCTTGACGTCGGCCAGGTCGATCTCGATCACGGCGGCGTATTCGGCATCGGCGTCGGGCTGGAGCAGGGTGCCGTTGGCGATCCAGGCTTCCATGGCCTTGACGCGGCGGCCCAGGGCGCGCTTGTCGTCGTAGCCTTCGGCGATCATCCACTTCATCAGCGTGATGTTGGAACGCATGTACTCGACGATCGGCGCCTTGTTCAGGCGCACCGCGCAACCGGCGGCGGAACGCTCGGCGGAAGCGTCGGTGAGCTCGAACGCCTGTTCCACCTTGAGGTCGGGCAGGCCCTCGATTTCGAGGATGCGCCCCGAAAAGATGTTCTTCTTGCCCTGCTTGGCCACGGTCAGCAGGCCCGCCTTGATCGCGTAAAGCGGAATCGCATTGACCAGGTCGCGCAGCGTGATGCCGGGCTGCAGCTTGCCCTTGAAGCGCACCAGCACGGATTCGGGCATGTCTAGCGGCATCACGCCGGTGGCGGCCGCGAAGGCGACCAGGCCGGAACCTGCGGGAAAGGAAATGCCGATCGGGAAGCGAGTGTGGCTGTCGCCGCCGGTACCGACGGTGTCCGGCAGCAGCAGGCGGTTGAGCCAGGAGTGGATCACGCCGTCACCGGGGCGCAGCGAGATACCGCCGCGTGCGGTGATGAAGGAGGGCAGGGTGCGGTGGGTCTTGACGTCCACCAGTTTCGGATAGGCCGCGGTGTGGCAGAAGGACTGCATCACCAGGTCGGCGGAGAAGCCGAGGCAGGCGAGGTCTTTCAGTTCGTCGCGGGTCATCGGACCGGTGGTGTCCTGGCTGCCGACCGAGGTCATCTTCGGTTCGCAGTAGGTGCCGGGGCGAACGCCCCGCTGTTGTCCACTGAGTTCGGGGAAGCCGCAGGCGCGACCGACCATCTTCTGCGCCAGGCTGAAACCCTTGCCGGAATCGACCGGCGGCTGTGGCAGGCGGAACAGGGTCGAGGCGGGCAGGCCGAGGAACTCGCGGGCCTTGCCGGTCAAGGCACGACCGATGATCAGGTTGATGCGGCCGCCGGCGCGCACTTCGTCGAGCAGCACTTCCGACTTGTAATCGAAGGTGGAAATCGTGGCGCCGTTCTTCTCGACCTTCTTGTCATAGGGGAAGATGTCGACCACGTCGCCCATGGCCATCTGCGCGACATCGCACTCGATGGGGAAGGCGCCGGCATCTTCCTGGGTGTTGAAGAAGATCGGGGCGATCTTGCTGCCCAGGCAGAAGCCGCCGTAGCGTTTGTTGGGAACGAAGGGAATGTCGTCACCGGTCCACCACAGCACGGAGTTGGTGGCCGACTTGCGGCTGGAGCCGGTGCCGACCACGTCGCCGACATAGGCGACCGCGTGGCCTTTCTTCTTCAGGTCCTCGATCAGCTTCATCGGGCCGCGCTCGCCGGGCTTCTCCGGCGTGATGCCGTCGCGGGCGTTCTTCAGCATGGCCAGCGCGTGCAGCGGGATGTCGGGGCGGCTCCAGGCGTCGGGGGCGGGCGAGAGATCGTCGGTGTTGGTTTCGCCGGTGACCTTGAACACGGTGACCGAAATCTTCTTCGGCACTTCGGGGCGCTGGGTGAACCATTCGGCATCGGCCCAGGACTGCATCACGGCCTTGGCATTGGCGCTGCCCGCCTTGGCCTTCTCGGCCACGTCGTGGAAGAAATCGAACATCAGCAGTGTGGATTTCAGCGCCTTGGCAGCGGCGGCGCCGACCACGGCGTCGTCGAGCACGTCGATCAGGGGCTTGACGTTGTAGCCGCCGACCATGGTGCCGAGGAGTTCGGTGGCCTTCTCGCGCGAGATCAGGCCGCAGGCGTCTTCGCCTTTCGCCACGCGGGCAAGGAACTCGGCCTTGATCTTGGCGGCATCATCGACGCCGGCGGGCACGCGGTGGGTGATCAGGTCGACCAGGAAGGCTTCCTCGCCCCTGGGCGGGTTCTTCAGCAGGGCGACCAGGTCGGTGGCCTGCTGCTTGCTCAGGGGCAGGGGTGGAATGCCAAGGGCGGCGCGTTCGGCGACATGGGCGCGATAGGCTTCAAGCATGGTGAGGTCCTCTCGTTGGAATCGTGTTTGACAGCGGTCAGGGCTGGTGGTTGCCTTCAGCCCCGAAATTGAAGAAACGGTTGCGTGCTTCGCCGGGCAAGGCCGCACCGGTGGCATGGGCACGGCGCAGCAGCTCCCAGTAGTAGCGGTAGGAGGCGCGGTCATGCAGTTTGCCTTCCCAGGCAATCGGTCCCCAGTGGGCGTTTTGAGCCGCAAGCAGAATGCCGGAAGCCTCGGTGACTTCGGCGAAGCTGGGACGCATGGCTTCGATAATGGGCTGAATCTGGCGCGGATGGATGCTCCACATCCGCAGGAAACCGAATTCGTTGCGGGCCCGCTTCGCATCCTCGCGGACGACATCCGGATCATTGAGCTCGGTGGTGACGTTATGCGCCGGAACGACGCCGTTGCCGAAGGCGGCCGTGGCGATCTCGCACTTGGCGCGGACGACCAGGGGGTGCTCGAACTGGCCGGGCGAGCGCATCGCAGTACCCGGAATCGCGCCGTGATGTGCGCTGACAAAATCCATCAGGCCAAAATCAATGGTTTCGACGTGGGGCAATGCGGCAATCGCCCAGGCTTCGTGGAGTGCGCCAGGTGTTTCGATCAGCACATGCACGGGGATTGTGCGCTCGATACCATTCCGCCTTCGAATGTCGTCCAGCGCTCGGATCTGCGTCAAGGCGTCATCGGCGCTGGAAACCTTTGGCAACACAATGAATGCCACCTTGGCGCCAGCGCGGCCGACGATGATTTCGAGATCGGCACGCCAATGGGCGTGGCTCACGTCGTGGATGCGGGCACCGAAACGTTCATATCGATTCGCCGGATCGAGGATCAGGCTGGCGATCATTGCCGCGTGTTCGGCCTCGCGACCGGCAGGGGCACCGTCTTCGCAATCCCCCGTGACATCGAATACCGAGCGCTCGTCGATCGCGAGTTCGGCCTGTAGTTGCAGCGCCTTGCGCAGGTTCTTCTCCGAGCCGGCGTAATGCTCGCAGGCGGGAAGGGCGGGGAAGGGCCTCTCCCCGCGATACAAAACCTCAGCAGGATGAAGCGTCGGGCTCACCTTGTCGCGAGTCCGTTGAACCGCTTCATCCTGTAGCGCTTCATCAGCCGAGGAGGCTGGCGACGCCGGCTTGCTCTTCCTGCAGCTCGGCCAGGGTCTTATCCATCATCGTGCGCGAATAGTCGTCGATGGCCAGGCCTTCGATGCGCTTGTACTCGCCGTTCTCACAGGTCACGGGAACGCCGTAGATGATGTCCTTCGGAATGCCGTAGGAGCCATCCGAGGGAACGCCCATGGTGACCCACTTGCCATTGGTGCCCAGCGCCCAGTCGCGCATATGGTCGATGGCGGCATTGGCGGCCGATGCGGCCGACGAGGCGCCGCGGGCGGCGATGATGGCGGCGCCGCGCTTGCCGACAGTCGGGATGTACTCGTTCTTGTACCAGGCTTCGTCATTGATGGCGGCGGGAGCGGCCTGGCCGGCGACGCTGCAGAAGCGCAGGTCCGGATACATCGTGGGCGAGTGGTTGCCCCAGACGATCATCTTCTCGATGTCATTGACCGACTTGCCGGTGCGGGTGGCGAGTTGCGACACGGCGCGGTTGTGGTCCAGGCGCAGCATGGCGGTGAAATTCTTCGCCGGCAGGCTCTTGGCCGACTTCATCGCGATGTAGGCGTTGGTGTTCGCCGGGTTGCCGACCACCAGCACCTTGACGTTGCGCGAAGCGACTTCATCCAGAGCGCCGCCCTGTTCGATGAAGATCTTGGCGTTGTCCATCAGCAGGTCCTTGCGCTCCATGCCGGGCCCGCGGGGCTTGGCGCCGATCAGCAGGGCATAGTCGGCATCCTTGAACGCGACCTTCGCATCGCCCGTGCCGACGACACCCGCCAGCAGGGGAAAGGCGCAGTCGTCGAGTTCCATCATCACGCCCTTGAGCGCGGCCTGGGGCTTCTCGGAAGGATGCTCGAGCAGTTGCAGGATCACCGGTTGATCCTTGCCCAGCATGTCACCGGCAGCAATGCGGAAGATGGCGGCATAACCGATTTGGCCGGCGGCGCCGGTCACTGCGACACGAACGGGGGCTTTTGCCATTTGTAGAACTCCTGTATCAGGTTGAGTCGATTGGTCGAGATTGCGTCGGGTGATGCGGGTTCGATTGCGGACGGCGATGATACGTCAGGCAATCGCGAAATGTTAAAACCTATGCTGCGCTGTGTCAATATCTATTTGTTGTCTTATATAAGACATAAGACGAGGGGTGGACAGGTCCGAAAAAAAATGCTCAAATGCGCATCATGCCTGAATCCAGCGTCTCGCCATCGCCGACTTTCAGTCCTCTTTATCGCCAGATAAAGAGCCTGCTGATGCAGCGCCTCGAATCCGGAGAGTGGCGGCCGGGCGAGGCCATTCCCAGTGAATCTGAGCTGGCGATTCGCTTCAGCGTCAGTCAGGGGACGGTTCGCAAGGCGATAGACGAACTCGCTGCGGAAAATCTCTTGCTGCGTCGACAAGGAAAGGGCACCTTCGTTGCATCGCACGATGATCCACGTGCATTTTTCCGCTTTCTGCGACTGGTGCCGCTGGCCGGGGGCATTGAACAGGCGCAGAGCATTCCGCTCGAATGCTGGCGCGCCAAAGCCGGACCGGAAGTCGCGCGCATGCTCGAACTGAATATCGGCGACCCGATCAACATCGTTCGTCGTTTACTGCAATTTGCGGGCAAGCCTGTGGTGGTCGACGAGATCTACCTGCCCGGGAGCATCTTTGGCACGCTCACCCTGGAGATGCTGCGTGATTTCGAGGGTTCTCTGTATAGCTTCTTCGAGAACCGTTTCGGCGTGCGCATGATTCGCGCCGAGGAGCGCCTGCGTGCGGTGCCGGCAGATCGGGCGAGTGCGGAATTGCTGAAGGTTGTGGAAGGAAGCCCACTGTTGTCGGTGGAGCGTGTCAGTTTTTCATACGGCGACAAGCCCGTTGAATGGCGGCGCGGCCTGTATCTGACCAGTGAACATTGCTATTTCAATGAACTGGGCTGATTTTCCATAAGTTTTGTTTAACGGTAGTGTGTTTTGATTTATAGTGCGGCGCGTCAAAATAGGAGAAGTCCCGATATGCCCGAGATGACCAAGCAGCGTCCCAAACATCTGGCGCTCAACGAAATCCGACTGCCTCTGGCCGGCTTCGCGTCGATATTGCATCGCGTCAGTGGCGCCGGCCTTTTTCTGCTGCTGCCTTTACTGATTTGGCTGCTGCAACTTTCACTGGGCTCAACGCAGGCCAGCACGGAGATGTTCACCGCCGTGACCGGTAACTGGCTGGTCAAACTGATCCTGCTGGGCCTGATTTGGGCCTTCTTCCATCACTTTTGCATGGGCATCCGCATTCTGCTGATCGATATTCATGTCGGTGTTGAAAAGCAGCAGGCGCACAACTCGGCGGTTGCGGTAATGGTGGTCAGCCTGGCGCTGACCGCGATCTTCGGCCTCAAACTCCTCGGAGGCTTCTGACATGCAAAGACTCGTCGTCGGGGCCGGTTACGGCCTCAAGGATTGGCTGGCGCAACGCATTACTGGCGTTGTGATGGCCGTTTTTACCCTGATCATTTTCGGCGCTGCGTTAGGTGGCGCGATGTCCTCGCGTGAAGCCTGGCAGGCCTTTATGGCCAACGGCTTCATCCGCTTCCTCAGCTTCCTGTTCATCGTCAGCCTCTGTTACCACGCCTGGGTCGGCGTCCGCGACATCTGGATGGACTATCTCAATTCCGCGGCGTTGCGTCTGTTCCTGCATGTGCTGACGCTGCTCGCCCTGGTCGGCTATGCCGGCTGGGCCATACAGATCATCTGGAGGCTGTAATGATGTACATATCCCCCAGCCCCTTTTCCATGAAAAGGGGTGACCAAGGTTCGCTTCGCTCCATTTTCAATGAACGGCCTTCCTTGGGACGGCCCTGCGGAAGGCAATCATGAATTACACCGTTCGCAAATTCGATGCGGTCATCGTCGGCGCCGGCGGCGCCGGCCTGCGTGCCGCGATTCAATTATCGGAAGCCGGCTACAAGACCGCCGTGCTGACCAAGGTGTTCCCCACCCGCTCGCATACCGTCGCCGCGCAGGGTGGCGTTGCCGCCAGCCTGGGCAATTCCGAGGAGGACCACTGGCACTGGCACATGTACGACACCGTCAAGGGCTCCGACTGGCTCGGCGACCAGGACGCGATCGAGTTCATGTGCCGCAAGGCGAATGAAGTCGTGGTCGAACTCGAGCACTACGGCATGCCTTTCGACCGACTTGACAACGGCAAGATCTATCAGCGCCCCTTCGGCGGCCACATGTCGAACTTCGGCGAGAAGCCGGTGCGCCGTTCCTGCGCCGCGGCCGATCGCACGGGTCACGCCATGTTGCACGCGATGTACCAGCGCAACATCAAGGTCAATACGCAGTTCTTCGTCGAATGGCAGGCGCTGGACCTGGTGCGCGATGCCGAGGGCGACGTGCTCGGCGTCACCGCGATGGACATGGAAACCGGCGAGATCGTCGTTTTCCACGCCAAGGCCACCATTTTCGCCACGGGCGGAGCAGGGCGCATCTACTACTCATCGACCAACGCCTTCATCAATACCGGCGATGGCGTCGGCATGGCAGCACGCGCAGGCATCCCGCTCGAAGACATGGAGTTCTGGCAGTTCCACCCGACCGGCGTCGCCGGTGCCGGCGTGCTGATCACCGAAGGCGTGCGCGGCGAGGGCGGCATCCTGCGCAACTCGGCTGGCGAGCGTTTCATGGAGCGCTACGCGCCGAACGCCAAGGATCTGGCCTCACGCGACGTGGTTTCGCGGGCGATGACCACCGAGATCAACGAAGGCCGCGGTTGCGGGCCGAACAAGGATTACGTTCTGCTCGACATCACCCACCTGCCGCCCGAAACCATCATGAAGCGCCTGCCGGGGATCCACGAGATCGGCATCCAGTTCGCCGGCGTCGATTGCCTCAAGGAGCCGCTGCCGGTGGTGCCGACCTGTCATTATCAGATGGGCGGCATTCCGACCAACTACCTCGGTCAGGTGGTGGTGCCGAAGAACGGGAATCCGAGCGAGCCGGTAGTGGGTTTCTACGCCGCCGGCGAATGTGCCTGCGCCTCGGTGCATGGCGCCAATCGTCTCGGAACCAATTCCCTGCTCGACCTGCTGGTCTTCGGCAAGTCGGCCGGCGAAACGGCCGTCAATGACCTGAAGAACAACGTCAAGGCGCACAAGCCGCTGTCTCAGGAGGCCATAGACCGCACCCTGGCCCGCGTCAACCGCCTCAATCATCAGAAGGATGGCACTGACGTGCATGAAACGCGCCTGGCCATGCAGCGCACGATGCAAAAGCATGCCGGCGTGTTCCGTTTCAAGGACATGCTCGCAGAGGGTGTCAAGCGCATCGACGAGATTGCCGGCCAGGTCGCACAAACCCAGATCAAGGACAAGTCCAAGGTGTTCAACACCGCCCGCATCGAGGCGCTGGAACTGGACAACCTGATCGAGGTCGCCAAGGCCACCATCGTTTCGGCCAATGCCCGCACCGAGTCGCGCGGCGCCCATGTGCGTGACGATGCGGTCGACAGCCCGGAGACGCCAGACGGTCGCGACGACAAGAACTGGCTCAAGCACACCCTTTGGTATCGCGAGCGCAGCCGCCTCGACTACAAGCCGGTGCAGATGAAGCCGATGAGCGTCGACACCATCGAACTCAAGAAGCGCGCTTACTGACAAGGACCCGATGATGACGAACGCCACCAGTACCGTCCATTTCAAGATCTATCGCTACGATCCGGATCGGGACGCCAAGCCGTACATGCAGGATATTTCGGTGGAACTCGAATCCACCGACCGCAAGTTGCTCGACGCCATGGTCAAGCTCAAGGCCAAGGACGATTCGATCGCCTTCCGCCGCTCCTGCCGCGAGGGTGTCTGTGGCTCCGACGCGATGAACATCAACGGCAAAAACGGGCTGGCCTGCCTGACGGCGATGGACAGCTTTCCCGAAGGCAAGCCGATCGTGCTGCGCCCGCTACCAGGCCTGCCGGTGATCCGCGACCTGATCGTGGACATGACACAGTTCTTCAAGCAGTACCACTCGATCAAACCCTATCTGATCAACAACG
The DNA here is from genome assembly GCA_016215645.1 of Rhodocyclales bacterium. Classification (GTDB taxonomy): domain Bacteria; phylum Pseudomonadota; class Gammaproteobacteria; order Burkholderiales; family Rhodocyclaceae; genus Sulfuritalea. The sequence continues at coordinate 118,067 of JACRIX010000027.1, forward strand.
ATCCGCCACCGGAGCGCGAACGTCTGCAGTCGCCGGACGACCGCGAGGAACTCAACGGCCTCTACGAGTGCATCCTTTGCGCCTGCTGCTCGACCTCCTGCCCGTCGTTCTGGTGGA
>JACRIX010000028.1 GCA_016215645.1 Rhodocyclales bacterium
AAGCACCTTGGCGTCGAGTGCATAGTCACTGTCGGTAGCGAGGAGAAGGCTGCCTTCTGCCGCGGCGCCGGCGCGGCGCACGCGATCAATTACCGCAGCGCGGACTTTGCCGAGGAAGTGAAGCACATCACGAACGGTAGCGGCGTCGACGTGATTCTCGACATGGTCGGCGCACCCTACCTGCAGCGCAACCTGGCGTCCCTGCGGCGCGACGGGCGGCTGGTGTATGTCGCCTTCCTCGAAGGCAGCAAGGGCGAAGCCGACCTGCTGCCGGTGATGGTGAAGCGCCTGAGCATCACCGGCTCGACCATGCGCCCGCGCACCCTGGCCGAGAAGATGGCGATCCGCGACGCGCTGGCCGCCAACATCTGGCCCGCGCTGTCACGCGGCGAACTGCTGCCGCACCTCTTCGCGCGCTTTCCGCTGGCGCAGGCAGCCGAGGCACACCAGCTGATGGAATCGAGCAAGCATATCGGCAAGATTGTTCTGGAGGTTGGCACGGCATGAGCACTGTTACCGTAAGTGTTTCCGAATTCAGGGCACATTGCGCCGACTACCTTCGCCTAGTCGAGAAGGAAGGTGCATCGGTTGGTGTGACGCGCAATGGCGTCTTGGTAGCGCGCCTTGAAAATCCATCTAAGAGCGAAAAAACTGATGCGCCATGGTTGCGCCTGCGCGGCAGGGGACGACTGAGCGGCCCGCCTTCGGCCAGCGTACTTCATGAAATATCCTGAGGAGAAATCATGGCTTTGACGATCGACGTGGTTTCCGACGTGGTCTGCCCCTGGTGCTTCATCGGCAAGCGCCACCTGGACAAGGCGATCGCGCAATGGCGCGCTGAACACCCGGGCAGCGAAGTCACGGTGAGCTGGCACCCCTTCTTCCTCAACCCGGATACGCCCGAGGGCGGCGAACCCTACCGGCCCTTCCTGGAAAAGAAGTTCGGCGGCCCGCAGGGCCTGGCCGATATCTGGCAGCGCGTGCGCGAGGCGGGCAAGCCTGCCGGCATCGAGTTCGCCTTCGAGAAGATCGAGCTGCGCGCCAACACGCTGGCCGCGCACCGGCTGATCCACTACGCGCAGAAGATTGACGCCGGCAAGGCGACGGCACTGATCGAAGCGTTGTTCGCCGCGCAATTCCTCTACGGCCGCCATGTCGGCGACCGCGCCATCCTCGCCGAGATCGCTGGCGCCTGCGGCTTCGACGCGGCGGCGGTGAAGGCCTACCTCGACAGTGACGAGGATGCCGACACGGTGCGCGAGGATGCCGAGCAGTCACGCCGCATGGGCATCAACGGCGTGCCCTTCTTCGTCTTCAACCAGAAGCTGGCTGCCTCGGGGGCGCAAGCGCCCGAGGCCCTACTCGAAGCGATGCGCCAAACCGCCGGCTGAGGCCCTACTTGATCAGGCCTTCTTCCTGCATGGCCTGGTGCACACCGGGTCGCGCCTTGACGCGCGACCAGTATTCGCCGAGGCGGGGGCGGCCTTCCTTGATATCCACGCCGACCATGCGCCCCCAGCTGGTCACGGTGAACAGGTAGGCGTCGGCCACCGAGAAGTCGCCGAGCAGGTAGTCGCGTCCCGCCAGCTTCTGTTCGATCACGTCAAGGCGGCGGCCGATCAGCGCGCGGGCGGCGGCCTTGGTTTCCTCGGACGAAGCGGGATTGAACAGCGGGCTGAAGGATTTGTGCACTTCCGTGGAAATGAAGTTGAGCATCTCCTGCAGGCGCACGCGCTCGAAGCTGGCCGGTGGCGGCGCCAGCTTCCTCTCCGGCGCCTGGTCGGCCAGGTATTGCACGATGGCCGGGCCTTCGGTCAGCACTTCGCCGTTGTCGAGCACCAGCGCCGGAACGTAGCCGGCCGGGTTGACGGCGAAGAAGTCGGTCCCGGTTTCTGTCTTCTTGGTCTTCAGGTCGACCTTTTCGATGCTGTAGGCAAGACCCGCCTCGGCCAGCACGATGTGCGGTGAGAGCGAGCAGGCGCCGGGGCTGTAATAGAGTTTTATGGCCCTGCTGAAGGCGGGGCCGGTATCCTTTTCGGACATCGTTGGTTCTCCTTGTGGGTTTTGTCTGCGGGGGGATTCAGTTGCCGCGCCGGCCTTGCTCCGCCGCCTTTTGTTCGACGGCGAAGACGGCGGCCTCGACGCGCGAGCTGAGGTTGAGCTTGGCCAGGATGTGCTTCACGTGCAGCTTGACGGTGTCATGGCTGATGTCGAGCACGCGGGCGATGGCCTTGTTCGACAGGCCCTGCGACAGATGCTGGAGGATTTCGCGTTCGCGCGCGGTGAGCAGCTTCAGTGTGTCGGTCTTGGCATTGGCGGCATTGCCACCTTGCAGCAGGTTCACCAGTTTTAGCGTCATCGCCGGGGCGACCACGGTCTCGCCACGCACCGCGCGCTGCACGGCATCGACGACGTCTTCGGGCTCCATGTCCTTCAGGAGATAGCCCTTGGCGCCGGCCTGCATGGCGGCGGCAAGGTCTTCCTCGGCATCGCTCACCGTCAGCACCAGCACCGGGCCGTTCCAGCCGCCCGCCACCAACTGGCGAAGCAGGGCCAGCCCACCCTGGGGCGGCATGTTGAGGTCGGTGATGATGACGTCGGGCTTGGCCTCGGGCAGGATGCGCAGGGCATCGTCGCCGTTGCCGGCAATCGCCGCGACCTTGATCGTGCCACGCTGTTCCAGCAGTTCGGCCAGGCCCTTGCGGAACAGGGTGTGGTCGTCGACCAGCATGACGCGGATCGGGTTGGCGGCGGTCTGGCTCATCCGGTGAGGCCGCCTCCCGGCGGGAATGAAAGGCGCACGCGGAAGCCGCCCTGGGGCAGGTTCACCACTTCGAGGCGGCCGCCGATCTTTTGCGCCCGTTCGCGCATGATGGTGAGGCCGAAGTGGTCGCGCAGCCCCGGGTGCTCCTCGAAGCCGCCGACGCGGTTGGCAATGGCGAAGAAGCCCTGCCCGCCCTTGCCGTTGTCTTCCACCGTGGCCACGTAGTAGTCACCTGCCGCTTCCAATGTCATGTGCGCCTCGGTGGCGCCGGAGTGGCGTGCGACGTTGGCCAGCGCTTCCTGAAGTATGTGGAACACCTGGCTTTCCTTTTCCGGCTCCAGGCGCAAGTCGGTGAGGCGGTTGTCATAGTGCAGCTCGATGCCGGTGCGCTCGCGAAAGCCGACGGCCAGGCCCTGCAGCGAATGATGCAGGCCCATCGGGTCCATGCGGCTGCGGAACTGCACCAGCAGCTCGCGCAGGTGGCCATAGGCGTCGTCCAGCGCCTGGCTGACGTCGCCGGCGTACTTGGCGGTCTTTTCCAGCTCCTGTTCGGCGATGGCGTCGGTCAGCATGGCCATGCGCATTTTCATGTAGGCCAGCGTCTGCGCCAGCGAGTCGTGGATTTCGGCGGCCATCATCTGGCGTTCGCTGGTCAGCACGATGCGCAGGTTCTCGCGCTTGAGGCGGGCGTTTTCGAGAGCCAGGCCGAGGTGCTCGCCAATCGAGCGGAACAGCATCGCGACTTCTTCGGGCAGATCGAAAGCCTGCGGCAGGTAGAGGTTGTAGGTGCCCAGGAGGCGCCCGGCGTTCTGCAGCGGCACCACCACCATGGCCTGGCAGCCAGTGCCGAACCAGTCGCTGTGGGTGCGGTCGGCGCAGCCGGCGAGGTCGATCTCGAAGCAGGGCTTGTTCTGGCCGATGGCAATGCCGCACTGGCCGCAGTCGCGCGAGACCAGGCGTTCGAACTTGACCACCTGCGCCGGCAGCCCGCGCGAGGCGACCATGCGCAGGTGCTGGCCGTCGCTGGTGAGCACGCGCACCACGCCGGCATCGGCCTTGGCCAGGCGGATCATGGTGCCAAGAAATCGGCCCAGCAATTCGTCGAGGTCGTCCTCGTCGGCGAGGTTGCTGGAGATTTCGGAAAGGACGTGCAACGCCTCCAGCGTGTGGCCACCGGAGGGATCGAGGTCGAGCTGCCCCAGTGAGCTGATCGGGTCCGGGGTATTCATTCCGGCATCGGCCAGGCGCCGGCGTGGATCTTGTCGGCCCACATCAGGGCGGAGATGGTCTTGCCGTCGGTGATCTCGCCATCCTGCACCGCCAGCAGCGCGTCGGCGACGCTGAGCTCGATGACATCGAGATGCTCGCCGTGGTCGCGCTGATGACCGACGTAGATCAAACCCTGGGCCCAGAAGATCTCGATGCGTTCGTCGGAATAGCCGATGCAGGGGTGCATGGTGGCGAGGTGTCGCCAGATCCTGGCGGTGTGGCCGGTCTCCTCGCGCAGTTCGCGCTTGGCGGTATCGAGCGGGTGCTCACCGATGTCAATCTTGCCGGCGGGAAGCTCGGTGAAGATACGTCGCAGCGGGTAGCGAAACTGTCGTTCGAACAGCAGATTGCCGTTATCCAGTGCGGCGATGATGACCACGGCACCCGGGTGGGCGATCCATTCGCGCACGGTCTGGTGGCCGTCGTGCAGACGCACCTCGTCGCGCCGCACTTTCAGCAGCGCACCGTCGTATACCGACTCGCTGCTGAGGGTGTGTTCGATCAGTTGGGCATCATCCATTTCCGCGGGCCTGTAGCGTCCGAGCATGCTCGTTTCAGATGGCGCTATCTTAGCTCAGCGCCGCGCCGCCACAAAACAAAAGGCCGCCCGGAGGCGGCCTTGGCGCGGCGCGTTCAGGTTCAGACCGAACGCAGCAGCGCGGTGGTGCAGATCATCATCACTTCGTTGGGGAAGAGACCGAGCCCGGCAACGGCGAGGCCGTTGAGCGAAAACAACACGCGGACGTCCAAGCCGGCGGTGATCGGCGCGGAATCGACGGGAGCATCGAAGTACATCAGCTTGACCACGCGCAGGTAGTAGAAAGCACCGATCAGCGAGAACATTACCGCGATCACGGCGACGATGACGTAACCGGCCTTGATGGCGGCGAGCAGCACGGCGAACTTGGCAAAAAAGCCGATGAAGAACGGTATGCCGGCCATCGAGAACATCATGATCAACATCATCGCGGCGAACCAGGGGCTGCGCTTGTTGAGGCCCTTGAAGTCTTCCAGGTTCTCGGCTTCGTAGCCCGCCCGTGACAACAGCAGTACGGCTCCGAAAGCGCCCAGCGACATCAGGACATAGGCCACGGTGTAGTACAGCGCGGAGCTGTAGGCATTGGTGGCGGTGAAGGGATCGATTTTTCCGGCAACCATGCCCGACATCAGGCCCAGCACCATATAGCCCATGTGCGAGATCGCCGAGTAGGCCAGCATGCGCTTGATGTTGGTCTGGGCGATGGCGGCGAGGTTGCCCAGCGCAATCGAGAGCACGGCCATGACCAAAAGCATCTTCTGCCAGTCGGTGGCCAGACCGAGCAGGCCATACACCAACAGGCGCAGGGCCATGGCAAAGGCCGCGAGCTTGGGCGCCGAACCAATGAACATGGTGACCGCCGTCGGTGCGCCGTGATAGACGTCCGGGATCCACATGTGGAAGGGAACCAGGCCCAGCTTGAAGGCGATGCCGGCAACGATGAAGACCAGGCCGAATACAAGGACGGTCTTTTCCGATTGCCCCTGATACAGGGCCTGGGCGACGCCGCCGAGCTCGAGGCTGCCGGTGGCGCCATACACCATCGACATGCCGTAGAGCAGCAGGCCGGAGGCCAGGGCGCCGAGCACGAAATACTTCATCGCCGCTTCGGTGCAACGCGTTGAGTTGCGGTCGATGGCCACCAGACCGTAGAGCGACAGCGACATCAGTTCCAGGCCGAGATACATGGTCAGGAAGTTGGCCGCCGAGATCATGATCATCATGCCCAGCGTGGCATAGATGACCAGCAGGTAGAACTCGCCCTTGTCGAGGCCCCGGTCGGCCAGGTACTGACGACTGTAGACCAGCATCATCAGCACGGCGAAGTAGGTCATCAGCTTGAGGAAGTCGGCCAGCATGTCGTCGATGAACATGCCGCTGAAGGTCAGCACCGGCTGCGGATCCGAGGTGACGAGGGTGATCAGTGCGGCTCCCAGCAGCGAGACGGCGGTCAGCATGGCGGCCATCCAGCGATGGGTGGCGCCGAAGAACAGATCGACGAACAGTACCAGGAAGGACATCAGCAGGAGGAAGATCTCCGGTGCCGCCGGGTACAGATCGGGCATCACGAAATTATTCAGCATCGCTTCTCTCGTGTCTTTCGCATCGTGTGCCGCTCATTGGGAATCATCACAGCTTGCTTACCGCGACATGCTTGAGCAGGTTATCCACCGAGGCATGCATCACTTCGGTGAAGGGGAAGGGGTAAAGACCCATGGCCAGCACGCAGAGCGCGAGCAGGGCGAGGAACAGGAACTCGCGACTGCTCAGATCCTGCATTTCGGCAACGTGGTGGTTGCCGACCGGGCCATAGACCACGCGCTTGATCATCCACAGCGTGTAAGCGGCACCCAGGATCAAGGTCGTCGCGGCAAGGAAGCCGAGCCAGAAGTTGGCCTTGATGGCGCCGAGGATCACCATGAACTCACCAACGAAGCCGGAGGTGGCCGGCAGGCCGGAATTGGCCATGGCAAAGAAGACGAACAGCGCGGCAAACTTCGGCATGGTATGCACCACGCCGCCGTAATCCGCGATCTGGCGCGAATGCACGCGATCGTACATGACACCGACGCAGAGGAACATCGCCGCCGAGACGAAACCGTGGGAGATCATCTGCACCAGCGCACCTTCGACGCCGAGCTGATTGAAGATGAAAAAGCCCAGGGTGACGAAGCCCATGTGCGAGATCGACGAGTAGGCGATCAACTTCTTCATGTCGGTCTGCACCAGCGCGACGAAGCCGATATACACGACCGCGATCAGCGACAGCGTGATCATGAAGTTGGCCATGTAATGCGCGGCATCGGGCACGATCGGCAGCGAAAACCGGACGAAGCCATAGGCGCCGAGCTTCAGGGCGATCGCCGCCAGGACCACCGAGCCGCCGGTGGGAGCCTCGACGTGGGCATCCGGCAACCAGGTATGCACCGGCCACATCGGCACCTTGACCGCGAACGACACCAGGAAGGCGATGAAGATCAGGATCTGCGGCTTCATGCCGATCTGCAACTGGTGCCAGTCCAGGATGTTGAAGCTGCCGCGCGATTCGAGGAACAGCCAGATCAGGGCAACCAGCATCAGCAGCGAACCGAGCAGCGTGTAGAGGAAGAACTTGATCGCCGCGTAGACCCGGTTGGGGCCGCCCCAGACGCCGATGATGATGTACATCGGGATCAGCGAAGCCTCGAAGAAGACGTAGAACAGCACACCGTCGAGCGCGCTGAAGATGCCGTTCATCAGGCCGGACATGACCAGGAAGGCGCCCATGTACTGCGCCTGCTTCTCCTCGATGACGTCCCAGCCAGCCAGCACCACCATCACGGTGATGAAGGCGTTGAGCAGGATGAAGGGCATGGAGATGCCGTCCACCCCGAGGAAGTACTGCACGTTGAAGCGGGGGATCCAGGGTGCATGCTCGACGAATTGCATGCCGGCAATCTTGGGATCGAATCCCGTATAGAGCGGGATGGTGACCAGGAAGCCGGCGACGGCCACGGCCAGCGCGAGCCAGCGCACCAGATCGCGGCGATCGGAGCCCGCCCAGAAGACAGGCACGGCGCCCAGTATGGGCAACCAGATTGCGAGACTGAGGAGTTGCTGGTTCATCTCTTTATCATTCCATCGGGCCGCCGCGGGTGCGCGTCAGGCCCTCCAAAGCAACAGGAAGGCGGTCACGCCGAACAGCATGGCCAGGGCGTAGCGGTAGATGCGGCCGGACTGGATCAGCCCGGTAAGGCCGGCAAACCAGCCCACCGCGCCGGCCGAGCCGTTGACCATGACGCCGTCGATCAGCACCTGGTCGCCGCCCTTCCAGAGGCCGCGACCGAGGCCGCGTGCGCCGCCGGCGAAGAACCAGTCGTTGAAGCGGTCGAATCCGTATTTCTCTTCGAGGATCATGGCAGGGAAGGCCAGCTTTTGCTTGATCACCGCGGGCAGGTCCGGCTTGACGATATAGAGGTACCAGGCCGTGGCCGCACCGCTGACGGCGAGCCAGAACGGCAGCGTGGTGACGCCGTGGATCATCATGCCGAAGATGCCATGGAATTCGTGGGCCATGGTCGCCATGCCTTTGTGCACGTCGGCGATGGAAATCGCAGCACCGAACCAGTTGCCGTAGAGGATGGTGCCGATCAGCCAGCCTGACGCAATCGCCGGGATTGCCAGCAGGATCAATGGCAGAGTCACAACCTTGGGTGACTCGTGCGGCTCGACCGGGCCATGATGGCCATGATCGTCGTGCGCGTCATGGTGCGCGTCATGGCCGTGACCGTGGTCGTCATGGGTGTTGCGGAAGCGCTCTTCGCCATGGAAGGTGAAGAAGATCAGGCGGAAGGAATACAAGCCGCCGACAAACACGGCCGCCAAGGCACAGAAGTAGGCAAAACCGGCTCCGGGCACGTTGGCCAGATGCACCGCCTCGATGATCGAATCCTTGGAGAAGAAGCCGGCGAAGGGCGGCAGGCCGGCGTTGGCGATGGCACCGATCAGCATCGTGGCGTAGGTGATCGGCATGTACTTGCGCAGGCCGCCCATCTTGCGCATGTCCTGTTCGTGGTGCATGGCGATGATCACCGAACCGGCACCGAGGAACAGCACGGCCTTGAAGAAGGCATGGGTCATCAGGTGAAAGATCGCTACCGAGTAGGCCGAGGCGCCCAGGGCCATGGTCATGTAACCGAGCTGCGAGAGCGTGGAGTAGGCGACGACGCGCTTGACGTCAGTCTGAACGATGGCAATCAGGGCCATGAACAGCGTGGTGATCGCTCCGATGACGATGACGAAGGACAACGCGGTGTCTGACAGCTCGAACAGCGGCGACATGCGCGAAACCATGAAAATGCCGGCCGTGACCATGGTTGCGGCGTGGATCAGCGCGGAGATCGGGGTCGGGCCTTCCATCGAATCCGGCAGCCAGACATGCAGCGGGAACTGCGCCGATTTGCCCATGGCGCCGATGAACAGGCAGATGCAGATGGCGGTGATCAAGGGCCAGCCGGTGACGGCTTCGGTCATCGTCGCCAGTTCCCTGGCCTTGCCGAATACGGTGACGTAGTCGAGGCTGCCGGCGTAGGCGGCGACCAGGCCGATGCCGAGCAGGAAGCCGAAATCGCCGACGCGGTTGACCAGGAAGGCCTTGAGGTTGGCGTAGATCGCTGTTTCGCGCACCGACCAGAAACCGATCAGCAGGTAGGAGACCAGGCCCACGGCTTCCCAGCCAAAGAACAGCTGGACGAAATTGTTGCTCATCACCAGCATCAGCATCGAGAAGGTGAACAGCGAGATGTAGCTGAAGAAGCGCTGGTAGCTGTGGGTGCCGGCCTTGCTGCCCTCTGGCCAGTTGTCCTCGTCATGGGCCATGTAGCCGATGGTGTAGATATGCACCATCAGCGAAACGAAGGTCACGACGAGCATCATCAGCACGGTCAGCTGGTCGATCATGAATCCGACCTCAAGCTTCAGGCCGCCGGATTCCATCCATTGATAGACAGTGCCGTTGAACGTATGGCCGGCCTGAACGTCCTGGAAAATGATCACCGAAACGATGAAGGAAATTGCCACGCCAATCGAGGTGATCGTGTGCGCGCCGGTGCGCCCGAGGAGGTTGGCGAAAAAGCCGGCGAGGATGGCGCCCGCGAGCGGTGCCAGGGGAACGAGGAGGTAGAGTGTCTTCATGCCCATGTAGCCGTTAGCCCTTCAGGCTGTCGAGGTCTTCGACATCGATCGAGGACAGGTTGCGGAACAGCACCACCAGAATCGCCAGGCCGATGCCTGATTCGGCGGCGGCGACGACCAGGATGAAGAATACAAACAGCTGGCCGGAGAGATCGTTGAGGTAGTGCGAGAAGGCGACAAAGTTCAGGTTCACCGCCAGCAGCATCAGTTCGATAGCCATCAGCAGGACGATCAGGTTCTTCCGGTTGAGGAAGATGCCGATCACGCTGATGACGAACAGGATGGCCGCGAGGATCAGGTAATGCGACAGCGAAATCATGCCTTGTCTCCCCCGCTGGCCGGCAAATCGACCTCTGGCGCCATCTTGACGATGCGCATGCGGTCCTTGGCCTTCACCGCGATCTGGTCGGAGGAGTGCATGGCCTTGTTGTCCTTGCGCCGGCGCATGGTCAGCATGACGGCAACGATGATCGCCACCAGCAATATCACCGAGGCAACTTCGAAGGGATAGGCGTAGTCGGTGAACAAGACTCGCGCCAGCTCCTTGGTGTTGGAGTAGTTCGCCGGCAGGTTCTGCGGCGGCAGATTGGCCAGGCCGAAATACTTTCCCGAGAGCACGACCGCCATTTCCGACGCGAGCAGACCGCCGACGACAATGCCCAGCGGCAGGTTGCTCCAGAAGCCGGCGCGCACCCGCTCGATGTTGATGTCGAGCATCATCACCACGAACAGGAAGAGCACCATCACAGCGCCGACATACACCATCACCAGGGCCAGCGAAAGAAACTCGGCCTGCAGCAGCATCCAGAGGCCGGCGACGTTGAAAAAGGCCAGCACCAGAAACAGCACCGCATGCACCGGGTTGCGCGCAGTGATCACGCGCAGCGCGGCGATGACCGTGATGGTCGAGAACAGATAGAAGAGTAGGGTCTTGAATTCCATGGCCGGTTCAGCGGTAAGGTGCATCCTGGGCACGATCGGCGGCGATCTGGGCTTCGTTCTTGTCGCCCACGGCCAGCAGCATCTGCTTGGTGTAGTAGAGATCGCCGCGGGCCTCGCCGTGGTATTCGAATATGCGGGTCTGCACGATGGCGTCGACCGGACAGGCTTCCTCGCAGAAGCCGCAGAAGATGCACTTGGTCAGGTCGATGTCGTAGCGCGTGGTACGGCGCGAGCCGTCCTCGCGCTCGGCGGATTCGATGGTGATCGCCAGCGCCGGGCAGACGGCTTCGCACAGCTTGCAGGCGATGCAGCGCTCTTCGCCATTCGGATAGCGGCGCAGAGCGTGCAATCCGCGGAAACGGTTGCTCTGCGGCGTCTTCTCTTCCGGATACTGGATGGTGATCTTGCGGGCAAACATGTAGCGCCCGGTTACTGCCATGCCTTTGAAGAGCTCCCTGAGGAACAGGCTGCCGATGAAGTCTTTTGCACCCATGATGGTTTCTCCTCGCCCTATTTCCAGATCGACAGCGGCGACATCATCCAGATGCCGACCACCAGGATCCAGACCAGCGTCAGCGGCACGAATACCTTCCAGCCCAAACGCATCAACTGGTCGTAGCGGTAGCGCGGAAAGGTGGCGCGAATCCAGAGGAAGAAGAACAGTATCGCGGCCATCTTGGCGGCGAGCCAATGGAAGCCGTCGGGAATGTAGTCCACCGGTGACAGCCAGCCGCCGAGGAAGAAGATCGAGGTCATCGCCGAGATCAGGATCATGTTGGCGTATTCGGCGAGGAAGAACATCGCGAAGGCCATGCCGGAATACTCGACCATGTGGCCGGCGACGATCTCCGATTCGCCTTCGACGACGTCGAACGGGGCACGGTTGGTTTCGGCCACCCCGGAGATCAGGTAGACGCCGAACATCGGCAGCAGCGGCAACCAGTTCCAGGAGAGAAAGTCGATACCGTAGGAAGCGAAGCGCCCCTTGCTCTGCGCCATCACGATCTCGGACAGGTTGAGGCTGTTGGAGACCATCAGCACGCAGATCAGGCCGAGACCCATCGAGACCTCGTAGGAAATCATCTGCGCCGAGGCGCGCATGGCGCCGAACATCGGGTACTTGGAGTTCGAGGCCCAGCCGGCGATGATGATGCCGTAGACGCCGACCGAACTCACCGCCAGAAGATAGAGCACGCCGGCATCGATGTTGGCCACGACCCAGCCCGGGGCAAAGGGAATCACCGCCCAGGCAGCAAGTGCCGGGGCTATCGCCATGACCGGGCCAAGGACAAAGAGCTTTTTATCGGCAGCCGCAGGGAACAGTACTTCCTTGAAGAACAGTTTGAGGCCGTCGGCGATCGGCTGCAGCAGGCCCCAGGGACCCACACGGTTAGGACCGATACGCACCTGCATCCAGCCGATGACCTTGCGTTCCCAGAAGGTCAGGTAGGCCACGGACAGCATCAGCGGGGCCAGAATCAGAACAATCTTGGCCAAGGTCCACACCAATGGCCAGACCGGCTTGACCGTCGGCCACGCCGAACCCAGCGCAGACTGGAGGAAGGAGACGACCATCGTTTCCATCACGCCTTCTCCACAGTCAGGTTGGCAAACAGTGGCCCCAGAGCCACGGTGCTGGCATGGGCCGCGGCGATGCGCACGGTGCCATCCGGCAGGCCGGCGTCGAGTTGTGCGGGAAGGACAATCGCCGTACCTCCAGCGCCGACTCTTACATCGGCACCTGCCGCCACACCGAGCTTGGCGAGCATTGCCGCGCTCATGCGCGCCGCCGGCGCTGCGGAATCCGCTGCCATTTGGAGCGCCAGCGAACGACGGACCAGCGGGTCGGCGAAATGGATCGGGACATCGGAGACGCGCTCGATGCCGGAGGCTGTAGGAGCGAGTTTCATCACCACACCGTCGACGGCATTGTCGAGTCCGGCAACGAACTCGGGATTGCCGCCCAAAGCCTCGGTACGAACGTCCTCGCTGCTGTTGTAATCGAAACCGCTTTGATCGAGAAGGTTGCCCAATACACGCAATACCTTCCATGCCGGACGGGCATCGCCCAAGGGCTTCGCGGCGGCGTAGAAACTCTGCGCACGGCCTTCGGTATTGACGAACGTCCCGGAAGTTTCGCTGAAGGGTGTCGTCGGCAGCAACACGGCTGCGTAATCGAGCATGGCCTGCGACTTGAACGGTGTCAGCACCACCGTCACCGCCGCTTTGGCCAGAGCCGCCAGCGCTTGCGCGCCGTTGGCGCAATCGAGCTCAGGCTCGGCGCCCAGCACGACATAGGCCTGTCGGCTATCGGCGAGCATTGCAGCGGCATTGAGGCCAGTGGTTCCGGGTATCGCTCCGGCGACATAGCCACCCACACTGTTCGCGGCTTCACCAAGGAAACCAAGCCTGCCACCCAGCGTCTTCGAAACCAGACGACCCAGGGCGTGCAGCATCGCGGCTTGCGGATGCTGCTGAGCAAAATTGCCCAGCAGGACACCGACATTGCTTCCGGAAACCAGGCTTTCGGCGATAGTCTGGGCCTCCGGGGAAACCACGAGTTCGCCGAGGAAGTGCGGCACGGCAACTGACTTGATGGTGCACACTGCTTTGGCGACCTGTCCGAACTGGGCGGGCAGTTGTGAGGGCGCCGCAAAGACACACGCCTTGAGCTTGATCAGCAGGTCATCGTCGGCGCTGTGCAGCACGCTGACCTCGGCGCCCTTCTTGGCCGACTGGCGCAGGCGCTGGGCGATCAGCGGATGGTCCTTGCGCAGGAAGGAGCCAACCACCAACACGCGATCGAGACGGCTGATATCGGCAATCTTCATCCCCAGCGAGGGGATGCCAACTCGCTTGCCGTCGCCCGAAAAGTCAGTATGGCGCAGGCGGAAATCAATGTTCTCGCTGCCCAGGCCGCGCAACAGCTTCTGCGCGAGGAACATCTCCTCGAGCGTGGCATGCGGGCTGAGCAGACCGCCGATGGCGCTGCCGCCGTGGTTCTTCGCCACATCGCGCAAGGCATGCGCGGCGTAGTCGAGGGCGACGTTCCAGTCGACCTCTTTCCATTCACCGCCCTGCTTCACCATCGGCTTCGTCAGGCGATCAGCACCGTTCAACCCTTGATAGGAGAAGCGGTCCTTGTCCGAAATCCAGCACTCGTTGATGTCTTCGTTTTCCAGGGGCAGCACGCGCATCACGCGATCATGCTTGGTCTGGACGATCAGGTTGCTGCCCAGCGCGTCATGTGGACTCACCGACTTGCGCCGCGAGAGTTCCCAGGTACGGGCCGCAAAGCGGAAGGGCTTGGAGGTCAGGGCGCCGACCGGACACAGGTCGATGATGTTGCCGGAGAGTTCGGTATCGACAGTCTTGCCGATGAAGGGCATGACTTCCGCGCGCTCGCCGCGATAGGACTGGCCGAGTTCCATGAAACCGGCGATCTCGGCCGTGAAACGGATGCAACGCGTGCAATTGATGCAGCGGGTCATGTCGGTCGACACCAGCGGACCGAGGTCCTTGTCGGGCACGACGCGCTTCTCTTCCTCGTACTTGGAGGCCGAATCGCCGTAGCCGACGGCGAGATCCTGCAACTGGCACTCGCCGCCCTGGTCGCAGATCGGGCAATCCAGCGGGTGGTTGATCAGCAGGAACTCCATCACCGCCTTCTGTGCCTTGATGGCCAGGTCGGAATGAGTGAATACCTTCATGCCGTTGGTGACGATGGTGGCGCAGGCCGGCATCGGCTTCGGCGCCTTTTCCACCTGCACCAGGCACATCCGGCAGTTGGCCGCGATGGAGAGCTTCTTGTGGTAGCAGAAGTGCGGGATGTAGGTGCCCAGCTTGTGCGCCGCCTCGATGACGGTGCTGCCGTCCTCGACCTGCAGGGTCTTGCCGTCGATTTCGATTTCGACCATCAGACGTTCCCCGCCTTGAAAAAGCCGCTACCCATGCGCTGGACCTCGGGATCGACCAGGCACTTCTTGTTTTCGATGTGGTACTCGAACTCGCTCTGGAAATGCTTGATGAAGCTGCGCACCGGGAAGGCCGCGGCATCAGCCAGCGCGCAAATGGTTTTGCCCATCATGTTGTCGGTGACGCGATTCAGCAGGTCGAGATCCTCGGGGCGCCCCTCGCCATGCTCGATGCGATGCACGACGCGGTAAAGCCAGCCGCTGCCTTCGCGACAGGGTGTGCATTGGCCGCAGGATTCTTCGTAGTAGAAGTAGGACAGACGTTCCAGCGCCTTGACCATGCAGACGGTTTCGTCCATGACGATGACGGCGCCTGAACCGAGCATCGAGCCGGCCTTGGCGATCGAGTCGTAGTCCATGGTGCAGTCCATGATGACGTTCGCCGGCAGCACCGGTGCCGATGAGCCGCCCGGAATCACCGCCTTGAGCTTGCGGCCGCCGCGCATGCCGCCGGCCATCTCGAGCAGCTTCGCGAACGGGGTGCCCATCGGCACCTCGAAGTTGCCCGGACGATTGACGTGCCCGGAGACCGAGAACAGTTTGGTGCCGCCGTTGTTCGGCTTGCCCAGGTTGAGGTAGGCCTCGCCGCCCATGCCGAGGATGAAGGGGATGGCGGCAAAGGTTTCGGTGTTGTTGATCGTGGTCGGCTTGCCGTAGAGGCCAAAGTTCGCCGGGAAGGGCGGCTTGTAGCGCGGCTGGCCCTTCTTGCCTTCGATGGACTCGAGCAGGCCGGTTTCCTCGCCGCAGATGTAGGCGCCCCAGCCGTGGTGCGCGAACAGGTCGAAGCTGAAACCGGAGCCGAGGATGTTGTCCCCCAGGTAGCCGGCGGCGCGCGCCTGGTCGAGGGCTTCCTCGAAGCGCTGGTAGGCCTCGAAGATTTCGCCGTGGATGTAGTTGTAGCCGGCCTTGGCGCCGACCGCATAGCCGGCGATGATCATGCCCTCGATCACGGAATGCGGATCGAAGCGCATCAGGTCGCGATCCTTGAACGTGCCAGGCTCGCCCTCGTCGGTGTTGCAGACGACGTACTTCACCGGCGCCGCCTTGGGCATGAAGCTCCACTTGAGGCCGGTCGGAAAGCCCGCGCCGCCACGGCCGCGCAGCACCGATTTCTTGACCTCGGCGATCAGGTCGTCCTGGCTCATCCTGCTTTCGAGCACGCGCCGCAACTGCTTGTAGCCGCCGCGCGCCTCGTAGTCCTTGAGGCTCCAGCCGGCGTCGCCCTTGGCCCAGCCCGTCGTCAGCAGCGGATTGATGGTGTCGATGAGCGCCATTATTTGCACTCCGCCAGCAGCTTGTCGATCTCGTCGGGGAGCATGAAGCTGCACATGCGCTTGTTGTTCACCAGCATCACCGGCGCATCGCCGCAAGCGCCCATGCACTCGCCTTCCTTGAGCGTGAATTTGCCGTCGGCGGTGGTCTCGTTGAAGTCGATGCCCAGCTTGGTCTTGACATAGTCGGCGGCATGGACGCCGCCGGACAGCGCGCACGGCAGGTTGGTACAGACGGTGATCTTGTACTTGCCTACCGGATGCAGGTCGTACATGTTGTAGAAGCTCGCCACCTCGTAGGCGGCCATCGGCGCCATGCCGAGATAATTGGCCACCGCGGCGATGGTTTCCTTGGGCAGCCAGCCCTTCTCGTCCTGGGCGATCACCAGCGCCGCCATCACCGCGGACTGCGTCTGGTCGGCCGGATACTTGGCGACTTCGCGGTCGATCCTGCGCAGCGCCTCGGGGCTCAATTTTTCGTAGTCGTTATTCATGCGGCGGTCTATCTGTCTACGTCGCCAAGAACGAGGTCGATGGTGCCGATCACGGCAGTGGCATCGGCCAGCATGTGGCCGCGACACATTTCATCGGTGGCGGCCAGGTGCGGGATGCCCGCAGTGTGCAGCTTGATGCGATAGGGCTTGTTGGCGCCGTCGGATACGGCCCAAACGGCCATCTCGCCCTTCGGATGCTCGATTGCGGCATAAACCTCTCCGGGCGGCACATGCATGCCCTCGGAGAACAGTTTGAAATGATGGATCAGCTCTTCCATGCTGCCCTTCATCTTCTCGCGCCGCGGCGGGGCCACCTTGTGATCGTCGGAAATCACGGGGCCGGGATTCTTGCGCAGCCAGGCTATGCACTGCTTGATGATGCGGTTCGACTGCGCCATCTCTTCCATGCGCACCAGGTAGCGATCGTAGGTGTCGCCATTGACGCCGACCGGGATGTCGAAGTCGAGGCGGTCATACACTTCGTAGGGCTGCTTCTTGCGCAGATCCCACTCGATGCCCGAGCCGCGCAGCATGGCGCCGCTGAAACCGAGCTGCAGGGCACGCTCAGGGCTGACCACGCCGATACCGACGGTACGCTGCTTCCAGATCCGGTTATCGGTCAACAGCGTGTGGTATTCCTCAAGAAGAACAGGAAAGCGGTTGGTAAAGTCTTCCAGGAAGTCGAGCAGCGAACCATTGCGCGCCTCATTGAGTTCCTTGACCGTCTGCGCGTTCTTGAAGCGGTTTTCCTGGTACTTCGGCATCTGATCGGGCAGGTCGCGATACACACCGCCGGGACGATAGTAAGCCTGATGCATGCGGATGCCGCAAGTGGCTTCGAGCACGTCGAACAGATCCTCGCGCTCGCGGAAGGTATAGAGCACCATGGTCATGGCGCCGATATCGAGAGCGTGGGTACCAATGTTCAAGAGGTGGTTCTTGATGCGAGCAATCTCGTCGTACATAACGCGGATGTATTGGCCGCGAATCGGCACCTCCACCCCGAGCAGGCGCTCCACTGCCAGGCAATAGGCATGCTCGCTGGGGAGCATCGAGGTGTAGTCGAGGCGGTCGAGGTATGGCAGGGTCTGCAACCAGGTCCGCGTCTCAGCGAGCTTTTCGGTACCGCGATGCAGCAGGCCGATGTGGGGGTCGGCACGCACCACAACTTCGCCATCCAGCTCCAGAACCAGGCGCAACACACCGTGCGCCGCCGGGTGTTGCGGACCAAAATTGAGCGTGTAGTTCCTAACGTCGGCCATTACAGCGAACCCTTTCGCATATCCGAGGCTCGCTCAATTTCGGTGCAGGCTAACGTGAGCATTGCGAACGTTAAGCGCGCAGCGCGGCCGGAGCCAAATTTGAGGGTGTAATTCCTGACGTCAGCCACGACCGCCCTTTCCGTAATTTTCCTCGCGCACGATGCGCGGCGTCACTTCGCGCGGCTCAATGGTCACGGGCTGATAGACCACGCGTCGCTGCTCGGGGTCGTAACGCATTTCGACATAGCCTGAAACCGGAAAATCCTTGCGGAAAGGGTGACCGACGAAGCCGTAATCCGTCAGCAGGCGACGCAAGTCCGGGTGGCCCTCGAAGTGAATGCCGAAGAGATCGAAGGTCTCGCGCTCGTACCAGTTGGCGACGTTCCAGACATCAACCACGGACTCAAGCACGGGAAACTCGTCGTCTGTCGGGAATGCCTTGACCTGCAGGCGCCAGTTGTGGGTCAGCGAAAGGAGTTGACTCACCGCAGCATAGCGTGCGCCTTGATACCCGGCAAATTCAGAATAGTCGATGCCGGAGAGATCCATCAATAGCGCAAAGTCGAAGGCCGGATCGTCATGCAGCTGCCGCATCACCGCCAGATAACTTGCAGCGGGTACCGCGACGCTCACTTCGCCATGATTGATCGCCGGTTCGCCAATGCGATCCCCGAAGCTTTCCTTGAGTTGCCGGCTAAGGCGTTCCAGTTTGGCGCTCATGTCGAATTCTGGTCAGCGTGCAATGGTGGTGGTGCGGCGGATCTTGCCCTGCAACTGGATCAGGCCGTACAGAAGGGCTTCGGCGGTCGGCGGGCAGCCCGGGACATAGACGTCGACCGGAACGATGCGATCGCAGCCGCGCACCACCGAATAGGAATAGTGATAGTAGCCACCACCATTGGCACAGGAACCCATGGACAACACCCAGCGGGGTTCGGCCATCTGGTCATAGACCTTGCGCAAGGCCGGTGCCATCTTGTTGGTCAGGGTACCGGCGACGATCATCACATCTGACTGGCGCGGGCTGGGACGGAAGACGATGCCGAAGCGATCCAGGTCGTAGCGCGAGCAGCCAGCATGGATCATTTCGATCGCGCAGCAGGCCAGGCCAAAGGTCATCGGCCACATCGAACCGGTGCGCGTCCAGTTGATGATCTTGTCCAGCGAGGTGGTGACGAAGCCTTCCTGCAGAACGCCTTCGATGCTCATGCGCGGATATCCCTAGTCCCGTTCATTCCCAGTCCAGCGCGCCCTTGGCCCAGGCATACACGTAGCCGACGACCAGAATGCCGATGAACACGAACATTTCGATGAAGCCGAACATCCTCACGGCATCAGTCGCGACAATTTCCTTGTAGATCGCTGCCCACGGGAAGAGGAAGGCGATTTCAAGATCGAACAGGATGAAGAGGATGGCGATCAGGTAATAGCGCACGTCGAACTTCATGCGCGCATCCTCGAACGGAACAAAGCCGCATTCGAAGGCGGACAGCTTTTCGCTGTCGGGGCGGTTCGGGGCGACAAGCCATCCCAGCAGGATGGGCGCGCAGCCGAAACCGATGCCTACCAGGATGAAAACGAGGATCGGGAAGTAGTTGTCCAGCATTTTGGTGGCGCGGTCACATCTTCACTGGTTGTTGTTACCGGTCAACCGCGATACCTTGCAAGAAAACCGATGCCCGACTGCAATTTACTGCCATTCACCCTAAAAAGAACTGGTGCCGACGGCGAGACTCGAACTCGCACAGCTTTCGCCACTACCCCCTCAAGATAGCGTGTCTACCAATTTCACCACGTCGGCAATTGCGCTACTGCGCGAGCGGCGCGCATTATATCGTAAGCCATCGAACCAATCATGCGCCGCAACAAAAAAATCTATAGCCGTTGAAACCTGAAGCTTATTTCGGAATCTCTTTCGCCTTCGAATCCGGCAACCCAGGAGTTGCCGCTGGACTTGCCGGGACACTGGTCGCCGGCACCGAATCCATGACGCTGCCCGACTTGGCCGGACGCGAGCTGGAGACGTAGGAAAGCCCCAGGCTGGTCAGGAAAAATACGGCCGCGAGAACCGCAGTGGCACGCGACAGAAAATTTGCCGAACCGGTGGCGCCGAATAGGCTGCCCGATGCGCCGCTACCAAACGCAGCGCCCATGTCGGCACCCTTGCCGTGCTGCAACAAAACCAACCCGATCACGCCGACGCCTGCCAGCACATGCACAACCAGAATAAGGGTATGAAGGATGTCCATTTTAAATGTACCTTGTATGTCGGTTGCTCAGGCGGCGCCGTAAATGGCGAGGAAATCCGCCGCCACCAGTGCTGCACCGCCAATCAGGCCGCCGTCGATGTCGGGCTGACCGAAAAGTTCCCTCGCATTGCCCGGCTTGACGCTGCCGCCATAGAGAATGCGCAGGCCACGCGCAATATCAGCGCTTTCACTGGCGAAGCGCTCACGAATCAGGGCATGCACGGCCTGGGCCTGCTCGGGCGACGCGGTGCGCCCGGTACCGATCGCCCAGACCGGCTCATAGGCCACCACGGCATTGGCAAAGGCGCCGACACCCGAGGAGGCAAGCACGGCATCGAGTTGCCGCGTCACAACCGCACCCGTGATACCGGCCTCACGCTCCGCAAGCAACTCACCGACACACAGCACCGGGACCAGACCCGCCTTCTGTGCGGCGGCAAACTTGGCGGCAACGACGCCATCGGTATCGCCATAGAACGAACGCCGCTCCGAATGTCCGACCAAGGCATAACGACAGCCGAAATCGGCCAGCATGGACCCGCTGACTTCACCGGTGTAGGCGCCCTGGGCATGTTCGGAAACGTCCTGGGCGCCCCACGAGACCTTGCTGCCGTCGAGCACGGAACGCGCCTGAGCAAGGTAGGGATAGGGAACGCAGACGGCAATTTCAGCAACGCCGCTCACGCCCTCGCGAACGGCATTCAACAAGCCCTGGTTGCTAGCCAGGCTGCCATGCATTTTCCAGTTGCCAGCGACAAGTTTGACACGCATCGTGAAATGTTGAGTCGACGGAAAGCCTGCGATTATAGCGACTGAGTGCGCTGAAAGCCAGTTCGGGGGCCAGCTTGGCACCGGCGCAGGAAAGCGCCGGCAGTACGAAGCCAGGAGCGGGGCAATCGTCCCCACGGGTTTGACGAAAATCAATAGTGGGGTAGGGAAAGGGGCGATACTGCCGCTCTATATTCAGGTGGCCACACGGGTGCAAGACATGGAAATCATCAATGCCGATGTCGTTATCATTGGAGCCGGTGGAGCGGGCCTGCGCGCGGCCATCGCCCTTGCCGAGGCGGCTCCCGCACTGCGAGTGGCCCTGATCTCCAAGGTGTACCCGATGCGCAGCCATACCTGCGCCGCGGAAGGAGGTGCCGCCGGTGTCATCAAGCCCGACGACAGCTTCGACCTCCATTTCGACGATACCGTGGGTGGTGGCGACTGGCTCTCCGACCAGGATTGCGTTGAATATTTCATCCACGAAGCGCCCAAGGAACTGCTGCAACTGGAACATTGGGGCTGCCCCTGGAATCGCGAGGCGGATGGCTCGGTGGCGGTACGTCCCTTCGGCGGCATGAAAAAGAAGCGCACCTGGTTCGCCGCCGACAAGTCCGGCTTCCATATCCTCCATACCCTGTTCCAGACTTCGCTGCAATTTCCGTCGATCACCCGCTACGATGAATACTACGCGCTTGACCTGCTGGTCGATGACGGCCGTTGCCAAGGCGTGACTGCGTTGGAAATGCGCAGCGGACTTCTGCGTCAGTTCCATGCCAAGTCGGTGATCATCGCAGGAGGCGGTGCCGGACGCATGTTCCCCTTCTCCACCAATGGCGCAATCAAGACCGGCGACGGCATGGCCATGGCCTACCGCGCCGGCGCACCGCTGAAGGACATGGAGTTCGTCCAGTACCACCCGACCGGTCTGCCCAACACCGGCAGCCTGCTCACCGAAGCCTGTCGCGGTGAAGGCGGCATCCTGGTGAACAAGCACGGGCGGCGCTACTTGGCGGACTACGGCATGGGCCCGGAAACTCCGGTGGGCAAGCCGCAGCTCAAAACCATGGAACTCGGCCCGCGCGATCGCGTCAGCCAGGCCTACTGGCACGAGCTGCAGAAGGGCAACACGGTGACCACCCAGTGGGGCGAATGCGTGCTGCTCGACATGCGCCACCTCGGCGAGAAGAAGATCAACGAACGCCTGCCGCTGGTACGGGAACTGGCCGAAGCCTACCTCGGCGTCGATATCGTCAAGGACGCGGTACCGATCCGCCCCGTAGTGCATTACATGATGGGCGGCATTTCCACCAACACGGCGGCGGCCACGCCCCTGCCCGGCCTGTTCGCCGCCGGTGAATGCGCCTGCGTCAGCTTGAACGGCGCCAACCGCCTCGGCTCGAACTCGCTGGTGGAATTGCTGGTGTTCGGCCGCCGCGCGGCGCTTTCCGCCATCGAGCACGTCCAGGGTCTGCCGGCCGCGAACACGGCTGCACTGAACGCCCGCGCA
>JACRIX010000004.1 GCA_016215645.1 Rhodocyclales bacterium
AAGCGGGCCGCCCGCTGTTCTGAGTTCCTGATACCAGGCTTCCATGTCGGCGATCTGGCCGAAGGCCCAGCCCGCGGGCTTGGCGATGAGAGCGTTGGTCGCGGCGCTGTCGCGCAGGTTGTCGTCGATGAATTCGGTGGAACGGAAACTGAGGACCAACTGCCCGGCGACGAGGCCCTTTGCCGGATCGGTGAGCTTGCAGCGGAACAGGGTTCCCGAGAAGCCGGTCGAGGTGTTGGCGCGCTGGTCGACTACTTCCCATTGGGTGGCGAATTCGGTGGCAACGGTGTCGGTGAAGATGAGGGAGTGGTTGTTGCCAGCGATCAACGCTTTGGGGATATCGCTCTTGACGGTCTCGTTACCGTTCGCGTCGATATCGACAAGAAATGCTTCCGCCGCCATCTGCAAGTTGGCATATTTCAGATACTCGGCTACGGTCGATTCGCTCATCTCATTGCTCCTTATTCGGGTGAAGAACTTTCACGACAAACATCCGTGTCTGATCCGTTTGAATGGGGGGAATCCCAGAGGCGCTGCGAAATGCAGGACATGCGTTCCTTGCGGCAAGCAACCACGGCGAACGTCCGCCGTTGGTGTTCCCTTGCCCGCGATCCATCATGTAGCCGATGCGTTCGGCCATGACTTCATTGGTCTTGAGGTCGATGACTTTCAGCGAACTGCCGGCAATCCAGTATTCGCGCTCGTCTCGGGTAGATATGTCGTCATAGGTGACGCCATAGCGAGGTGCTTCGCCAGGAGCTGATACCTTGTCGAGGACGAATTCACGAACCCATTCGCCATAGCGCTTGTCGCGCAACCACGGTTGATCGATCCGCCCCGTGTAGCGATACCGCTCGCCGTCCTTTGGATCGGTGGCATCGACGTAGCGATAACCACTTGGTGGAGGCGATGATCTCTTGTAAAACCCACTGAAAAACGTCTTGATATATGTTTCTCCCCCCGAGTCGTTTCCATACGGATCATCCATCTTGAACTGATCCCCGTAGTTGATCTCTTTGGGTCGAATCTTCATCAGAAACACACCCTCGACGTTCTCCGCGGTGCGGTGGATGAACTCGCCGGACTTCTTGCAGCGTTCCGCGAACATCGCCTCGGCCTTGACAAGGCGGGCGCGATCATCCTCGCGGGCCGACGCGGTTTGCGCCCATCCCGCCACGGCGCAAGCGGCGACGATGAATGGGAGCAGCCCCGTGGCGATGCGCTGAAGCCGTGTCCTGTTCATGCTGCATTCCTCCATGTGTTGTCGTTGATCGCTACTGCCGTCGAATCGCCGTCTCGCCAGCGCCGACTCTTGGTCCCGGGCTCGACGAACCAGCCGTCATTGCCGCCGCTTCCCCACAGCCGGTCATTGCAATCTTCGCCGTCGAGGTAGTCGCTGCCATGACGTGCGGCGCTGGTGCCGTTGTCGTCGCCGCGCAAGTCGTCGTCGCCTTCACCACCGAACAGTTCGTCGCCCTCGCCGCCACCGACCATCCAGTCGCCCTCGATACCGCCGTCCAGGTAGTCGGCGCCGAATTCGCCGAACAACCAATCCCGCCCCGTTCCCCCCTCGATGAAGTCATTCCCGCCCGCGCCCCAGGCCACGTCGTTGCCGCTGCCGCCGTAGAGCGCTTCGGCCTGTTCCGGGGTATTGGGCGTGACGCCGGCGGTGAGGCTGGCCAGGGCGAGTTGCCAGCCGAGTTGATTGGTCTCGCTGTCCACCGTCACCGTGGCGCTCCAGCCGCGCGCGACACCGGCCGTGCGAGCACCGGCGAACAGGAGGTCGTCACCGGCCCCGCCGATGAGGATGAACTCCCCCGCCTTCTTGCAGCGCTCGGCGAACATCGCTTCGGCCTTCGCCAGCCGGGTTTTGGGGTCTTGCTTGGCAAGCGATGCTTGTGCCCAAGCGACCAGTGCTATCCCTGCCAACAGTGCAGATGCGGTTTGGCGGATCCGTTTTGAGTTCATGCTGCCTTCCTCCATTCGCTGTCGCTTTTCGCCGGTCCAAAATCGCCGTGTCGCCAGCGCCGACTTTCAAATTCCCCGTTCATGCCCTCACCATTTCCATCAAGTCCTCCACCCGATACCGCCCACCATCCGCAAACTCGACGGCCTCGACATCGCTGCCCATCGCCCCCACCAGCGCCACCAGGGTTTCGCCACACATCAGCATCAGGTATTGCCCGCAGTCGCTGGCTTCGACAGCGAGGTCGGCCAGGCCAAAGCCGACCGCGAGGCGCACGGTCGCCGTGTCGCCATTGTCCAGCCCACTGATCAAACAATGGCCATCGATCGATTGCGTTGCGTTGTTCATGACGCGCTCCCTTACTTTCGATTAAAAAGCCCGGAACTCCGGCTTGTTGCAGCACCGTCGAATGCGGCACACGCTCGCTGGACGCCGTTCCACCGTTGGCGTAAAGTAAGGATTCCTTACTATCCGTTGCCGCGACCAACATGCTTGCCAAACTCACCTCGAAAAACCAGCTGACCCTGCCCAAGAGCATCACCGCCGCCGTCGGTGCGACGGAATACTTCGACGTCGAAGCCAGCAACGGCCGCATCGTTCTGACGCCGGTGCGCATCCAGCGTGGCGACGCGGTACGCGCCAAGCTTGCCGAGCTCGATCTGCAGGAACAGGACACCGCCAATGCCGTGGCATGGGCACGGCAGGCTGCTACCGGCAAGCCCGCGCGCAAAAAATGAAGCGCCCGCGGGTGGTGATCGACACCAATCTGGTGCTGTCGGCGCTGGTATTCGCCGGCGGCCGGCTCGCGCCCCTGCGCCTGGCCTGGCAGGATCTGCGCGTGTTGCCGCTGGTATCGCGCACAACGGCGGCCGAATTGATCCGCGCCCTGGCCTGCCCCAAGTTCAAGCTGGCCGCGCATGAACAGGAGGAACTGCTGGCCGACTACCTGCCTTATTGCAAAACCGAGCGCATACCCGTTCCGCCCCCGGCAACGCCGCGCTGCCGGGATGCATTCGATGTGCCTTTTCTGGAACTGGCACTGGCGGGGAAGGCCGATGCCCTGATCAGCGGGGACAAAGACTTGCTCCGTCTCAATGGCAAACTGGCCTGCCCGATCCTCGGTGCGGAGCGTTTTCTGGACTCGATTGACGCTTACCGCTAAGGCCCCGTTGTCTGCGGGCAAGCGATCCGGTCCGGTGGCTTGGGAGGGAGACCGTACTTTGCCAGATCGCATTATTGTGGGTACAATAATGCAGTGAAGATCACCTACGATCCAGCCAAAAACACCGCCAATATCGAACGCCGCAATCTCCCGTTCGACCTGTTTGCGGAGCTTGACTGGGGTACGGCAGTGATTGTCGAAGACACGCGCAGGGATTACGGCGAACCTCGCTACCGCGTTTTCGGCTACATCGGCGACCGGCTTTACGCCACTGTGTTCACGCCCCGCGGCGATGCCCTGCATGTCATCAGCCTGCGCAAAGCCAATAGCAGAGAGGTCAAACACCATGGTTGAACGTCGCAAGCCCGCCCCGTCGATCGACGACGAGAATCCGGAATGGACCACCGAGGACTTTGCCCGCGCGAGGCCGGCGTCGGAAGTTCTGCCCAAGCTTGTCGGTAAGGCAGCTGCCGCCGAGATGCTGCGGCCGAAGCGGGGGCGCCCGGTATCTGCGAACCCCAAGGCCCACGTCAATTTGCGGCTCGACCCTGACGTGGTGGCCGCCTTCCGGGCCACGGGCCGCGGCTGGCAGACACGCCTGAACGCCGCGCTCAAGGATTGGCTCAAGGACCACTCTCCGGCCTGATCGATCACTTCACCGCTCCCGCAAACTCTCGCTGCCGCGCTGCAGCAGCGGACTGAGGAAATACTCGATCACGCGCCGCTGGCCGGTCTTGATTTCCACGCTCACCGCCATGCCGGCGGTGAGGTGCACGGTCTTGTCCTCGACCTGGATCGTGGCCCGTTGCAGCTTGGCGCGGGTGGAATAGATCAGGCCGCGCTTCTCGTCGCTGATGGCGTCGTGCGAGACATGGGTCAGCGTGGCGGGGATGGTGCCGTACTTGGTAAATGGGAAGGTCTCGATCTTGACTTCGGCTTCCTGCCCGGCATTGACGAAGCCGATGTCCTTGTTCTCCAGCATGGCTTCGACTTCGAGGGCGTCGTCGCGGGGCACGATCACCATCAGTGCCTGGGCCGGGGTGACCACGCCGCCAACGGTGCGGATCGCCAGTTGCTGCACGGTGCCATCCACCGGCGCGGTCAGGGTCATGAGCTTGCCGCGAGTATCGGACTTGAGCAGTTCCTGGCCATGGGCGGTGCCTTTCTGTTCCGCCTCGTTCAGGCTGTCCAGCGCCGTGCGCCGGGTTTCGGCGGTGAGGGCGGCGCGCTGGCCCCGGGCTTCGTCGATGGCGTGGGCGAGTTCGCGTAGCCGGCTTTTCTGGGTTTGCAGGTCGGCTTCCTGTTCGATGCGGACCTGCTCCTTTTCGAGGTAGCCGTGCTTGGAGATGAAATTCTTGTCCACCAGGCCCTTGAAGTCTTCGGCACGCTGGCGGGCGATGGGCACGGTTTGTTCCAGCTTGCGCACGATCTCTTCGGTGGAACGGCGCTCGGCTTCGCGCTTGGCGATTTCGGCGTCGATGCGCTGGGCGCGCGCCAGGTATTCGCCATACTGGCCGTCGAGGATGCGTTGCTCCTGGGCGACGCGCTCGACCGCTATGCCTGACGGGGATTCGATACGCGGTGCCCGGCCCGAGGCGAGCGTGGCCAGCAGCGCGCGGCTACGGGCGGCCTGAAGCTGGGCGGTGACAAGGTCGTTGGCGCTACGCGTGCTGTCGGCCCGGGCCACGGTGGCGTCGAGCTCGACCAGCACCTGCCCGGCCTTGACGGCCTGGCCGTCGATGACGTGGATGGCCTTGACGGCGGCGGTTTCGATCGGCTGAATCAGCTTGCTGCCGGCGTTGGGCACGATCCTGCCCTGCGCCGTGGCGACCACGTCGATGTGGCCGAAACAGGCCCACAGCACCGCGATCAGGGCAAAGGCCATCAGCAGCCAGGCGACGATGCGCGGTGCCGGCGAGATCGGGGTTTCCTGCAACTCCAGCGCCGCCGGCAAAAAGGCCGCCTCGTGCGCCAGGCGCAGCGGCGGGTCGAGTTCCTTGCGGATCTTCCAGAGCTGGCCGAAGATTGCGGCATAGCGGCGCAGCAGGTCGAGGGTGGCTTGGAGGCGGAGGGTGAGGGCGTGGGTCATGCCTGAGCCCCTTGATAAACACAACAGAAATGTTTAATATCTTCCCCATGAACTCGAAGCAGATGAAGAAATGGCTTGAGCAGCAAGGCGCTACTTTCCTGCCGGCCAAAGGATCTCATCTGAAGGTGTTTCTGAACGGCCGGCAAACCATCCTGCCGATGCACGGCACTACGGAACTCGGCAAGGGCCTTGAGGAATCGATCAAACGCCAGCCTGGATTGAAGTGAGGACAAATCATGTTTGACTATCCCGTTATCCTGACCCCCGACGATGGTACGGTGCTGGTGACTTTTCCCGATGTGCCGGAGGCCATCACCTTTGGCGCAGACACCGACGAGGCGCTGCGTCAGGCCGTCGATGCGCTTGAATCCGCACTTTCGTTCTACGTCGATGACCGCAAACCCCTGCCGACTCCGAGCAAACCAAAACGCCGGCAGCATACGGTGCGCCCTTCCGCCTTGGAGTGCGCCAAGCTGGGCGTCTATCAGGCGATGACCGAGCAGGGAATCAAGAAGGCCGAACTGGCTCGTCGCCTTGGCTGGCACATGCCGCAGGTGGATAGGCTGTTCGACCTCAAGCATGCCTCCAAATTCGAGCAGATCGAGGCGGCGGCGCAGGCCTTGGGACGGCATATCGAGGTGTCGGTTTCTTAGCATCACCTACCCCTGCTGCATCCGGTGGAGCCGCGAGTAGTGCCCGGCTTCATGGCGCAGCAGCTCGGCATGACTGCCCTGCTCGACGATCTGGCCGCGGTCGATGACGATGATGCGGTTGGCGTCGCGCACCGCGCTCAAGCGATGGGCGATGACGATCACGGTGCGGCCCTGGCAGATCGCCTTCATGTTGTTCTGGATGATGCGTTCCGATTCGTAGTCCAGCGCGCTGGTGGCTTCGTCGAAGATGAGGATGCGCGGGTTGCCGATGAGGGCCCGGGCAATCGCGATGCGCTGGCGCTGGCCGCCGGAGAGCGTGGCGCCATGCTCGCCGACCTGGGTGTCGTAGGCTTCGGGCAGTTCGAGGATGAATTCGTGCGCGCCGGCGAGCTTGGCGGCGGCCATCACCGCCTCGATCGGCAGGCCGGGGTCGGCCAGCGCGATGTTGTCGCGGATGCTGCGGTTGAACAGCATGTTCTCCTGCAGCACCACGCCGATCTGCCGGCGCAGGCTGGAGCTATCGGCCATGGCCAGATCGATGCCGTCGACCAGCACCCGGCCGCGTTCGGGCAGGTAGAGGCGTTGCGCCAGCTTGGCCAGGGTGCTCTTGCCCGAACCGGAACGGCCGACGATGCCGATGACTTCGCCGGGCTGGATGGCGAGATCGATGCCGCGCAGCACCTCGGTGCCGTCGGGGCGGTAGCGGAACACGACCTTGTCGAATTCGATGCGCCCGACCAGCGGTGGCAGCGCGGTGCCGCGGCGTGTACCCTCAGCGCCCTGCCCCGCCCCGCCGGAAAGCTCGGTGCGGGTGTTGAGGATGTCGCCCAGGCGCTGCACCGAAATGCCTGTTTGTTGGAAGTCGGTCCACAGTTGGGCCAAGCGCATCACGGGTTGCGCAACGCGGCCGGCGAGCATGTTGAAGGCGATCAACTGGCCCAGGCTCAGGCTGCCCTCCATCACCAGTCGCGCGCCCAGCCACATGGTGATCAGCGTCACCAGTTTGCCAATCAGGCTGACGCCTTCGTGGGCGATGGTGGATAGCGTGGCGGTGCGAAAGCCGGCGGCGACATAGGCGGCGAGCTGCTGGTCCCAGCGCCGCAGCATCTGCGGTTCGACCGCCATGGCCTTGACGGTATCGATGCCGTTGATGGCCTCGACCAGGAAAGCCTGGTTCTCGGCGCCGCGGTTGAACTTCTCGTGCAGGCGCGCCCGCAGAAGCGGCGTGATGGCCACCGAGAGCAGGATGTAGCAGGGCAACGAGAGCACCACCACCAGCGTCAGCCAGCCGCTGTAGATCAGCATCACGCCGATGAACACCACCGAGAACAGCAGGTCGAGCACCAGGGTGATGGCGTTGCCGGTGAGGAACTGGCGGATGTTCTCGAGTTCGCGCACGCGCGCCACGGTGTCCCCGACGCGGCGCGCCTGGAAGTAGGCCAGCGGCAGATTAAGTAGATGCCGGAACAGGCGCGCGCCGAGTTCGACGTCGATGCGGCTGGTGGTGTGGGCGAAGACATAGCTGCGGATGCCGGAGAGCACGACTTCGAAGACCATCACCACCAGCAGGCCGACGGCGATCACGTCCAGCGTGGTCAGGCCGCGATGCACGAGTACCTTGTCCATCACCACCTGGAAGAACAGCGGCGTGACCAGGGCGAAGAGTTGCAGCACGAAGGACACCAGCAGAACTTCGCCGAGCAGCTTGCGGTACTTGACCACCGCCGGGATGAACCAGGTGAAGTCGAATTTGGCCAGCTCGCCGGCCAGCGAGGCACGCGAGGTGAACAGGATCAGCTCGCCACTCCAGCGCGCTTCGAATTCGGCCAGCGACAGCACCTGCGGGCGTTCGAGGCGCGGATCCTGGATCAGTACCTTGTCCTGATCGACGCGGGCGAGGATGACGAAGCTGCCGTCAGCCTCGATGGCCAGAGCGGGCAGCGGGGTCTGGGCCAGGCGCGCGGACGCGGTGGCGACCTGCCTGGCCTTGAGGCCGAGTTGCTTCGCGGCCAGCAGGATCTGCGGTACGCCGAACGTTTGCCCCGGCTCGCGAAAGTCATGCGCCAGCTGGTCGGCATCGGCGGCGATGGTGTGGAAGCGCGCCAGCATCACCAGGCCGATCAGGCCGGTATCGAGGCCTGACCTCACCGATTTCGGCGACGCGTCCGTGCGCGGATCCTCCGCCGCCAGGTGCAAGCTGATGTCCCCCCCCGGCTCCGGCCGACCCTATCGTGCCGCTTGCACAACCGGTGCCGACGTGCCCTCGGGGCCGGATCCGATTTCGCTCCCGGGTGCTGCGGCGGTCCGCCGCGCCTTGGCGATCGCCGCATGGCGCGCGGCCACTTCCTGCTGGATCTCCTGGTGGCGAAGCTCACGAAAATGCTCGGTGCCCAGATAGGTCAGACCGACGACCACCGCGCCGAGACCGAGCCAGATGTCACGCATCGACCGTCGCGCAACGACGGCACTGCGCGGCGCGGCGCGCTGTTCAAGCCGCGGTGTGGCGTTATGCCTTGTCGTCACGCTGCGCAACTGCTGCAACAGGTCCCGGTCATAGTCGGCACGCCGGGTTGCGTCGCCCAGCACCTCGACGGCATAGCGGACCTCGGCATCGAGTGTGGATCCGCCGACGATGATGCGGGCGATGGCGGAGGCTACTTCGCCGTCGGCGGCATCGGCCTTGAGCCCCATCACGCTGTAGATGCTCGCCTTGTTGTGCCGCTCGAGTTCGTGGCACAGCTCGGTGCGTACGCGCCGCGGTCCATCGCTCTCGCGGGCGGCACAAAGCTGGGCCAGCCGGAGCTCGCGGTAACGCTTGCGCGCGCGGTCAAAATCGCCGTCCGTTTCCACCATGGCCCTGACCCAGGGTCCCGTGGCCTGGTGATGTGACCGCAGCTCGTCTGCGATCATCCGCTCGATGTATTCCCTTGGTTCGCCCATCCCCTCCTCCTTTGCGGAGGAAACTTTAGCGAGTCAAGGGCGACAAGGCACCTGTCAGAAATGACAGGTTTTTGCTGTTTTTGGCCCGGAGTTGATCCAGGTCAACTACAGGAAAACTCCTCGCGATGGCCAAATCCCCTGGCATTGTCGATGAAGTAGATCCGCGTCGGCGCCAGCCGGTACCAGGCGATTTTCGCCAGCGCTTCGGCGATCGCCGGGGGAATCGCCGCCAACGGCCTGAGGAGAGGAAACTTTTCTGCATAGCGCGTACCTGCGCGCTTCGCAGGCTCACCGTCCAGACGCTCGACGCGGCCTTCGATCTGGATGCCCTTGACGGCCTTCCAGTCGCTCGTGTCGTCGTGGATGGTCGCCGCGCAGCGGGGATCGACTGCCAGGTTGCGGCTGTGGCGCGTGGTCGGCGCGGAAAGAAAAATCAGCCCATCGTCAGCCCAGACATAGAACACGGCCGAGGCCCAGGGACCATCGGGCCCCTGGCTCGCCAGGCTCATGACATTGTGGCCGGCGAGGCAGGCGGCGACCTCGGGCGGTAGCGCCGACTTCATCCCTCGCCGCGCGCGGCCTCGAAGGAATCCAGCGCCGGGTCGTTGGGCGCCTCCCTGCCGTCGTGCAGTCGCTTCAGGCGGTAGGCGATCTGCGGCCGGGTGATGCCGAGCATGCGTGCCGCCGATGAGAGGTTGCCACGTGCCTTGTCCACTGCCGTTTCCAGCAGCATGGCCTCGACCTGGTCCAGGGTCAGTGCGCCATTGAACACGGCCTCGCGCAAGTCCTTGCCGGTCTCCCAGCAGTTGACGTCGAGGCCGCCGGTCGGGTCGAGCCCGAATTCGGGCGGTTGCATGTCGCCGCAGGACATGAACAGGTGCCCGACCTCGATGCGAGTGCCGCTGGGGGCGAGGATCACCCCGCGCTCGACGGCATTCTGCAGTTCGCGGATGTTGCCCGGCCAGGCGTAGGAAAGCAGCGCGCGCTTGGATTTGTCGGTGAAGCCGCGCAGCTTCTTGCCGTGGATCGCCGAGTGCCGGGCGAGAAAATGCTTGGCCAGCAGCGGGATGTCCTGCTTGCGCTCGCGCAGCGGCGGTATGACGATCTGGTAGGCGTTGAGGCGGTAGAACAAGTCGGAGCGGAAGCGCCCTTCCTTGACCAGTTGTTGCAG
Organism: Rhodocyclales bacterium; assembly: GCA_016215645.1. GTDB lineage: Bacteria > Pseudomonadota > Gammaproteobacteria > Burkholderiales > Rhodocyclaceae > Sulfuritalea. Next base: position 9,982 of record JACRIX010000004.1, read on the forward strand.
GTTGGCGTTGGTGGCGGCCACCACGCGCACATTGATCTTGCGCGTCTTCTGGTCGCCCAGGCGTTCGATCTCGCCTTCCTGCAATACCCGCAGCAACTTGGCCTGGGCCGAGGCCGGCAGGTCGCCGATCTCGTCGAGGAACAGGGTGCCGCCGTCGGCGCGCTCGAAGCGGCCCGGGCGCGAGACCAGGGCGCCGGTATAGGCACCCTTCTCGACACCGAAAAGCTCGGACTCGACCAGCTCATGCGGAATCGCGGCGCAGTTCACGGCGATGAAGGACTTCTCGCGCCGCGCGCTCATGTCGTGCAGGCTGCGGGCGAACACCTCCTTGCCGACGCCGGTCTCGCCATGCAGCAGCACCGCGATGTGGCTGGTCGCGGCCTGCTTGAGCAATTCGTACGCGGCGCGAAACCCGGGTGAAGCACCGGTGACATCCTCCGGCATCTGGTCACGGTCGCCGATCGAGGAGCGCAGTTGCACCACCTGGGTCTGCAGCTCGATCAACTGGTCGGCGATCGACTGGCCGTTGAAATGGCGCATCTGCTCCTCGGCGTCGTCCCACTCCTCGGCCGGCTTGCCGACGATGCGGCAGTTGTTGTGGCCCATGCCGGTGCACTCGACCTCCTTGTAGAGGATGGTGCGGCCCATGAAGGCCGAGGTGTAGCCGCAGGCATAGCCGATCTGCGTCCAGCACACGGGTTCGCTGTGGATGCCGTAATGGTGGCGATGCCACTGCCCTTCCCAGGAATGTTCCCAGAGGAATTCGCCGTAATACGTGCCGGCATGGCGATTGAGTTCGAGCCTGATCGGCGTGACGCGGACGATGCCCTCCAGGGTGTGCAGTTGCGGGCCGGTCATGAAGGCTTCGAGATCGCTCGAATCCTCGGCGCGGGTGCGCGCCAGTTCCGCATCGCGCACGCCGGAGGCATAGCCCATGCGCGTCAGCAGGCCACGCGCGCGCTCCATGCCCAGGGTGTCGATGAGTTCCTTGCGCAGCGTCGCCTGGGCCTCGGCATGGACCAGCAGCATGCGATGCTCGTGCAGCCAGATCTGCCCGGTCTCGGCGCAGAAATGCACGCGCGCGCGCAAGTCCTCGCTGTTGGAATGCCCTGGTGCCTGCCCCACGCTGCGGAGTTTGGTCGTTGCCATCCTCTCGGTTGCCTCCTCCGGAATTGCGCCTTTTACGTGCGGATGCTGCACCCTGCATTGATGGATGTCAAACACACCGGCGCTGCCTCGGGCCCGGTCGCCTGCACGGCGGCTGATCGAAAGATCAAATGCCGCGACCGGCAGGGCCAATTTTTAATCAAATGATCAAGGGTCGATTCCGGCGACCCGGATCACCGTGGTCCCGGCGCCGACTTTTGATTGTCATATTTGCTGCGTGCGCAAATTTCGTGCAACGCCTTTGCCGCGGCGAGTCACGAGATTGCCTGCCGCAATGCAAAAACTTTTGCGGCGCCGCAGCAAGCGGCGCTGGCCCGGCCCTTGCCTTATGTCCCTCGCTCCGGCCTGACGACCGGGACCAAACAATCCGTGGTTCAAAACAGCTACCGAGGAGACACTCAATGAAGTTTCCAAGTCCGCATGATGTGAAAGCCGCCACCATTCCCGGCACCGAAGGCTGGGAAAGGATGTACCCGTACCAGTACCAGTTCGTCACCGACGACGCCGAGCGCCATCAGTACGAGAAGGAAACCTTCTGGTTCTACGACGGCCTGCACTACCCGGAGCCGCTCTATCCCTTCGACACGATCTGGGACGAGGCCTGGTTTCTCGCCCTGTCGCAGTTCAACAACCGCATCTTCCAGGTGCCGCCGGTGCGCGGCGTCGATCACCGCATGATCAACGGCTACGTCTATATCTCGCCGGTGCCGGTCAAGGACGGCGCCGAGATCGGCAGCCGCGTACCCAACTTCATGGAGCGCGCCGGCCACTACTACAAGAACTGGGATGCGCTGGAGGCCAAGTGGAAGACCAAGATGGAGGCCACCATCAAGGAACTGGAGGACCTGAAAATCTCGCCCCTGCCCGACCTGGAGGACATCTCGGTGGTGACCGAGGCCCTCGGCGAATCCAAGGGTTACCACCTGATCAAGAACTACGACGATCTGATCAACCTCGGCATCAAGTGCTGGCAGTACCACTTCGAGTTCCTCAACCTCGGCTATGCGGCCTATGTCTTTTTCATGGACTTCACGCAGAAGCTGTTCCCCTCGATCCCGCTGCAACGCATTACGCAGATGATCTCGGGCATCGACGTGATCATGTACAAGCCGGACGACGAGCTCAAGGAGCTGGCGAAGAAGGCCGTGGCGCTGGGTGTCGATGGTGCCGTGGTCGGCAACCGCGACTGGGTCGCCGTCAAGCTGGCCGTGGAGAAACTGCCCAGGGGCGCGGAATGGCTGGCCGCCTTCGAGAAGGCCCGCTACCCGTGGTTCAACATTTCCACCGGCACCGGCTGGTTCCATACCGACCGCAGTTGGAACGACACGCTCGACATTCCGCTCTCCGGCATCCAGACCTATATCGGCAAGATCAAGGCCGGCGTCAGCATCGACCGCCCGGTAGCCGACGTGCGCGCGGAACGCGACCGCATCACCGCCGAGTACCGCGCGCTGATCACCAACGAGGCCGACCTCAAGCAGTTCGACGAGCTGCTGGGCTGCGCCAAGACCGTGTTCCCCTACGTCGAGAACCACCTGTTCTATGTCGAGCACTGGTTCCACTCGGTGTTCTGGAACAAGATGCGCGAGGTCGCCGCGATCATGAAGGACCACGGCATGATCAATGACATCGAGGACATCTGGTACCTGCGCCGCGACGAGATCAAGCAGGCCTTGTGGGACGTCGTCACCGCCTGGGCCACCGGCGTCACGCCGCGCGGCAGCTTCACCTGGCCGCCCGAGATCGAATGGCGCAAGGGTGTGATGGAGAAGTTCCGCCAATGGAGTGCGCCGCCGGCCATCGGCATCGCGCCCGAGGTAATCCAGGAGCCCTTCACCATCGTGCTCTGGGGCGTCACCAACAAGTCGCTGGCCGACTGGGCTTCGGTGCAGGAAGTCTCCGACCCCGACAGCATCACCGAGCTCAAGGGCTTTGCCGGCAGCCCCGGCATCGTCGAGGGTCGGGCCCGCGTCTGCCGCAGCGCGCAGGACATCCGCGATCTCATGGAAGGCGAAATCCTGGTCGCACCGACCACCTCGCCCTCGTGGGCGCCGGCCTTCGCCAAGATCAAGGCCTGCGTCACCGATGTCGGCGGCGTCATGAGCCACGCGGCGATCGTCTGCCGCGAGTACGGCATGCCGGCGGTGGTGGGTACGGGTCACTCGACCAAGGTGATCAAGACCGGAATGATGCTGCGCGTCGATGGTTCGTCCGGCGCCATCACCATCACGCGGTAAGCGCAGGAAAGGCAGACAGCCATGGGCAGCGTTTCGGCAAGCGAGGAAATCCGCATGGGCGCCAAGTTGGATGGCAGCGCACCCGTCGTGTGCTGGTTCGAGGAGGTCAACAAGGACTCCATAGCCCTGGTGGGGGGCAAGTGCTCCTCGCTCGGGGAACTCATCAACGCGGGGGTGCGCGTGCCGCCGGGCTTCGCCCTGACGACGCACGGCTACGCGCAGTTCATGCGCGACGCCGGCATCCAGTCCGAGATCACGGCCCTGCTCGCGGACCTCGATCACCAGGACATGGACAAGCTGGAGGAAGCCTCCCGCCTGATCCGCGAGATGATCGAATCGCGCCCGATGTCCATCGAGCTGGAGGACCATATTGCCGAGTCCTACCGCAAGCTGTCTGTCCGCAGTTGCATACCGGCGGTCCCGGTCGCGGTGCGTTCCAGCGCCACGGCCGAGGACTTGCCCGGCGCGAGTTTTGCGGGCCAGCAGGATACCTATCTCTGGATTCGCGGCGTCGACAGCGTGATGCATCACGTGCGGCGCTGCATTTCCAGCCTCTACACCGGGCGGGCCATCGCCTACCGCATGAAGATGGGTTTCCCGCATGAACAGGTGGCGATCAGTGTCGGCATCCAGAAGATGGCCAATTCACTGACCGCCGGGGTGATGTTCACGATTCATCCGACCAATGGCGACCGCTCGGTGATCGTCATCGATTCGAACTTCGGCTTCGGCGAGTCGGTGGTGTCCGGCGAAGTGACGCCCGACCATTTCGTGGTCAACAAGGTGGCGCTGGACATCCTGGAACGGACCATTTCGACCAAGACCGTCTGCTACACGGTGGATTTCAAGGAACAAAAGTCGGTGGCGCTCGACGTGCCCTTCGAGCGCCAGAACATCCAGTCCATCGTCGACGACGAGATCACCGAACTGGCCTGGATGGGCAAGAAAATCGAGCAGCACTACGGCCGGCCGATGGACATCGAATGGGCCATCGACAAGGATCTCCCTGCCGGCGGCAACATTTTCATCCTGCAGGCGCGGCCCGAGACCATCTGGAGCGACAAACCCAAGGCGCCCGCCAGCGGCGGTGCGATGTCGGCGATGGACTTCATCGTCTCCAGCCTGATCGCCGGCAAGAAAGTCAGCTAGGAGCCCCCCATGATCGTCAGAAACTGGATGCAGCCCAATCCGATGGTGATCAACAGCGACACCCTGCTGTCGGAAGCCAAGCGCATCCTCACCGAACACAATCTGCACGGCCTGCCGGTGGTCGACGGCGGCCGCCTGCGCGGCCTCATCACGCGCGCCAATTGCCTGCGTGCGGCGCATTTCGCGCTGCGTTCGCAGAACACCGACGAACTCAATTTCTTTTCCAACAAGCTCAAGGTCAAGGACCTGATGGTGCGCAATCCGGCCACCATCGATGCCAACGACACCATGGAGCATTGCCTGCACCGCGGCCAGGAACTCGGTGTCGCCCAGTTTCCCGTGATGGATGACGGCCAGGTAGTGGGCATCATTTCCGCCAACGAGATCTTTTCCCTGGCCGCCCATTTCCTCGGTGCCTGGGAAAGGCGCAGCGGGGTGACCCTGGCACCGCTGGAGATGAAGCCGGGCCTGATCGGCCGCATCACCGACATCGTCGAAGCCGCCGGCGCCGAAGTCCAGGCCATCTACCCGATCGGCAAGCCCGAGGACATCAATCCGCAGGAACACCATCGCAAGAAAGTCATCATCCGCTTCCACTGCGCGGATACCCCGAACGTGGTCAGGGCCCTCGAAGACGCCGGATTTCCGGTCGTCGAGTCGGTCCAGGCCAAACACTGAAGCGCATTTCGAATTTTCCACAAAGGAGTCTGATCCCATGGACTTGAGGTACTTCATCAAGCAGTGCGAAGCCGCCAACGAGCTGAAGCGGGTGTCCGCCGAAGTCGACTGGAACCTGGAAATCTCCCATGTCTCGAAGCTGACGGAAGAGAAGAAAGGCCCCGCCCTGCTGTTCGAGAACGTCAAGGGCTACAACTCGCCGGTATTTACCGGCGCCTTCGCCACCACCAAGCGCCTGGCCATCATGCTCGGCCTGCCGCACCACCTGTCGATGTGCGAATCCGCCCAGGCCTGGATGAAGAAGACCATTACCTCGGAAGGCCTGATCAAGGCCAACGAGGTCAAGGACGGCCCGGTGCTGGAAAACATCATCAGCGGCGACAAGGTCGACCTCAACATGTTTCCGGTGCCGAAGTTCTTCCCGCTCGACGGCGGGCGCTACATCGGCACCATGGTTTTCGTCGTGCTGCGCGACCCGGAGACGGGCGAGACGAACCTGGGCACCTACCGCATGCAGATGCTCGACGAGAAGACCTGCGGCGTGCAGATCCTGCCCGGCAAGCGCGGCGAGCGCATCATGAAAAAGTACGCCAAGCTGGGCAAGAAGATGCCGGCCGCCGCCGTGATCGGCTGCGACCCGCTGATCTTCATGGCCGGCACGCTGATGCACAAGGGCGCCAATGACTTCGACATCACCGGCACGGTGCGCGGCCAGCCCGCCGAATTCCTCATGGCGCCGCTGACCGGGCTGCCGATCCCGGCCGGCGCCGAGATCGTGCTCGAAGGCGAGATCGACCCGAGCAATTTCCGCCTCGAAGGCCCCTTTGCCGAATACACCGGTTACTACACCGACGAGCTGCACAAGCCCATCCCCAAGCCGGCGCTGGAAGTGAAGCAGATCCTCCACCGCAACAATCCGGTTCTGTGGGCCACCGGCCAGGGCCGCCCGGTCACCGACGTGCATATGCTGCTGGCCTTCACCCGCACCGCGACGCTATGGACCGAGCTGGAGAAGATGAAGATTCCCGGCGTGTCTTCGGTCTGCGTGCTGCCCGAGTCCGCCGGCCGCTTCTGGGCCGTGGTCTCGATCAAACAGGCCTACCCCGGCCATTCGCGTCAGGTGGCCGACGCCGTGATCGGCAGCAACACCGGCTCCTATGGCATCAAGGGCGTGATCACGGTCGACGAGGACATCATGGCCGACGACCTGCAGCGCGTGTTCTGGGCGCTTTCCTGCCGCTACGACCCGCTGCGTGGCACCGAGATCATCAAGCGCGGCCGCTCGACGCCGCTCGATCCGGCACTCGACCCCGACTCGAACAAGCTGATCACCTCGCGCATCCTGATGGACGCCTGCATCCCCTACGAGTGGAAGCAGAAGCCGGTCGAGGCGCGCATGGACGAAGAGATGCTGGCGAAGATCAAGGGCCGCTGGACCGAATACGGAATCGATTGAGGACGACAAGCATGGACAAGGCAAGGAACATCAAGCTGGTGATCCTCGACGTCGACGGGGTCATGACCGACGGCCGCATCGTGATCGACGACAACGGCGTCGAGACGCGCAATTTCGACATCAAGGACGGTATGGGCGTGGTGGTGATGATGATGAGCGGGATTGACGTCGCCATCATCACCTCGAAGAAGTCGGGCGCGGTGCGCCACCGCGCCGAGGAGTTGAAGATCAAGCGCTTTCACGAGGGCATCAGGAAGAAGACCGAGCCCTACGAGGAAATGCTCAAGGAGATGGGCATCAGCGACGCCGAGGTGGCCTATGTCGGCGACGACCTGGTCGACCTGTCGATGATGAAGCGCGTCGGCCTGCCCATCGCCGTCAATGACGCCGTCGAAGACGTGAAGAAGCATGCGGCCTATGTCACCCAGGCGCGCGGTGGCTATGGCGCGGTGCGCGAGGTGGCCGAGATGATCCTCAAGGCGCAGGACAAGTGGGACAAGGTCCTGGCCAAGGTGGGCTGAGGAAACGACGATGAATTCAACCCAGGAGCACAAACACGTGTCGAAAATATCCGCACCCCGCAGCAACCGCGAGTTCATCGAGGCCTGCGTCCAGGCCGGCGATGCCGTGCGCATCAAGCAGGAAGTCGATTGGGAAAACGAAGCCGGCGCCATCGTCCGTCGCGCCTGCGAACTGGGCGCCGCCGCGCCCTTCATGGAAAGGATCAAGGACTACCCCGGCTTCAGCTACTTCGGCGCGCCGCTGTCGACCTACCGGCGCATGGCGATTTCGCTGGGCATGGACCCGGCATCGAGCCTGCCCGAGATCGGCAAGGAATACCTGAGGCGCACCAACAGCGAGCCCATCGCCCCGGTAACGATCGACCGCAAGGACGCGCCCTGCAAGGAGAACATCCTGATGGGCGCCGACGTCGACCTGTGCAAGCTGCCGGTGCCGCTGGTGCATGACGGCGACGGCGGCCGTTACGTCGGCACCTGGCACGCCGTGGTGACCAAACACCCGGTGCGCGGCGACGTCAACTGGGGCATGTACCGGCAGATGATGTTCGATTCGCGCACCATGTCGGGCGCAGTCTTTCCCTTCTCCGACCTCGGCAAGCAGCTCTCCGAGTACTACCTGCCGCGCGGACTGTCCTGCCCCTTCGCCACCGCCATCGGCCTGTCGCCGCTGGCGGCGATGGCGGCCTGCGCGCCCTCGCCCATCCCGGAACCGGAACTGGTCGGCATGCTTTCGGGCGAGCCGGCGCGGCTGGTCAAGTGCGAGACCAACGACCTCGAAGTCCCGGCCGATGCCGAGATCATCATCGAGGGCGAGATCTGCCCCGACTACAAGGTCGAGGAAGGCCCCTTCGGCGAATACACGGGCTATCGCACATCCCCGCGCGACTTCCGCGTCACCTTCCGGGTGAACTGCATCACCTACCGCAACAACGCCACCATGACGATTTCCAACATGGGCGTGCCGCAGGACGAAGGCCAGTTGCTGCGCTCCTTCTCGCTTGGCCTGGAACTGGAAAAGCTGCTCAGGAGCCAGGGCATCCCGGTCACCGGCGTGTATATGCATCCGCGCTCGACGCACCACATGATGATCGTCGGCGTGAAACCGACCTATTCCGGCATCGCCCAGCAGATCGGCCAGCTCGCCTTCGGTTCCAAACTCGGCCCCTGGTTCCATATGGTGATGGTGGTCGACGACCAGACCGACATCTACAACTGGGACGAGGTCTATCACGCCTTCTGCACCCGTTGTCATCCGGAGAACGGCATCCACATCTACCGCAACACCACGGGCACGCCGCTCTATCCCTTCGCCACACCGCAGGAACGCAAGTACTCGATCGGCTCCAAGGTGGTCTTCGACTGCCTCTGGCCGGTGGACTGGGACAAGATCAACGACGTGCCGACCCTGGTCAGCTTCAAGAATGTGTACCCGCAGGACATCCAGGACCGCGTGCTGGCGAACTGGACGGCCTACGGCTATCCCCAAGTGAAATAAGGAGACGATGCGATGAACCAATGGGAAGTTTTTGTGATGGACATGGCGGAGCTCGCCGAGGGCAAGGACCTCGCGCTGTCGATCCGCACGCTCAATCCGGGCCGCCACAAATACACCTACAAGCATGTCAGGTGCCAGGTGTCGACCAATCTCGACAAGCATCCGGATCGCCTGCAGGTGCGCATGGGGCGCGGCCAATTGAGCGCGGCGAAGTTCTCGATTCAGGTGATCGAGGAAATCCGGCGCCTGCCGCCGCAATACGCCTAACCAGGGAGGAGCGGCGCTGGCGCCGTAGTGCCAGCGCCGACTTTCGCCTCAAGGCAAAGCCATGAGCTACCGCGACCTGCGCGCCTATCTCGACGATCTCGGCGCTGATCTGCTGCGCGTCGCCGCGCCGCTGGACCCGAAGTTCGAGGTCGCCGCCGTGCTGCGCGAGGTGGCGGCACAGGGCCGCAGTGTGTTGTTTGAAAATGTGCCAGGCCATCCCGGCATACGCATCGTCGGCAACCTGCTGGCCAGCCGCCGCCTGGCGGCCAAGGCTCTGGGGACGAGCGAGGACAAACTGTTCGAGACCTACGCCGAGCGCGGAGCAAAGGGTATCGCCCCGGTGGTCGCCGGCGACGTGCCGGTGCAGGAGGTCGTGCATCGCCAGCCGCCGGATGTCGGCGCCCTGCTGCCGCTGCCGACCCACCATGCCGACGACGCCGCGCCCTTCCTCACCTGCGGCATGGTGCTGGCGCGCGACCCGGCCAGCGGGATGCGCGGCATGGGCGTGCACCGCATGATGTACAAGGGCGGCCGGCGCTTCGGCATCCTGCTGGCCAACCCGCCACTGTCGCTGTTCCTCGCCAACGCCGAGCGCGACGGCGAGGCGCTGGACGTGGCGATTGCACTGGGCGTTGACCCGGCCATGCTGCTGGCTTCGATCGTCAAGACCGGCCCGCTGGGTCTGGACAAGATGGAGGTCGCCGGCACCCTGCGCGGCGCGCCGGTGGAACTGGCCCCTGCCCTGACCGTGGATCTGGACATTCCGGCACGCGCCGAAGTCATCATCGAAGGCCGCGTGCTGCCGGGGGTGCGCGAAGCGGAAGGCCCCTTCGGCGAAAACACCGGCGCCTACTTTACGAACGAAAGCCCGGTGATCGAAGTCAGTGCGGTGACCCATCGCCGCGATTTCATCTTCCCGGCGCTGGTGCCGTGGACGGCCGACGTCGATACCCTGCTTCAACTGGCGGGTGGCGCCGAGTTGCTGCGCCAGCTGCAAGCCCAGGTCCGGGGTGTGGTCGATCTCGAACTGGTGCCGGGCACCAGCAGTTTCGCCGCCGTGGCCGTGGTGAAGAACTGCCCGCGCCACGAAGTTCGCCGCCTGATCCACCTGGCGCTCAACCTCGATCGTCGCCTCAAGCTGCTGACGGTGGTGGACGACGACGTCGATCCACGCAATCCGCGCGACGTGGCCTGGGCCATGTCCACCCGCTTCCAGCCGGCACGCGACACCATCGTCGTGGACGGCTGCGAAGGCTATATCATCGATCCCTCGTCCGCCGGCGGCAGCGGCTCGAAGATCGGATTCGATGCCACCCGCGGCAGCGGCCGGCAATTCGACAAGATTTCGCTGCCGCGCGCGGCAGTGGCAAAGGCAAGGGCCGTATTGGCCGAACTCGGGTGTGTTTCCGGCTGAGCCATGCGTGCGCCCTCCCGCAAAGCACCCTCAAACGAGGACAGGAAAATGAAGCTGGTGGTCGGAATATCCGGAGCAAGCGGCGCGATCTACGGGCTGCGAACCCTGGAGGTATTGCAGCAGGCGGGCATCGAAACCCATCTGGTGATGTCGGATTCGGCCAAGCGCACCATCGTCTATGAAACCGACTACACGATAGACCGGGTCAAAGCCCTGGCCAGCTACGTGCATGACATCAACGACGTCGGCGCCTGCATTTCATCGGGTTCGTTCAAGACCGCCGGCATGGTCATCGCGCCCTGCTCGATCAAGACGCTTTCGGCCCTGGCCAACTCCTTCAATACCAACCTGCTGATCCGCGCCGCCGACGTCTGCCTCAAGGAACGGCGCAAGGTCGTGCTGATGCTGCGCGAGACGCCCCTCCATCTCGGCCACCTGCGCCTGATGAGCCAGGTCACGGAAGCCGGCGCGGTGCTGGTGCCGCCGCTACCGGCCTTCTACCACCGGCCCAAGACCCTGGAGGACATCATCGACCAGTCGGTGAACAAGGCGCTCGACCAGTTTGACCTCGGCGTCGAACTCAACCTGTTCAAGCGCTGGACCGGCAACGAAGAGCGCGAAAAAGCCAAGTCATCGTCGTGAGCTGCGGTGCCGTGGTCCTCGAAGGCTGCCTGCGCAGCGGGCTGGGCGAAGGCGCCGGCTTCACGGCCCTGGACTGGGTGGATCGTCAGTTCCGCGCCAAGCTGGGCTTCTCGCCCTACCCCGGAACCTTGAACCTGAGCCTCAAGGGAGGTGACTGGGACAGCGCGCGCCAGGCCATGGATCAAGTCCGGGGCATCCCTATTGAACCAGCGCCCGGCTTTTGTGCGGCGAAGTGCTTCACGCTGGTCATCGATGGCCGCATCGAGGGCGCGGCCGTGCTGCCCGAGGTTCCCGACTACCCGAGCGACAAGTTGGAAATCGTCGCCCCGGTGGCGGTGCGTGAGGCCTTGCGCCTGAGCGATGGCGACTGCCTCACCCTGCATGTGCTGATCGCATGAGCCTGGCCTATTGCCAGCATTGCGCCGCGCCGATGGCTCCGGCCATGCTCGGCGGCAGGGAACGTCCGCAGTGTCCCGCCTGCGGTTTCGTGCTCTGGCGCAACCCGGCACCGGTCGGCATGGCCCTGATCGAGCACGAAGGAAAACTGGTACTGATCCGCCGCGCCGCCGCGCCGCTGGCCGGCTACTGGGCGCCGCCGGCCGGCTACGTCGAGTGCGGTGAATCGGTGCCGGAAGCCGTGGTGCGCGAAGCCGAGGAGGAATGTGGCCTGAGGATCGAGCTTGACCGGCTGGTCGGCGTCCATTCCCAGGCAGATGTCGAGGTCCTGATCATCGCCTATGCCGCGCGTTCCGTCGGCGGTACGCTGCGCGCCGGCGACGACGCCAGCGAGGTGCGGCTCTTCGCCGCCGGGGATCTGCCGCAACAGGCTACGCCCCGCGACGGAACCGCCACCGACCAGTGGTTGCACGGCGTTGTCGAGACCACGCTACGACACTGGCAACAAACACACGCTTGAACAATCCAACTAGGAGAGGCAAATGATCGGCAACATCACCCCCAAGCTGCCGGCGAAGCTGCTCGGCTACCTGCGTCCCGGCGCGCCGGCCCTGATGCTCAGCAGCGGCGCCGACGGCTATGCCACCTCGGCCTATACCTGGGCCATCGCCATCGACGACATGCACATCCGCTTCGCTGTCGACGTCGGCGGCTCGTCGATGACCAACCTGCAACGGAGCGGCCAGGCCTCGATCCAGGTCATCGGGCCGGGCAGCGTCAGCTTTCTGGTCAAAGGCAAATCGCGCCTGCTCAAGGAGCGCATCGACGCCGCCGCGCCCTACTCGATCATGATCTGGGAAATGGAGGTAATGGGCGCCAAGGACCAGTCCTGGACCGGCGTTTCCACCACCGCGCTGATGTACGAGTGGCCCGCCGAACAGCGCGAAGCCATGCTCAGGATGGAACAGGCGGTGTACGCGGAGATGCGCGACTGGACGGCATGAGTCCGCGCGCGCCGGATGGCACGGTCATCTATGCCATCGGCGATATCCACGGCCGGCTCGACCTGCTCGACGAACTGCATCGGCGCATCCTCGACGACGCCGCGCGGCGCTCGGCACAACGCCGGTTGCTGATCTATCTCGGCGACCTGGTCAGCCGCGGGCCCGATTCTCGCGGCGTGATCGAGCGCGTGCGCACCTGGCTGCCGCCGGGGTTCGAACGGGTCGCATTGAAGGGCAACCACGAGGACCTGCTGCTGCGCGCGCATGCCGGCGAATTCGCCGCGGCACGCCATTGGCTGGATTACGGCGGCATCGAGGCCCTGGCCAGTTACGGCGTCACGGTATCGGACAAGCTCGTACGCGAGGAAGCCGGCATCGGCGAACTGTGCCACCGCTTCGCCGCCGCCCTGCCGGCCGGGCAACTCGAGTTTCTCGAAAGCCTGCGGCTCAGCCATCGTGCCGGCGACTACTACTTCGTCCATGGCGGCGTGCGCCCCGGCGTTGCGCTCGATGAACAAAACCCGCGCGATCTGATCTGGATTCGCAAGACCTTCCTCAATTCCGAAGCCGACCACGGAGCGGTGGTGGTCCATGGGCACAGCATCAGCCGCCGCCCCGAACTCAGGCCCAACCGCATCGGCATCGATACCGGCGCCTACCACAGCGGCGTGCTGACCTGCCTTGCGCTCGACGGTGCCGAACAAGTTTTTCTGCAAACCGAAGTCGTTTAGGTCTATATATTGCCGGCGACCAGCCTTGCCAATACAGGGTTCATCAGGATTTTGTGATGGACTACAAATCGTTTGACTTCCACCATTCAAGCGACTATTCTGCGTTCCTGTCAGGGTTGAACAGCACCACACCCGCAAGGGCCAAAAACGCGTCGCACGGCAAGGCCGGCGTGACAGAAACAGGAGGAAACACGTGACAGTGCAAAGTGTCTCGCTGACCATCGCCGGCAGCGGCGGCGCCGGGGTGGTGACCGCCGGCTCGCTGTTGCTCGACGCCGCCGCCCGCGCCGGCTGGTATGCGCTGATGAGCCGTTCCTCGGGGCCGCAGATCCGCGGCGGCGAAGCCGCCGCCATGCTGCGCTTCGCCACCGAACCGATCATGTCCCACGACGACAGTTTCCATCTGCTGATGGCCATCGACTGGGACAACATCACGCGCTTTTCCGCCGAGATCCCGCTTACCGCCAACAGCCTGATCGTCGGCGATCCGGCCCACGGCGACGCGCCCGCCGGCTTGCTCAAGAACACGCCGCGCCAGGCCGCGCTGCCGATGTCCGAAATCGCGGGAACCATCGAGAACGGCCGTCCCAACATGGTGGCCCTGGGCGCGATCGCGGCGATGATCGGCCTGCCGCCCGCGGCAATGCGCATCGTGGTCGAAAGCGCGCTGAAGAAAAAGGGGGCCGCGGCGATCGAGGCGAGCATGGCCGCCTTCTTCGCCGGCATCGATGCCGCCAAAGCCCTGCCCGCAATTCCACGCCTGCCGGCGGTCGCCGTCGACACAACGCCACGCTGGAACATCACCGGCAACGAAGCCACGGGCCTGGGCGCCATCCGCGGCGGCGTGCGTTTTGTTGCCGCCTACCCGATCACCCCGGCCACCGAAGTGCTGGAATGGCTGGCGCCCTCGCTGGCCAAGGTCGGCGGCATGCTGGTGCAGGCCGAGGACGAACTGGCCTCGATCAACCAGATCATCGGCGCCTCCTACGGCGGCGTGCCAGCAATGACCGCGACTTCCGGCCCCGGCCTGTCGCTGATGATCGAGTCGCTGGGCCTCGCCGTCGCCGCCGAAGTGCCGCTGGTGGTGGTCGACGTCATGCGCGTCGGCCCCTCGACCGGTATCGCCACCAAGTCGGAACAGAGCGACCTCAACATCGCCGTCTACGGCCTGCACGGCGACGCGCCGCATGTCGTGGTCGCCGCCAACTCGGTGGCCGACTGCCTGTTCACCACCCAATGGGCCGTGCATCTGGCCGAAGCCATGCAGGTGCCGACCCTGGTGCTGACCGACCAGGCCATGGGACAGGCCCGCGCCATCCTGCCCAAGCCCGCCGAGCTCGCCTTCATCGGCCAGCGCGAAGTAGCCGCCGCAGCGGTCGAAGGCCAGCGCTACAAGCGCTATGCCATGACCGGTTCCGGCGTCTCGCCGATGGCCATCCCCGGCACGCCCGGACTCACCCACACCGCCGACGGTCTCGAACACAACGAGTTCGGCACACCTTCCTCGCAGGCCTCGGACCACCAGGCGCAGATGGACAAGCGCAGCCGCAAAATCAGCCAGTTCAACTACGGCGACCACTGGGCCGACATCGAAGATGCAGAAGTCGGCGCTGGGGATACGGCGATCATCACCTGGGGTTCCGCCACCGGCCCTGCGCGCGAAGCCTTGCAGCGCCATGCGGATGCCGGCGGCAAGGCGCGCCTGATCTCGTTGCGCCTGATCGCCCCGGTGCAGCCCGAGAAGATGGCCGAGGCATTGCGCGGCATCACCCGAGCCGTGGTCGTCGAGCAGTCGCACAGCGGCCAGTTCTACCGCATGCTGCGTGCCTTCTACGAGCTGCCGGCAAAGACGCTGTCATTGCACCAGGGCGGCCCGCTGCCCTTCGGCCCGCAGCAGATCCTCGATCAACTGAAGCAACTCGCCGCCGGGAGCGCCTGATGGAAAGCTGCGTACAGAAGAAGAAGTACCTCGCCAAGGACTACAAGTCCGAGCTCAAGCCGATCTGGTGCCCGGGCTGCGGCGACTACACAGTGCTCAACGCCATCACCCGCGCCCTGGCCGAGATGGCCCTGCCGCCGGAAGAAGTGGCTGTAGTCTCCGGCATCGGCTGCTCCTCGCGGATTCCGGCCTACACCAGTGTGTATGGCTTCCATGGCGTGCATGGCCGCGCCCTGCCGGTGGCCACCGGCCTGAAGCTGGCGCGCCCCGACCTCACGGTGCTGGTCACCGGCGGCGACGGCG
The DNA here is from genome assembly GCA_016215645.1 of Rhodocyclales bacterium. Taxonomy (GTDB): domain Bacteria; phylum Pseudomonadota; class Gammaproteobacteria; order Burkholderiales; family Rhodocyclaceae; genus Sulfuritalea. The sequence continues at coordinate 25,381 of JACRIX010000004.1, forward strand.
ACGGCTTTTCGATCGGCGGCAACCATTTCCTCCACGCCTGCCGGCGCAATGTCGACCTGACCTACATCGTGATGGACAACCAGGTCTATGGCATGACCAAGGGCCAGGCCTCGCCGACCACCGCGCCGGACTGGGAAGGCAGCAAGCTGACGCCCGAGGGCACCGGCATCAACCCCTTCCAGCCGCTGGTGGTTGGCCTCGCGTCCGGCGCCAATTTCATCGCCCGCGTCTCGGCCAGCGACCCGGTCAACATGGCGCAGATCATCGTCGAGGCGGTACGCCATCCGGGCTTCTCGCTGGTGCAGGTGCTGAGCCCCTGCGTCACCTTCCGCCCGGAACAGGCCGTGTGGCGCGATACCGTGCGCACGGCGGTGGTGGATTACACCGACGACGCCGCCCGCGCCGCGCGCCGCCTGATGACCGATGACGGCTTCAACGTTGGCAAGGTGCTCTACAAAGGCTCGCGCCCGCCCTACCGTCCGGAATTCGAAGTCTCCGAAGGCTCGATCGGCGAACTCGAAGCGAGGTTTGCGCTATGAGCGAGGCAACGCCGCAGGATCAGCCCATCAACAGCCTGGGCGTGTTGCTGGCCCATGCGCTGGCGATGGAGAACGACGCCGCAGACCGCTACGGCGAACTAGCCGACCAGATGGAAATGCATCGCAAGAAAGACGTTGCCAGCATTTTCCGCCGCCTCGAAAAAGCCGAAAAGAAGCACCTCGTCGAGCTCGAGGAACTGACCGCCGAGATGGATCTGCCGCACATATCCCCCTGGGATTTCAAGTGGGGCGGCGAAAGCCCGGAAGCCATCGCCGTCGACCGCGTCAGCTACCAGATGAGCGTCAGAGGCGCCATCCTGCTGGCTCTGGACCACGAAAAACAGGCGTATGGGTTTTACAGCCGCGTCGCTGCCCAGACCAGCGACAGCGAAGTCAGGCGGCTGGCCCGGCAGTTCGCCGACGAGGAACTTCAGCATGTCGCCTGGCTCGAGGAATGGCGCGACAAGTGCGGGCCGGACGACGAAATGCCGTTCGACGACCCCGACCCTCCGCTCTCACAGGAATAAGGACGCTATGGCTTCGATTGTCCCTTTCCCAACATGAAACGCCCATACCCTTGCCTCGCCACGAGCTGGCAAGCTCGACCCGCCCCCCTTCGCCCCCCTCGCGGGGGGTTCCCGATCGGCTCGCTGCGCTCGATGTCACTGGGCGTCGACTCTGCCGTTTCACGCTAAAGGAGCCCACATGGCACTCATCATCAACGACCTGTGCATCACCTGCGACGTCTGCCTCGCGCCCTGCCCGAACAAGGCCATCACCGCGGGCGACGAGATCTACACCATCGACCCGGACAAATGCACCGAGTGCGTCGGCCATCATGCCGTCAGCCAGTGCGTCAAGGTCTGTCCGGTGCGCGCCATCGTGCCCGATCCGGCGCACAAGGAAAGCAAGGAAGAACTGCAAGCCAAGTACGAACGCCTCAAGGCCCTGAAGGCCGCCTGAATACACACCGAGGAGCAGGAACCATGGGCATCAGAGACAAGCTGGATCGGCTTTCCGCGCGCCTTTACGACGCGCCGCAATACAACTCGCAGGGCGCGGTGCTGTTCGTCGACCTGGAAAAGCGCCAGACGCTGAAGAAGTACCTGCCGCTGGATGTCATGAGGAACTTCCTCGGCGGCCGCGGCGCCAATATGTGGCTGCTCTACAACCTGCTGGAGGACGAGCGCGCCGCGCTCGATCCGGAGATCCCGCTGATCTTCGGCGCCGGCATCCTCACCAGCAGCATGCCGTCGGCCACGCGCGGCAACTTCAGCAGCATCTCGCCGGAATCCGACGCCATCCTCGACGCCAATGGCGGCGACTACTTCCCCTCCTTCCTGCGCACCCACGGCTACGACCACATCGTCATGTTCGGCCGCGCGCCGTCCTGGACGCTGCTGAAGATTGCCTACGAAAACGTCGAGTTCGTCGATGCCGCGCCCTATGTCGGCATGGACAACCTGGAACTCGCCGCCGCCGTCGAACGCGACTTCGACTGCGTCGAACGCGAGACCATGGCCATGGCGCGCATCACCACGGCCGGCGAGAACCAGGTGCTGTCCGCCGGCATCATGGGCGGCATCAAGGCCATCTGGGCGCGCGGTGGCGGCGGCGCCAAGATGGGCTCGCTGAAGCTCAAGGGCATCATGGTGCACGGCGCGCCGCGCGACCTGCAGCCGGTCGAACCGATGGCGAAATACAACAAGGTCATCGGCAAGAAGATCATCACCACCAGCGTGATCAAGAACGCGCTGAAGATGGTCGGCACGCCCTTCCTCTACAAGCCCAGCCGCGTGCTCTGCGCGCTGGGCGCCAAGAACCACCAGGAAACCAGCTGGAAGGAAAGCCTCGACGCCGACAACTTCGACCCTTACCGCCCCGGCATGGACGGCTGCTACCTGTGCCCCGTACATTGCCGCAACCAGAACGACATGACGCCCGAAGGCACGGGCGGCTGGGGCGCCGCGGCGCTCAAGGGCCTCACCGGCAACGCCAGCTACGACAAGGCGCAGGCCTCGGTCGAGCACGTCAAGCAGCGCGATTACAAGGGCATCAAGGGCGACGGCAAATTCGACAAGTACGACAAGGGCGACGGCCCGGAGTACGTGACGCTGGGCAAGTTCGGCCCGCTGATCGGCATCCAGGAACCGGAGCAGGTACTGCGCCTGAACAACATCCTCAACGACCTCGGCCTCGATTCGGCCTCGACCGGCTCGTCGATCGCCTGGGCCATGGAACTGTGGCAGCGCGGCATCATCGATGCCAGCCACACCGGCGGCCTCGACCTCTCCTGGGGCAATTACGAGGTGATCGAAAAGCTGTTGTTCATGTCGGCAAAGCGCGAAGGCTTCGGCGACACCATCGCCGACTCGGCCCGCGCCGTCGAACGTGGCAAGTACCCGGCCGCGGCGCTGGACTACCGCCTCACCGTCAAGGGCCTGTTCCAGTCCGACCCGCACGACGCCCGCATCCTCAAGGCATTTGCGCTGGGCCTCTCGGTCGCCACGCGCGGTATGGACCACCTGCGCAACCGCGTCACGCTGGAAATCAACGCCCGCATCAACGACGATCCCGCCTTCAAGACCGCGCTCTACAACGGCGTCGTTTCCGCCGCGCCCAACAGCTACGAGGGCAAGGAGTACGCCGTGCGCAAATGCGAGAACAACTACGCCGTGGGCGACTCCGTCGGCATGTGCCGTTTCAACACCAAGCTGTTCAACTCGCCGACCCTGCCCGATCCCGGTGATTTCGCGGTGCAGCTGACTTCGCTCACCGGCCAGAGCTTTGTCGAGGGCGACATGGACGAGATCGGCCGCAACATCTCCGGCCTCGAGCACATGCTCAACTTCCGTCGCGGCCTGCGGGCGAAGGACGACACCCTGCCCCGCCGCTGGTTCGAGGAACCGCTCACCGAGGGCCCGTTCAAGGGCGAAAAAATCGACCGCGAAGCGTTCGAAGCCATGAAGCTGCGCTTCTACCAGGTCACCGGGCTCAACACCGAAGGCCTGCCCGCCGCCGAGTGGCACGAAAAGCTCTCGCGCCTGATCACCGGCTTCGCCGTCCGCGTCGAACTGCCCAAGCCCCTGCCCGGTGCGCCGGACAGGGAAGTGGTGATCGACGAGCCGGTGGCCGATGTCGGCGCCCTGCGCCGCGCCATCCAGCACAAGCTGCCGGAAGCCACGGAGGACCTCGCCGACAAGTCCTGGAACGTCGCCGTGAATGGCGAGATGGTGCTCTCGGGCGAGGCCACGCGGCCGATCACCAGTGGCGACCGCGTCGCCCTGGTGCCCATCATCGCCGGAGGCTGAGCCATGGCCTTCTTCGACCAGGCGACGGAAACCCTGCCGCGCGAGCAACTGGCAGGCCTGCAACTGTACAAGCTACAGTCGATGGCCAAAGAGCTGTGGGGCCGCAATGCCTTCTATACCAGCAAGTGGAAGGCCGCGGGGATCTCGCCCGACGACATCCGCAGCCTCGACGACCTTGCCCGACTGCCCTTCACCAAAAAAGGCGAGTTGATGGACGACCAGGCCACCAACGGCCCCTTCGGTACCAATCTCACCTATCCGCTCGAAGCCTACGTGCGCATGCACCAGACCTCGGGCACCACCGGCGTGCCGCTCAAGGTGCTCGACACCACCGAGTCCTGGGACTGGTGGGGCCGCTGCTGGGGCCACGTCCTGTCCGGCGCCGGCGTCACCGCTTCCGACCGCCTGTTCATGGCCTTCGCCTTCGGCCCCTTCATCGGCTTCTGGGCCGCCGTCGAGGGCGCACGCAAGATCGGCGCGGTGATGATTCCCGGCGGCGGGCGCGACTCCTTGCAGCGCCTGGAACTGATGCGCGAAACCGGCACCACGGTGCTCTGCTGCACGCCGACCTATGCGCTGCGCCTGGCCGAAGTGGCGACCGAGCTTGGCTTCGACCTGGCGCGCATCCCGATGAAGGCCACGGTGCACGCCGGCGAACCGGGCGCCAACATCCCCGCCACCAAGCAGCGCATCGAGACCTCCTGGGCGGCGAAGTGCTTCGACCATGCCGGTGCCTCGGAAGTCGGCGCCCATTCCTTCGAGTGCCAGCACCAGCCGGGCGGCACGCACCTGATCGAAAGCGAGTACATCGCCGAAGTCATCAACCCGCAGACCGGCGATCGGGTCAATCCCGGCGAACGCGGCGAACTGGTGCTGACCAACCTCGGGCGCTGGGGCTTCCCGGTGATCCGTTATCGCACCGGCGACCTGGTCAAGGCCAACCACGAGCGCTGCGATTGCGGCCGGACCTTCATGCGCTTCGAGGGCGGCATCCTCGGCCGCGCCGACGACATGGTCACGGTGCGCGGCGTCAATGTCTTCCCCGCCGGCGTCGAGAACATCATCCGCAGGTTCGCCGAAGTCGATGAGTTCCGCATCACGGTGAACAAGGTCAAGCAAATGGACGAGATGGACATCGAGGTCGAGCTCTGCGAAGGCGCTGATCCCGAGGTGGTGCACCAATTGGCCGTCAAGCTCGATTCCATGCTTTCCTTCCGTCCACGGGTGCATCACGTGGCGCGCAATACCCTGCCGCGCTTCGAGATGAAGGCCAAGCGCTTCCACGTCAAGCTGGACAGCTGAAGGCGGTTTGCGAAAGTCGGCGCCGGCGATACGGCGACGCAGCGATGCGTCAATGAAAGCGCCATTTGACGCTGGGCCACGGCCGCGGCGATAATCCCGCCGCGGCCCATTGCCGGCCGCATAGCCCCGGAGCCGCAACCGCCCTGCCATGCCCGCCCAAGCCAAAACCCGCTCCAAGACCTCGCTCCACTACGGCCTGCTGCCCGACCTGATCGGCTACCAGCTGCGCATGGCGCAAATCGCCCTGTTCCGCGATTTTGCCCAGGGCCCCGGCGCGGAGGACGTCACTCCCGGCCTGTTCGGCGTGCTGGTGATCATCGAAGCCAATCCGGACATGAAGCAGAGCGACCTCGCGCGCGCCACCCACCTCGACCGTTCCACCGTGGTCACGGTGATCGACAACCTGGAACGGCGCGGTCTGGTCGAGCGTCGGGTCGCCCTGCACGACCGCCGCTCCAATGCCATCCGGCTTACCGAGGCCGGCAGTACCCTGCTGAAGAAACTCAAGCGCCAGGTCACGGCGCATGAAAAGCGACTGATGCAGAACTTCAGCGCCGAAGAGCGCGAAACCTTCATCCGCCTGCTGCAGAAGGTGTTTCCCGAGTGCCGCTGAGCTTGTGCGGCCACGCCTGAACCGCGGGCAGGGTCGGGACCGCTCGGCGCAGGACCAAGGGCACAATCGTGAAAACCCTGAACTTCCATCTCGACTTCATCTCCCCCTACGCTTACCTGGCCTTCGCCAGGTTGCCCGAGGCCCTGGCCGGCCATGAGGTCAAGGTGAATTACGTTCCGGTACTCTTTGCCGCGCTGCTCAAGCACAACGGCCAACTCGGCCCGGCCGAAATCGCGGCCAAGCGCGACTGGACCTACCGCCAGGTGCAATGGCTGGCCCACGCCAACGGTGTCGCACTCGACCTGCCTGCCGCCCACCCCTTCAACCCGCTGGCGCTGCTGCGCCTCGCGCTTGCCACCGTGGCCGAGGGCAATCCCGGCCGCGAGGCCTGCGCCGCGATCTTCGAACACGTCTGGCAAGGCGGGCACGACGCCACCGATCCGGAACGCATTGCCGCGCTGACGAAGAAGCTGGCCCCGGTGCGCGACCCGGCCGGTGGCGAGGTCAAGGTCGAACTCGGCAACAACACCGACGCCGCGATCCGCCAGGGCATCTTCGGCGTGCCGACCATGACCGTCGAGGAAAAACAGTTCTGGGGCTTCGATGCCCTGCCCATGCTGCGCGCCTGGCTAGACGGCAACAATTGGTTCGAAAGCGGCGCCTGGGAAGCACCGGCGCGCATCGCGGTGGGTGCGGCAAGGCGGAAGGCATAGCGAACTCGCTTGCCTGAGGTAGCCGCCAGCGGCCGCTTCAACCAGGTTGGGGGAAGGAATGCCAGCGCGGTGCCCCCTGAAACCTTCAAGCCGCCGACTTCATCACGAAGTCAGCACGAATTTCATCGAAAGGCACGACGAGCTTGCCATCCTCGGTTTTCTCCACCATCCCGACCGCGATCATCGCCGCAGCATCTTCATGAACCCGCTTCACGTCGCGACCCAAGGCACGCGCCAGAGCGCGCACCCCGAGCGGCCCGGCGCTCTGCAGGCACTCGATCAGTTCCCAGCGCTTGGGCGTGAGAACGCGGAACAGGGCGGCAGGCGATTCGAAATCGAAATGCTCGCCCTTGTATTTCCCGGCCTTCCAGGCCGCGAGGAATCCTGCGCGCACCGCCTGCAGCGATTCGTCAGCCTTGCGGATACGGATGCTAGCGGTTCTCATCGTCCTGCCCTCCTGTCTTCAAATCACGCAGAAACTCGTCGATCAGCTTTTTCGGACTCTCGAAGCGGTAGGCCTGCTCGCGATCCGCCCGATGGCGGTGATCACCCTTCGGCCGCTCATTGTCGTAGCCGAGCAGACGCTCACCGGGACGCCCGTAGAACCACCGATACTTATATGGATGGCTGCATCCCTCGACCGGCACTGCCAGCCGCCAAACCACGATTTCAAGGATTTCGCCATCATCAAAATCCACACGGTGCCTGTAAATCAGAGTCGCCTTCATGTTGACAAGCATGCCAACATGAAGGACCGTTCTCAACTACGCCAACAGACATTTCACCGTGTCGCGAGCGCCGACTTTCGGGACTTCGCCAGCGCAACTCGAACTATATTGAGGCTGGCCCGTATCACACACGCCGAACGATGTGCAGCGGGAAGTCGGGAAGAAGAATACGTGGCGGCGTGGCATGTCAGGTGCTCAGAAAGTCAAATGACCCCTTTGGTCGCGCGCATCACCGTGGGTGCCGCGTGGCGAAAGCCATAGCGAACCCGACTGCCTGATGTGATCTCAGCCTTTGGTTCGGGCTCGGCGCCAGAGTCCAGCACCCCCACTACGTGTTTTGTCCATCCCGCCTCCTGCCCGGAGGCATCGCCCGAACCTATCCCTGTAGCATACGCCTCCGGCATCGGCTATGATGCGGGCTCGCCGCGCAACCACCCTGCCCGCCGCCATGCCCGTCAAGACTCCCGAAGCCAAGCCCGTGCACAAGATCGTCGAACTGGTCGGCACCAGTCCGACGTCCTGGGAAGACGCCGCGCGGGCGGCAGTTGAGACGGCGGCGCAGACCATGCGCGATCTGCGCATTGCGGAGGTCACCAAGCTCGATATGAAGATCGAGGACGGCAAGGTGGTGGCCTTCCGTGCCCGCGTCTCGATGTCCTTCAAGGACAGCGACTGAGGCAGTCCGCGACAGCCGGGACCATCAGGCGGCGGTAACCACCAGCGTCAGTCCCTCGCCGGTTTGGTCTTCGATCCGGCAGGCCATGCCCGCCGACTCGGCCAGGACGGCCAATGCGCCTGTCGCCAGACCCAATTGAAACCCGCCCTCGCCCTGCCCCGGCAGGATGCGCAACCGCAAGCTGCCGGCCGCCGACGGCAGGACTTCCAGGGTCAGGCCAGCACATGCCGGCAGCCGCCGTGCCAGCTCGGCCCACATCAGATCAAAAGCAGCTTCCAGCCCCTCGCCCGGAATCCCCGCTTGATGCCCGGCGCTCTGCCGCGACGAAAGCCCGCTGTCGGCGCGCTGCAGTACCGCCGCGACCAGGTCGCCCATACCCTCGCCGCTGACGGCACTGACCGGGTGGATGGGCGGCGCAGTGCGCCAAAGCGGCGCCACGCTGCGCAGTGATTGCACGGCGGGGCCGGCTGCCGGTGTGTCGGCCTTGGTCACCACCAGCAGGTCAGCCAGTTCCAGGATGCCGGCCTTGATCGCCTGCAGTTCGTCCCCAAGGGCCGGCGGGAAGACTACGCAAAGCGTATCGGCCAGGCGCGCGACGTCGATTTCGGACTGGCCGGTGCCGACGGTTTCGACCAGCACCAGATCGAAACCGGCCAGATCCATCAGGCGCACCATCTGTTGCGCGGCGCCGGTCAGGCCGCCCAGGCTGCCACGCGTGGCCGTGGAACGGATGAAGCAGCGACCCTCGCCGGCCTCACCGATGCGGAAGCGGTCGCCCAACAGCGCACCGCCGCTGACCGGGCTGGATGGATCGACCGCCAGCACGGCCACGCTGCGGCCCGGCGCCAGCAGCATGCGCGCCAGGGCGCCGACCAGGGTGGATTTGCCGGCACCGGGGGGGCCGGTGATGCCGACGATGTGGGCGTGGCCGCGTTGCCCGGCGAGTTGTGCCAGGAGTTCGCCGGCCACCGTGGCATCGCGTTCGGCCAGCGACAACGCACGCGCCAGTGCCGGCCTTTCGCCTGCCAGGACGCCTTGCGCCAGATCTTCCAGTGACATACCCATGAGTCGCGCCGGTTCCCGCCGGTTCCTATTGACACTCGCAATGTACTGCGTATACAGTATCCAGTATTCCATGAGGCGAGCGCAAGCGCGCGATCGATTCTGCCATGAATACGTCAATCAAGCCCCTTGAACGACCCGCTGGCCTCGCCGACCGGGTCTATTACGAACTGCGCGACAACATTGGCAGCCACCAGATTCGCCCCGGTGAGCGCTTGCAGGAAGTCAGCCTCGCGGCCCAGCTGGGTGTTTCCCGCACCCCCGTGCGCGAAGCCCTGGCCCGCCTCGAAAGCGAAGGCATGATCGTGGTCGAGGGGCGCGGTTTTGTCGTCCCCGAACTCACCGACGCCGACATCGACGAGATCTACCAGTTGCGCTTCCTGCTCGAGCCGGCCGCCGCCAGCATTGCCGTCGCCGAGGTCAGCAGCCCGACCGATCTGGCAAGCATGTCATCGGCGGTTGATGATTCGGTCGCCGCCGAAAAGAGCGGCGACTTTCGCGCCTTCCTTGAAGCCAACAGCCGCTTCCACAATGCCTGGCGCGCGCTGGTGCCCAACCGCCGCATGTCCAAGCTGCTCGACCAGTATGTCGGCCACGTGCGCTTTTTGCGCGTGCTGACCCTGGGTGACCCCGGCGCGCGCAAGGCGGCATTGACGGGCATGAAGGCCATCCACGCCGCCTTCCGCAAGCGTGACGCCGAAGCCGCCGCCGCCGCGATGCACAAACACCTGGAAACGGCCAAGCATTACCTGGTGCTCGCCATCGAGCAGATCGAAAAGGAAAAGGCGGCCGAAGCCGGTCAGCCGCCGGCCACCGAAGCCGAGTCAGGCGGACGCCGCGGCGCGCGCAGCTAGCCGCCCCGCCACCCGGCGCCGCGGATCACGAATTCTCACTGAAGCCTACCTACCGACATGGACTACAAAGCGGAAATACCCTACGGCGCCTACTGGAGCACCCCCTTCGCCCGCTGGCAGGGCAGCTTCGCCAACCTGCACAGCGTCGAATTCGCCGCCCATGTAGCCAAGGCCGAACTGGCCAAGCGCAAGGTCGACCCCAAAATGTTCGACTACGGCGCCCTGGGCTTCTCGGTGCCGCAGAAGCATTCCTTCTACGGCCTGCCTTGGCTCACCGGCCTGATCGGCGCCGGCCAGGCCGGCGGCCCGACCCTGATGCAGGCCTGCGCCACCGGCGTGCGCACCCTGCTCGCCGCCGCCCAGGAAATCGAAGTCGGCATGTCTTCGGTGGCGCTGGCCATCAATTGCGACCGCACCTCGAACGGCCCGCACATGTTCTACCCCAACCCCAAAGGCCCGGGCGGTACCGGGGACTCCGAAAACTGGGTGATGGACAGCTTCAACTGTGACCCGCTCGGCCCCCACGCCATGCTGCAGACGGCAGAAAACGTCGCCGCCAAGCACGGCATCGGCACCGCCGAGCAGCATGAACTGGTGCTGCGCCGCGAAGAGCAGTACCGCATGTCGCAGGAGAACGACTCGGCCTTCCTCAGGCGCTTCATGACCCTGCCCTTCGACGTGCCGACCCCCAACTTCAAGAAGTCGGCGGGCAGCATGGCTGGCGACGAAGGCATTTCGCATTCCACGGCCGAAGGCCTGGCCAAGCTCAAGCCCGTGATGCCGGGCGGCTGTGTCACCTTCGGCGGGCAGACCCACCCGGCGGACGGCAATGCGGCCATCATCGTCACCAGCCGCGACCAGGCGCGCGAACTGTCCACCGACAAGAAGATCGCCGTGCGTCTGCACGGCTTCGGCCTTGCCCGCGTGCCGGTGGCCTTCATGCCCGAGGCCACGGTGCCGGCGGCGCAGCGCGCCCTGGCTCAGGCCGAGAAGAATATCGCCGAAATGAAGGCGATCAAGACCCACAACCCCTTCGCGGTGAACGACCTCTACTTCGCCAAGCAGACCGGCTGCGACCTCAACAGCATGAACAACTACGGCTGTTCGCTGGTCTGGGGCCATCCGCAGGCACCGATGGGCACCCGCGCCATCATCGAACTGATCGAGGAACTGGCGCTGAAGGGCGGCGGCTACGGCCTGTTCACCGGCTGTGCGGCGGGCGACACGGCGATGTCGGTGGTGCTGGAAGTCGGCGACGCCAAGTAGGCGCACGACCATGCTGGCCGACTGGATAGCGAACAACGCCGGGCGCGTTCCGGACAAGACCGCCATCCGTTTTCCCGGGCACGATCTTTCCTATGCGGAGCTGGCGGCCCTGGTCGAGCGCGTGGCAGGCGCTCTGGCCGTCACCGGTGTAAGAAAGGGCGATTGCGTGGCCTTTCTCGGCTTCAACCGCCCCGAGATGCTGGCGCTGCTGTTCGCCAGCGCCCGCCTCGGCGCCCTCTTCATGCCACTCAACTGGCGCCTGGCCGGACCGGAACACCTGCAGATGCTGCAGGATTGCCCCCCTGCCGCGCTTTTCGTCGAGCTCGCCCATGTGCCGCAGACGGACGCGTATCGCGCCGCGCTCGGCGACCTCAGCCTGGTGAGCTTCGGCCCACCCGCCGCCGGCTGGATCGCCTGGGAAGAATTCTGCGCCCGCGCCGATGCGGCGATGCTGCGCGATGCCGAAGTCGATCCGGAAGCACCGCTCCTGATCTGCTACACCTCGGGTTCGACCGGCAAGCCCAAGGGCGTGCTGCTGACCCAGCGCGCCATCGAATGCAATGCCGCCAACAGCGCCGACATGCACGACCTGAAGCCGGACGACGTGATCCTCACCACGCTGCCGCTGTTTCACGTCGGCGGCCTCAACAATCAGACCACGCCGGCCCTGCAGGCCGGCTGTACCGTGGTGCTGCATCCCAAGTTCGACGCCGACGCCACCTTCGACGCCATCGAACACGGCGGCGTCACGCTGACCGTGCTGGTGCCGGCCCAGCTCGACATGATGATGGCGCATCGGCGATGGGCCAGCGCCGACTTTTCGAGCCTGCGCATGATCACCACCGGCTCGACCATCGTGCCGATGCAGGTGATCCGCTCCGTGCATGACAAGGGCGTGCCACTGGTGCAGGTCTATGGCTCGACCGAAACCTGCCCCATCGCGGTGTACATGAAGGCCGGCGATGCGATGCGCAAGGCCGGCTCCACCGGCCGTGCCGGACGCCACTGCCAGCTCCGACTGGTGGACAAGGATGGGCTCGACGTCGCCCAGGGCGTCACCGGCGAAATCCTGATCAAGGGCGACAATGTCATGAGCGGCTACTGGCAGGCGCCACAGGCCACCACCGCCGTGCTCAAGGACGGATGGTTCCGCAGCGGCGACATGGGCCACCTCGACGACGAAGGATTTCTCTATGTCGATGGCCGCAGCAAGGACATGATCATTTCCGGTGGCGAGAACATCTACCCGGCCGAAATCGAGAACCTGCTGATCGAATCGCCCGACATCGCCGAAGCCTCGGTGATCGGCAGGCCCGACGGGCGCTGGGGCGAGATCGTGGTCGCCGTGGTGGTGCCCAGGGAAAACAGCACCATCAACGGCGAACAGGTGCTGAAACTGCTCGAAGGCCGCATCGCCCGCTTCAAGCATCCCAAGGAAGTGGTGCTGGTCAAGGCCTTGCCCAAGACCGCGCTCGGCAAGATACGCAAGGATGACGTGCGCCACATGATCGCGCAAACCGCCTGAACCCGGCACAACCTGATGAAACCACGGAGCAGAACACATGGCGCTTAAGATCGGCATCGATGTCGGCGGCACCTTCACGGACTTCGTCGTCACCCGCGACGACGCCGAGCCGGCGATTTTCAAGACGCTGTCGACACCGTCCGACCCGTCGATCGCGGTGGTGAACGGCCTCACCGACATTGCTGCGAGCATGAATCCGCCACTATCGCTGGAGGCCTTCGCGCCGACCATCGACACGATCGTGCATGGCACCACCGTGACCACCAACGCGACGCTGACCAGCACCGGCGCCAAGTGCGCCCTGCTGACCACCGAAGGTGTGCGCGACGCCCTGGAAATGCGCCGCGGCATTCGCGAAGAGCAGTACAACAACCGCTATACCAACGTCAAACCGCTGGTGCCACGCTACTTGCGCGCCGGCGTCCGTGGCCGCCTCGACCGCGTCGGCAAGGAAACGACGCCGCTCGATCTGGACCAGATTCGCGAGGCCATCGTCCTGTTCAACCAGGAAAATGTTTCGGCGGTCTCCATCTGCTTCATGAACTCCTTCGCCAACCCGGCGCACGAACAGGCGGCGGCGGAACTGGTGAGGCAGGAAATGCCCGGCGCCTATCTTTCGGTGTCCACCGACCTCCTGCCCTCGATCCGCTTTTACGAACGCGTCAGCACCACGGCGCTGAATTCCTACGTCGGCCCCAAGCTCAACCATTACCTCGACCAGCTGGTCGGCCGGCTCCAGGGCATCGGCTTTCATGGGCTGCTGCTGATCATGCAGTCCAACGGCGGCGTGATCTCGCCGCAACTGGCGCGCGAAAAAGCCGCGCTGACGCTGCTCTCCGGCCCGGCCGGCGGCCCCGGCGCGGGGCTGTTCTACGTGCGCCTGCACGGCCAGAACAAGTGCATCACCACCGACATGGGCGGCACCAGCTTTGAAGCCTCGGTCGCCGTCGATGCGCCGATGATCAAGAACGACGGCGAGATCGCCCGCCACAAGATCGCCCTGCCCATGCTCGACATCCACACCATCGGCGCCGGCGGCGGCTCGATCGGCTGGCTCGACCAGGGCGGCATGCTGCGCATGGGTCCGCAAAGCGCCGGCGCCGATCCCGGCCCGGCCTGCTACAGCAAAGGCGGCAAGCTGCCCGCCACCACCGACGCCAACGTGGTGCTGGGCTACCTCGACCCCGGCTTCTTCGCCGGCGGCAGGATGAAGCTCGATGCCGCCGCCGCGCACGCCGCAATCGAGGAACACATTGCCAAACCCATGGGGCTTTCCGTCGAAGAAGCCGCCGCCGGCATGTACCGCGTCGCCTGCAACAACATGGCGCAGGGCGTGCGCGAGGTCACCATCAAGCGCGGCTTCGATCCGCGCGAATTTCCCTTCATTCCCGCCGGCGGCGCCGGGCCGATCCACTCCTGCCTGATTTGCAGCGAACTCGAAATTCCGCTGCAAATCGTGCCGCGCGAATCCTCCGTGCTGTGCGCCTTCGGCATGCTGATGAGCGAACTCAAGCACGACTTCGTGCGCACCTTCGTCTCCCGCCTCGAAGCCATCGACTGGGCAAAACTCACGGCGATGATCGACGAGATGTCCGCCGAAGGCACGCGACAGCTGGTCGAGGAGCGCATCGCCGAGGAACGCCGCCGCTACGAGGTCAAGTTCGACTGCCGCTACATCAAGCAGTACCACGAGGTGTCCTTCAGCGTGCCGCGCGAACTGATCGATGCCCGCGACACGACCGGCATCGCCCGAGCCTTCAACGACGAGCACAACCGCCTCTACGGCTATTCGCTGGAAGCCGAGAAGACCCCGATCGAAATCATCAACGTCCGCGTCCAGGCCATCGGCATCACCGACAAGCCGACCTACCGACAGGAAGCCTGGGACGGGGCCGATGCGGGCAAGGCCTTGAAGGGCAAGCGCAGCATGTATATCCCGGAAACCAAGACCTTCAGGGAAACGCCGGTCTACGACGGCCACAGGATGCATTTCGGCAACCGCGTCGACGGCCCGGCGATGATCGAGCAGGAAACCACCGCCATCTTCATCAGCGACGCCTACGACTGTGCGGTCGATGCGCTGGGCTCCTTCGTCATCTGGCAGAAGGGTCGCGAGGATCTCGCCGCGGCCTGCTTCAAGGACAAACAGGAGGCGCTGGCATGAGCACCAGAATCGATCCCATCCTGCTTTCGGTCTATGCGCGAACCTTCAAGTCGATCACCGACGAGATGAGCATCTCGATGGAGCAGACCACCCGCTCGCCGATCCTGTGCGAGGCCAAGGACTACGTCACCGGCCTCTACGACGCCGACGGCAACATGCTGGAACAGACCGAGAACCTGCCGATCCTGGCCTTCTCTCTGGCGCCGGTATGCAAGTACATCAAGGAATTTTTCGGCGACGAGATCTATCCCGGCGATGTGATTTTCCACAACGACGTCTTCAGCCTGGGCAACCAGAACAACGACGTCGCCGCCTTCAAGCCGGTGTTCTTCGAGGACAAGCTGGTCGCCTGGACGGCGGTCAAGGGCCACCAGGCCGACATCGGCGGCAATGTCGCCGGCGGCTACAACCCCAACGCGGTCGAGGTCTGGCAGGAAGCCCTGCGCATCCCGCCGGTCAAGGTGGTCGAGCGCGGCAAGCTGCGCAAGGACGTCTGGGGCCTGATCTTCGCCAACGTGCGCCTGGACATCGTGCAGCACGACATGAAGGCCGAAATGGGCGCCTGCACCGTCGGCGAGCGTCGCCTGCTGGAACTGCTGAAGAAGTACGGCGTCGAGAGCTACGAAAGCCACAAGCAGGCCCTGTTCGAGGCCACGCGCAAGATGATGGAAGCCGAGATCGCGAAGATCCCCAACGGCAACTACTCGGGCGAAGGCTACGTGTATTTCGACGGCCGCTTCGTCGGCTCGAAATACACCATCCGCGTGGACATCGAGGTCAAGGACAAGAGCATCAGATTCGACTATTCGCGCACCGACCCGCAGACCAACGGCTTCGTGAACGGCACCTTCACCTCCAGCGCCTCGGCCACCATCCTGACCCTGCTGCAAATGGTCAATCCCGACATCCCGCACAACGAGGGCATGGTGCAGCCGATCGAGATCGTGATCCCGAGCGGCACGATACTGAATGCCGCCTACCCCAAGGCCACCACCTTCGGCAACCACCTCTGCCCGCCCAACGCCGACGCCATCCAGCGCGCGCTGGCCCCGGTGATGCCCGACCGCGTCACCGCCGGCTGGAACAATCTGCTGTGCTCGCTCACCACCGGCATCGATCCAGAGAAGAACGAGCAATACGTCGACATCGGCTTCATGGGCTTGAAGGGCGGCTCCGGCGCCATGCTCGGCATCGACGGCTACGACCACATCGGCATGATCGACGCCTCCGGCGGCGTGCTCGACCAGGACTACGAAATGTTCGAGCAACAGACGCCGCACCGGCTGATCAAGCACGAACTGCT
>JACRIX010000029.1 GCA_016215645.1 Rhodocyclales bacterium
ATCGGCCGCAACTTCCTCACCAAGATCAACTGCAACATCGGCAACTCGCCGCTGGCTTCCACCATCCAGGAGGAAGTCGACAAGATGACCTGGGCGATCCGCTGGGGCGGCGACACGGTGATGGACCTTTCCACCGGCAAGAACATCCATGAAACCCGCGAGTGGATCGTGAGGAATTCCCCGGTGCCTATCGGCACGGTGCCGATCTACCAGGCGCTGGAAAAGGTCGATGGCAAGGCCGAGGAACTGACCTGGGAGCTGTTCCGCGACACCCTGATCGAGCAGGCGGAGCAGGGCGTGGATTACTTCACCATCCACGCCGGCGTGCTGCTGCGCTACATCCCGATGACGGCCAAGCGCATGACGGGCATCGTTTCGCGCGGCGGCTCCATCCTCGCCAAGTGGTGCCTCGCCCACCACAAGGAGAACTTCCTCTACACCCACTTCGAGGACATCTGCGAAATCATGAAGGCCTACGACGTCGCTTTCAGCCTCGGTGACGGCCTGCGCCCCGGCTCGATCTACGACGCCAACGACGAAGCCCAGATGGGCGAACTGGCCACGCTCGGCGAGCTGACCCAGATCGCCTGGAAGCACGACGTGCAGGTGATGATCGAAGGCCCCGGCCACGTGCCCATGCACATGATCAAGTTCAACATGGACGAGCAGCTGCGCCTGTGCGGCGAAGCGCCCTTCTACACCCTCGGGCCGCTGACCACCGACATCGCCCCGGGCTACGACCACATCACCAGCGCCATCGGCGCGGCCATGATCGGCTGGTACGGCACGGCCATGCTCTGTTACGTCACGCCCAAGGAGCACCTCGGCCTGCCGGACAAGAACGACGTCAAGGACGGCATCATGGCCTACAAGATCGCCGCCCATGCCGCGGATCTGGCCAAGGGCCACCCGGGTGCGCAGGTGCGCGACAACGCGCTGTCCAAGGCGCGATTCGAGTTCCGCTGGGAAGACCAGTTCAACCTCGGCCTCGACCCCGACAAGGCACGCGAATTCCACGACGAGACGCTGCCGCAGCAGGGAGCGAAACTGGCGCACTTCTGCTCCATGTGCGGGCCGCATTTCTGCTCCATGAAGATCACCCAGGACGTGCGCGAGTACGCGGCGAAGATCGGCGTCTCGGAACAGGAGGCCCTGGCCAAGGGCATGGAGGTCAAGGCCGTCGAGTTCGTGCAAAGCGGCGCCGAGGTTTACAAGAAGACGGCCTGATCAATGAAAGTCGGCGCTGAAGACACGGCGACGATGGCCTGTCGTCCCGGCTGCGGCGCCTGCTGCATCGCGCCGTCGATCAGCACCCTGGACAAGCCTGCTGGCGCGAGCTGCGTTCACCTGTCCGCCGACTACCGTTGCACCCTGTTCGGCAGCGACCGCCGGCCCTCATGTTGCAGCGGCCTGCAGCCCTCGACCGAGATGTGCGGCGCGAGCCGCGACGAGGCCCTGGCCTGGCTCGGGCGACTGGAGGCCGACACCGCCGCATGCTAGACTCCGCGCCCGTCTTCGCCCTCCCAGCATTCCCCTGACATGGATTTCCACCCGCTGCTCCAGGCCCTGATCCTGGGCCTGGTCGAAGGCTTTACCGAGTTCCTGCCCGTCTCCTCGACCGGCCACCTGATCCTCGCCGGCGACCTGCTGAAGTTCAACGACGAGCGCGGCAAGCTGTTCCTGATCGTGATCCAGGCCGCGGCCATGCTCGCCATCTGCTGGGAGTACCGGGCGCGCTTCGGCCGCGTGCTCGCCGGCCTGGGCAGCGACCCCGTGGCGCGGCGCTTCGTGCTCAACATCGGCATTGCCTTCCTGCCGCTGGCGGTGCTCGGCCTGATCTTCGGCAAGATGATCAAGGCCACGCTGTTCAACCCGGTGGCGGTGGCGAGCGCCTTCATCGTCGGCGCCTTCATCATCCTCTGGGCCGAGAAGCGCGACCACGTGGTGCGCGTCAATGACGTCGACCAATTGACGCCGATCGACGCCCTCAAGCTCGGCCTGGCCCAGGCCTGCGCGCTGATTCCCGGCACCTCGCGCTCGGGGGCGACCATCATCGGTGGCCTGCTGTTCGGCCTCTCGCGCAAGGCGGCGACCGAGTTTTCCTTCTTCCTCGCCGTGCCGACGCTGATGGCCGCCAGCGCCTACCAGGCCTGGAAGGAACGCCACCTGCTGGTGGCCGACGACCTCGGCCTGTGGGCCGTCGGCTGCATCGCCTCCTTCGTCTCCGCCTTCCTTTGCGTGCGCTGGCTGCTGCGCTTCGTCTCGACCCACGACTTCACCATCTTCGCCTGGTACCGCATCGCCTTCGGCATCGTGGTGCTGGCGACCTGGCAGATGGGTATGGTGGATTGGTCATCGCCATGATTCTCTACCTGCACGGGTTTACCAGCGGGCCGCAATCGCAAAAGTCTCAGGCGCTGGGCAAGCGCTTGCGCGAGCGCGGCCTGGGCGAACATTTCCTCGCGCCGCAACTGCCGGCGGCGCCGGCGGACGCCATCACGCTGGCCGAAGACCTGATAGCCCGTCACGAGGTAACGACGGTGATCGGTTCCTCGCTCGGCGGCTATTACTCGACCTGGCTGGCGGAGAAGTTCGACCTCAGGGCGGTGCTGGTCAATCCCGCCGTGGTGGCCCACCTCTCCCTGCAAAAGTACATCGGCCCGCAGCGCTGGCTGTACACCGGCGAGAGCTTCGACTTCAACTTGGAGCACGTCGAGCAGCTGCGCGCCATCGCGATTCCGGTGCTGGCGAAACCGCAGCGCTTCTGGCTGCTGGTCGAGGAAGGCGACGAAACCCTCGACTACCGCGACGCCGTGCGTCGCTACGCGGGTGCGACGCAGACTGTCCTGCCCGGCGGTGACCACAGTTTCACGCGCTGGAACGACTACCTCGACGAGATCATCGCGTTTGCCGGGCTGGTGTGACGCATCCAGCCGCGACGCCCGAGAACACCCGGCTCGGCATCATTGCCGGGATCAGCGCCTACGTGATCTGGGGCCTGGTGCCGATCTTCTTCAAGCAGATCGTCGAGATTCCCGCCGTCGAGATCATCGCCCACCGCGTGGTCTGGGCCATGCTGCTGATGACGGCGCTGATCGGCTTCGGCCGCGGCTTCGGCGACGCCCTGCGCATCGCACGCCAGCCGGCACAACTGGCGCGCATCGCGCTGGCCTCGGCGCTGGTGATCAGCAACTGGCTGACCTTCGTCTGGGGCGTGAACAACGGCCACATCGTCGAGACCAGCCTCGGCTATTTCATCCTGCCGCTGCTCAATGTCGCGCTCGGCGTGCTGGTGCTGAAGGAGCGCATGCGCAAGCTGCACTGGGTCGCCGTGCTCTGTGCCGCCGTGGGTGTTGCCATCGAGGCCACGCGCGCCGGCGACCTGCCCTGGATCGCACTGGTGCTGGCCGGCACCTTCGGCATCTACGGCCTGTTGCGCAAACAGCTGCCGCTCGATGCCGCCAGCGGCCTGTTCCTCGAAACCGTGTGCATGACTCCGCTGGCACTGGCCTGGCTGGGCTGGTTGCTGTACTGCGGGGAAGGCCATTTCGGCGCCGGTGGCGGGCTGACGGCCAGCGACCTCTACCTGATTGCCACCGGCCCGGTCACCGCGATTCCGCTGCTGCTGTTCGCCATCGCGGCGCGACGCCTGCCGCTGTCGGTGCTGGCCTTCCTGCAATACCTGGCGCCGACCATCGCCTTCCTGATCGGCGTGCGGGTGTACCACGAAGTTCTTGACACGCAACGCATGCTGAGCCTCGTGGCGATCTGGACCGGGCTGGCGGTTTACAGCTACGATCTGGCACGAGCCTCAGCGGCGCGCACCGCAGCAGACGTTGTCGATGGAAAGAACCATGGACGCAACATCTGAGCTACTGGCCAGGGCCGTCAGTCGCTTCCAGGCGGGGGAACCCGAGCTTGCCTGTGCCACTGGCTTTTCCATCCTGCAAGCGCAGCCGAATCATCCCGATGCCTTGCTGATCGCGGCGGCGGCATGGATACTGCAAGGACACAACGACGCTGCGCGACGCTTGCTTGATCAAGTACTACTTGCCGTTCCCGGGCATTCGGAAGCCGACAAGATGCTACAGCGCATTGGCGCGGCGCCGGAGGGCTACGCGGTGTCCCCGGTCGGCTCTGCCCAGGCCTATCTTGATGCCGGCATGAAGAATTGGAGCGAACAGCACTTCCACGCCGCGCTCGCGTGCTGGCACCATGCCATCGCGCTCGACCCCGCGCGCGCCGATTTGTTCAACTGTCGCGCCCGAGCGTTTGCGGCCCTGGGATTCACCGATGCGGCCCAGGCCGACTTCGAGCACGCCCTGGCACTGAAACCCGATTTCGCCGAAGCGCACAACAACGTTGGCGCCTTGCTGCACCAGCTTGGAAAGCGCGATGCGGCGGCGGAATGCTACCGCCGTGCCCTCACGATCCGTCCGGCCTACGCCCTGGCACACACCAATCGGGGCAATGCCCTGCTCGAACTCGGCCGCCCGGACGAAGCGATGACCCATTTTGAGGCGGTCATCGCGGCCTACCCGGGCCACGCCGATGGGCATCTCAGCGCAGGCACGCTTTCCCTGCTGCTCGGCGATTTTGAGCGCGGCTGGCGGGAGTACGAGTGGCGTTGGGCATCCACCGGCCGGGGGGTGCCGCCCCGCAACTATGTCCAACCGCTGTGGCTGGGCGATGCCGATGTGCGCCGCAAGCGCATCCTGCTATGGTCGGAGCAGGGCTTTGGCGATGCTATCCAGTTCTCGCGCTATGCCTCGAAGCTTGCCGCCCTGGGGGCAGTGGTGATCCTCGAAGCACCTGCAACGTTGGCGCCGTTGCTAGAAACGCTTGACGGTGTGGCGGCGTTCGTCGCCTATGGAGGGGCGCTTCCGCCCTTCGATTTTCATTGCCCGTTGCTCAGCTTGCCGTTGGCATTCAAGACAACCCTGGGCGAACTCTCCGGCAAGCCCTATCTGGCTCCTCCGCCGGAACGCATCGCCGATTGGGTCAAGTATGTGGGAAGCGCCAACCAGGCTCGGGTGGGGCTCGCCTGGAGCGGAAGCACCACGCACGGCAACGACCGCAATCGCTCGATCCCGCTGTCCCGGTTCAGCCAGGTGCTGGCCAGCGGAATCGAGTACATCCAGCTGCAAAAGGATGTCCGTGCCGACGATCAGGCCTGGCTGGCGCAGCATCCGGAAATTCGCTCCTTTGCGGCTCAGGTCAAGGACTTTGGTGATACCGCCGCCCTGATCGAGTCGCTGGATCTGGTGATCACGGTCGACACCAGCGTCGCCCACCTGGCCGGGGCCCTGGGCAAGGACGTATGGATACTGCTACCGCAGGCGCCCGACTGGCGCTGGTTGCTGGATCGTTCCGATTCCCCTTGGTACGACTCTGCCACCCTGTTCCGCCAGCCTGCTCCCGGCGATTGGGACAGCGCGCTCGTCGCGGTGCGTCAGGCACTGGCGGAACGGTTCGGCACATTGCCGTCACGTGCGTCTCGCCATCGATAATGCCGCCAAATCCATGACCTTCGACCACCACCAGTTCAAGCGCCTAGAACGCGCCGGCTACGACCGGCTCGGGCCGCGCTACCTCGCCGCGGCTGGCACCCGAAATGAAATTGCGACGGCCCTGCTCGATGCCGCCGCACTGGCACCCGGCCAGCGCGTACTCGACCTCGCCAGCGGCCCCGGCCTGTTGGCGCGCGCCGCCGCCGCGCGGATCGGCGCCGGCGGCCTGGCGATTGCCAGCGATATCAGCCAGGGGCAGCTCGCCTGCTGCCCGGAGCTGCTGCGTGTGGCCGCCGACGGCGAAGCCCTGCCTTTCGCCGATGGCGAGTTCGACCGCGTGCTCTGCGGCCTCGGCCTGATGTTTTTTCCCGACACCGAGGCCGTGCTGCGCGAAATTCACCGCGTGTTGCGTCCCCGGGGCCGCCTCGCGTTCTCGGTTTGGGGCCGCGCCGACGAGGTGCCGCTGGTGGAATGCGCGCTCGCCTGCATGCGTCGCCTGCTGCCGCCACCCAAGGTGACGCGGCCCTCGATCTTCCGTTTCGGCGAGGCGGAGGAACTAAATCGCCGTCTCGCCAGCGCCGACTTTCAGCCCGGCGACATCCATCCCTGCCGCTTCACGCTCGAGTTCGCCTCTGCCTCCGCCTACTGGCAGGCCTTCCTCGACCTGGCCGGTGGCGCCGCCGAAAGCCTTTCCCGCCTGCCGGCGGAAAAACAGCAGGCGCTGGCGGCGGGCGTTGCCGACGAGCTCTTGCCTCATGCCTGCCCGCCAGGCTACCGACTCACCAGCACGGTGCTGATCGCCAGTACCGTGCGCAGTTAAGATTGGCCCGATGAATATCCTGTTCGAAGAAGACGGTGTGTTTCGCGCTGGCGCGGTGCTGGCTGACAACTCCACCTCGCTGCAAGTGGAACTGGCCTCGGGCAAGCGCGCCAAAGTCAAGGCCGCCAACGTGCTGCAGCGCTTTGCCGCACCCGCGCCGGGCGACCTGCTGGAACGCGCCGAGGCCGAGGCCGAGACCATCGACATCAATTTCCTTTGGGAAGTCTGCGGCGACGCGGAGTTCGCCTTCGAGGAACTGGCCGCCGAGTACCACGGCGCCAAACCCGATCCGGTGCAGGCGGCGGCCGTGCTGCTGCGCCTGCACTCGGCACCGATGTATTTCCACCGCAAGGGCCGCGGCCGCTTTCGGAAGGCGCCGCCCGAGATCCTGCAGGCCGCGCGGGCCGGCCTGGAAAAGAAGCGCCCGCAGGCGCTGGCGATCGAACGCATGGTCGGCGAACTCAAGGACGACAGGCTGCCACCCGAGTTCGTGCCCATCCTGCCGCAGCTGATCTACCAGCCGGACCGCAGCCGCGGCGAAACCAAGGCCCTGGAAGCCGCCTGCGGCGAGACCGGCAAGACCGCCGCGCGCCTGCTGTTCGATTGCGGCGCCCTGCCGTCGACCCACGACTACCACCTGGGCCACTTCCTCTTCGAGTACTTCCCGGAAAGCAAGGGCGGCACCGGTTTCCCACCTTTCGCCGCGCCGGTCGAACCCGGAGAGCTGCCGCTCGCGGCAGTCCGGGCTTTCAGTGTCGACGACGCACATACGACGGAAATCGACGACGCCTTCTCGGTCACCGCAACACCCGAGGGCGGCTGGCGCATCGGCATCCACATCGCCGCGCCCGGCCTCGGCTTCACGCCGGACTCGGACCTCGGCCGCATCGCCCGTGAGCGGCTGTCCACGGTCTATATGCCGGGGCGCAAGATCACCATGCTGCCCGAGGACGTGGTCGAGCATTTCACGCTCGCCGCCGGGCAGGAGGTGCCGGCGATCTCGCTGTATCTCGACGTCGCCGCCGATTACCGCCTGCTCGGCCACGAGACCCGCATCGAACGCGTGCCGGTGGCCGCCAACCTGCGCCATCACGACATCGAGCCCGTGTTCAATGCCGATACCCTGGCGCAGGGCCTGGGCGACTTCGCCTGGCGCGACGAACTCAAACTGCTCTGGGAGCTGGCCCAGGTGCTGGAGGCGGGGCGCGGCACGCCCTCGGACAACGGCAACCGCAAGGACTACAACTTCGTCGTCGACTGGAGTGCCGACAGCGGCATCGCGGCCGAGCCGGGCAAGGGCCACGTCGCGATCGAGGAGCGCCCGCGCGGCAGCCCGCTCGACACCCTGGTCGCCGAATTGATGATCACCGCCAACGCTACGTGGGGCGCGATGTTGCGCGACGCCGGCATTCCGGCGCTGTACCGCGTGCAAACCGCCGGCAAGGTGCGCATGAGCACGGTCGCCGCCGCCCACGAAGGGCTGGGCGTCGAATGCTATGCCTGGTCGTCCTCGCCGCTGCGGCGCTATTGCGACCTGCTCAACCAGTGGCAACTGCTGGCCCTGCTGCGCGATGAAAAGCAGTTTTTCCCGCCCAAGTCGGCGGACCTGCTGGCGGCCATGCGCGACTTCGAACTCAGCTATGCCGCCTATGCCGAGTTCCAGCGCGGCATGGAGCGCTACTGGTGCCTGCGCTGGCTGTTGCAGCAGGGTGCCGAGACCGTCGTCGGGCGCGTGCTGCGCGAATCGCTGGTACGACTCGACACGATCCCGCTGGTCGCCCGCATCCCTTCCCTGCCGGAAACGCCGCGCGGCGGGGCGGTGCGTTTGCGCGTCGACGGCATCGACCTGCTGGACGCTGAAATCCGCTTGCGTTACCTTGATCTGGTGCCCGAATTGGCGGCCAATACCGGCTCTGATGGGGCCTTCGCCGACGAAGGTGAGGAAACGCCCGGGGAGTAAAATTGGCAGGCTCATGCCACGCCTGCCCAGCCTGCCACGCCTTGCCCTGCCCGCATTGCCGGCACTGCCGGCAATTCCACTGCCGGCTTTTCTGGCGGCCATGGATCCGCCCCGGCGCAACCTGACGCTGGCCTTCGGCATTTCCCTGTTGTTCCATGCGGTGCTGCTGGCGGTGCGCTTCACGCCACCGGACTTCATGGCCAAGGCGCGCGAGCAGGCGCTGGAAGTCATCCTGGTCAATAGCAAGAGCAAGTCACGGCCGGACAAGGCCCAGGCCAAGGCACAGACCAGTCTCGACGGCGGTGGCAACACCGATGAAAACCGCCGCGCCAAAACGCCGCTGCCGCCCTCGCCGAATACCCGCGAGGGCAACGAACTGGTCGAAGCGCAACGTCGCGTCGCCGAACTCGAAGCCCAGGCGCAGCAACAGATGACCCGCCTCAAGAGCGAGCGTTCGGTAACGCTGGATCGCGGCAAACCCGAACCCAGCCCCTCGGCGGAGCCGGTGCGCTCCGGGCTCGACATGGCCAGCAGCGCCATGGCCATCGCCCGCCTCGAAGGCCAGATCGCGCGGCAGATGGAGGAATACAACCAGCGTCCGCGCAAGAAGTTCATCGGCGCGCGCGTCGAGGAATACCGCTTCGCCCAGTATGTCGAGGACTGGCGGCAAAAGATCGAACGCATCGGCAACCTCAACTATCCGGACGCCGCCAAGGGCCGGCTGTACGGCAGCCTGGTGCTGACCGTGGTGATCAAGGCCAACGGTGACCTGGAGCGCGTCGAGGTCAGCCGCCCCTCGGGCCAACCCCTGCTCGACGACGCCGCGCGGCGCATCGTGCGCATGGCCGCTCCCTATGCCGCCTTCCCCGAAGCCATCCGGCGCGACACCGACATACTTGAAATTACACGTACCTGGACCTTCACCAACGCCGACCGACTGCGGGCCGACTGAATGAGCGATCGCTACGCAGTATTCGGCAACCCGATCGGTCACAGCAAGTCGCCGCGCATCCACGCCCTGTTCGCCGCGCAGACCGGGCAGGACATGAGCTACGAAGCCATCCTCGCCGACAAGGGCGGCTTTGGCGCCGCCGTCGCGGCGTTTCGTTCGATCAAGCGCGGCGCGGCGCGAGGCGCCAACGTCACCGTGCCCTTCAAGGAGGAAGCGTTTCGCCTGGCGACGCGGCGCACGCCGCGCGCCGAGACCGCCGGTGCGGTGAACACGCTGAGCTTCGACGCCGGCGAGATCCTCGGCGACAACACCGACGGCGCCGGTCTGGTGCGCGACCTGAAGCACAACCTCGGCTGCGATCCGGGTGGCCGGCGCATCCTGCTGCTGGGTGCCGGCGGCGCCGCGCGCGGCGTGATCCTGCCGCTGCTGCTGGAAAACCCGACGGAACTAGTGATCGCCAACCGCACCGAAGAAACCGCCGCCCGCCTGGCTCTGGAATTCGCCCGCCTGCCCGGTTGCGCGGTCGACGTCAAACCCGACGGCACGGGCTTTCCGGGCCTTTCGGGGCGCCGCTTCGACCTCGTCATCAATGCCACCTCGTCCGGCTTGTCGGGTGCATCCCTGCCGCTGCCACCGGGAATCTTCGCCTCACGCGGTGTTGCCTACGACATGGTCTATGGTCGCGAAACGCCGTTCATGGCCCTGGCGCGCGAGTCGGGCGCGCGCGTCGCCGACGGCCTCGGCATGCTGGTCGAGCAGGCGGCGGAAGCCTTCTTCGTCTGGCGTGGAGTTCGCCCGCACACCGCGCCGGTACTCGCCGCACTGAAGGGCACGTGAGCGTCCGCCGCCGGGCCGCCCCAAGGCGGACGCAGCGTATCGCCCGGAGGCCGGCCCGTGGCCGACCGAACCACAGTCACCCCCTTTCCCGGAAAGGGGGAAGGGGGGAATGCCCATCATGAAGCCAGCGCCGCGCTGGCTCAAACTCGGGCTGGCGGCGATTTTCGGCCTGCTGCTGCTCTGGCAGTCCTGGTACCTGGGCTGGGTGATCTGGTGGAAATGGGCCAACCCCGAAACCACCAGCTTCCAGAGCCAGCGCCTGGCCGAGGCACGCCTGAAAAATCCCAAGGCCGAACTCAAGCGCCAATGGCTACCCTACGCGAAGATCTCGACCCACCTCAAACGCGCCGTCGTCGCTGCCGAGGACGACAAGTTCATCGACCACGAGGGCTTCGACTGGGAAGGCATCCAGAAGGCCCTGGAGAAGAACCAGAAGAAAGGCAAGGTGGTGGCCGGCGGCTCGACCATCTCCCAGCAACTGGCGAAGAACCTGCTGTTGTCGCCGACCAAGAGTGTCTTCCGCAAGGGCGAGGAGGCCATCATCACGGTCTGGATCGAATTGCTCTGGGACAAGCGGCGCATCCTCGAGGTGTACCTCAATGTCGTTGAGTGGGGCGACGGCATCTTCGGCGCGGAGGCCGCGGCACGGCGCTACTTCGGGGTCTCGGCGACGCAACTCGACGCCGCCCAGGCCGCACGGCTGGCGGTGATGCTGCCCGCCCCGCGCCGCTATGAACGCAACCCGTATTCCGCCTACATGAACGGCCGCACCGAGCTGATATTTGGGCGCATGGGCGGCGCGGAAGTGCCATGACCCACATTCAACGCGACTAGAATACGGCGGCCATGTCCGAGATCCTGACGCCTACCGCCGAAGACGACGCCGAAGCGCGCAGCCGCGCCGAGGAGCAGGAAACCCTGCGCGAGGTCGAGGAACTCGTCCGTCGCCAGGAGTGGGGCGCGCTGCGCACGCGGCTGGAGCCGCTGGCACCGGAATCGGTGGCGCGCATCCTCGACGCCCTGCCGCCGGACGAGAGCGTCCAGGTCTGGGAACTGCTCGACAAGGAGCAGGGCGATGACGTGCTCGAGGAAATGTCCGACGCCTTGCAGGACTCGCTCGACGAGGAGCCCGACGAGGCCCCCGCCGCGACCGGCGGCGACCTGCAGGGCGCTATGCAATCCAGCGAGGCGACACGCAAGCCGGTGATGATCAATGCTTTCGAGCTGCAGAATGGCCGCCTGCGCCAGATCCAGATCGACAGCCGCGAGGACCTCGCCGCCACGGCACCGATCTGGGTGGACCTGCTGGCGCCGTCGAAAGAGGAACGGCAGTGGGTGGAGGACATCTTTGGCCTTGAACTGCCCGACGCCGACGACCTGAAGGACCTCGAAGAATCGGCGCGCTTCTATATCGAGGACAGCGGCGACGTCCATATGCATTCGGACTTCCTGCTGGACAAGGAAGACGAATCGCGCAACGTGCCGGTGGCCTTCGTCCTGCACAACAACATCCTGTTCTCGATGCGCGACGAGGAACTGCCGGTATTCCGCCTGCAGCGCCTGCGCGCGCGCATCCAGCCCGGCTACGTCACCGACGGCAAGGACGTGCTGCTCGACCTCTACGATGCCGACGTCGAGTACTCGGCGGACGCGCTGGAGGACATCTACGCCGAGCTGGAAAAAGTCAGTCGCACGGTGCTGACGCCGCAGGTCACCGACGATGAAGCCGCCGAAATCCTCTCCGACATCGCCAAGGAGGAGGACCTCAACGGGCGCATCCGGCGCAACGTTCTCGATACACGGCGAGCGCTGTCCTTCCTGATGCGCAGCCGGCTGATGACGACCGAACAGCATGACGATGCACGGCAGATCCTGCGCGACATCGATTCGCTGGACGGCCACACGTCCTTCCTCTTCGGCAAGATCAACTTCCTGATGGACGCCACGGTCGGCTTCATCAACATCAACCAGAACAAGCGCGTGTCCAAGCTGACCACCATCAGCGTGGTGTTCGTCCCGCTCAACATCATTGCCGGCATCGGCGGCATGAGCGAATTCTCGATGATGACCCAGGGCATCCCCTGGCCGCTGGCCTATACCGCCTTCATTGTCGCCATGGGCCTCTTCGGCTGGGGCACCTATGTCAGCCTGCGCTGGCTCGAAACGCGCAAGGCGCGAAAGCTTTTGGCCGCCAACCGCGCGCGGCGCGAGGCCTGAGGAAGCTTGCCTACTTCGTCACCAGCTTGAGGCCAAGGATCCCGGCCACGATCAGGCCGATGCACACCAGCCGCGCTACCTCGCGCGATTCATTGAACAGGACCATGCCGAGGATCGCCGTACCGACAGCGCCGACTCCGGTCCATACGGCGTAGGCGGTACCCACCGGCAGCGTCTTCAGCGCCCAGGCGAGCAGGATCACCGAAGCCGCCATCGCCGCCAGCGTCCATGCACTCGGGATCAGCCGCGTGAAGCCCTCGGTGTACTTGAGGCCGATGGCCCAGGCGATTTCGCAGAGGCCGGCGACCAGCAGCACTGCCCAGGCGGCGGCGGGGTTGAGTGCCGGCATCAAATCGCCGTACCGTCAGCGCCGACTCTTAGCCGCGGGCGAAGATCGCGTCGGCCGCCGCCACCGTGGCGGCAATGTCGGCGTCGCTGTGGGCGGCGGAAACGAAGCCGGCCTCGAAGGCCGAGGGCGCCAGATACACGCCGGCATCCAGCATGGCGTGGAAGAAGCGATTGAAAGCCTCCTTGTCCGACGCCATCACTTCGGCATAGGAGGTCGGCGGCGTAGCGGCGAAATACACGCCGAACATGCCGCCCACCGACTGCGCGCTGAACTTCACGCCGTGCTTCTGCGCCGCGCCGACGAGCCCATCGACCAGCGCCTTGGTGCGGGCCGTGAGGGCTTCGTAGAAACCGGGCGCCGCAATCTTCCTCAGCGTCACCAGCCCCGCCGCCACCGACAGCGGATTGCCCGAGAGGGTGCCGGCCTGATATACCGGTCCCAGCGGCGCGATCTGTTCCATGATCTCGCGGCGGCCGCCAAAGGCACCCAGCGGCATGCCGCCGCCGACTACCTTGCCGAAAGTCGACAGATCCGGCGTGATGCCGTACAAGCCCTGTGCCGACCCCGGGCCGACGCGAAAGCCGGTCATCACTTCGTCGAAGATCAATACCGCGCCGTACCGGGTGCACAGCTCGCGCATGGCGGCGAGAAACTCGGGTTTGGGTGCGATCAGGTTCATGTTGCCGGCCACCGGTTCGACGATCACGCAGGCGATGGTCTTGCCGTGTTGGGCGAAGGCGTCCGTCAGGCCCTGCGCGTCGTTGTAGTCGAGCACCAGGGTGTGCTGCGCCAGATCGGCGGGCACCCCCGCCGAGGACGGATTGCCGAAGGTCAGCAGGCCCGAGCCGGCCTTGACCAGCAGGCTGTCGCCGTGGCCGTGGTAGCAACCCTCGAACTTGACGATCCTGTCGCGGCCGGTGAAGCCACGGGCGAGCCGGATCGCGCTCATCGTCGCCTCGGTGCCGGAGGACACCAGGCGCACCATGTCCATGCTCGGCACGCGCTGAACAAGGAGTTCGGCCAGTTCGATCTCGGCTTCGGTCGGCGCGCCGAAGGAAAGGCCTTTCGCCGCCGCCTGCTGCACCGCTGCCACCGTATCCGGGTCGGCATGGCCGAGGATCAGCGGCCCCCAGGAACCGACGTAGTCGAGGTAAGCCTTGCCGTCGGCATCCCAGACTCGCGAGCCATCGCCACGGGTGAAGAAGCGCGGCGCGCCGCCGACCGAGCGAAAAGCGCGGACAGGCGAATTGACGCCACCGGGGATGGTTTTCTGGGCGCGGGAAAACAGTTCTTCGTTGCGTGACATGGTCGGCTCGTCTTTCGATTCAGGAAATGGCGGCCTTGCCGCCAGCGAAACGGCGCCGCCTCACTTCGCGGCGGCAAAAAGATTCTGGTAGGCCTCGGCGCGCGCCTTGATGTCCATGGCGTCGAACAGGTCGCTGACCACGGCCAGCATGTCGGCGCCAGCGGCGATCAACTGCGGGGCGTTCTCCAGCGTAACGCCGCCGATGGCGGCCACCGGCAGGCCAAGGCGGCGCGCCTGGCCGAGAATTTCCAGTGGGGCGCGAGTGGTGTCGGGCTTGGTTCGCGACGGAAACATGCTGCCAAACGCGATGTAATCGGCACCGGCCTTGGCTGCCTCCTCGCCCAGGGCCAGGTCGTCGTAACAGGAAACGCCAAGGATGCGTTTGGGACCGAGCGCCTCGCGGGCTGCCAGCAGCGATCCCCCGGGGGCATCGCCGCGGCCGACGTGGGCGCCGTCGGCGCCGATCTCGACGGCCAGCCAGACGTCGTCATTGATGATCAGCCGGGCGCCGGCACCACGGCAGATGCGCAGCATTTCTGCCGCCTGGGCGCGACGCAACGGTCGCGGCGCCGCCTTGTTGCGGTACTGAACGAAGGGAGCGCCACCGTCGAGCGCGGCCTTGACCAGCGCCGACAGGCGCGGCAACAGCATGTCATCGACGGTAACCGCACACAGACCGCTAAGCTTCAACGTAGCCCCCCATTGCCTGATTCGCGCGCCGTTCAACTGTCCACGGCATCGTGATCTTCGCCCCTGGACCAGAATAGCCTATCCGGTATGAATTGTCCCATGCCCGGCCGGTATCCGGCCGCCAGCGTGCGCCAGGTGTACTCCTGCCCCCCACGCACCGCCTCGGCCATGTCCGCGCCACAGGCGAGATAGGCGGCGACGGCCGAGGCCAGCGTACAGCCTGAACCATGGTAACTGCCGGGCAGACGGTCCCAACGGTCGGTCCGGAGTACCCCATGGCTGCCGTAGAGTGTATTCACCACCTGCGGCGTACCCTCGTGGGTCCCGGTTACCAGTACGTGCTCGCAGCCGGCATCGATCAGGCCATGGGCGCAGTCCGCCAGGCTGGAACCGCCGCGTCTGCCCTCGTCTCCGACACCAAGTTGCTGCGCCAGCCGGCGGGCTTCCAGGCTGTTCGGCGTGATCAGCGTGGTTTGCGGCAGCAGCAGACCGATCATGGCCTCGATCATTTCCTCGTCGGCGAACTGGTCGCCACGGCCGGACGCCAGCACGGGATCAAGCACCAGGGGAATGTCCGGATAGTCGGCCACCACCTCCGCAATCGCCGCAATCACCTCGACACTGCCCAGCATTCCCATCTTGAAGGCGGCCACCGGCATATCCTCGAGCAGTGCCCGAGCCTGGTCGGCCACCCAGCCGGGATCCATCGGCAGCACTCCCTCGACCCCCGTTGTGTCCTGCACGGTAATCGCCGTCAAAACCGAAAGCGGATGGCAGCCGAGGCTGGCCAAGGTCAGGAGGTCGGCCTGGATGCCCGCCCCCCCCGTCGGATCGGAGGCAGCGAAGCTGAGGACCGCGGGTGGCGCGGGTCGGGTCGGGACGGCAGGGCTCATCGGGCTCGGAAGCGTTCCGGCAAGGATTTGGCGGGAGGGATGTGAATTTTAGCCCAAGGGCCGGCCGCGCCCGGATGCGATCCGTGCCGTACTGGACATCCGGCACGGATCAAAATTCCCAACACCGACGTCTATCGCTCCTGCAATATGCGCAGGGAGTGCTTTGCAACGGCAAAAATCTAAGTATGATTACAACTTGCGGCACTTAGCTGAAGAACATTGGCAACATAAGGCGAGGGGAAAGTGGCGGCACCTGCCATTGCGGAAAGCAATGACAAAGGCACCCCGATTCCATTTACATACCCGGGGTTTCAACCGCGGATCCGGCTTGGAGTAATGTGAGCGAAACACCAAAGCTCTCCGGCATCAAGGTGATGGTGATCGACGATTCGAACACCATCCGCAAGACCGCCGAGATATTTCTGCTGCAGGCCGGCGCCCAGGTGGTGCTGGCGGAAGATGGCTTCGATGCGCTGGCAAAGATCAACGATCACCAGCCGCATGTGGTTTTTTGCGACATCCTGATGCCGCGGCTCGATGGCTACCAGACTTGTGCACTGATCAAGAAGAATCCCAAGTTCGCTGCCACGCCGGTGATCATGCTGTCGTCGAAGGACGGTCTGTTCGACCGGGCTCGCGGACGCATGGTCGGCTCCGACGAATACCTGACCAAGCCATTCACCAAGGACAGCCTGCTCAAAACCGTTGCCGACCACGCCGGCGGCAGTTGAACGTTTTCCAGTTTGCGAGGTAATAGCCATGCCCATCAAGAACGTACTGATCGTCGACGACTCTCCCACCGAACGCCACATCCTGACCGAGCTTCTCAGTAGTGCCGGCTATCAGGTGACCACCGCCGAAAGCGGCGATGAGGGCATAGCCCGCGCCAAGCAGATCAAGCCCGACCTGATCCTGATGGATGTCGTGATGCCTGGCACCAACGGCTTCCAGGCCACCCGTGCGCTGTCCAAGGACGACGCCACCAAAGACATTCCGGTAATCATGTGCACCACCAAGAATCAGGAAACCGACAAGCTCTGGGGCATGCGCCAGGGTGCGCAGGACTACGTCACCAAGCCGGTCGATGGCCCGGCACTGCTGGCCAAGATCGCGGCGCTCGGCTGATCCGGAACTATGGCGAAACGCATCAGCCTGCGCGAGTTCCAGCAGAACCTGTCCGAGCGGCTGGTTTCTGCCCGGCGTGGCGAGGGCGGCAATGCCCTCCTCGGCATTGAATCCGGCGCCGATGAGCTCCCGGGTGGCAGCCGCTGGCTGATTGACCTTGCCGATTCGGGCGAAGTGACGCCGCTGCCGGAGCTCACCCCGGCGCCGCTGACACGGCCCTGGTTTGCGGGCATCGCCAACATCCGCGGCGTGCTGTACAGCGTGGTCGATTTCGCCGCCTGGCGCGGCGGCGCGCCGACGCCGATCAACGCCCAATCACGGCTCCTGCTGATCGGCGCACGACAAGGTGTCAACAGCGCGCTGCTGGTGCGGCGCGCCCTCGGCCTGCGCCCGCAACTCGAAATGCGAGCCACCGGCGATGTCCGCACCGGCCTCGGAGAAACGGCGCCCTGGCTGGGCGGCCGGTTCAAGGATGCACAGGATGTCATCTGGACCCAGTTGCGGATTCCCGCGCTGTTGGCCGACCCACGCTACCTAGATATTGCGCTCTGAGCGCACCGGAGAGGAAAGACCATGGCCTTCAAGCTTCCCTTCAAGCTACCCAGCTTCGATCGCCGCAAATCCAGGGGTCCGGCCGCCAGTGGCGGCCCCGCCCCGGTGATCGACCGACGCGGCACGGGCAAGCTTCCGGTCATCGGCCAACTCGGCATCGAAACGCAGTTTCGCGTCCTGGGTAGCGTCTTCCTGATCAGCCTGCTGATCTCCATTGCGGCAATCTTCATGCAGGTTCAAGCCACGGCGCGTGGCACCACCTTCCTCTCGGTCGCGAGCCACATCGCGCCGCTGACGCACCAGATCCCGAAGGCCGCCCTGGCCGCCATGGAAGGTCAAAAGGATGGCTTCTCGGAGTTGCGCGACGCTCGCGATTCCTTCGGCAAGCTGCTGGAAAGCCTGCTCGAAGGTGGCGAGGTCAAGGGCATCAAGGTCGCGGCGACCAGTCCGGAAGCACGTCCGGCACTGGATGCCCTGCGCGAAGCCTGGGTGAAACAGAACGATGCCATCAACCTGGTGTTGGCGAATGAAAACCGCCTCACCACGATCAACCGCCTCGCCGTCGAGGCGGCGATCCGCGGCCATGCCATGACCGAAGCCGCAGAAGCGGCCGGCGGCAGGCTACCGCTGCTGACCGAACGCATTCTGCATGCCGCACACCAATTGGCCTGGTCCCCCGGTTTCGACGAAACCGTCGCCGCACAACTGGCCAAGGACATCCCCGCGGCACAGGAACTGGCAGCACCAGACACACCGCTCGGACTGGGCCTGAAGGCGATGATGGCGGCAGTTCCGGCGTTGACCGGCGAACTCAAACCGCTGGTGCAGGCACGCAAGACCGGCTCGGGTTTGCAGAATGGCTTCCGCACCATGGCGGGCCACGCCGACGCCCTGGTCAACGCCTACGAAAAGGAAATCGCCGAACAGGACTTCTCCTCCTTCTCCGCCGCCATCTTCGGCTCCATCGCCCTGCTGATGCTGGTGCTGATGGTCAAGGCCTTCAACGATGAAGGCGTGCGACGCAGCGGCGAAGCCGAGCAGCAGCGGCGCATTGCCGAGGCGGAAAAGGACGCCACCCAGGGCGCCATTCTGCGTCTGATGAATGAAATGGGCGATCTGGCCGACGGTGACCTCACCGTACGCGCCACGGTATCGGAAGACATCACCGGCGCCATCGCCGACTCGGTGAACTACACGATTGAAGAACTCGCGGTGCTGGTGCGCGGCATCAACGACGCTGCCGAGCGCGTCACCAGCGCCTCGAGCTCCGCACAGAGCACCTCGAACGAACTGCTCGCCGCCACCAAGGTGCAATCCGAAGAGATCATGGCGGCGAACGCCACCGTTCTCGACATGGCAAAGTCGATGGAAGCCGTGTCGTCTTCCGCGCTCGAATCCGCCCGGGTGGCGAACGCCTCTCTGGACGCGGCGCGCAAGGGCTCGTCGGCGGTGTCAAACTCGATCTCGGGCATGAACGAAATCCGCACCCAGATCCAGGAAACCTCGAAGCGGATCAAGCGCCTCGGCGAATCCTCGCAGGAGATCGGCGAAATCGTGGAACTGATTTCGGACATTACCGAGCAAACCAACGTGCTGGCCTTGAATGCCGCCATCCAGGCGGCGTCCGCGGGCGAAGCCGGCCGCGGCTTCTCCGTGGTTGCGGAGGAAGTGCAACGACTGGCCGAACGCTCCGGCGAGGCGACGAAGCAGATCGCCGCCATTGTCAAGACGATTCAGACCGACACGCACGACGCCGTCGCCGCCATGGAACACTCGACCCAGGGGGTGGTGGAAGGCGCCAAGCTGTCCGATGCCGCCGGCCAGGCGCTGAATGAAATCTCCAGTGTGTCGCAGGATCTGGCGCGGCTGATTCAGAAGATCTCGACCGACACGCAATCACAGGCCGACATCGCCACCAAGGTGGCGGCCTCGATGCAGGACATTCTGCGCATTACCGGCCAGACGACCACCAGCACGCAACAGACCGCCGTATCGATTGGCGAGCTCACGGAACTCGCGGCCGAGCTGAAGGGCTCGGTCTCGGGCTTCAAGGTTTGACAGACCGGACAGACAACGACCAATAGCCGTCATGAGCGTGGAACTCGATATCGGCCCGCTGTCCTGGGTCAAGGGGGAAATCGACCTTGCCCTCGAACGGGCCGGAGCAAGCCTCACGGCCTTCACCGCGGATTCGTCCGGGGACGGCCTGGTCAAGGCACGTGCCGGCATGCACCAGGCCCATGGCGCGCTCGCCATCGTTGGCCTCGAAGGCATCACCGAATTCGCCAATGCGATAGAGCAGCTTCTGGCTGCGATCGCCGACGGCTCGGCCAAGGATGCGCCCGCCGCGATTGCCGCCGCCCATGGCGGTTTCACCGCCTTGCGCGGCTATCTCGACGACCTCATGGCCGGCCATCCCGATCAGCCGCTGAAACTGCTCGGCGCCTACTCGGCCATGGCGGTGGCGCGTGGGCAACCGGCGCCCGGGCCGTCGTCGCTGTTCTTCCCCGATCTCACGCAACGACCGCCCAGGCGCGACAGGGAGTTGCCGGTACTCGCGCCGGAAGCCATGACCGCGCGCATCAAGGCGGCGCGGCTGGGCTTCGAACGCGGCCTGTTGAAATGGCTGAAGGGCGATATCAAGGGCGCGACCGAAATGAAGGTCTCGACCACCCTGATCGAGATGACCCGCGCCACACCGTCGGCACGCGCCTTCTGGTGGGTTTCGCTGGGGGTCCTCGATGCCATGGTGGCGGGCGGGCTGCCGGACGCCAATGAAGCCAAGCGCTTCGCCATGCGCCTGGGCGCCCAGGTCAAAAAGCTGTCCGATGGCCAGGCTGAAGCCAATGACCAGGTCCTGCGTGAAGCGCTCTATCTGGCCGCCTGCGCCACCAAGGGCGGCGAGGCCCTGGCCGGAGTGCGCGGCGCCTATCGCCTCGACGGCATGGTGCCCACCGCCACGCCGTCCGAAACCGAGCGGCTGCTGCCCCACATCCGTCGCCTGCGCGACTTGCTGGCCGGGGCCAAGGATGACTGGAACCGACTCTGCGCGGGAACCGCCGCGGCCTTGCCGCCCTTCCACGAGCGCACGGCAACAATTGCCGAAGAGGGCAAGGCCACCGGGCAGGCCGATTACCAGCGCCTGACCACGGCCATCCTCGACATCGCCGACCATTTGCGCCGCGACCCTTCGCGCCATAACGAAGCCATGGCCCTGGAAATGGCCACGGCCCTGCTGCTGGCCGAGTCAGCGCTGGAAAACTTCCAGTCGCTGGATGCCGACTTCGCCCACTCGACCAACGCCGTGGTCGAGCGCCTTGCCGCTGCCGAACGCGGTGAAGAACTGGGCATGCTCGAACTGCCGCACCTCGATGCCATGTCGCGGCGTGCCCAGGAAAGACTGCTGCTGGAATCGGTGGCCCGCGAGATCAAGTCCAACCTCGGCTCGATCGAAACCGCGCTCGACGCCTTCTTCCGCGACAGCAGCAAGCAGGCTGCCTTGGCAACCCTGCAAGCCCCGATTCGCCAGATCCAGGGCGCACTGCTCGTTCTTGGCCAGGATCGCGCCAACACCGTGCTGGTGGAGTGTGCCGGCGCCATCGAACGCTTCGCGCAGCCGGGTTTTGCCGTCCAGGCCGGGGAATTCGAAGACGTCGCGAAGAAACTGTCGGCCCTTGGCTTCTTCGTCACGCAACTGCAAGGCGGTGCGGCCGACATCGACGCAATACTTGCGCCCCCTCCGGTGGTTGCCAAACCGGTACGCGAGGCGCCGGAACCGATTGCCGCCGCACCCCAGGTCGACATCCCACCGCCGCCCGTTCCCCAAATCGTGGCGCCACCTCCGGTCGCGGCAGCCACCGAAGAAGCCCCCGTTCTTGCCGCGGATACCGCTCCGGAACCTTCGCCGGTTCCGGAATCCCTACCCGAGCCCGTTGCCGACAGCGCACTGCCAAATTTCGAGGTCGAAGGCTTCGAGGTACCGGCCGAACCCGAACCAGCGCCCGCACCGACACCGGTCGAGGCGCCCGCGCCTTCCGCCGAAACAGAGCGGCTGATGGACGCCAGCGAGGAAGACCTCGACGCCGAGCTTCTGGGCATCTTCCTCGAAGAAGCCAATGAGGTACTGGGCACCATCAACCAGAACCTGCCGACGCTGCATGCCGCAGCGTCGGACCACGAAGCGCTGATTACCGTTCGTCGCAGCTTCCATACGCTCAAGGGCAGCGGCCGCATGGTCGGCCTCGCCGACCTGGGTGAAGCCGGCTGGGCGGTCGAGCAGGTGCTCAATGCCTGGCTGCACGACACCAAGCCGGCAAGCCCGGCACTGCTGGATATGCTCGACCATGCCGCCAGGATAT
Organism: Rhodocyclales bacterium; assembly: GCA_016215645.1. Lineage (GTDB taxonomy): Bacteria > Pseudomonadota > Gammaproteobacteria > Burkholderiales > Rhodocyclaceae > Sulfuritalea. The sequence continues at coordinate 21,570 of JACRIX010000029.1, forward strand.
TTGGCGACTGGGTGGTGCAGCTGGAAGGCGGCGGCAGCCGCCACTACGATTATGCGGCACTGGCCAAACAGTGCGCTGTCCTGTGCGGCGCCGAAGCGGAAGCCCCGGTCGCCGTAGCGCCAGCGCCGACTTCCGAGCCGGCGGCCGAACCCGGCACGACAGAGCCGGTCACGCCGGAAGTGTCCGTGGCCGTACCCGACGTTGCCGCACCCGACGTTGCCGTACCCGAGCTTGCCGTACCCGAGCTTGCCGCACCCGACGTTGCCGTACCCGAGGTCGCCGCGCCCGACCTTTCCATTTCCGACGCCACCCCGCCGGAAACCTTCGAACCCGAAGTCATCGCCCTGGAACCGGCGGAACCGGAAATGCCGGCGATTGAGCTACCCGCCCTGGAAATCCCGGCAGCGGAAGAGCCTTCCACGCCCGAGCGTCCACCGCTCGACGCCGTACCGGAGGCCCCCGCGGCAGTCGCGGAAACCTATGCCGATATCAGCGCGCCACCCACGGCGGAGGTGGTCGCCTTCCCCGCGCCGCCACCGGTCCGTGTCGGCGACGTCGAGATTGCGCCAACGCTCTACAACCTGTATCTCGACGAAACACGCGAGCACATCGCCACCTTGCAGGCCAACCTCGGCCATGAAGCCGTGCCAAGCAACGAGGTGATCCGCGCCGCGCACACCACGGCAAGCATTTCCGCCGCGACCGGGATCCTGCCGCTATCCACCCTGGGCCGCGCGCTTGAGGACGCCCTGGGCCGCCTTGCCCTGATTGGCGCAACGCCGACCGAAGCGCAGCGCTATGTCTTCGCCCGATGCGCCGGTGCCCTCGAAGGCATGCTTGGCGCGGTGGCGCAACGGCGCATGCCCGGCGAGGAAATCGAGCTCACCGAGGAACTCAGGAGCATGAACCCGGCGATCGAGCCCGTGGTCGACGTACCCGTCACGGCCATCGACGAGCCGGTCGCGGCGGTCGCCGAGACCCCCGAGACGCCGACAGAGACGGCGGTGCCGAAGGTCGAACACGTGCCTGCCGCCGGCGCCCCCCAGGAGCTACCGGCAGTGCCGGAAGTTTCGATCAGCGCTGCCGACCGTCGCGCGGCGCGGATGGAAGACGAGATCGATTTCCAGATCCTGCCGCTCTTCCTCGACGAAAGCGTCGATTTGATGCGCGAGATTGGCGAGAGCTTGCGCCAGTGGCGTACAGACCCCACCAGCAGCGACATCGCGCGCGGCTTGCAGCGTGCCCTGCATACGCTCAAGGGCAGCGCGCGCATGGCCGGCGCCATGGGCTGCGGCGAACTTTTGCACTCGATGGAAGACCGCATCGACCAGGCGGTGCGCATGAAGTCGGTGCAGCCTGCCGTCATCGACGGCCTGGAGACCTCCTACGACCGCGCGGAAATGCTGATCGAGCGCCTGCGCAATCCCGGCTCGGCACCCAGCGAACCCGATCAGCCCAGGCCCCAGGAGCAACTGGCCTCGGTCGCTGTCGAAACCGCTGCCGAAGCCGCGCAGCCCTTTGACGAGGCAGAGGGTCAGGCGGCTGCAAAGGGTGGAGCCGGACCCGCGCCATTCGTGCCCGCGGCACAGGTGCACCTGCGCGTTCGCGCCGACCTGGTCGACCAGTTGGTCAACGAGGCCGGCGAAGTCGCCATCGCGCGCGGCCGCATCGAAGGCGAACTGCTGGCCTTGAAGTCCTCCATGCTGGATCTCACGGAAAACGTCATCCGCCTGCGCAAGCAGCTGCGTGAAGTGGAAATCCAGGCCGAGTCGCAAATGCAGTCGCAGCAGGCATTGGCCAGCGAACGCTCGATGGAATTCGATCCGCTCGAATTCGACCGCTTCACCCGCTTCCAGGAAGTCACGCGCATGATGGCCGAGAGCGTGAACGACGTCGCCACCGTGCAGCAGAACCTGATGCGCACGCTCGACCACGCCAATGCCGCCGTGGCCGCCCAGGCACGTCTCTCCCGCGAGCTTTCGCAGCGCCTGATGGGCGTGCGCATGGTGCCTTTCGAAAGCATCGCCGAACGTCTGCACCGCGTGGTACGCCAGGCCGCCAAGGACACCGGCAAGCGCGCCAACCTCGACATCCGCCATGGCCAGACCGAACTCGACCGTTCTGTGCTGGACAAAATGGGCGGTCCGCTGGAACACATGCTGCGCAACAGCGTCGCCCACGGCCTGGAAAGTACCGCGGGGCGCGGGGCAGCAGGCAAGGATCCGATCGGTCAGATCACGCTTTCGCTGGCCCAGGAGGGCAACGAAATCGTGGTGGCGATTTCCGACGATGGCGCCGGCCTCAACTTGCAGAAGATTCGCGATCGCGCGATTGACCGCGGCCTGCTGGCCTACGACGCGACGCCCGATGATCACGCCCTGATGCAGATGGTCCTGCAGTCGGGATTTTCCACCGCCGACGAAGTCACGACACTGGCCGGACGCGGCGTGGGCATGGATGTGGTGCGCAACGAAACCGCCAGCCTCGGCGGGCGCATTGAAATTGCTTCGGTCAGTGGCCAGGGCGCCACCTTCCGTGTCTATCTGCCGCTGACCCTGGCGGTTACCCAGGTGGTGCTGGTCACCGTCGGCAGCCGCCACTACGCCGTGCCCTCGTCGATGATCGAACAGGCCACGGAACACCGCCCCGCCGCTGCCGCCGAAATCCGCGGCAAGGGTGGCACCGAATGGCTGGGCAACCACTATCCGTATCATTACCTGGGCGTGCTGCTGGGCGATGCGCATGCCTCGCCCCCACAGGAACGCCGCCACTGGATCCTGCTGGTCCGCGGCGGAACCGAGCGTGTCGCACTGGAGGTTGACAGCCTGTCGGGCAACCAGGAAGTCGTGGTCAAAGCCGTCGGCCCGCAGCTCGCGCGCATTCCCGGTCTGGCCGGCGCAACCGTGCTGGCCAACGGCGAGATCGCGCTGATCCTCAACCCCGTCGCGCTGGCGGCGCGCTCGGCGGAACGCGCCGCCACGCCCGCAGCTGTCGCTGCCGTGCCAGGCCCAGGCGCTACCGCGGAAGCCATCATCCCGACGCCGGCGGCACTGACCAGCACCACCATCCGCGGGCCAAGCGCGGCGGCGGCCGCCGCCGCCGCCGCGGTAATGGTGGTGGACGATTCACTCACGGTGCGCAAGATCAGCGGCCGGCTGCTGGCCCGCCACGGCTATCACGTATTGACCGCCAAGGACGGCGTCGATGCCCTGGAGCAACTGGCCGACGTAATGCCCGACGTGATGCTGCTGGACATCGAAATGCCGCGCATGGACGGCTTCGACCTGGCGCGCAACATCCGCGGCGACAAGCGTCTCAAGCACATTCCATTGATCATGATCACCTCGCGCACAGCCGACAAGCACCGCCAGCTGGCAATGGATATCGGCGTCAATCATTACCTCGGCAAACCCTACGACGAAGACGACCTGCTCGGCTGCATCCGCCAGTGCATCCCCGGCAGGCAGTAGCAGTCCTGCGCACGGAATCGCAATAATGACAAGTCAATCACGCCCGTTCAAGGTGCTCGGCATCCAGCAGATCGCCATCGGCGGCCCGTCCAAGGAACGTCTCAAGAAACTCTGGGTAGACATGTTCGGCCTCGCCGTTACCGGAAACTACGTCAGCGAACGCGAGAATGTCGACGAGGACATCACGGCCATGGGCAGCGGACCGTTCAAGGTCGAGGTTGACCTGATGCAGCCGCTGGACCCGGCGAAAAAGCCCGCGGTGAATGAGCCTCCGCTGAACCATGTCGGCCTTTGGGTGGATAACCTGCCGGTGGCCGTCGAATGGCTCACGGCACAGGGGGTTCGCTTCGCCCCGGGAGGAATCCGCAAGGGCGCCGCCGGCTTCGACATCAGCTTCCTGCACCCCAAGGCCAACGAGCAGTTTCCGATCGGCGGCGAAGGCGTGCTGATCGAGCTGGTGCAGGCACCGCAGGAAGTTGTCGACGCCTTCGCCCGCCTTGCCTGACAAGGCTCAGGCGGCAAACATCCGGTAGCAGCCGCGCCCGGCTTCCTTGGCCGCATACATGGCGCTGTCGGCGCGGCGCATCAGCTCCGCCGGCGTCAGCTCTCCGCCGCTGAACAAGGCCACGCCAACGCTGGCGCTGCATTCGATGGGCATGCCCAGCACGCGCATCGGCTCGCGCATGCCGGCGACCAGCTTCTCGGCCAGGCGCTCGACATCGGCGGCGCCGCCAAGCGCGGTCAACACCACGACGAATTCGTCGCCCCCCACTCGCGCCACGGTATCGACCTCGCGCACCGCGGCACGCAAGCGATCGGCGGTGGCGCGTAGCACCTCGTCGCCGATGGCATGTCCGCGGCTATCGTTGATCACCTTGAAGTGATCCAGATCGACCATCAGCAGGGCAATCTGCCCGTGGCTGCGTCGCGCATGCTGCATCGACTGTTCCAGCCGGGCATCGAGCAGAAGCCGGTTGGCGAGGCCGGTGAGGGGATCGGTGTGGGCCAGGGCCTGCAACTGGCGTTCGTTCTCGCGCAGGCGGGCATTGAGCGCTTCGAGCTCGCCGGTGCGGACCATGACGCGGCGCTCAAGATCGATCTCGGAGCGCTGCAAGGTGGCCACCAGTTCCTGCTTGGTCGACAGCGCCTCGCCCTGTGCCGCATCCTTCTCGCGCTGAAGATCATTGATCCGCTCGGCAAGCGCAAAGGACAGCAGGATCATCTCCACCGCCGAGCCAATCTGTATGGCATAGAAGCTGAAGAAGGTTGTCGGCAGCAGGTTCAGATTGCGCAGCCCGACCACCACCACGCCCACCAGCAACACGGCCCAGGCCAGGATGAATATGCGTGCCCCCGGCTGGCCCGCGCGCCAGCAGCGCAAACCGGCGAGCACGGCCATCACCGAAAACGTCACGCCCGTCAGCGACGTGAGGATCGCCGCCAGGCGGTAGGGGGCCACCAGCGGCGCCACGGCGCACAATGCAAACAGGGCGGCGAGGCCAATGATCGCGCCATCCAGGCGCGGCAGGTTGCGCCGCGTTTCGAGAAAGCCGCGCGTGAACAAGGCGCCAAAAAATCCGGTGGCGGCGAAGCCGGTCGAGAAAGCCAGGTTGCCCCACGCCGGCCAGTCCGGCCAGAGAAACTGGTTGCCGAGACCATTCAGCGACAGCTGTCCGACGGCCATGCTGATGGCGAAGGCCACGTAGGTCAGGTAGTTCCGGTCCCGCAGCGAAAGCCAGAGCAGGAAATTGTAGAGCGCCAGCGCCAGGAGCATGCCGAAATACAGCGCCAGCATGGAATAACTGGCCAGCGAATCCTGCCAGAAGGCCTCATGACGCCAGAGCCGCAGGGGTATGGTCAACGTCCCCTCCGACACAACGCGCAGCCATGCGGTACCGGTACCGGACTCGTCGAGATGCACGGGAAAAACGAAGTTGCGATGCAGCATCGGTCGCGCCGCGAAGCGCAGGCGATCGCCGGTCGCCATCCGCTCTCCGCCAGGACCGAAATATTCAACACTGTCCAGCGTCGGAAAGGCCACGTCGAGCAGCCAGTCACGCGGCGCATTCTGCTCTGCCGCGAAGTCGATGCGCAGCCACCAGGCCGCGGAGGAATAGCCGAAATTGATCGCCGCGTCGTCATGCACCGCCGAGGGCCGGAATTCCCCCGCGCGGCGCTGGGCATCCGCCAGCGTCATGGCCCCGCCCGCGTCTTCAAGCACGGCGACATTCGCCGCCAGCGGCACCGAGCGGGTATCCTGCAACAGGCGCACCGCCGCAGCACTGTTCCCGACCGGGCCGAACAGGCAACTCAACAACAGGATCAACGCGGCAATGCGTGACACGGCACGCTCCGGAGGGGGGGTCGGCAAATTCTAGCCGATTGGCACCAATGGCACTGCCATCCCATCGGCACGGCTACCGGTGTCCGACTGGCAAACGGAAATTGCCCGCCGTCAAACCCTCATTTTCTCTGGCCGCCGAGGGCAAAAATTGCCTAGACTTCGCCGCTATCGTCCGGAACGTCGTCAAAGGAAAGCCATGCGCGATACGATACTTGCCGTCTTATCCTGCCTGGCCTGCGCCAGCGCTGCAATCGCCGGCGAAGAATCTGTGCCCAACTTCGCTGAAGGCACGCTGTCCGGCGATTGGGGCGGAGCGCGCGGCAAGGCCGCGAAACATGGCATCTTGTTCGAAACCGCTATCAAGGTTGATGCGCTTCGAAATCGCGGGGCACTAAGTACCGGCGCCAAGACCGTAAGCCACGCAGACTTCAAACTGAGGCTGGATTTTGAAACGGCTCTGGGTTGGCAGGGCGGCAGCGGCCTGCTCAATATCATCAGCGACAGTGGCTGGGGGCCGAATGCTCGCCATGTCGGCGCCCTGATGGGAACCACCAACCTCGAAGTCGCCGCCCCGACCACGACACGCGTCTTCCACGCCTGGCTGCAGCAATCCCTGCTCGATGACGGATTGTCGGTCCGCGCCGGCATTTATCCCATTGACAGCGAGTTCCAGGTCATGGATTCCGCCGGTGTATTCGTCAAACCGGAGTACGGGCCCAGCGCCGAACTTGCTCTGACGCGCGGTCCGTCGATTTTCAACAATGCGGCCTTCGGCATCCGTAGCAAGCTGCAAACCGCGGACAAGACGCTGTATGCGCAGTGGGCCTTGATGGACGGCATACCGAACGACCCGGCGCGCCCGAAACGGACCGCGATCCGTTTTGCCAAGGGCGACGGCGCCTTCAACATTGGCGAAATCGGCTGGCTTCCCGAAGCGGCAAACGAGAAATTCCAGGGCCATGCCAAAGTGGCTCTGGGACTGTGGGGCTACACCGCGCGCGTCAATGACCTGATCGATGTCGACCCCGCCGGCAATCCGATACGTCGCCGCTCGCATGGCGCCTATGTGCTGGCCGAGAAAACCCTGGCCCGGCTGGGCGCTGACGGCGCCCGTTATATCAGTGGCTTTATCCGGCCCAGCTGGACTGACGGCGATTCAAGCGCGATCAGGAACACCCTCAATCTCGGCCTGATGGTCAAGGGTCCGCTTGCCTCGCGCCCCGACGACGTGATCGGCGTGGCCTGGAGTCGGGCCGGGCTTTCCGACAAATGGCGCACCACGCAATTGCCGGCCCCAACCGGGCACTCGGAAGAGGCGCTTGAAGTCACCTATCGCTATGCCGTCACGCCGTGGTTCGCGATTCAACCAAACGTTCAGCACACCAAGAGGCCGGGAGGCCGCACCGACATTCCCGCCGCGACACTGATCGGCGCCCGTTTTGAAGTAATACTGTAAAAGTCGGCGCTGGCGGGACGGCGACGGCACTCGGTTATACTCATTCGATGCTTTCTGTCCGCCTGATTTCCCGCTGGCTGCTGCTGGTGCTCACCATGACGATCCTTGCCCCCGGGTTTGCGTGGGAGGTCATGGCGGCCGATGAGCACCACCATCTCGCTGCGACCTCGGAATCCGGTTCGGATGCCCATGCTCACGACGTCGATCCCGGCAATCGGGAACACGCCGACCACCATTCCGGCGACGGCTACTTGTTCACCCACTTGCCAATGCTGGCATCGGCATCGGCATTTGGCTTTGCCATCGATCCGGGCAGCCGCTACGAACCGATCGACACGACAAGCCATACGTCGCGCACGCCGGACCGGCTCGAACGGCCGCCGCGCCATCGTCCCGCCTGAACGGCGGGACGCACTTTCCCCATTTCTTCTGGTGACACCGCGCCCCGGCGCGGTGGCGTCCCGTCGACTTCCCGTGATTCGATTCAACGAGGATTTCGATGCGACTACTCATTGCACTATTGCTGGCCGCGCTGCCCGTTGCGGCGCATGCCGATGCGCCGCTGACCGAGGCCGCCGCCCTGCGCCTTGGCCTGGCGCGACCCGAACTGGCGGAGCGCGCGCGCGACGCTCTGGACGAAGCCGAAGCCAATGCCGACGAGGCCGGGCTGTGGGCCAATCCGACGCTCGAACTCGGCCGCGAGCGCATGAATGCCGCGCCCGGCAGCACCGAACGCAGCTGGCAGATCAGCCAGCCACTCGACCTTGGCGGCCGCCGCGGCCTGCGCCGCGAAGCCGGCGAACGCAGGACCGACGCGGTGCGCGCCGGCAACGAAGGCCGGCGCCACGAACAGGCGGCGGAAATCCGCCGCGCCTTTCACGCCGCGCTGCATCGCCAGGCCGTGGTCGATGTCACCGTCACCTGGGTGCAACGCTTTGCCCGCGTCGATGCCAAATTCGCCCGCCTGGAAAAGGCCGGCGAAGCCTCGGGCTACGACCGCCGCCGCCTGGCGCGCGAACGGCTGACGGCCGAGGCGCGGCTGGCCGCCGGACGCGGCGAACTGGCGCGCGAGCGCGAGCGCCTGGCCGCCCTGATCGGACGCGCCGAGGCGCGCGACGCCGCCCTGACCGGCAGCCTGCTGCCAGCCGCACCGCCTGCGCTGGCCGACGCCTTGGCACGGCTCGACACCCGGCCCGACCTGACCGCGCTGGGCCATCAGGCCGAAGCCGCCGAACTGGAGCAGCGCGCCGCCGGCCGTGGCTGGCTGCCCGATCTCACACTCGGCGTCGGCGGCAAGCGGACCGAGACCGGCATCGCGCGCGATCACGGCACGCTGTTGACGCTGTCGATTCCCTTGCCGGTATTCGACCGCCAGCAGACGGCGGACCGGCGTGCCGCCGCACAGGCGTTGAACGCGCGCGCCAAACGCAGCCTGGCGCGCAGCCGTGCCGAGGGCGAATTGCGCGGCCTGCATGGCCAGCTCGGCCACCTGATCGCCGCCGCCACCGACTATCGGCGCCAGGCGGCGGCCGGCGCGAGCGAGCTGCTGCGCATCGCCGAGGCCGCCTACCAGGGCGGCGAATCCACGCTGCTTGAGCTGCTCGATGCCTATCGCGGCGCGCTGGAGACCGAGACCACGGCCCTCGACCTTGAATGGAAGGCGCGCGAAGCGCGCATCGACTACGACCTGCTGACCGGGAGCATTGCCGAATGAACCAGACATTGATCGCATTGATTTGCGCTGCGCTGTTCCTCGTCGCCTGCGGCGAAAAGTCCGCCACGAGCGAACACGGTGCCAAGCCTGCTGCCAAGGTAGAGCTTGCCGGCCATGCCGACCACGGACCCGGCGGCGAGAAGATCACCCACTTCACCGAGCGCAGCGAACTTTTCGTCGAGTTTCCGCGCCTGGTGGCTGGCGAGAAATCCGCCTTCGCCGCGCACCTGACGCGGCTCGCCGATTTCCGCGCGATTGCCGCCGGCAAGGTGACGGTGATCCTCTCCGGCGGCGGCCAGCCGGACGAAATCTTCGCCAGCGACGTCCCGACCCAGCCCGGCATCTTTCGCCCGGTCGCCCTGCCGAAGCAGGCCGGACGGCGCGAACTCGCCATCGAGGTGAGAACCGCGGAATTCACCGTGCGCCATGAGCTCGGCCCGGTGATGGTCTATGCCGACCGCAAGACCGCCGACGCGACGGGCGAGGAACACGAGGATGGCGGCATCGGCTTCACCAAGGAGCAACAGTGGAAGGTCGATTTCGCCACCGCCGAAGTGGTGAAGCGCGCGCTGCGTCCTGCCGTCGCCGCCACCGGGGTGCTGCGTGCCCGGCCCGACGGCGAGGCGCTGCTGACCGCGCCGGCGGCGGGGCAGGTGCAGCCGGCAGGCAAGTTCCCGCAGCTCGGACAAATCGTGAAGAAAGGCGATCTCCTGGCCTGGCTCTCGCCGCGTCTGGGCGGCGAGACCGACTACGCCTCGCTGCAAGCTGCTGCCAGCAAGACGAAAGTGGAATTCGAGCAGGCCGAGCGCGAGCGCGCCCGCATGGAAAGCCTGTTCAAGGACGAAGCGGTACCGGAAAAGCGGCTGTTCGCGGCGCGTGCCGCCGAAGCCTCGGCACGAGCCGATCACGACGCCGCGCGCCAGCGGCTGGGCCAGGTCGGGGGCAGCGGCGGCGTGCCCATCCGCGCCCCGGTCTCCGGTCTGCTGGCCGATGTGCGCGTGTCGCCGGGCGCCTTCACCGCCGAAGGCGCGCTGCTGTTCCACATCGTCGACCGCCGCGCGCTGTGGCTGGAACTGCGCGTGCCCGAATCCGAGGCGGCGCGGCTCACGGCGCCCGGCGGCGCGGCGTTTCGCGTCGATGGCATCGAGCAGTCCTTTACGATCGACGCAGGCAAGAACGGCCGCCTGATCGCGGTCGGCGGCGCCGTCGATGCCACCACGCGCAGCGTGCCCGTGGTATTCGAGTTCGAGCAGCCCGACCCGCGCCTGCGCGTCGGCATGTCCGCCAAGGCTCAGGTGTTCTCCGCAGCGGCGCGCGAGGCGGTGGCGATTCCGGTGTCGGCCGTACTCGACGAAAACGGCACGTCCGTGGTCTTCGCCATGAACCACGGCGAATCCTTCGAGCGCAAACCGGTGCGCTTGGGCATCCGCGAAGGCGACTGGGTGGAGGTGATTGAAGGCCTGGAGCCGGGGCAGCGCGTCGTTTCGCGCGGTGCCTACTTGATCAAGCTCGCCGCGACCAACACCGCAAAAATCGGCCACGGCCATGCGCACTGACAAGGAAATGTCATGATCGGACACATCATTTCCTGGTCACTCAGGAACAAGCTCTTCGTCGTCCTCGCCGGCGTGCTGCTGCTGGCCTGGGGCGGCTGGCAGGCGACAAAAACCCCGGTGGATGTCTTCCCCGACCTCACCGCGCCCTCGGTCACCGTGGTCACCGAAGCCCACGGCATGGCGCCGACCGATGTCGAAAGCCTGGTCACTTTTCCGATCGAGACCGCGCTCAATGGCGCGCCCGGCGTGCGCCGCGTGCGTTCCTCGACCAAGATCGGGCTCTCGGTGGTGATCGTCGAGTTCGAGTGGGGCACCGACATGTACCGCGCGCGCCAGATCGTCGGCGAACGCCTGCAAATGGCGCGCGCCACGCTGCCGCCGGACATTCCGGCGCCGGCCATGGCGCCAGCGGCCTCGATCATGGGCGAGATCCTGTTCATCGCTTTGGCCTCCGACAAGCACGGCGGCATGGAACTGAAGAACGTCGCCGAGCAGGTGCTGAAGCGGCGCCTGCTGGCCGTGCCCGGCGTCGCCGAGGTGCTGCCGATCGGCGGCGACACGCAGCAGTTCCAGGTCACGCTGAAACCCGAGCGCCTGGCTGCCTACAATCTGACCGTGCAGGAAGTAATGCAGGCGCTGCGCGACGCCAACCAGAACGCCACCGCCGGCTTCTACGTCGAGACCGGGCAGGAGTACCTGATCCAGGGCCAAGGCCGCATCACGGTGCTGGAGGACATTGCGGAGACCCTGGTGGCGCTGCGCGGCGGACAGGCCGTATTGATCCGCCATGTCGCCGAGGTCGGCATCGGTGCCGCGCCCAAGCGCGGCGTCGGCTCGCACAACGGCAAGCCGGCCGTCGTGCTGGGCATCCAGAAGCAGCCAGGCGCCAACACCCTGGAATTGACCGAACGACTGGATCGCACCCTGGCCGAAATCCAGGCCGGCCTGCCGGCGGGCATGAAAATCGAAAGCCACATCTTCCGCCAGGCCGATTTCATCCGCATCTCCATCGACAACCTGCTGACCGCGCTGAACGAAGGCGCGATCCTGGTGATCGCCATCGTCTTCGCCTTCCTGCTTTCGGCGCGGGCCACCGCGATTACCCTGCTGGCGATTCCGCTATCGCTGGTGGCGGCGATCCTGTCGATGAAGGCGCTCGGCGTCACCATCAACACCATGACACTGGGCGGCATGGCCATCGCGCTGGGCGCCCTGGTCGATGACGCCATCATCGTGGTCGAGAACATCGTCCGTCGCCTGCGCGAGAACCTCGCCAAGCCGGTGAGCGAGCAGGCCGGCGCGCCGCATGTGGTGTTCGAGGCGGCGCGCGAGATCCAGGGCTCCATCGTCTTCGCCACGCTGATCATCATGCTGGTGTTCCTGCCGCTGTTCTTCCTCTCCGGCGTCGAGGGACGGCTGATGGTGCCGCTGGGCTTCGCCTACGTGGTGTCGCTGGCGGCCTCGCTGCTGGTGGCGATCACCGTCACGCCGGTGCTGGCGGCGATGTTCCTGCCGCAATCGAAAATCGTGCACCAGAACATCGAGCCGGCCTTCATCCACGCGCTGAAGGCCGCTTACCGGCGTCTGCTCGATGCCACCGTCACGCGCTGGCGAGCCGTCGCCGCCGTCAGCGTCGTCGCCCTGGCGCTGGCACTGATCGCCCTGAGCTTTGCCGGCCGCGCCTTCCTGCCCGATTTCAACGAAGGCACGCTGACCATCGGCACCGCCACGCTGCCCGGCACCAGCCTCGAAGAATCCGACCGGCTGGGGCAGATGGTCGAGCAAATCCTGCTCTCGCATCCCGAAGTGAAGGCCACGGCGCGGCGCACCGGTCGCGCCGAGGGCGATCCGCATGCGATGGATGTCTCGGCCTCGGAAATGGAAGTCACGCTGCAAATGGGCAAGCGTTCCAAGGAGGATTTCCTCGCCGCGCTGCGCGCCGATCTGGCCGGCGTGCCCGGCAGCCAGATCGTCGTCGGCCAGCCGATCTCGCATCGCATCGACCACATGCTGTCGGGCAGCCGTTCCAACATCGCGGTGAAAATCTTCGGCCCCGACCTCGGCGAGTTGCAAAAGCTCACGGCCCAGGTCAAGGCCGTGGTGCAGGCGGTGGACGGCGCCGTCGATGTCACCGACGAACAGCAGACCGACATCCCCTTCCTCACCATCCGCTTCAAGCGCGACGCGCTGGCGCGGCACGGCCTCTCCATCCGCGACGTCTCGGAAACGGTCGAAGCAGCGTTTGCCGGCGTCACCGCCAGCCGCGTGCAGCAGGGGCAGGCCAGCTTCGACCTGACGGTGCGCTTCGACCCCGAGGTGCGCGCCAATCTCGACGCCATCCGCGCCACGCTGATCACCACGCCGAGCGGCGCGCGGCTGCCCCTGTCGGCGCTGGCCGAGATTCGCAACGACCGCGCGCCGTATTCGATCAGCCGCGAAAACGTGCAGCGCAAGATGGTGGTGATGGCCAACGTCGCCGGCCGCGACCTCGCCAGCGTGGTGGCCGACATCCGCGCCAAAGTCGGCGCTGGCGTGACGGCGCCGGCGGGCTACCACATCGAATACGGCGGCCAGTTCGAGAGCGCCGAGGAAGCGGCGCAGGTATTGCTGCTGCTCGGCGCCCTGGTCACGGTCGGCATCTTCCTGCTGCTCTACGTCGCCTTCCGCACGGTGCGCGACGCGCTGCTGGTGATGTTGAACCTGCCGCTGGCCATCATCGGCGGCGTGGTCGGCGTCTTCGCCGCCGGCGGCGTGCTGTCGGTGGCCTCGATCATCGGCTTCATCACCCTGTTCGGCATCGCCACGCGCAACGGCGTGATGATGATCGCGCACATTCATCACCTGGTGGAGCACGAGGGCGTCACCGATGCGCTGGAGGCCGTCAAGCGCGGCGCCGAGGAAAGGCTGGTGCCGATCCTGATGACGGCGCTGGCTGCTGGTCTCGCGCTGGTGCCGCTGGCACTGGCTGCCGGGCAACCGGGCAGCGAAATCCAGTCGCCGATGGCCATCGTGATCCTGTTCGGGCTGGGCAGTTCGACCCTGCTCAACATGATCGTGGTGCCGGCACTGTATCTGCGCTTTGGCGCCATCCGCAAGGAAATCGCCAGCGGGGAAACGCGGCGTCGCCGGGCCTCGGACACGCTGGTCGATGGATAGCCCGCTACCTGGCTGGCCCTGGTTCGCCACGGCCATCGCCTGCGGCGGCATGGCGCCCGCCACCGGAATTTCGACGCAAGACAGCGCACTGGCATTCGGCGACAATGCCGACCGCTACTGAATCGATTCGGATACCGCCATGGAAACCCTGTTCCTGATTACCCTGATCCTGCTCAATGGCGCCTTCGCCATGTCGGAGACCGCGCTGGTCACCGCGCGCCGCGCGCGCCTGGCGCGGCTGGCCGAGGACGGCGACGGCGCCGCCGTGGTGGCCATCACGCTGCATGACGAGCCGACGCGCTTTCTGTCCGCCATCCAGATCGGCATCACCTCGATCGGCATCCTCAACGGCATCGTCGGCGAGGCGGTGCTCGCGGCGCCGCTGGCGCTTCGGCTGCAGGCGCTGGGTCTCAATCAGGAAATGAGCGGCATCGTGGCCACCAGCCTGGTGGTGGTGGTCATCACCTATGTCTCCATCGTGATCGGCGAGCTGGTGCCCAAGCGCATCGCCCAGTTCAATCCGGAGGGCATCGCACGCCTGGTGGCGCGCCCGATGCAGTTCCTGTCGATCTACCACTTGAGGAGAACCTGAACCGGGTCACCGACTCCGAGCATTCGCGCTTCCCGGTGTGTCGCGGCGGGCTGCACGAGGTTCTGGGCATCATCAATGCCAAGCAGTTGCTCAGCGGTACCCTGAAGGGGGACGGCGAGGACCTCGCCGCCCGCTTGCAGCCGGCGGTGTTCGTTCCGGAAACGCTGAACGGCATGGACCTGCTCGGACACTTCCGCGCCTCCGGTACCCAGATGGTGCTGGTCGTCGATGAATACGGCGAAGTGCAGGGCCTGGTCACGCTGCAAGACGTGCTGGAAGCCGTCACCGGCGAATTCAAGCCGCGCAACCAGGACGACGCCTGGGCGGTGCAGCGGGAAGACGGCTCCTGGCTGCTCGACGGATTGATCCCGATACCGGAACTCAAGGACAAGCTGGAATTGAAGGCGGTGCCGGAAGAAGACAAGGGTCGCTATCACACGCTGAGCGGACTGGTGATGCTGCTGCAGGGACGTCTGCCGCGCACCGGTGTCGTGGCGATCTGGGACGACTGGCGACTGGAGGTGGTCGACCTCGACGGCCGGCGGGTGGACAAGGTGCTGGCCAGCCGGATGCCGCTTCCTTCCGCCGAGACCGCGACTGGCGACACCCCGCCGCGTTCGAACGGCTGAGCCGGTGGCACACTCGCCCCCTGTACTCACCCGACGCGACGGCGATTCGCGAATCGCCGTGCCGTCAGCGCCGACTCTTACTTGAATCCGATGATCGCCTGATCCACCGCCAGGCTTTCGCCCGGATTCGCCAGCAGCTTGTCCACCACGCAGTCGCGCTCGGCCTTGAGCACGTTTTCCATTTTCATGGCCTCGATCTTGGCCAGCACCTCGCCGGCCTTGACCTCCTGACCGACCCTGACGGCGACCTGGGTCAGCAGGCCCGGCATCGGTGAGAGCAGGAACTTGCTGGTATCGGGCGCCGCCTTGATCGGCATCAGCGCCAGCAGGTCGGCGGCGCGCGCGCTCATCACCTGGACGTCGGCCTGCACGCCCCAGTGGAACAGGCGATACACCGAGCCGCGACGCTCGACCTGCATGCAGATCTGCTGGCCGTTGAGCGTGCCGCGATAGAGGATGTCGCCAAACTGCCAGTTCGAGCGGATGGCATAGCTGCCGCCCGCGAGTTCGACATCCCAGCCGCCATCGGCCACGGTGATGGTTGCCGGGTGCCGCGCGCCATTGAACAGGACCACATAATCGCTGACGGGCTTGTATTCATGGCCCGGCATCTGGCCGGTGATGGTGGCGTTGCGCGCCAGGTATTGGCGGTGTATCGCCGCGGCCGTGGCGACCAGCATCAGCGGGTCGTCGTGCGGCACGTCGGCGGCGTTGAAACCCTTGGGGTACTGGTCGGCGATCAGGCCGGTGTTGAAATTGCCCGAGGTGAAGCGCGGATGCTGCATCAGCGCGGCCTGGAAGGAAATGTTGCTGGCGACACCGCGGATCACGAACTCGTTCAGGGCATCGCGCATGCGGGCAATCGCCTGGTCGCGCGAGGCCGCGTGCACGATCAGCTTGGCGATCATCGAGTCGTAGAACATCGAGATCTCGCCACCCTCATAGACGCCGGTGTCCACCCGCACGCCATTCTCGGCGGGCGGCGGCACATACTTCACCAGGCGACCGGTCGAGGGCAGGAAGCCGCGGAAAGGGTCCTCGGCGTTGATCCGGCACTCCATCGCCCAGCCGTTGATCTTGAGGTCCTCCTGCTTGAAGGATAGTTTCTCGCCTGCCGCAACACGGATCATCTGCTCGACCAGATCCAGGCCGGTGATCAGTTCCGTTACCGGGTGCTCGACCTGCAAGCGCGTGTTCATTTCGAGGAAGTAGAAGCGCTTGTCCTTGCCGCCGACGACGAACTCGACGGTGCCCGCCGACTGGTACTGCACCGCCTTGGCCAGCGCCACCGCCTGCTCGCCCATGGCCTTGCGCGTCGCCGCGTCGAGGAAGGGACTGGGCGCCTCTTCGATCACCTTCTGGTGGCGGCGCTGGATCGAACACTCGCGCTCGTGCAGGTAGAGGGTATTGCCATGGGCGTCGCCCAGCACCTGGATCTCGATGTGGCGCGGCTCCTCGACATACTTCTCGATGAACACGCGATCATCACCGAAGGCGTTCTTCGCTTCGGTCTTGCAGGAGGCGAAGCCCTCATGCGCTTCCTGGTCGTTGAAGGCCACGCGCAAGCCCTTGCCGCCGCCGCCGGCCGAGGCCTTGATCATCACCGGGTAGCCGATGCCCCTGGCGATCTCGACGGCCTGTTCCGGCGTATCGATGGCGTCGTTGTAGCCGGGGATGACGTTGACCTTGGCGGCCAGCGCCAGCTTCTTCGAGGCGATCTTGTCGCCCATCTGCTCGACGGAGTAATGCTTGGGGCCGATGAAGATGATGCCCTCCTCCTCCAGCCGGCGCGAGAAGGTCGCATTCTCGGAGAGGAAGCCGTAGCCCGGATGCACGGCCTCGGCACCGGTCTGTTTGCAGGCGGCGATGATCTTCTCCATCGACAGATAGGACTCTTTCGAGGGCGGCGGCCCGATGCAGACGGCCTCGTCGGCCAGGGTCACGTGCATCGCATCCTTGTCCGCCTCGGAATACACGGCAACGGTGGCAATGCCCATCGTGCGGGCGGTCTTGATCACGCGGCAGGCGATTTCTCCCCGGTTCGCGATAAGTATCTTCTTGAACATTTTCCTTTTCTCCCCAGGGCTCAAAGCGGAATGTTGCCGTGCTTGCGCCACGGATTTTCTATCTGCTTGTTCTTCAGCATCGCCAGGCTGCGGCATATGCGCTTGCGCGTCTCGTGCGGCATGATCACGTCGTCGATGAAACCGCGCGCGCCGGCGACGAAGGGGTTGGCGAACTTGGCCTTGTACTCGGCCTCGCGTGCCGCCAGCTTGGCCGGATCGCCCTTGTCCTCGCGGAAGATGATTTCCACCGCGCCCTTCGGCCCCATCACCGCGATCTCGGCGCTGGGCCAGGCGAAGTTGACGTCGCCGCGCAGGTGCTTCGAGGCCATCACGTCATAGGCGCCGCCGTAGGCCTTGCGCGTGATCACGGTGATCTTCGGCACCGTGCATTCGGCATAGGCGTAGAGCAGCTTGGCGCCGTGCTTGATGATGCCGCCGTATTCCTGCGCCGTGCCCGGCATGAAGCCCGGCACATCGACGAAGGTGACGATGGGGATGTTGAAGGCGTCGCAGAAGCGCACGAAGCGGCCGGCCTTGATCGAGGATTTGATGTCGAGGCAGCCCGCCATCACCATCGGCTGGTTGGCGACGATGCCGATGGTCTGGCCTTCCATGCGCGCGAAGCCAATGACAATATTCTTGGCGTGGTCCGGTTGCACCTCGAAGAAGTCGTGATCGTCGACCGTCTTGAAAATCAGCTCCTTGATGTCATAGGGCTTGTTGGCATTGTCCGGCACCAGGGTGTCGAGCGAATGGTCGAGGCGGTCAGCCGGGTCGTCGGTCGGCCGCATGGGCGGCTTTTCCTTGTTGGACAAGGGCAGGTAGTTGAAGAAGCGGCGCAGCATCACCAGCGCCTCGACGTCGTTGTCGAAAGCCAGGTCGGCCACACCCGACTTGCTGGTGTGGGTCACCGCGCCGCCAAGTTCCTCGGCCGTGACTTCTTCGTGGGTCACCGTTTTCACCACCTCGGGGCCGGTGACAAACATGTAGGACGAATCCTTGACCATGAAGATGAAGTCGGTCATCGCCGGGCTGTATACCGCGCCGCCCGCGCAGGGCCCCATGATCATCGAGATCTGCGGGATCACGCCGCTGGCCATCACATTGCGCTGGAACACGTCGGCATAACCGCCCAGCGCCGCGACGCCCTCCTGGATGCGGGCGCCACCCGAGTC
Source organism: Rhodocyclales bacterium (assembly GCA_016215645.1). GTDB lineage: Bacteria > Pseudomonadota > Gammaproteobacteria > Burkholderiales > Rhodocyclaceae > Sulfuritalea. Next base: position 39,728 of record JACRIX010000029.1, read on the forward strand.
GTTGAGGCCGATCACCGGGCAGCCGACCTGGATCGCCTTGTCCATGATCTTGCAGATCTTCTCGGCGTGGGTTTCCGACAGTGCGCCGCCGAACACCGTGAAGTCCTGCGAAAAGACGAAGACCATGCGACCGTTGATGGTGCCGTAGCCGATCACCACACCGTCGCCGGGAATCTTCTCCTGCTCGCCCATGCCGAAGTCGACGCAGCGGTGCTCCTTGAACATGTCCCACTCTTCGAATGTGCCGTCGTCGAGCAGCAGTTCGATGCGCTCGCGCGCCGTCAGCTTGCCCTTGGCGTGCTGGGCGTCGATGCGCTTCTGGCCGCCGCCCAGGGCCGCACGGTGGCGCTTCTCTTCCAGTTGGTCGATGATTTCATGCATGGTGGTGTGTCTCCTGTGAATCCGGTGTCTTCAGAAAAATCGGTTGAGCATGGCCAGCAGGCGGTGCGCGGCGGCCGTCGGCGTGACGCTGCCCTGTTCCACGGCGCGCGACAGCTCCGGCAAGGCCGCCTTGATGCCGGCATGTTCGCGAAAGCGGGCGTGCAGCCCGTCCTCGATCTGCTGCCACATCCAGGCCAGCGCCTGATGCTGGCGTCGTGCCGCGAAGTCGCCGCTGGCGACGAGTTGGGTACGGAAATCCTCGATGGTGTTCCAGAAGGCCTCGATGCCCTCCTTCTTCACTGCCGACAAGCTCAGTACCGGGGGCCGCCAGACGGGGGTCGCACTGCGCAGCATGCCCAGCGCCGAGCGCATCTGGGTGGCCGCCATCTGCGCGGCGATCGGATCGAGGTCGGCCTTGTTGAAGACGACCAGGTCGGCCAGTTCCATGATGCCCTTCTTGATCGCCTGCAAATCGTCACCGGCGTTCGGCAACTGCAACAGGACAAAGCAGTCGGTCATCCCGGCCACGGCGGTTTCGGACTGGCCGACGCCGACGGTCTCGACGATGATGACGTCGTAGCCCGCGGCTTCGCACAGCAGCATCGCCTCGCGGGTCTTGGCGGCGACACCGCCCAGGCTGCCGGACGAAGGTGACGGCCGGATGAAGGCTTCCGTGCGTTGCGACAGCAATTCCATGCGTGTCTTGTCGCCCAGGATCGAGCCACCGGTAACCGACGACGAGGGATCGACCGCAAGCACGGCAAGGCGATGTCCGCGCTCGATCAGGTACAGGCCCAGCGCTTCGATGAACGTGGATTTGCCGACCCCGGGAACGCCCGAGATGCCAATGCGTATCGATTTGCCGGTATCAGCCAACAAGGCGCCGAGCACCGCCTGGGCACGCGGCTGGTGGTCGGTGCGGGCTGATTCGACCAACGTGATCGCCTTGGCCAGCGCGCGCCGCCGCCCGGCAATCACGCCGTCGACGAGGTCGCGATCTTCCGCGGAGAGGCCCAGCTCGGCCATCGGCGTCATGCCAGCGCCGACGGTTACGCGCTGCCCGGCAGGTGCGCGGCGCGGATCGCGCGCAGCACCTCATGGGCGCAGCTCGGGATCGGTGTGCCGGGGCCGAAGATGCCCTTCGCCCCGACCTTGAACAGGAAGTCGTAGTCCTGCGCCGGAATCACGCCGCCGACGAAGACGACGATGTCGCCGCCGCCCTGTTCCTTGAGTGCCGTGATCAGTGCCGGGACCAGGGTCTTGTGTCCGGCGGCCAGCGTCGACACGCCGATGGCATGGACGTCGTTTTCGATCGCCTGGCGCGCCGCTTCCTCGGGGGTCTGGAACAGCGGGCCGACGTCGACGTCGAAGCCGAGGTCGGCAAAGGCCGTCGCCACCACCTTGGCGCCGCGGTCGTGGCCGTCCTGGCCGAGCTTGGCGATCATGATGCGCGGCCGGCGACCTTCGGCGGCGGCGAATTCGTCGGTGAGTTCGCGAACCTCGTCCAATCCGGGGGAATCTCCAAAAGCCGCACTATAAACCCCGGATACGGTCTGGTTGTTGGCGCGATGGCGGCCCCAGACCTTTTCCAGCGCATCCGAAATCTCGCCGCCGGTGGCGCGCAGGCGCGTGGCCTGGATCGCCAGGTCGAGCAGGTTGCCGGTCTTGGTGGCGGCGGCATCGGTCAGCGCGTCAAGCGCGGCCTGCACGGCTTTGCCATTGCGGCTGGCGCGGATGGTCTTGAGGCGGGCAATCTGCGAATCCCGCACGGCCGAGTTGTCGATTTCGAGGATGTCGATCGGTGCCTCTTCCGTGAGCTTGTACTTGTTCACGCCGACGATGACGTCCTTGCCGGAGTCGATGCGCGCCTGCTTTTCGGCGGCGCATTTCTCGATCTGAAGCTTGGCCCAGCCGCTTTGCACCGCCTGGGTCATGCCGCCCATCCTGTCGACTTCCTCGATGATCGCCCAGGCCTGGTCGGCGATGTCCTGGGTCAGCCTTTCCATCATGTAGCTGCCGGCCCAGGGATCGATCACGTTCGTGATGTGCGTCTCTTCCTGGATGATGAGCTGGGTGTTGCGCGCGATGCGCGAGCTGAACTCGGTGGGCAGGGCGATGGCCTCGTCGAGCGAGTTGGTGTGCAGGGACTGTGTACCGCCGAAGACCGCTGCCATGGCTTCGATCGTGGTGCGAACGACGTTGTTGTACGGATCCTGTTCGGTCAGCGACCAGCCCGAGGTCTGGCAGTGCGTGCGCAGCATCATCGACTTCGGGTTGCCCGGGTTGAACTCCTTCATGATCCGCCACCAGAGCAGGCGGGCGGCGCGCATCTTGGCGATTTCGAGGTAGAAGTTCATGCCGATGGCCCAGAAGAAGGACAGGCGCCCGGCGAATTCATCGACGTTCATGCCGGCGGCGAGCGCCGTCTTCACGTACTCGCGGCCGTCGGCCAGCGTGAATGCAAGTTCCAGCGCCTGGGTCGCGCCGGCTTCCTGCATGTGGTAGCCGGAGATCGAGATCGAATTGAACTTCGGCATGTGCTTCGCCGTGAAACCGATGATGTCAGCGATGATGCGCATCGACGGCTCGGGCGGGTAGATATAGGTGTTGCGGACCATGAACTCCTTGAGGATGTCGTTCTGTATGGTCCCGGAAAGCTTGTCCTGCGACACGCCCTGCTCTTCGGCGGCGACCACGTAACCAGCGAGGATGGGAAGCACGGCACCGTTCATGGTCATCGACACCGAGATCTTGTCCAGCGGAATGCCGTCGAAGAGGATCTTCATGTCCTCGACGGAATCGATGGCGACGCCAGCCTTGCCGACATCGCCCGTGACACGCGGGTGGTCCGAGTCATAGCCGCGGTGCGTGGCGAGGTCGAAGGCCACCGAGACACCCTGACCGCCGGCAGCGAGCGCCTTGCGGTAGAAAGCGTTGGAGGCTTCGGCCGTGGAGAAGCCGGCGTACTGGCGGATGGTCCAGGGGCGCACGGCGTACATCGTCGCCTGCGGCCCGCGGATGAAAGGGGCGAAGCCGGGCAGGGTATCGGCGTAGGGCAGGCCTTCGACATCCGCTTTGGTGTACAGCGGCTTGACCGTCAGGCCTTCAGGCGTCACCCAGTTCAGGCCGGCGACGTCACCGCCCGGCGCAGACTTGGCGGCGGCCTTGGTCCAGGCGTCGATCGAGGGGATGCTGACTTCGGGTGCCTTGCTCATGGTTTGTCCTTTTGGTTACGGCCGCTGCGTTTAACGCCGATGATGCCGGCGTTAGCCTCCGCTGAAACTTCGTTTTCAATGCGCTTGACTTCCTGCCCAAGAGGTATGATACTGCATCCATAATTATGAATGCAAGAGCGCCGTCGAAAATTCTCGTCCTTCCCGCCCTCTACGAGCAGGTGGCGGAACGCTTGCGCCAACGCATCTTCTCCCACGAACTGCAACCGGGAAGCTGGATCGACGAACAGGCACTGGCGCTGGAGTATGGCATCAGCCGCACGCCGCTGCGCGAGGCGCTCAAGGTGCTTGCGGCGGAAGGCCTGGTGGTGCTCAAGCCGCGCCGCGGCTGCTATGTCACCGAGTTGTCCGAGCAGGACATCGACGAAGTCTTCCCCGTCATGGCCCTGCTCGAAGGGCGTGTCGCCGAAGAGGCCGCGCGCCGTATCACCAGCGCCGACTTTGCGCGCCTCGAAGCCATCCACGCCGACCTGGAAAAGCACGCGGCGGCCAACAATGCCGACCGCTTTTTCGAAGCCAACCAGCGCTTCCATACCGCACTGCAGGACATTGCCGGGAACCGCTACCTGGCCCAGTTGATCGACGATGCGCGCAAGGTGATCAAGCTGACGCGGCGCGACTCCCTGCGCCTGGAAGGGCGCCTTAAACAGTCGCTCGCCGAGCACCGCGAAATCCTCGACGCCTTGCGCGACAAGGATGCCGACCGTGCCCGCCAGCACATGCACGACCACCTGATATCCGGCCGCACCGCGCTGGCGAAGCTGGCCGGATCGAACTGAACCGGCGCCACGCGCCGGCCCGTCGCCCTACACCCCGTTCTGCTTCAGCCAGGCCAGCAGACGCTTCCAGCCGTCCTCGGCCGGCTCCTTGCGGTAGGTCGGGCGATAGTCGGCGTGGAAGGCGTGCGGAGCGCCCTCATAGACGTGGATCTGCGACTTGCCGCCTGCCTTGGCGATCGCGTCCTTCATCGCACTCACGTCATCCATCGGGATGCCCTGATCGGCGGAGCCATACAGCCCCAATACCGCCCCCTTGATCTGCGCGGCGATGTCGAGCGGATACTTCGGCGTGCGCTCGTTGACCTCCCCATCGATGCGTCCGTACCAGGCCACGCCGGCCTTCACTCCCGGGTTGTGCGCGGAATACAGCCAGGTGATGCGCCCGCCCCAGCAAAAACCCGTAATCGCCAGTCGTGAGGGGTCACCGCCATTCTTGCCGGCCCAGGCGACGCAGGCATCGAGGTCGGACATCACGCCGGCATCGGGCACCTTGCCGACGATGCTGGCAAGAATGTCCTGGATGTTGGTCAGCTTGCGCGGATCGCCGTAGCGGGCGAAGAGTTCGGGGGCAATCGCCATATAGCCTTCCTTCGCCAGGCGCCGGCAGACATCGGCAATGTACTCATGTACGCCGAAGATCTCGGACACCACCAGGACCACCGGCGCGCCGGTCTTGCCGGCGGGCATGGCGCGATAGGCCACCATCTCGCCATCCTTGACCGGCACCTTGACCTCGCCCGCCCTCAAGCCATCGGTGCCCGTCTTGATCGGGCTTTGCGCCGCGCTCGGCTGGACGGCCAGCGCGAAACCGGCACCCAATGCAGTAACCAGAAAGCCGCGACGGCCAACATGGAGAGCCGGCATGAGGCTGTCGAATTGAGCAACTTCATCTGCTCGGGTGGTGGGATCTTCTTGGGTCATTCCTGTCTCCTTGCGGATCAAGTGGGGACCGTACAATAACCCGCCGCACCATCCAATTCAATGAGGACACCATGAGCACGCCGCCGATCAGCCGTTACCCCGTACCCAAGCTTGATGACCTGCCCGAGGACATCCGCGCCCGCATCCTGGAAGTGCAGGAAAAATCCGGCTTCGTGCCCAACGTCTTCCTCGCCCTGGCGCATCGCCCGGCGGAGTGGCGCGCCTTCTTCGCCTATCACGACGCCCTGATGGAAAAGGAAAGCGGACTGACCAAGGCCGAGCGGGAGATGATCGTGGTCGCCACCTCGAATGCCAACGGATGCCAGTACTGCGTGGTTGCCCACGGTGCCATCCTGCGCATCCGCGCCAAGAACGCACTGGTCGCCGACCAGGTGGCAATCAATCACCGCAAGGCCGACCTCACCCCGCGGCAGAAGGCCATGCTGGACTTCGCCATGAAGGTGGCGCTGGATTCAGCGGCCATCGGCGACGCCGACTACGAAACCCTGCACGGCCACGGCTTCAATGACGAGGACATCTGGGACATCGGCGCCGTCGCCGCCTTCTTTGGCCTCAGCAACCGCATGGCCAACATGACCGGAATGCGGCCGAACGACGAGTTCTACCTCATGGGGCGTCTGCCGAAGCAAAAATAGACGCGACCCCGCATCCGGCGCACAAGCAGGGGCTAAACGAACCGCAAGCGAATCCCGGACAACCGGGTGTCGGCGGCATCTGCCGCCGGATGGTTCAGGAAACTAGAGCTTGCACTCCGACTCTTCAGACTTGCCGATGCCCTTGCCGCCGCCCTTGTTCTGTGCAATCGAACTCGGCATGGTGACCTGAATCCCCTGCTGCGGCGGGACCTGCTGCGGGGGCGTACTGGCGTTGGAAACGAAGCCGAACTGACCGGCATTGAGTTGTACCGTGCCGGCCTTGTTGGTCATCACCACCGCACCGCTGGTGACATCCACGTGAAGACCGTTCGGTGGTGGCTTGCCCCCCGTGGTGGGCACGCCCCCGCAGTCGTTCTGGCAGAGCAGTGCGCCGAAATGGGTGCCGCGGATGCCAATGGTCGCGGTTTCCGTCTGAAACGTGATTTTTTCGCGGTTGCGTTTGCCGACCAGGCCGGTGACCGCGCGCAGGCCACCCTTGAACATGTTCATCACGACGTTGTCGCTCTCGGGCTTGCCGGCGACGTAGTTGTAGCTTTCAATCTTCAACTGGGTGCCCGGACGCATGACGACCTCGCCCCCGTCGGCAAATTTGATACGCGCGAAGGTTTCTGCCTCCGTGTTCAGCGTATCGCCCTCCTGTACCTCCGACTTGACGGACAGCAACTTGCTGCTGCCATCCGCGCGTTTCGCGGACAGGGTCCCCGACAAATGCGTAATCTGCCCGGCCGTTCCGGCCAGTGCCGCGAAGGGAAGCGACGCGATAAGAAAGACCAGGACACGTGCTTTCATGGCATGAATGGTATCAGGAACACTGAGCGACTTTCTTCTGGGCAGGCTTTTCATCCTTCTTTTCGTCCTTGGCTTGGCTCTTCTTGTCCTTGTCCTTGTCCTTGTCCTTATCCTTGTCGCCCTGCTTCTCGTCCTTGGTGCCGGCGCCATCCTTGGCGTTCGATGTTGACGACCGGCCATCGGAAGTGGACTGATCGCCGTTCGTCGAGCCCGTTCCGCTGCTGCCGGTTGCCCCGGAACCACTGCTGCCGCCGTCGCCCAAGCCCGTGCCGCCGCTACCACTTCCGCCGGTGCCGCTGGTGCCGCTTCCACCGGTTCCCGTACCTCCAAGCGGCGGGCTGTCGAAGGAATCGCTGCCGAAAGTACCCTCGCTGCCGCCGGTGGTTCCGCCCAGGCTGGCCAACGGCTGACCCGTTCCGGAAGTCCCGCTGGTGGGCGGTGGCGGTGCGCTATCGTCCGTTGGCGGCCTGGTGGTGTCGGCATCTTCCGTGGCGCGGTTCAATTCGTTCACGACGACGGTAGTAGTGCCCGCCGCCGGCGGGGCATAGTCGATATGCAGACCGCCAGCGCCCGCCGCCGGGGTGCTCGTGTTGCCCACGAAGAACCCGCTGCCGGCGCCGGCAATCACCACTCCACCGCTTTCACGAACCGTAAAGTCGAGATAGATGCTCCCCGGGGGACTGTTCGAGTCGGCCAGCAAGTAGGACCCGTTCAGCAACGACAGGGTTGACGCCGGTCCGGTCAAGGTGATCTTGATATCGTTACCTGCATCGAAGTAGGAAGCATTGTTCAAGGTAATGTCGCCGGACGCGAAGCCGGTGATGTTGCTGGTCGGACTGTGGGCGTAGAGGGCGCCGCCATAGCTGCCGTTGATGTTCGCGAGATTGAACTCGAGCTGGCCACTGGTAGAGACTTCGCCGCTGAGGTTCAGATTGCCTGAACCGAGAGCCGGCCCGCGCAGAAGGACGTTGGCACCTGACAATTTGGTCGTCTTCACTCCGGTGCCGATGTTGATCTGGGAGCCGAACACCATTGCGTCGCCGGTGGCGACGACCTCGCCATTGACAATATTTACCGTCGGCGCCGCGAGGCTGACCGTTCCACCCTGGACGAAGCTGTTGATGTTCAGGGCCGCACCCGAACTCAGTCCTAGGCTGGCTGGCGTGGTCAAAGGCCCGGCCACCGTCAGACCGCTTCCTCCAGACAGCAATACGCTGCCGCCGCCAAGTAGTGCGCCGTTGTACGTCAGCGCATTCTGGGGCGCCGCGATCAGGATATCGCCTGCGCCGCCCAAGGTGCTGAAGGAATGGCTCGAGGTCAGCGTCAGATCGCTGCCAGCGTGCTGGAAGTTGATGGCGCTCTCGGCCGTGGCATTGTCCGCCAAGGCGATATTGGCCGGTACCGCGCCACCCTGATGGCTGATCGCGATGCCACCGCTGCCGCTGTTGGTGATGCTGGCACTGAGCGTCGCGGCATTGGCCAGATTGGCGAGGATCGGACCCGTGGCGTACAGGCTGACAACCTGGTTATTGGAGCTCAGGTTCTGAACGGCAATAGTCTTGCCGGCAAAGGTCGCCGCCGGTCCGCTGCCCGGATGGTCGTAACCGGCGCGGATCAGGGCTGGGGCAGCGCCACCAACCGTCACCACGCCGAGCAGGCTGACATTGTCAGCCGCCATCACATTCAGGCTGGTGCCCGTCGCGGTGAGGCTGCCCGCCGTGGCGTACTGGGAAATCCGGCCCGTGGTGCCGTCGGGAAAATCGCCGTGGTTGGCAAACAGGCCGACATGGGCACCCTGAACCACACTGCCGTTGCCGAGCACGACATTGCCGCCATAGGCACTGGTCTGCGTCAGGCCCGCCAGGGAGGTGTAATTATCAACACCGGCATAGATGTTGAGGTTCATCGGCGATTCGATCCGGCCTTGTGATACCACACTGCCATCGGCGGCCAGGACCACGTCAAAGCTCGAATAGAGGTTGCCGCCGGACTGCAGAATGCTGCCCGCCGACTCGGACGCGCCAATCGAATAGGCTGCCAGGTTGCCTCCATAGGCAGCGATGGAACTGGTGGCGCCGAGGTTCAGGTTTCCACCGTAGTAGGGGATAGCGGAACTATATCCAGACCAGATATCGATGGCGCCGCCGGTCGATACGACGGTGCCGTTGATCGTCACGTCGCGGTCGCCGCGCATCGAGACATTGCCGGCGCTGGTAATGGTGCCGGCCTGGGTGAGACCGCCGCCGCCCGCACTGCCATAGGCTTTAAGTATGGTCGCCCCGCCAGCGGTGATCGAGGTTCCGCCGTCAAGGACCAGATTGCCACCGTAGGCGTTGGGCATCGCCGCCAGCCCGTTCACGCCAGCCTGGACGTCGATGCCGCTGGCGGTCGAACTCAGCAGGCCGGCCAGGTTTGCATTTCTCCCGGCGCGGATCATGATCCCGCCCATCCCGCCATTAACCGTCGATCCACCCGCGCGAGTGATGTCGCCCTGGTTTCCGTCGGCATTCATTGCGGCAAGCGTGAGGCCGCCATAACCCTGCAGCGTGCCGCTGCCGATCATCAGGTTGCCGCCGTAGCCCATCATCATGGTGTCGCCGGCAGTGACGTTGAGCATGCCCGTAGCCGCCGTGAGCGAACCGTTGAGCACGACGTTCCTCAGGCCATTCACCGTGACCGTCGAGCCGTAGATGGTGCCCGCGGTCTGCGTCAGGTCGCCTTGCGCGACGCTGCCGGCCTTGGCCAGCAGGTTCACGCCCATGCCGGCGTCGGCCGTGAGGTTGCCGCCGATGCTCAAGTTGCCGCCGTAGCCGCTGGGCATCGCCACGCCGTTCATGCCGGTCTGGATGTCGATCCCGCCGCCGGAATGTATCGGCCCGGCGAGGGTCGCATTGGCGCCGCTGCGGATGCTGACGTTGGCGCCCATGTTGGCGGCGTCGAGCGAGCCGCCGGTCTGGGTCAGGATGCCCTGTCCGCCGGTGGCATTGTTGGCGATCAGGTTGATGCCGCCGTAGCCCGTGATCGTGCTGGCGTTGAGGTTGATGCTGCCGCCGTAGGCGTTGATGGTGGGTGCCATCGTGCCCGTCACGCCCGCCTGGAGATCGACGGCGTTCATCGTGGTGGCGGTGGAATTCACCGTGCCGGAAAGTTCGACGTTGCGTCCGGCGTAGATCTTGACGTAGCCCGTCGGGCCGGCGCTGCTTAGGGTGCCGCCCGCCACCGTGATGTCGCCGGTGCCGCCGTAGGCGTTGGTCGCCACCAAGCTTACGCCGCCGTAGCCGGAGACGGCGCCGCCCGAATTGATCAGCAGGTTCCCGCCATAGCCTGGCGGACCGGCAACGAGGCTGACGGTACTGGCGCTGTTGCCTGCCGCATTCGCGGTGCCGATCGATACGCCATGACCGCCCGCGGAACCCACGGTGAGGTTGCCGTGGGCTTCCACGCTGACGATTGTCGGACTGCCGACCCCGTCCGTGTCGCTGCCGATGATGATCTTGCCGTTCGGGTTGCCGGTGCTGTCGTTGAAGCTGATGTTGCCTGGCGACAGGATGGTGACGCTGGCACCATACGCCGCCGCCTTGGAACCGACGGCAACGAAACTCGAATCGGCGGTGAGGTTGATGTTGCCGCCGGAGATCTGCACGCTGCCCTGGCCCTCGATGCTGCCGATCAGTACCGGTGCCGAGCTGCCACTCCCCGAAGTGGCGGTCAGGTCGCCGCCGACCACGAGGGCGACCAGTCCATTGTTGCGGTTCGCGATGTAGGCCGCGCCACCGTAGGGGGCGCCGACTACCGAACTGCTGCCACCGGTCATGGTCAGGTTGCCGACGGTTTGAACCATCAGCATCGTTCCTGCCTCGTTGCTGATGCCGGCACCACCGACGCTGGCGGTGCCGCCGTGGATCGTGATGGCATTGGCGAAGACGGTCTGCGAGCCGCTGCCATCGCTGTAAATCCCGGCATCGTTGGACAGATCATGATTTTCGCCGCCATACGCCAGGGCGCTGCCGCCGGCGCTGCCGCCGGTCAGGACGATGTCGGAATTCCCCAGGATCTGCTGGGTGGTGGCTGCGGGAGTCTGGTTCTCGATGCTCGCCGAATTCTTGGTTCCGCCGGAGCCGCCGGAAATGTGCAATTGGCCACCGCCCGGCGTGAAATCGATCGTCTGCGCGGCGAACACGTTTTCGATGCGCGCATCATTGCTGCCACCACGGCAGGCCTCGCCGAGTACCGCGTAGCAATCCGACCCGTAATAGCCCTGGGTGCCGGTCCCGTTGCCGCCCGCAAGGCTGATGGTCCCGCCGCCATAGACTAGGATATGCTGGTTTCCCGTGCCGGTGCCGGCCCCCGCGTTCCACTGCCCGTGCTGGATGCGGGCCTGGTTGTTGTAGCCCCCGACGCCACCACCGCCCGCCAGTTGCAGGGTGCCGCCGTAGAGCGTGATGGACTGATTTCCGAACGCCTGGATCTCCGCCACGTTGTCGTGGCCGGCCGCGCCGCCGAAAAGCCTGATGTTGGCCGCCTGAACGGTCTGGCTTCCGGCCGACCAGATGCCGACCGAACCGCCGTAGGGGTTGCCGCCGTAGCCACCGACATTGTTTGCCGATCCGGCTTGCAGCCAGACTTCGCCACTTCCAACCTGGATATCCTGCGCCATCGCCGACTTGATCGAGACTCCCGTGCCCTGGCCGCTCAGGTCCTCCTGTGCGCCGCTGCCGTAGAACGCGAAGGTGGTGCCACCGCCAGGAGTGCCGGGATTGACCGAACTGCCACCATATGCACGCAGGTTCGCTGCGGAAATGTTCATCATCCCGCCGCTCTTGACGATGGTTCCGCGATTGGCGCCTGTCAGGACCAGGTCGCCGGAACTGCTGAGGCCCATTCCCATCCCGGACGCCAGGCCACCGTCGACGATCGTGATGTCGTTGTTGGCATTGATGAACAAACCGGCACCCGCTGCCTGATCGCCGGCCAATTGAATGCCGCCGCCGCCGCTGGTGATGCTCAGTGAAGCTCCGGCGCGAATGCTTGCCGTACCTGCGGCCGTTTCGGTAAATGTATTGAAGGGTCCGGATATCGTGTAGCTGGCGCCCGAGGACGCGAAGCGAATGTTCCCGTCGACCGTCAGATTGAAGTTGCCCGGGGTCGTCTCGTTCTGTCCGGCGAAATAGGGCAGCAGCGTCACGCCGCCGTAATAGGCTTTGAGATTGACGTCGCCGCTTGCCGTCACGTTGCGAATCGCGAGGTCGCCGCCGCCGACGCTGGTGGCTCGAATTCCGCTGATCGAAGAATTCAGGGCGACGCTGTTGGCAATGAATTCAATGCCGTCCGTTCCGGATGCGCCGCCGACGCCGCCGCCGCCGTTGAGCGACAGGTGCCCAGCCTTCACCCCGTAGTAGCCACCGCCGTCGCCAAGATCATTGATGTCGGCAGTGCTGGAGGTTGTCAGGTGCACCCGTTTCGGCACCGTCGTCGCCCCATTGAGGGTGAAGTCGGCATTGTCGAGCTTTATGTTGCGGTTGGTCGTGGGCAAGGATCCGACGAGCGGATCATTGGGCACGCCGACTCCGCCGATCCAGATGCGGCAGCCCTCCTGGCCCGTGCCGCAATTCGAGGCGCCATTGGCGGGCAGGTAGATCCTCGTCAACTCGGTGTTGTCGAGGCTGAAATGGGGGGCCTGGGTCGAAAAATTGCCCAGTCGGATATCGCCCGTGGTCGTTGGCAGGAAGGCAACGTCGCCGCCGCCCAGTGCGGCGCCGGCACTGGCCGTCGCGTCGTAGTTCAACTTGATGCTGGCGGAGGAAGCGATTTCCACATCCGCGGCGACGATCCCGACAGCCACCTTGGCCGAGCCATAGGCGCCGAGGCCGCCGCTGGCATCAAGGAGATGGGCATTGCTGGTGGTTCCGATGAAGGCCCCGTGGTTCATGGTGAAGCTGCCGATTCCGTCGCGATTGCTGTCGGCGTCCAGCAGGATGCGTCCGCCGTAGCCGGCCGTGTCATAGCTTTGCGTTCCGCCCGAGGCGCCATCTCGCCGTGCGTTGATCCCGAACGTACCCGTCGTGGTATTCACGCCATCACCCAGGGTGATGCCGTCGCGCGCGCTGGCCGCGACATCGCCGCCGAAGGTCTTGATGGTGCCGGCAAGGACCGCATTGCCGCCATAGGCTTTCATCATCACCGAAAGCGGGCTGCCGGCACTTCCGGCGATCACCGACCCGTACTGGACGTCTATGCTGCCGTTGGCTTCGAGCCCGAAAGTCCGCGCCAGGCCGCTGGTGTTGGATATCCCGACATCGCCGAAGACCGTGATGTTTCCGGTCCCGCCGTAGGCGCTTGCCGTCGATAGCATGACATCGGTGGTGGCCAGGTTGGCATTGATGTCTGCGGCATAGACCGTGGCCGCAGCGGCCGTCGGCACGCCAAACGCGTCGATGCCGGTCGTGGTGCCGGCACCGCCGTGGATGGCAATGTCGGTCGGATCGAGCAACCAGCTTCCGACCCTTCCATTGCGGGCGGAGGTGTCGACCCTGGCGCCGGTGATCTCCAGGTAACGCTTGCCGGAGGTTTCCACGAAACCGCCGTCACCGCCGTCCGCACCGCCGCGGGCCGAGATCTGGCCATGGGCGCGCGTGGTGTCGTCGGCCCAGACGATCACCGTGCCGCCAGCGCCGACTTCCGTTGCGTCGGCCTTGAGCCTTGCCTGGGCGCCGATGTAGCTGATTTTGGCGTTGCTTACATCCGGATTCCTGCCCTGGAAATCGCCGCCGATCAGTATCTTTCCGCCGCCATTGGCCCCGCTGGCATCCACGCTTGCCGCGTCGGCAACGGCGACCCGCTCGCCAAGGACCTCGACGCTGCCGCCCTTGGTGCCGGTGGTGACGATGCGGCCATTGCCATCGACATAGGCATCCCTGCTTGCCCTGAGGAATACCCGGCCGCCTTCGCTGACCACGCTGCTGGCGTTGATCAGGCCGCTGTTGCGCACGACCACGCCGGCAATGCCAACGCGCCCGGCCTCCGCCGTGATGGCACCGAGATTCGTGCCCTTGCCCTCCGCTCCCGTGATCTCGACCTTCACTCCGGGCGTCGCGCTGTCGATCAAACTGACGGTGGCACCCGCGGCAAGGATGGTTTCACCCCCCGGGGTATTGATGATCCCTTCATTGCCGACATTGCTGCCGATCAGGTAGACGCTACCGCCCGCCGGCGTTCGTATCTCGCCCTGGTTGACCACGTTGCCGGCGCCAGGGGTCGTTTCGAAGAGCTTGCGTCCGGCGAGGAAATCCTCATTTCGGACATTGAGTGTCGAAGCCACAAAACCGGCCGTATCGACCCGCCCGCCGGAGCCGACCAAGATTCCCGCCGGATTGATCAGCCAGACCCGGCCATTGGAACTCAGCGTTCCGTAGATCGCGGTCGGATCGTTCAGTACCCTGTTGAGAACCGAGCTCGAGGCCGATGGCTGGACGAAATGGGTTGTTTCGCCGGCCTTGATCGAAAACTTTTCCCAGTTGATGATCGCGCCATTGCTGTTGGTGACGGTCAGGACGCTGCCGGCCTGGCTGAAAGCCGCCGTGCCGCTGACCACAACCGGATTGACGGGATTCGACAGGACGGGTGCAACGGCGAAGCAGGCTGCCACAGCCGCAACGCCGCAACGTACCCGGGTGGTCAATCCATGCTTGCGCTTGGGAAAGAAACTCTGGTCATTCATGACAACTGCTCCCGGGCGAACCTCGTGCCCGTTACTAATAGCTTATAGCCCCAAAAGCCCCAATAAGGTTAGGGATAAATTCACGGGCGAGCCCATTACTGCGCATGGCTAGAAGCCGAAGGCCAGCCCGAAATGGCCGCGTATGTCCCCTGGCTTGGCGGCCTCTGCGGTTCCGGGCGAGGGCTGGTGGCCCTCCATGACCCGGGCAAGATCGAAACGCGCGGAAATGTCCTTGTTCAGGTTGTATCTGAATCCCACACCTACCGATCCGACATTGGCGCGGGCGAAGGTATTGGCGGCCAGATTGTGGCCGCTGGCCCAATCGACGAAAACCAGACCCTTCAGCGACCCCTGTAGCCCGAAGCTTGAGGCCTGCTCCGGCGTATAGACCTCCAGATTGGCGACATACCCGCGATCTGTCGCCACGGCACGTTCAAGGAATCCGCGCACGCTGCTGCCGCCGGTCAGTCCCAACTGCTCGCCGGCGGGCAAGGGGTTCTTGCTGTACTGGGCATTGAGCGCGCCGCGCGCCAGCCACTCGCCAAATAGGGCTGTCGTGTAACTGCCGCCGAGGCGCAGTGCCGAAAAAGTGTCCGATGTCTGGCGCGTGGTGACGTAGGAATAGCGGTCCACGCCTTGAGGACCCAGATAGCGGCTGCCCACGGGGAACATGTGGTGGGTCACGCCGACATTGAAATCGATTGCCTCGCCGGGACGCTGCCATTGGCCGCTGTAGGTTGCGGTTACCGGTCGCAGGGTATACGGGGTGCAGGACGCGATCAAACCGGCGTCATCGGGGTTGAAGGGCGTCGGATCTCCGTTGGTGGTGCAGCGGGTGTTCATGTGCTTGATGTCGTAGCCGAATACCAGCTTCGATGTGTACTCGCCCTCGCGCGGAAAGATGTGGTTGTAGCGAAGTCCGAAAACCGAGCCCTTGCCGTTGAGCGCAAGCGGACTATTTACCGCGAGCACCGATGCCGGCGTGGTCGTGCCCGAATTGCCGTAGATCATGTCGATGCTGTCGCCGAGACCGTAGAGCGGCAGCCGGTAGCCGATACTGAACACGTCGACCTTGACTCCTGACGGCTGGTCGAGCGCGGTGGTATAGGCGAGCGTAAGAACCTGGTCGCGGTTCCAGACATTGGCGTTCTGGTAAGAAACACCGATCCGGTGCTTGCCGCTGGATTTCGTGCCGGTGTTGTCGAGCGTCAGATAGATGCGGTGGGGATCCTCTTCCTTGACCTCGACCTTGATGTCGACCTTGCCTTCGTCCTCGCTGGTCGCCAGCGTCAGCTCGACCTGCTTGGCGGGGTTCTCGTTCGAGAGCTGGATGTTCTCGGAAAGCAGGCGCATGTTCGGTGCCGTGCCCTCCTTCAGGTGCGGCAGGCTGGCACGCACGTTGTCGGAATCGAAATGCTTGTTGCCGGTGATGGTCACCTTGCCGACGACACCCTCGCTGACCTGAAGCCGCACCGGCCCACCCGCAAGTTCCTGCTCGGGAACGTAGACCTGAACCGTGCCGTAGCCCCGGCGACGATACTCGCCCTCCAGTGCTTCCAGTGCCTTCTGCACGTCGCCATAGACTTTCCGCGTACCTGCAAAGGGTGCCACCAGTTCCTTGATCCGGTCGGCGGGCAAGAGAGTGTTTCCCTCAACCTGGAAGCTTTGAATGTCAAACCGGACATCCTGGGCAAGAGCAAGCGGCACGCCATGCAGTCCCAGCAGAGCGACGGCTACGAAACCAGCGTATGCGGACCTCATTATTTTCCGATCTAAAACATATAGATATATAGTAGATCCAATCTGTCTTCTGATATCGATGGCGAACATAACAAGTTGCCCGACCGGCCGCAACCGAATCGCATCGGTGTCGGAGCACCCACTTGGGCTGCTCGCAACACGCAAGGATCGGATGCTCGCCGGACAAGAGCGGACATATTAGGAAATTCTACTGCTGGCGCTCCGAAGTGGCCGGAATATCTTTGGGGGGATTGGCCAACAGATAATCCAGCCGAAGTTCGGTGGCCTTGTCGGCATCCCGGCTGAGCGGGCCAGGGGCCGGTTTGCCCAGCCAATGCCCTAGGCCCAGTCCAATGGCCATCGCGATTGTGCAGCCCGCGATGAAGCTCGCGCCCGCCCTGAAATGCGGGGTTGGCGCACCGTCGCCTTCGGGTTTGCCGGACAGCGCCGAGATCCGCTCCAGCGCGGATTGTGCAAGCTGATGCTCCGCCGCTGCGGCCTTCGCTTCCTCCGCCGCCAGGGTCCGCTGCTCAATGGCCGCCAGTGTCGCCCGTTCGACGTCCAGCCTCGACGCCGCCTCGCGTGCCGCCTTGTTTTCAAGCTCGGCGCGCTTGCGTGCTGCCTGCAAGGCGCGGTCCTCCTCGACCAGCCTGCCTTGCGCGGCTGCCGCGGCGGCCTGCTCGGCTCGCAGATGTTCCGCTGCGGCCTGCAGCAAGGCCGACTCCTTTTCGGCCCGGTTCCGCTCAACTGCGGCGGCCGTTTTGGCTTGTTCTTCGGCTTGCAGCGCCAGCGTCGCCGCGTCTTCCTCTGCCGTCAGTCGTTCTGCGACAAGCCGCGCGGCTTCGGTCTCGATCCTGACGATTTCGGCATGGCGCAGGGACGCCTCGGCTGCTTCGGCGGCACGGCGCTTTGCCGCCGCGATGGCCTGCCGTTCCGCGTCGGCTGCTGCTTGCCTGGCGGCGAGCTCCTCCTGCTGGCGCCGGGCCAGCTCGGCAGCCGCAAGATCAAGCTCCCTTGCTGCCCGCTGTCGTTCGGCCGCGAGCTGCTCCCCGGCAGCCGTTGCTGCCTCGCTTGCCCGCGCCAGTGCCTGCTGTTCGGCGGCGATGCGCTGTTGCAAAGCGGCTTCCGCCGCGCGCTCCGCCTCCGCGCGCTGGCGCGCCAAGCCGGCAGCCGCTTCGGCGGCGGCGAGTTGTTCCCGATGCGCGACCGATCCCGCTTCCTCGGCGCGGCGGCGCTCGTCGGCATGGCGTGCCGCTTCCGCTTCCAGTCTGGCGCGTTCCTTTGCCGCATGCACTGCGGCCATCTCTTCGGCCTCCCGCGCCCGGGCTGCACTTGTCGCCTCCTGCTCGGCGGCGACCTGGCGAGCCAGGTTTTCCGCTGCCGCCCGGTCGGCTGCGGCGCGTGCCGCCGCGACTTCCCGCAGCCTGTTTTCCTCCGCTTCGCGGGCCTGTGCCGCAGCGGCCTGTTCCGCCGCCGCCCGTTCGATCGCCCGCGCCGCTTCCAGGGCGCTCCGTTCCTTCTCCGCCTGGGCGCGCAAGGTGGCGGCGGCTTCCCGCTCGAGGCGCACCTGGGCTGCCGCTGCCTTTGCGGCTTCCGCAGCACGGGCAAGGGTCGCAGCGGCGGTGGCGTCCGCGTCCCGTCTGGCACGTTCCTCGGCTGCAAGGGCCGCCGCGATTTCTTCGGCCTGCCGTGCTTCGGCGGCCTTCGCCGCGGCCTGTTCGGCAGCAAGCTGGCGAGCCAACTGTTCCGCTGCCGCCCTGTCGGCCTCGGCACGGGCCGCCGCTGCATTTCGTAGCTGGATTTCCTCATCCCAGCGGGCCAGGGCCGCCGCTTCCCGTTCCGCCGCCAGGCGCCCGGCAGCCTGCGCCGCATCCAGCGCGATCCGCTCCTCCTCTGCCTGGGCGCTCAGCGCGGCAGCGGCTTCCCGCTCCCGGCGTGCCTGGGCCGCCGCCGCTTCCGCAGCCTCGACGACAGCACGCCGGGCCGTCGCTTGCGCTTCCTGCTGTTCGGCGGCTACCCGGGCAGCGCTGGCCTGTTCGGCAGCCTGCTCGAGTTCCATCCGCCGCTGCGTGGCTTCGACAGCCCGCATTTCCTCGGTGGCGCGGGCGAGGGCTGCGGTCGCCGCCGCTTCCTCCGCCTCCCGCCGTAGTGCCATCTGTTCCGCGGCCTGGTGTTCCGCATCGGCGCGAGCCGCCGCCTCACGGGCAAGCTCGGCGTCGCGCGCGGCATTCGCTGAGGCGCGCGACGCGTCGACCATGCCATCCGTCTGCGCAACCGGCTGTTCGCCCGCATTGACACGGCTCTCTTTGCCAGCGGCCGGGGCCTTCCCCGCCGCCCGCTCACGGCGCTTGCGCTCCGCCTCCATCAACCCGGTCAACAATTTGCTCACTACGTTCTCCCGGCACCGCGGTCGAGTGCCGACCAATTGAGAACACACTCTAAGGCCGCAGCCTACCGCAGGCGGCAAATGCCCCGAAGGTAGAATAAGCCGATGGAAACCGCGCAAACCCTGCTGATCCTCACCAACCTGCCCGACGTCGAGAGCGCGCAGGTGCTTGCCAGGCGCCTCGTCGAGGAGCGGCTTGCCGCGTGCGTAAACATCTACTCTCCGTGCCACTCCATTTTTCGCTGGCAGGGCGCCGTCGACGAGGCCCAGGAAGTGCCGCTGCTGATCAAGACCACAACGGCAGCCTATGCCGCTCTGGAGGCCGCGATTCGCGCCGGGCATCCATATGAACTTCCGGAGATCATCGCGGTCCCAGTGGCTCGCGGCCTGCCGGATTACCTCGCCTGGGTCGCGGCCGAAACCCTTCCTGCCGCCACCGAAAGTCCCCCCACATGCTGATCCGCCTGTTGCTGCTGAGCTTGTTCGTCCTTGCCGGCCTGGCCCGCGCCGAGGAGCCGTTGCCACCGGAGCAGGCCTTTCGCTTTTCGGCCCGGGCGGTCGATTCCAAAACCATCGAGGCGCGCTGGCAGATCACCGACCAGTACTACATGTACCGCGACAAGTTCAAGTTCGCGGTCGAAGGCGGCACCCTGGGCGCGCCCAGCTATCCACCCGGCAAGATCAAGGACGACGAGAACTTCGGCAAGGTGGAAACCTACCGCAAGGAGGTGAAGATCCTGATCCCGGTCGCGGCCGCCGGCGCGGTCACGCTCAAGGCGGTGTCGCAGGGCTGCTGGGATGGCGGCATCTGCTACCCGCCGATCACCCAGGAGGCGAAGCTCGACCTTGCCGCGGCCGGAATCGCCGTCCCGCCAGCGCCGACTTCCGCGCGAGCCGCCAATGTCGACGCGGGTGGCGACGAAACTTCCCGTATTGCCGGCCTGTTCAAGGGCGACAACCTGGCGCTGGTGCTGTTGAGCTTCTTCGGTTTCGGCCTGCTGCTCTCGCTGACGCCCTGCGTCTTTCCGATGATTCCCATCCTCTCGGGCATCATCGTCAATCATGGGCACGCAGTCAGCCACCTGCGCGCCTTCGTGCTTTCGCTGGCCTATGTGCTCGGCATGGCCGTCACCTACGCCATTGTCGGCGTCGCCGCCGGCCTGTCCGGCACGCTGCTTTCGGCGGCACTGCAAAATGTCTGGGTGCTCGGAGCCTTTGCCCTGGTCTTCGTCGTGCTGTCGCTGTCGATGTTCGGCTTCTACGAGCTGCAGCTTCCCGCGGCCCTGCAAAGCAAGGTATCCGACACGGCCAACAAGCAAGGCGGCTCGCTGCCGGCGATCGCGCTCATGGGCGCCTTGTCGGCGCTGATCGTCGGTCCCTGCGTCGCCGCGCCGCTGGCCGGGGCCCTGCTCTACATCGCCAAGACAGGCGATGCCGTGCTCGGCGGCAGTGCGCTGTTCGTCATGGCCCTGGGCATGGGTGCGCCGCTGCTGCTGGTCGGCGCCTTCTCGCGCTCGCTGCTGCCCAAGTCCGGCCCGTGGATGGAAGGCGTGAAGAAGTTCTTCGGCGTGATCATGCTGGCCACGGCGCTGTGGCTGGTCTCGCCGGTGATTCCACTGTGGACGCAAATGCTGGGCTGGGCGCTGCTGCTGGTGGTGCCGGCGATCTTCCTCCACGCGCTGGACCCCTTGCCAGCGAATGCCCACGGCTGGCAACGACTGGGCAAGGGCCTCGGCGTGGTCCTGCTGCTCAGTGGCGCGGCGATGCTGGCGGGCGTGCTTGGCGGCGCGAAGGATCCGCTGCAACCGCTCGGCTTCCTGCGTGCGGGCAATGCGACCGAAGCGCACGGACCGGCCTTCGAGCGCATTGCCACGGTGGACAAACTCGATGCGCGGCTGGCCGAGGCCAAGGCCGCCGGCAAGCCGGTGATGCTCGATTTCTATGCCGACTGGTGCGTCAGTTGCAAGGAGATGGAGCGCTTCACCTTTGCCGACGCCAAGGTCGCGACGCGCATGAAACAGATGCTGCTGCTGCAGGCCGACGTGACCGCCAACTCGGATGCCGACAAGGCGCTGCTCAAGCGCTTCGGCCTGTTCGGCCCGCCCGGCATCATCTTCTGGAGTTCCACCGGAACCGAACTGGCCGACCTGCGCGTGGTCGGCTTCCAGAACGCCGAAACCTTCCTGCCCACCCTCGATCGCGTCCTGCGCTAACCACTTCGGAGTACCGCCCATGTTCACCGGCATCATCACCGCCGTCGGCAAGATCAGCCATGTCCAGCCGCTGGAAAAAGGCCTGCGCCTCACCATCGAGGCCCCCGGCCTCAAGCTCGCCGATGTGGCGCTGGGCGATTCGATCGCCCATGGCGGCGTCTGCCTCACCGTGATCGCGAAGAAGAAGGGCAGCTACCAGGTCGACGTTTCGCGCGAAACACTGGACTGCACCGTCGGCCTCGACGCGGCTGGCGGCGAGGTGAATCTGGAGAAGGCCATGCGCCTCTCGGACTTCATCGGCGGCCACCTGGTCTCCGGCCATGTCGATGGCGTCGGTGAAGTGGAAAAATTCGAGCCCATCGGCGAGTCGCACGAACTGGTGATCAAGGCGCCGAAAGGCCTGGCCAAGTACATCGCCCGCAAGGGCTCGATCGTGGTCGATGGCGTTTCGCTGACCACCAACAAGGTCAAGGGCCGCCGATTCTCGATCAACCTGATTCCGCATACGGTCGAGGTGACGACCCTGAAGCGACTCCATCCGGGGGCCAGGGTCAATCTGGAGATCGACCTCATCGCACGTTACGTCGAACGGATGCTGAATCGCGACGCGGCGTAAAATGCGCGCCTTTCCCTGCCCGGTAACCTACGCATGAGCATCAGCCCTGTACTCGACATCGTCGCCGACATGCGTGCCGGCCGCATGGTGATCCTGGTCGACGAAGAGGATCGCGAGAACGAGGGTGACCTCGTCATCGCCGCCGAACACTGCACGCCGGAAGCGATCAACTTCATGGCCAAGTTCGGCCGCGGCCTGATCTGCCTGACGCTGACCGAAGCGCGCTGCCGCCAGCTCGAACTGCCGCTGATGGTGCGCGACAACAAGACGCCGCACGGCACCGCCTTCACGGTCTCGATCGAGGCCGCCGAAGGCGTCACCACCGGCATCTCGGCGCAAGACCGCGCGCGCACCGTGCAAGCGGCGGTGGCGAAGAAGGCGACGCCGGCCGACATCGTCCAGCCCGGCCACATCTTCCCGCTGATGGCGCAGAACGGCGGCGTGCTGGTACGCGCCGGGCATACCGAGGCCGGCTGCGATTTCGCGCAACTGGCCGGCTGCGAGCCCGCCTCGGTGATCTGCGAGATCCTCAAGGAAGACGGCACCATGGCGCGGTTGCCCGACCTGCTGGAATTCGCCCGCGAGCACGGCCTCAAGATCGGCACCATCCGCGACCTGATCCAGCATCGCTCGGAGACCGAGAAGCTCATCGAATGCGTGGCCGACAAGCAGGTCGACTGCGCGCAAGGCAGCTTCCGCCTGCGCGCCTTTGCCGACCGCTCGAGCGGCGACGTGCACCTGGCCATGTCCTGCGGCGAAATCAAGGCCGGCGAGGAAACCCTGGTGCGCGTGCATGAAGCGGTCTGCGTGCTCGATTTCCTCGATCATGGCAGCCGCGGCCACACCTACAGCGTCGATTTCGCCCTGCGTACCATCGCCGAAAAGGGCAGCGGCGTGCTGGTGATGCTGCATCGCGCCGAAACCGGCAATGCCTTGCTCGCCGCGCTGAAGAAGGAGAAGGCCGAGCGCCCCGCCTACACGTGGGATCCGCGCATCTATGGCATCGGCGCGCAGATCCTGCGTGAACTCGGTGTCGGCAAGATGCGCCTGATGTCCAGCCCGCGCAAGATGCCCAGCATGGCCGGCTTCGGCCTGGAAATCACGGGCTATTTCAGCCCGGCGGGAGACAAGTCATGAGCATTCGCGAACTCGAACCCAATCTCGCCGGGCGCGGCCTGCGCGTCGGCGTAGTCCAGGCCCGCTTCAACGAGGACATCGGCGAAGGACTGCGCTCCGGTTGCCTGGCCGAATTGGCCCGCCTTGGCGTCGCCGATGCCGACGTCACCTACGCCACCGTTCCGGGAGCGCTGGAACTGCCCTTGACCCTGCAGGCCATGGCGCAAAGCGGCCGCTTCGACGCCCTGGTGGCGCTGGGTGCCGTGATCCGCGGCGAGACCTACCATTTCGAGATCGTCTCCAACGAATCGGCGCGCGGCATCACCGACGTGCAACTGAACAGCGGCGTCCCCATCGCCAACGCCGTGCTGACCACAGAGAACGACGACCAGGCGCTGGTGCGCATGGTGCAAAAAGGTGCCGAGGCCGCCCAGGCGGCGATAGAAATGGCGAACCTGCTGAAGGCTCTCAAGTAATGGCGAGTGGCAAGTCGCCGCTGGGCCGTCCCGAGGCGACCGGCAACCTCCATGGAGCGGGCAAGGCCCGCGAACAGGGATCACCCCCTTCCACGGGAAGGGGGAAGGGGGGAAGGTCCTCGAATCCGCGGCGACGCGCACGGGAGTTCGTGATCCAGGGTCTTTACCAATGGCAGGTGGGCGGTCAGGACGAAGCCTCGATCCAGGTGCAGGCTGAATCTGTGGCCGGCTTCGACAAGTCGGATCTCGCGCTCTATGCCACGCTGCTCGAGGAAGCCCGAAACCAGGCGCCGGCCCTGGAGGCCGACCTCGCGCCGCACATCGACCGCCGCTGGGACGAAGTCTCACCCATCGAGCGTTGCATCCTGCTGCTGGGCGCCTGCGAACTCAAGCTGCATCCCGAAACGCCCTACCGCGTGATCATCAACGAAGCCATCGAACTGGCCAAGACCTATGGCGGCACCGACGGCCACAAGTTCGTCAATGGCGTGCTCGACAAGCTGGCGGCGGTGCTGAGGGCCGCTGAACTCAAGCCGCGCTGATTCCGTGCCCTCGGAATTCGAACTCATCGCCCGCCATTTCACGCGCGGCACCCGCCACACGACACTCGGCGTCGGCGACGACGCCGCGCTGATCGCACCGACGCCGGGCTGCGAACTGGTGATCTCCACCGACATGCTGGTGGAAGGCACGCATTTCCTGCCCGACACCGACCCCGAAGACCTGGGCTGGAAGACGCTGGCGGTGAATGTCTCGGACATCGCGGCGATGGGAGCAAAGCCGCGGTGGGCGACGCTGGCCCTCGCCCTGCCCGACGCGAATGAAGCGTGGATCGCGGCATTTGCGCGTGGCGTATTCGCCTGCGCCGAGGAATTCGGCATCGACCTGATCGGTGGCGACACCACGCGCGGGCCGCGCAATTTGTGCGTCACCATCTTCGGCGAGGTCGCGGCGGGCAAAGCCCTGCGCCGCAGCGGCGCCTGCGTCGGAGACGACATCTGGGTCTCGGGCTGGCCGGGGCGTGCGGCGCTGGGCCTGGCGCACTTGCAGGGGCGGACGGTGCTCGATCAGGCGCGCCGCGCCGACTGTATTGCCGCGCTGCAACGCCCGCAGCCGCGCGTGGCGCTCGGGCTGGCCCTGCAGGGGCTGGCCTCGGCGGCGATTGATGTTTCCGATGGCCTGCTTGCCGACCTCGGCCATATTCTCGAAGCCTCCGGGGTTTCGGCGCAGGTGAAAATCGGCGTACCACCAGCGCCGACTCCTGAGCGTGATGCCTGGCTGTCCGGCGGCGACGACTACGAGCTGGTGTTTACCGCTCCGGCACAGGCTCGCACCGCGGTCGCGGCGCTTGCCACCGAACTCGCGCTGCCGCTGGTCCACATCGGTTCCGTCACCACCGGGCCGGCGGGCTCGATCGAACTGCGCGACCTCGAAGGTCGGATCGTCGAGCCTCCGCGGCGCGGCTACGACCACTTTGCCGACGGGCCCGCGCCCGCAGGTTCCTGATGGCCAGACTGCCCCCGCCGCCTGCCCGTTTCCTGATGCACCACCCGGCGCATCTGTTGGCCTGCGGCTTAGGCAGCGGGCTATCGCCCTGGGCGCCGGGAACGGCGGGGACCGCCTTCGCCTGGCTCAGCTACCCCTTCCTGCGCCTGTACATGGAGGGCGATCTCGGCTTCGCCATTTTCCTCCTGCTGGCCTTCGCCGTCGGCGTCTCGGCCTGCCAGATCACCGGGCGGGCGCTGGGGGTGGTCGATCATGGGGCCATCGTCTGGGACGAGATCGTGCCCTTCTGGTGCGTGCTGATGTTCGCGCCCCAGGAAATCCTCTGGCAACTGGCGGCCTTTCTCTGGTTTCGCTTCTACGACATCGTCAAACCGCAACCTGCGAGGTTCTTCGATACCCAGGTCAAGAACGGCTTCGGCGTCATGATGGACGACGTGATCGCCGCCGCCTACACGATCTTCACCATCGCCGTGTTCAAGGCTTTTTTGCCCTTCTGATGGACGCGGACCTGCAGGCCCTGTCGGTGGCGCTCGGCGCGGCGTGTCTCCAGCGCCGACTTCTGATTGCTACCGCCGAGTCCTGCACCGGAGGCTGGGCGGCGCAAGTGATCACTCACACGGCCGGCAGTTCGGCGTGGTTCGAGCGCGGTTTCGTGACCTATGCCAACGAAGCCAAGGTCGAGATGCTCGGCGTGCGCCCCGAAACCCTGGCCAACTTCGGCGCCGTGAGCCTGGAAACGGCCGCCGAGATGGCCAGCGGCGCATTGAAAAACTCCAAGGCAATGATTTCATTGGCTATTACCGGAATCGCCGGGCCCACGGGTGGCTCACCTGGTAAGCCAGTGGGGACCGTATGCTTTGCGTGGTGTCGAACCGGCGCATCAGCCGAGACCGAGACCCGGGTTTTCTCCGGCGATCGCGAGGCCATCCGCCGTCAGGCGGTGGTCCATGCCCTTACCGGACTCCTGCTCCGGATCGACATCCGCTGAAGCCGGCTGGGCGGCGCAAAAACTGTGCCATCCATGCCATAATCGATTCCACTATGAAGGACATCACCAAAATGGACGAAAACAAGAGCAAAGCCCTGCAGGCCGCCCTGGCGCAGATCGAGAAGCAATTCGGCAAGGGCT
The DNA here is from genome assembly GCA_016215645.1 of Rhodocyclales bacterium. Classification (GTDB taxonomy): domain Bacteria; phylum Pseudomonadota; class Gammaproteobacteria; order Burkholderiales; family Rhodocyclaceae; genus Sulfuritalea. The sequence goes on from JACRIX010000029.1 coordinate 65,407, forward strand.
CGATCATGAAAATGGGCGAAGGCCTCGCCACCGACGACATCCAGACCGTCTCCACCGGCTCGCTCGGTCTAGATATCGCTTTGGGCATAGGCGGCCTGCCGCGCGGCCGGGTGGTCGAGATCTACGGCCCCGAATCTTCGGGCAAGACCACGCTGTGCCTGCACGTGGTGGCCGAGATCCAGAAAGCCGGCGGCGTCGCCGCCTACATCGACGCGGAAAATGCGCTCGATCCGGGTTATGCCGCCAAACTCGGCGTGAATGTCCCCGACCTGCTGATCTCCCAGCCGGATACCGGAGAGCAGGGCCTCGAGATCTGCGACATGCTGGTGCGCTCCGGCGGCGTCGATCTGATCGTCATCGACTC
>JACRIX010000030.1 GCA_016215645.1 Rhodocyclales bacterium
GATGATCAGGCTGCGCGTCAGGATGTTGGCGCCCTCGACCGTGATCGCCACCGGGATCTGCTGGTAGGCGCGGCCCATGAAGTTGTTGGGGCCGAGGCAGATGCCCTTGCCGCCGAGGATGTCCATCGCGTCATTGACCACCTGGCGCGCGCGTTCGGTGACGTGGTACTTGACGATGGCCGAGACCACCGAGGGCTTTTCGCCCAGATCAATCGCGCCGGCGGTCATGCTGCGCGCGGCGTCCATCAGGTAGAGGTTGCCGCCCATGCGCGCCAGCGGCTCCTCGATGCCCTCGAAACGACCGATGGCGGTCCTGAACTGGCTGCGCACGCGGGCGTAGGCGCCGGTGGCGCGCACCGCGAGCTTGGCCATGCCGGTGTTGCTCGATGGCAGCGAAATCGAGCGCCCCGCCGCCAGGCATTCCATCAGCATGCGCCAGCCCTGACCGGCCATCGCGGGTCCGCCAATGATCCAGTCCAGCGGCATGAAGACATCCTTGCCCGAGTTCGGTCCGTTCTGGAACACGGCATTGAGCGGGAAGTGGCGGCGGCCGATGTTCACCCCGGGGTGGTCGGTCGGCACCAGCGCGCAGGTGATGCCCAGATCGTCGACCTCACCGAGCAGGTGCTCCGGGTCCTGCAGGCGGAAAGCCAGGCCGAGGATGGTGCAGATCGGGCCCAGGGTGATGTAGCGCTTGTCCCAGGTGACGCGCATGCCGATCACTTCCCTGCCCTGCCACTGGCCCTTGCAGACGATGCCGAGATCGGGGATGGAGGCGGCATCCGACCCGGCCTGCGGGCTGGTCAGGGCGAAGGCAGGGATCTCCAGGCCCTTGGCCAGGCGCGGCAGGTAATGGTCCTTCTGTTCCTCGGTGCCATAGTGCAGCAGCAGTTCCGCCGGGCCCAGCGAGTTCGGCACCATCACCGAAACGGCCGCCGCCGAGCAGCGCGTGGACAACTTCTGCACCACCATCGAATGCGCGTAGGCCGAGAATTCGAGGCCGCCGTAGCGCTTCGGAATGATCATGCCGAGGAAGCCCTTGTCCTTAATGTAGGCCCAGACCTCGGGCGGCAGGTCATGGTGGATCTGGGTCGTGTCCCAGTCATGCGACATGGCGCACAAGGCCTCGCACTCGTTGTCGAGGAAGGACTGCTCCTCGGCGCTGAGCTTCGGCTGCGGAAAAGCCAGCAGCTTGCCCCAGGCCGGCTTGCCGGAGAAGAGTTCGCCCTCCCACCAGACGGTGCCGGCCTCCAGCGCCTCGCGCTCGGTCTGCGACATGGCGGGCAGCATCTTCTTGTAGATGGCGAAAATCGGCCCGGTGAGGACGGCGCGGCGCAGTGGCGGCAGCAACAGCACGGCGGCGAGGACGGCGGCAAGGACGAGGAACCAGCTCATGGCGTTCTCCTGGTGTCAGGCGGCGCGCTTGGCGCGCGGCTTCCTGGCGGGTTTGGCAACAGTTTTGGCAACGGGTTTGGCAACGACGTCGGGCAGCGGCGCGCGCAGGCCGCCGATGAGGAAGCTCATCAGCCGCGCATACAGCGCCTCGGGATCGGAATCGTCGATCGGGCCCAGCATGCGCAAGGCGTCGGTGCCGGAGATGGCATACGACAGCGCGCCCATCATGAAATGGAAGCGCCAGAGGAATTCCTCCTGCGGCACGTCGGGCAGGGCCCTGAAGAAGGCGGCCTTGAAGCGCGCGATGACTTCGGCGTATTCCTCGGCGAGGAAGGTGCGCACGAATTCGGTCGGCTCGGTGTAGGTGCGGCCGAGCAGACGCATGAAGGTCTGGCCGCCGTTCCTGTCCGCCGCCATGCGGATCGCCACGCCGAAAAAGGCCTCGACAATCTGCCGCGGCTTCAGCGGCGCGCCGCCGCCGGCCTCCTCGAAGGCCGTCAGGGCGGCGATGCGCTGCTCGTTGAGCCAGGTCAGGCGGCGGCGGAACACCGCCTCGATCAGCGCCTCCTTCGAGCCGAAGTGGTAATTCACCGCCGCCAGGTTGGCCTGGGCCTCGGCGGTGATCATGCGCAGCGTGGTCGCATCGAGGCCGTGCCTGACAAACAGGCTTTCGGCGGCATCGAGGATGCGGGTGCGGGTGTCGGTTTCCATGGGCGGGCGGACCTCGGGCAAACAAAAGTTTCAAACAATTGTTTAAATGATGACATTTGCGGTTCGAGGATGTCAAGCCGTCCGTGTGCGATTGGAGCATCTTCTCGAATCGGTCATCCTGCTACGTAGTTTCCGCAGTTGGCCGCGTATTTCACGGATAAACAACGGCGGCACGCTCTGCGACCATGGCGATGGACGTCTCCGCCGCCCGGTCCCTTCCCGTGCCGGGTCGAGGCATGAAAGCGGCTTCGAGCCATTCAGGAACGCGCCGCCGGAGCCTTTCCGATGTCTGACGTGACCATAGCCTTCATGCCATCCCTCGATCCTCGTGGCGAACCCGATCGCGGTATCCTGCCGGCGACCGAAAACCTCGCCGACCACGCCGACGACGGTTTGCCCCCTGACCACCAGGGCGCCCGCATGCCGCAGGCAGAGCCCCGTCCGATCAGCGTCGAGGACGCCCTGGAATTGCTGCATGACGCCGGCCTCGATGTCGCGCAGGGCTTGCGGGTCCTGCGCGGCAAGACCGAGACGTATCTCGGCCTGATGCGCCAGTTCATCCTCAGCCACGCGGATGACATGAATGCAGTGCACTCCTGCCTGGGCAAGGGCGAGCGCCACCAAGCGGTGGCATTGGCCCATGCGCTCAAGGGCGCGGCGGCCACCCTGGGCGCGGGACGAATTGCCGAAATCGCCCGCGAGCTCGAACTGGCAGCGCCGCACGTCACCTTGGGCGACTGCTCCCTGCGCCCGCGTCTGGACGCGATCCGCGCCGAGTTCGCGGCCATCGCCGCCGCGCTGCCGCCAACGGTCGTGGCTAGTCCGGTTGAAGCCGTCGCGGATACCGATCCGGCGAAACTGAAGAACGTGTTCAATGCGCTGGATACAGCCCTGGCCCAAGGGGGCCTGGGCGCGGCCGGGCTGCTCAAGGAATACGGCGGGCTGTTGCGTGCCGGGCTGGGCAGCGAGTTCGAGCCGCTCGCACGGCGGGTGGCGGAGTTCGATTTCGACCAGGCACGCGCGACCCTGCATGCCCTGCGGCATCGCCGCTGATTGCCGGTTCCGGCACGCAGGCGGCCCAAACCGGGCTAGGATTCGGCTTCCCGCTTTTCTGCAACCACGCCAACCCGCCGGTATCCCGCGCCTGTCGCCCAGCGCTCTGCCGACCGGGCACGCGGGGAATTTGCCGCCCGGTATCCGCCATGCTGTTATTTGAACTTGTCCTCCTGCTGATGATCTGCGCCGTCGCCCTGGGCTGGCTGGCGCGCCACTTCAAGTTTCCCTACCCGATCGCACTGGTGGTCGGCGGCGCCTTGCTGGGCATGATCCCCAACCTGCCGCAGTTTCCCTTCGACCCGCAGCTGATCCTGGTCATCGTGCTGCCGCCCATCCTCTACCAGGCCGCACTGCTGACCTCCTGGAGCGATTTCAAGATCCACATCCGCTCGATCGGCCTGCTGGCGATCGGTCTGGTGATCGTCACCACGCTGGCGGTCGGCATCACGCTCAAGCTGATGGTGCCCGCGGTGCCTTGGGCGGCAGCCTTCGTGCTGGGCGCAATCGTCTCGCCGCCCGACGCCGTGGCCGCCACCACCATCCTCTCGCGACTCAATATTCCGCGCCACCTGGTGACCATCCTCGAAGGCGAAAGCCTGGTGAACGATGCCTCCGGCCTGGTCATCTACAAACTGGCAATCGCGGCCGTCCTCACCGGCGCCTTCTCGATGGGCGAGGCCACCGCGCAGTTCGCGCTGGTGTCGGTCGGTGGCGTCTTGATCGGCATCGTCGTCGGCTTCGTCTTCGTCGAGGTGCACAAGCGCCTGGGCGACCCCTTCATCGAAGTCATCACCGCGCTGGCGATCCCCTACATCGGCTACATCGCTGCCGAATCGCTGCATGTCTCCGGCGTGCTGGCCGTGGTTGCCGCCGGCCTGGTGCGCGGCCGCTACGCGCCGGAGGTCGTCTCCGCCGAAATGCGCATCATGGCGCGCTCGGTGTGGAATGTGCTGGTGTTCATGCTCAACAGCCTGATCTTCATCCTGATCGGCATCCAGATGTCCGACGTGATGGATACCCTCGGCCGCTATCCCCTGTCGCAACTGATGGTGATGGGCGGGGTGATTTCCCTTGTCGCGGTAGCTGTCCGCTTCATCTGGGTCTATCCCGCCGCCTATTTGCCACGCTGGTTTCCCGGCCTGGTGAACAAGAAAGTGCCCCAGTTGCGTCGCCGTGAACTGGGCATCATCAGCTGGTGTGGCATGCGCGGCATCGTCTCGCTCGCCGCTGCGCTGGCCCTGCCCGCGACGCTGCCCAACGGCGAGCCCTTCCCGGCGCGCGACCTGATCATTTTCCTTACCTTCTTCGTCATTGTCGCCACCCTGGTCGGGCAGGGCCTGACCCTGGCGCCGCTGATCCGCAAACTCAAGGTAGGCTCGGACTGGAGCATGGTCGAAGAACAACGGCAGGTACGCACGGCGATGAGCGCGGCGGCAATCGCCGCGGTCGATGCCCACCTGGCCAGGGCAGGCGCGCCCGCGGAGTGGGGCACCCTGCTGCGCGCCGAAATCACGGAGCGGATCGCCAGCGCCGCGCCGGGAGGCGCCGAACCGACATCGCATGAGCGCATGCGAAAAGAGCTGCACCGCGTCGTCATCGACGCCGAGCGCCGCGAGCTGATCCGCCTGTGGCGCGAAAACGAGATCGGCGACGAAGTCATGCGCCACCACGAGGAACTGCTGGATTACCAGGAGGCACAGTTGTAGATGGCATCCCCTACCGCAATTGGGGGAACGGAGGAAAATGGCACTACAATAAATATGGGTAAGGTTCGATGTTGAATTTGCGGCACTTTGACGTTCAGGGAGATAGGATCATGACAAATCATTTCCGGGCGAGTGTGTTGGCTGTTCTGATCGGCATCATGGGAGCGTCGGCGATGGCGGCGACGCCCGCGGAGGAAATGTTCGTGCGCAAGCGCTTCGTTGAAGCGCGTGACCTCGCGGCGAGAAGCGGTAGCCTGGACGATCTGTCCCTCGTCGGCTGGAGCCATTTCATGCTCGACGACTACGGCGCCGCCGAACAGAGTTTTCGCAAGCTCGCGCAATCCTGGCCCAACGATTTCGACGTCAAACTTGGCCTGGCCTGGGTAAGCATCAAGACCGGGAAGTTCGACGATGCCGCGCGCTTCCTGCAAGAGGCTGAACCACTTGCGCTCGGCTGGCAGAAATACATGGTGGTCGACGCCAAGGGCTGGCTGGCGCTCAAGAAAGGCGACGTCACCCTGGCTGAGCAGCATTTCACTACCGAACTGGGGATGAGCTCGGCGGCTGGTAAATCCGATCCGAGCGTCGGGCTCGGCTGGGCGGCGTTCAACCGGGGCGATCTGGCCAAGGCCATATCGGCATTCCAGGAGGGAGTCGCACGGGATTCGAAGTGCTTTTTCTGCCGCGACGGGCTGGCGCGAGTCGCCTTGATCAAGAACAACCCTCGGGAAGCGCTAAAGCAGGTATTGGACGGCATCGAGATCACTACCGACAACGCCGGACTGAATTCACTGCTCGCGGCCACTTTGACCACGATCGGCGATCCGGCCTTGAGCATCAGGACCTATCAGGGGCTGATGGGCCAGCATCCGAAAGCCATGGCCTACAAGCTCGGCCTCGGCTTTTCCTTGCTTGCTGGCGGAAAGGCCAACGAAGCTGAAGCCCGGTTTCGCGAGGTGCTGAAGGCCGATCCAGGCAATCCGGGGGCGCTGGCGGGGATCGGCAATCTGCAGTTCTTCAAGACGGAACTGGTCAAGGATGGCTGGTCAGCGTATTACAAGGGAGACTATGAAGCCGCGTTGAAGCAGTTCGAGAGCAAGCTCGCGGAATCGGTGGCAAAAAAGAATCCATCCGCCGCTGACGGTCGCGGTTGGGCCCTGCTGGCCATGGGCAAGGTTCGCGAAGCCCGTGACGCGTTTCGCCAGGCCATGGCACTGGACGCCGACTTCCATTACTCCAAGAGCGGCCTGACCGCCGCCGAAAGCCGGCTGCTGACTTCCTATCGCCGGGCGTGGGGCTTGATCGACCTGCAACGACTCGACGAGGCCAAGCTACTCTTCGAAAATTCCCGCAGCGAAACACCCGCCGATCTCCACTGGCTGATCGATGACGGCATCGCCTGGGTTGCCTTCCACAAGAAAGACTACGAAGCGGCGGAAAAGGGTTTCTCGGCAATACTTGCCGGCAATTCCAGTGCCTACCTGTCGCAGAACGGCTTGGGCTGGGTAGCAATGGAACGCAAGGATTTCGGCAAGGCCGGCAGGCTCATCACACAATCGCTGCAACAGAATCCTTACCAGGTATTGGCAAGCTACACCAGGGCAGCGGAACGCCTGGTCGGTGCCGGACAGTACAAGGATGCGCGGGATATCCTGAGCCTGGGCGAACGTATCTACCCCTATTCAGCCGACATCCACTTCCTCATGGCACGAGCGAAAGCCGGTCTCAATGACGATGGGGCGGCTGGCCTGAGCCTGGCGCGCGCATCGGAACTTGCTCCGGCCTACATCGATCCGGCATTCGACAATATCCGCATCGCGGTCAACGGCCGACAACCCGCGCTGCTGTCGCTTGCCTGGGGTCTGTATTACTCGGGGGCTTACGATGCCGCGGCAAAGCGCTTCCAGCAATACGCTGCAACCGGCGGGACTGCCGCCTCCGGCGCGAGCGGCCTGGGATGGGCCCAACTGGCGTTGAAGAAATACCCCGAGGCCAGCCAGGCATTTCAATCAGCCCTGCAAAAAGGTGACAAGGCCGACGCCAACGCAGGACTCGGTTGGATCGCTCTCGGCAAGAACGATGGCGCCAATGCCGAAAAAAGCTTCAAGGCGGCTTTGAAAGCCGTGCCCAACTACGCGTCTGCGCAATCCGGGCTCGCCGCAGTCCAGTTTCAAAAGTCGGAGATCGTCAAAGCGGGCTGGGAAGCCTACTACAAGGGCGATTTCAAACGTGCTCTGGAGTTGTTCCAGGCGAAGGCCCCTGCTGCACTTGCCGCGGGCAACCCCGCCGTCGAGGATGGCCGCGGCTGGGCGCTGCTTGCACTGGGTGATGCCAAGGCAGCCGCTACGGCATTTGCCGCCGCATTGAAGATCGATCCCGACCACTATTCCTCGCAGAGCGGCCAGATTGCCTCACGCCGGGCCGACCTGGTCCTGTACCAGCAGGCATGGACCAAGCTGGAGTCCGGACAGTACACCGATGCGAAACTGAAATTCGATCAGGCCCGCAGCGAAAGCCCGGCAGATTCCCAGTGGCTGATCGACGACGGACTGGCCTGGATGGCGTATTACAAGAAGGACTACGATGCCGCCGAGAAGGCGTTCAAGGCCGTTGTGGCCGCCACTCCCAATGCCTACCTTTCGCACAAGGGCCTCGGCTACGTGCTGACGGAACGCAAGCAATTTGCCGCCGCAGCGAAGGAACTGGTATCGGCCTACACGCTGGCGCCATTTCAGGGGGTGCTTTCCTATACGTCCCCGACACTGAAAATGATCGATGCGGGAGCCTTTGCCGATGCCAGGGAGGTACTTCAGCTTGGGGAACGTGCCTACCCCTATTCGGCAGACATCCAGTATCTGTTGGCCCGAGCGTACGCCGGGCTGCGTGACGACGCAAACGCGGGGAAAAAGGCGGCGGCCGCCGCCGCGTTGGCGCCACAGTACATCGATCCGGTATTCGACACGCTGAAGCTGCCCGCGGCGGCGGCGCGCGATGGTCTGGCGAACCTGGCCTGGGGCTTCTATTTTGCCGGCGATCCCGGCAAGGCCTTGAAGCGCTTCGGAGATGCCGCCAAGGCCGGTGCGACCGATCCCAACGTAGGGCGCGGCACCGCCTTCGCACTATTCCGCCAGGGCAAGTACAAGGAGGCAATCCCCTTGCTTGAAGCGGCAATGAAGCACGAGCCGAATACGTTGCTGCCGGTGGTGGAAACCGTGCCGATCCCGGGAACCAAGCAGAGCTGGACCATCGAGTACACCGCGGCAACGACGTTGGCATGGGCCCACTTCCGCCTTGGCGACATCGCCAAGGCGGACAGGCTCTTCGCCGAGGCACTCGGGGCCAATCCGTTCGGAATCGACTGCCTGACCGGACGCGGATACGCCAGGCTTGCCTTGAAGGATGCCGCCGGCGCACGCAACTATTTCGAGCAGGCGCTGAAAATATCGCCAAGCTATCCGGACGCCAGGCAGGGCCTTGAGGCCGCGAAGAAGCTTTGATGGCGTCAAAATCCGGCAAATCCGCCAGCCTGCGACTTCGCTCCCGCATCCGCCTCGAAGCGGATGCGGACGGCGAAGGCGGCATGCTGTTCGATACGCAGACGGCAATGATCTGCGCCTGCAATTCGTCCGCATGGACAGTCGTGAGTGCGATGCGCAAGGGGAATGATGCCGACAAGCTCACGGGCCTGATCACCGAGGCCTACGACGTCAACCAAACCACAGCCCGCAGGGATGTGCTTTCGCTGATCAAGGAACTGCGCACGCTCGACATCCTGGAGCCGGATTGAAAACACCGGCCACGCGCGTCGCCATCACCGGATTGGCTGGTCTTGACAACCCCGAGCCGGGGCTCGCGACCGCTCGCGCCCTGCGGGCACACTGGTCTGGACCGCTGGCGATTGAAGGTCTGGTCTATGATCCCTGGGCAACGGGTGGCTGGACGCCCGGCATCGCTGATCGACTGCATTTGATCGCGCCAATCGCCCATGGTGACGCCGCGGCGCTGAACCGAATCCTGGCAATTCATCAGGAACATCCGATCGATGCACTGATACCCTGCCTTGACCTGGAGGTACCGGTGTATTCGCGATTGGCCGGACGGCTGGCACGGGAGGGAATTCAAACGCTGCTCGCCTCGGCCGAAGACATTGCGGCAATCACCAAGGTCAGCCTCCATGGCTTCTGCTACAGCCACGATATCCTGACACCGCACACCGTGCATGTCCGCGACCTGTCGGCAGTGGCCGTGCATGCCGACCATTTCGGGTATCCCCTGTGGATCAAGGGTACGGTGGCCGGCGCGAAGAAGGTCTTCAACCGCGAACAGGCCCTGTTCGAAGCCGAAAGCCTTGCGGCACGATGGGGCGGCGGCGTTCTGCTGCAGGAGGCCGTCGAAGGCAGCGAGCATGTCGTCGCCATGGTCGCGCGCGCGAATGGAAGCTGCCTCTCGATGGCGATGATGCGCAAGATCGGACTCAATGCTCGCGGCAAGGGTGTGATCGGGTCGACCGTAGACGACCCCGGCCTGCGGCGTTTGGCGCTGGAGATTCTTGAAAAGTTGCACTGGCGCGGACCGCTCGAACTGGAATTCGTCCGATCCCACGGCAGCGGTCGCTTCTATCTGCTTGAGGTCAATTGCCGCTTCCCATCCTGGATCTTCCTCACCGAGTTTGCCAAGGCCAATCTTCCCGCTGCGCTGCTGAGGGAAATTCTTGCCCCCGGCACGCGCGCTCCACGTCCGGCGCAGGTCGGGGTCATGTATGCCCGGGACATTCAGGAGATTTCCGTTCCGGCCGCTTCCATTACCCGCCTGAAGCGTTCGGGAAGCGCGGCCGTACCCACGCGGACGCCGATACGCCGCCATCGTGGCGACATCGTGGTCGGAGTTACCGGAATCTCGGCTTTCGAGCTGACGCAGCCGGGCCTGGGCACGGTCCGGTGCCTGCGCGCGGCACCGGAAGTCGGACGCACCATTGGTCTCGCCTACACACCAAACGACACCGGAATTTTTCGCCGCGACCTGTTCGACGTCTGCTGCAGAATTCCGATCGACGCAACGCCGGACAATGCAAGCGCCGGCGACGAAAGAATGCTGGAGCGCCTGTTGGCGATCCGCAAAAAGCACGGCATGGACGTCGTCATCCCCAGTCTCGACCTTGAGATCGACCGCTTTCACCGCATCGCGCCGGAACTACAGGGCGCGGGGGTTCGCACCCTGTTGCCGACGCCTGCCGCACGGCGCAAGTTATCCAAAATCGGCTTGTCCAGGCTCTCGGGGCAAGGTGCACTGGGGGTGCTCGAGTTTCCCGAAACCATTGCCGTACGCAACCGACGGGACCTCGCCTTGGCGCACAAGCGCTTTGGTACGCCGATGATATTGAAGGGCGTCGACGCCCGCGCCGCCCGCGTCTACTCCCTCGAACAGGCCGAGGTGGTCTGGTCACGCTTCAAGGAGGATGGCGAGACCACGATCCTTGCCCAGCCCGTGGTGTTTGGCGAGGAGTTCGGCGTCGGATTGGTCTGCGATCGATCCGGACGCCTGATCGACTCGGTACCGCTGAAAAAGCTGGTCATGTGCGAGCGCGGCAAGACCTGGTCCGCGATGGCCACGCCCTTGCCCATGGTGGTCGACCAGTTGGCGGAGTTAATGGCCAAGGTGGGCTGGCATGGCCCGGCCGACGTCGAATTGATCCGCGATTCCACCACCGAGCGGATGTCGCTGATCGAGATCAACCCTCGCTTCCCGGCATGGATCGGCTATGCGGAAATGATAGACAGGAATCTGCCCAGGCAGCTTGTCCTGGCAGCACTTGATCGCCCGCCGGCACTTCCGGCCATCGACGGGCACCGCCACCAGGACTTCGTGTTCATGCGCACCGCGGAAGAAGTCCCGGCCTCGGCCGTATCCATGGCGACACTCATCAACCGCGGCGAGATCGGCTATGGCAAAGACTAGGAAGACCTATGTTCCCCCCCGCGTGGAAGTCTTGTCCTCGCTCGCGATGCAGAAGCACCGCACGGTCGATATCTCCGCAGCCGACTCGGGATTCGACGATGTCGGCGACGTCGCCGCCTTGCTCGCCGAGTTCGGCTCCCCGCTATACATCGTTTCGGAGAAATCGCTTCGGTCCTTGTTCCGCAATTTCCGCGATACCTTTACGGCACCGTCTGTCGAAACCGTCGTCGCCTACTCGTACAAAACCAACTACCTGCCCGCCGTATGTTCGATCCTGCACCAGGAAGGCGCCTGGGCCGAGGTGGTTTCCGGCATGGAATACGACCTGGCCCGGTCGCTCGGCGTGCCTGGTGAAAGAATCATCTTCAACGGCCCGTACAAACGTTCGGACGAGCTGGCAAGGGCGATTGCCGACGATGCACTGATCAATGTCGACAGCTTCGATGAGCTGGATCTTCTGACCGCGGTCGCCGACTCGCTGAAGCGTTCGGCCCGGATGGGGCTGCGCATCAATTTTCAGCATGGTCGTCAGTCGTGGACCAAGTTCGGTTTCAATGCCGACAGCGGCGACGCGACCGAAGCCCTGCATCGAGTGAAGAAGGCGGGACGAACGCTTCGGTTCGAGGCACTGCACAACCACTCCGGTACCTTTCAGGTCAATCCCGATATCTATGCCCGCTCCGCCCAGGTGCTTGCGGGGGTCGCCAAAAAGGCGCGCGAGCTCGGGCTTTCGCCGCACATCGCCGACTTCGGTGGCGGCTATCCCTCCAGCAATCGCCTGAAGCCCGCGTTCGAACCCGCGGGCGGAGTAGCGGCCGGACAGCATCTGGCGCCGTTCGCGGAGGCGGTCATCGGCGGCATCGCGAAATCGCGCAAGGCTTTTGGCGATCGGCCCACCGTGGTCCTCGAACCGGGTCGCGCGGTGGTGGATGCCGCCATGAAGCTTGCCTGCAGCGTCGTGGCACGAAAGAGCATTTCAGGGCAAGGCGATGCGGTGATCGTCGACGCCGGTGTCAATCTCCTGCCGACGGCCTACTGGTATGACCACGGCGTAGATGCGGCCTCGGGAAGCGACCTCGATGCCGCAATCGGGTCCAAGCCTGTCGCGGTGTTCGGGCCGCTGTGCATGCAGATCGACGTGCTGCGTGAACGCGCCATCCTGCCACCGATGTCGATTGGCTCGCCGCTCGTGGTATCCAATGTTGGCGCCTATTGCCTGACGCAATCGATGCAGTTCATTCAACCCCGCCCTGCGGTTGTGCTTGTCGGCCCCAAGGGACCGGAATTGATACGACGCGGTGAAACGCGCGAAGACATATTCGCCCTGGACAAGGTACCCACGCGCCTCAAATTCCGGATCACCGGGCGCTGACCGATGACCCGGGATGGCGATCAGGGCTGGCAGGAGTCCGTCAGGGCATGGCTCAAGGCGCTTGCCCAGGTTGCATTTCTCGATACCCCGCTTCAGGGTGCTCTCTTGCTGGTGGCCATCGCCTTGCTGTCGCCGTGGAGCGCCATCGGTGCCGGCCTGGGTGCGGCATTCGCCATTCTGCTCGGCCGCCGGCTCTTCGATCAATCCGCGCCCGAGTGGGCTGCCGGCCTCGGCGGCTATGACGCTGCGCTGGTCGGACTTGCCTGGTCCGGCGTGCTGGCACGCGGCGGCGGACCTGCCTCCCTGTTTCCTCTGGCCATCCTTGCCTGTCTCGCCCTGCGCCGGCCCGTTTGTCGCCTTGCCCGACACTGGCACCTGCCCGCGCTAGGTTTGCCCGGCCTGATCACCGTCTGGATTTCACTCTTTGCGTTCACGGTACTGAAGGCCGATTTCTGGTCTTTCGACCACGCCCTGGCACCCGGCATGGCCGACTATGCCGGAGCAATCGCGCTGGTGGCCACGGCCATGGCGACCAAGAATTTCAAGTCTGCCGCCGTCGCCGCCCTGGGTGCCGCGATGGTCGCGATGTTCCTGCTGGCATGGGAAGCCGACCCGCGAAGCATCGGCAATGCCGGGCTATGGGCATTCACCGTGGCGCCGGCGCTGTTTGCGTTTCCCGCAACGCTGTTGCCCGGATGCCGGCAAGGATGGACCGCCGCGGTCACCGCCGCACTGACGGCCACACTGATCTGGCTCGCCTGGCCGCATTTCGCCCTGCTCGCCGATATTCCACCCCTGATGGCGCCGCTGTTCATCGGGATCTGGGTCGCCATCCTCACGGTACTTGGACGAAATCGTGACCTGTTCCTCGATCCCGAGCTGCAGCATGCGGCTCAGCTGATTGCCGCCGCACGCAATGATGGCGGCACCTGCGTCCTGACCGGTGCCGGCATCAGCACGGCCTCGGGAATTCCGGACTACACCTCGGGCGCGTGGCTTGCTCCCGGCGTTCCGCTCTACCAATACGGCTTTCAGGCCTTCATTGCGGATCGTGGTTCGCGCATGCTTTACTGGGATGCCTGCGACTGGTTCCGCGGACACGTACTCAAGGCGGCACCCAATCCCGCGCATCGCGCGTTGGCCGATCTCGAGCGCTCGGGCCTGGTCGACGTCACCATCACCCAAAACGTTGACGGCCTGCATCAGGCGGCAGGCAGCTCGGAGGTCATTGAACTGCACGGCTCGATCCACCGGGTGCATTGCCTGCTGTGCGGCACCTCAATGGACTGGCCTGCGGATCCGGAGTGGCGCCACAAGGACATGTTCTGCCCGCAGTGCAGCGGCTTCATGAAGCCTGCGGTGATCGCCTTCGGCGAGGACATTCCCGCGGCCGCATGGCGCGATGCCCAGGCGGCGGCGGTGTGCAAGGTTTTCCTGGTGGCCGGCAGCCAACTCGCGGTTTCCTCGGCGGCCACCTTGACGGCAACGGCGCGCGCCAACGGCGCCACATGCATATTCGTGACCACTGGCTGGCTGGCGGTACCGGTTTTCCCGGGTGACCGGGTGCTGGTGTACCCGGCAGAGCGGGCACTGCCGGTATTGGCCGCCTATCTTGGCTTGCCCATGGCTCTCGGCAAGGGGCGATCATGAGACCGCTGCGGCTTTCCGCGGCGCAAGTCGCGGCCGAAGTCCAACGGACCACGGAGTTCCTGCGAGACCGCCTGGCAGATGACCGGCGCGCCGTTCTGGGACTGTCCGGTGGCATCGATTCGGATATCACCGCGCGACTGCTGGTCAGGGCGGTGGGCGTCGATCGGGTCAAGTTCTTCACTGTGGTCCAGGCCGACATGGAGGATCGCCACTTGCAGAATGCCCGCCACCTGGCCCAAGAGCTCGGCGCGGCCCTGATCGAACTGCCGCTGGCAGGCTGGGCCTGGGGACTGATCGATGCACTGGCTACGGCCGACCCGGCGGAAGGATTCACCACCGATGCCTTTCTCGATGTCGGGCGTGCCAAGAATTCCCTGCGCAGCCTCATTTATTGCACCTACCACGATCGCGGCTACATCACCGTCGGCACCTCCAATCGCACCGAAACCGAATGCGGGTTCTTCGTCCGCTTCGGCGACGGCCTGTGGCATCTTGGACCGATTGCCCATCTCTACAAGACACAGGTGTTCCAGTTGGCCGAAGCGTTGGGGAGTCGACAGGAAGTCATCCGGCAGCCGGCATCCGCCGGATATTGGCAGGGTCAAAGCGATCTCGAGGATCTGGCCTACTGGCTTGTCCATGGCGCCCCTATCGGCGCACAGCGGGCCTTTGATCGGGACGAGATCGCCCTGGCGGCTAGCATCCATGCCGAGCTTTCCTTTGAACGCCTGGATCTGGCGCTCGGCGGCATCGCCGAGGGCTTGAACCAGGCAGGCGAGATTGCCGGGATTTCGGGATTGCCAGACGTGATAGTGTCACGCCTGCAACGGTTGGTTGCAGCGGCAGCATGCGTCAGGGGATTCCCTGCGGCACAGACGCTGGATTACCCCATGTCCGCACCTGCCTGACCGGTACCGCGAGAGCAAAGCGCCCCCGTTACCCATCCAGGACACGTACCGCCATGCAAACACCGATCCTGCTGCGTCTTCCGCGTTATGACGATGTCGCGACCTACACCGGCTTCCTGGCAAATCCCCTGGTGACGCTCTGGCTGGAGGATCGTTGCCAGCGTCCCGTGTTGTTTCACCAGGCGCAGGCTTTCGTCCTGGGCGAAGCCTGGTGCAGGCTCGCCATCGAATTTGACGGACGCTTCGTCGGCATGACCGGCCTCGAGGACTACGATCCGGTCAACAGCGTGGCCAGGTTTTTCATCGTCGTTGGCGATCACTCGGTCTGGGGCAAGGGCGTGGGCACGGCCGCTGCGACCCGGATGCTCGATCATGGATTCAGAATGCTGGGCCTGCGCCGCATCGTGTCGAATTACTTTCTGCCCAACGAGGCCTCGCGGGTGGTACATCAGCGAGCCGGGTTTCAGATCGAAGGCCAGCAAAGGCAGGTCGCCTGGCGCAACGGCGCCTGGGTGGACCAAACCCTGCTGGCAGTGTTGCGCGACGAGTGGATCAAACGAAATTCCACCTGAACGACTGATCTTTCGAACCGGACCGGACTCGGCGAAGCAATTCGACGCGTATCGATAAAGACCGCATCCACCCGAAGGTAATGACCCCCTGCGGCAAGGGCTAAAATCGCCCCATGATGCGCCGCACCCCACCCACCCTGGCCCTGCCCGGGCCGATCCCCGAAGAACGCCACGACTGGCAGACGATCAGGACGCTGCTGCCCTATCTCTGGCAGTGGAAGTGGCGGGTGGTGTTCGCGCTGTCCTGCCTGCTGCTGGCGAAGCTGACCAACGTCGCGGTGCCGATGGTGTTCAAGGACATCATCGATGCCTTCACCCTGCCGGGCAAGAACACACTGGAACAGGCCGTGCTGCTGGTGCCGCTGGGTCTCCTGGCGGCCTACGGCGCGCTGCGCTTCTCGACCGTGCTGTTTACCGAGCTGCGCGAGATCTTCTTTGCCCGCGTCACCCAGCGCGCGGTGCGCACCATCACGCTGCAGGTCTTCGAGCACCTGCACAGCTTGAGCCTGCGCTTCCACCTCGACCGCCAGACCGGCGGCCTGACGCGCGACATCGAACGCGGCACGCGCGCGATCGGCTCGCTGATCAGCTACACCCTGTATTCGATCCTGCCCACGCTGGTCGAGATCGCGCTGGTGATCGGCATCCTCGCGGCGCGCTACGCCTGGGATTTCACGCTGATCACCGGGGCAACGCTGAGCATCTACGTGGTGTTCACCATCCTCGTCACCAACTGGCGCACGGTGATCCGGCGCGAGGTGAACGAGCTGGATTCGGCGGCCAACATTCGCGCCGTGGACAGCCTGATCAATTTCGAGACGGTGAAGTATTTCAACAACGAGCGCTGGGAGCACGACCGCTACGACGAGCAGATGCAGAAGTGGGAAACCGCGCAGATCCGCAGCCAGATTTCCCTGTCCTGGCTCAACCTCGGCCAATCGCTGATCATCGCCGCCGGTGTGACGCTGATGATGTGGCGCGCGGCGGTGGGCGTTGCCAACGGCAGCATGACGGTGGGCGA
>JACRIX010000032.1 GCA_016215645.1 Rhodocyclales bacterium
ACGGCGGTATCGAGGGTGACTGGGTGGTCGGTGGCGGCGAGGGCGACGAACTCTTCGGCGGTGAGGGCGATGACGACTTGCGCGGCGATGACGATGGCACCAGTGCCGCACGTCATGGCAGCGACTACCTGGATGGCGAAGCCGGTGACGACCGACTGCGCGGCGACGGCGGCGATGATGAACTCGTCGGCGGTACGGGCAATGACCAACTGTTTGGCGACTCGAACAGCCTTGCCGGGGCGGATCACGGCAAGGACTATCTCGACGGCGGCGATGGCAATGACCGGTTGTGGGGCGACGGCAAGGCCGACGAGCTCTTCGGCGGCAGCGGCAACGATGATATGGACGGCGACATCGCCACGCTGGCGGGCGAGTTCCACGGTGATGACTACCTCGACGGCGAGGACGGGGATGATCGGTTGTGGGGCAGCGGCGGCAGCGACACGCTGTACGGCGGGATGGGTAACGACTACCTGGAAGGGGACTATGCGGGTCTCGCCCTGCAGTGGCATGGCGCGGATCTGCTCGACGGCGGGTCGGGCGATGACAGATTGTTCGGCGATGGCGGCAACGACACGCTCATCGGCGGCGCGGATGCGGACTGGTTGAGCGGGGGGCTGGGCAACGACTTGCTGTCCGGCGGCGAGGGTGTTGACGAACTCGAAGGCGGCGACGGTAACGATACCCTGTCCGGCGATGCCGGCATGGACCGCATGGAGGGCGGCAAGGGCGATGACGTGTATCTGGTCGCGCGCGGCGACGGGCCTGTCGGCGATGCGGCGGATGCGATATTCGAAGATGAGGACGGCGGTATCGATACCGTTCGCTTCGGTGCCGGCATCGGTCTGGCCGAGGTTTCAGTGACAGTGGTTTCAAACAATGGACAGAACAACCGCCGCGATTTCATGATCGATATCGGCGGTGAATTCACCTTGGTGAACGACGGCCTCAAAGGCAGCATCGAGCGCTTCGAGTTTGCCGATGGCATGGTGCTCTCGGCTTCCCAACTCGTGGGGCGCACCCTGCGCACCGCTGCGATCGACAGCAGCAACGACGCCGGCGTCACGCTGTTCGGCGGGGCGGAAACCGACAGCCTGTCGGCCATGGGCGGTGGCGCCGTCGTCTCAGGCGGCCGCGGCAACGACCAGATCACCCTGGGCGGGGGCACCAACACGCTGTATTACGAAAAAGGTGACGGCACAGATCACGTAAGCACCACCGCAGGCGCCGGCAACGGCAACGTCCTGCGTCTGTCCGGCGTCACCGCCGCCGACCTGAAGCTGGGTCTGGGCTCGCTGGCGCTGCATGTCGGCGACGATCCGGAGGACGTGATCCACTTTGAAAACTTCGATGCCGAAGACATCTTCGCCAACCATCCCTTCGAGCACATCGAATTCGACGACGGCTCAACGCTGACTTATGAGGCCCTGCTGGCCAGGGGCTTCGACATCACGGGCAGCGATGCCGCCGACGTGCTGCGCGGCACGGATGGCGTCGACCGGATCGCGGGCGGCGATGGCGACGACGTCCTCGATGGGAGAGCCGGGGCAGATCTGCTTGCAGGCGGCGGGGGCATGGATGCCTATCGTTTCGGGCTGGGCATGGGGCAGGACGTGGCAGTAGAAGTGGCGGGAGAACTGAGCGAGATTCGCCTGGATCCCTATCTCACACTCGATATCCTGCGCGCCGAGATCATTGGCGAGGATGCCGTGATAGGCGTAATCGGGCGGAGCGAGAGCCTGACGCTGCGCGACTACGCAAGCTCGTCCTGGCACATCGTTGAGGACGGCGGTGCCAGCATGGATTTGACGGACTTGCTGGCGCGGCCGGCATTGACTGGTGACGCTGTTGTTCGGGCAGCGTTTGCGGTTAAGACTGCAGAAACAGTCGCTGACGCCGTTGCAGGTTCCAACGCCGAGGGATGGGCGCACTTGGGCGGGCTTTCGTTCGGGCGCTACACGGCGGATGCATTCGGCTATTTTTCGCTACAGGTTTTTGGGAATACGCCAAAGTGGACAGACCGCAGGGTGGAATGGAGCACGGCAAATGGCTACCCCGAATATCTACGCCAAAATCTGGTTGTATCCGATCTTGCGGCTGTCGGTGAATTTACTGATGTCCCCTCTGGCGGCGCTACCCATCATGCTCTGACGACCAGTTACCAGGAAATTACGCTTCGCTGGGGAGAACTCTTGAATCACCACTATTGGTCGATTGCCGGACAAGGCAATTCCGGGCTGATCGAGAGCTGGTACCAATTTGGTACCCCGCTTTCAGGGCGTGAGGTGGTGTTCGATCCAAGTATTCCGACGAACCGGTCATGGGATGCTGTTGATGGTTCGTCGTTCCTGGGCACGATGGGTGAAGCCACCGGCCGGTCGAGCATTGGATTTGTGCGGGCGCCGGTGACCATCAGAGAGAGTACCGTCAGCGTACTGACGCGGGTGACGGGAGATGAGGGCGATAACAGGATCGAGGCCAACAACGGCACGATCGATCTGATAGTTGCTGGCGCTGGCGACGACTTGCTGGTTGGAGATTCTGGAGACCTTTTGTATGGCGGACTGGGGGATGACTGGATCTTCGGCGGTCAGCTTCTTGTTGGCGGTGCCGGCAGCGATACCCTGATTGGAGACAATGGCGGCGATGTCTTTCGCGTGATCAACGAAGATGGCGTCGATACCATCAGCGACGTCGGTGTAGATGACGTCGATGCGGTTCGCTATGCGGCGCTGGGGGTCGATGAATTCGAGCGGCCGGAGCGTGCGGCCCACGGTGGCCAATGGAGGAATCTATTTACAGACGCTCTGCCGCCATATCTTGGTCTAACGTCTGTCACGGCATGGGTGGCGGCGAATGATACTTCCGTCGATCAATTGATTGCCGAAGGTACGCTTGCCTTCATCGAGCCCTTGCCGTTGCTTTCAGCATTGCATGCCAACGAGCACCGGCAACTGGAAAGCTACTACGGCAATGGCATTGACCCGGACCGGCTGATCCTGGATGCCACGGCCCGAGAGGACAACCTTGTTGTATCAGGCAACGACGATACCGGCTATCTGCGCCTCGACATTCCGGATGGGACCGGCTTACGTATAGGTTTGGCGAATGCGACCAGCGCGCTGGGCAACGGCATCGAGCTATTCGAATTCGGCGATGGCACGGTGCTGACGATTGGCGATCTGGTCGAACGGATGAACGTCGGGCGCTCTGTGGTCGGCACGAATGCGAACGAGAGCATCATCCTCGGCGCGGGGAACGATATTGCCAGCGGCGGCGCTGGCTCCGATATGCTGCATCTCGGTGGCGGCGACGATCTGCTCGACGGTGGCGCGGGAAATGACAGCCTGACGGGAGGCGCGGGCAACGATATCTACGAATATCGGCTTGGCGACGGGAATGACCAGATTTCGCAGTCTGGCGCAGGTGCTGCGGACCGGGATCTGATCCGCTTCGGCACCGGGATTCTTGCCCAAGACGTGGTCGTGACGCGTGACGCGGGGGGCGTGCACCTGACATTGCGCGATGGACTTGGATCAGTGACCATCGCGCAACAACCGGGTGAGGCACCTCTGCCGGACGTTGAATTCGCCGACGGAACACGCTGGACGCCGTCGGTCTTCGCCGATGCGACCCTGACGATCACGGGCTCGGCCGCCGGAGAGTCGATCGTCGCCACTGCGGGGCGGGACATCATCGACGCTGGCGGCGGAAATGACACGATCACCGGTAGTGCCGGTGACGACGTATTCCTGTTTGGACGCGGGGATGGCACGGATACCTTGTACCTGCCGTCGGCAGGTACAAGCGATGCGGACGTGATCCGCTTCAAGGAGGGCATCGCGCCGGCGGACATCGGCTTGACCCGCGATTGGTTCGGACTCAGGATCAGCCTTGCGGGTAGCACGGATTCGATCTTCCTGCCGGGACAATTCGGCCAGACGACGATGCCGGTACTCGAGTTCGCCGACGGCACCCGCTGGTCGGCGGAACTATTGTCCGAGGTCCGCCGCGAGTATTGGGGAACCGATGGCGACGACAGCGTGCTCGCGGGGAACGATGCCGAACGCCTGCTCGGGTATGCCGGGAACGACCAGCTTTGGGCGTTCGCCGGGGCGGATGTGCTTGAAGGCGGCGACGGCGCCGACCAGCTCTATGGCGGCGCGGGTGACGACCTGCTCGATGGCGGTGCCGGCAACGACCTGCTGGCCAGCGAGGCCGGAGATGACGTGTATCTCTTCGGGCGCGGGGATGGCGCCGACGTAGTCGCTGTTTCCACGGCCTCCGGCGGCAGCGACACCCTGCGCTTCAAGCCTGGTGTTGCGGCGGATGATGTCACCGTGGTCAAGTACTTTGGCGGCTACCGGTTCAGCATCGACGATGGCGGCGATTCGATCCGCTTCGGCACCGGTGTTCCGCTGGAACATGTCGAGTTTGCCGATGGCACCGCATGGGATGCGACCGTGCTCTCACTGGCGCCGACTTACCTACAGGGAAGTTCTGCCGGCGAAAGCCTCGCGGGAACGGAGCAAGCCGATTTCATTGCCGGAGTCGGCGGCGACGACCGCCTTTTGGGCGGGGCAGGCAACGACACCCTGGATGGTGGCGTCGGCAACGATGAACTTCATGCCGGGGCTGGAGACGATATTTTCCTGTTTGGGCGCGGCGACGGTGTTGATACGGTATTTCAGTCGTCGGCGGATCCGGGCGACGACGATGTGATCCGGCTGGGCGCTGATATCCGTCCTGAGGATGTCGTTCTGAGCCGCGATGGTGTTACGGACTACGGCGGCGTGCGCCTGACGATACGGGACAGCGGGGACTCGATCGGCGTGCTCGGTCAGGGTAGCGCCGGCTTTACGACCTATAACGTTCCCCGCGTCGAGTTTGCCGATGGCACGGTATGGTCGTCGGCGTTGCTGCGCTCGGTGGTCGCTCATTTTGTCGCCGCGCCGGATACTACCAACTTGAATGGCACCGATGGGCCGGATGTGCTCGATGGCTCCCTTGGCGGAACGACGCTTTGGGCTGGCGGCGGGGACGATACCTTGATTGGCGGAACAAGTACCCGGGTAGACCTCTACGGGGGCGCCGGCAATGACGTGATGATCGTTGGCCAGGCACCTTGGACCCGGATCATTCAATTGGGTGGCGCAAACGCCGGCGAGACGGATGTGGTCCGCTTCGCGCCTGGCGTGAGGCCGGCGGACGTGATCCGCATCCAGTGGAACAACGATCTTGCCCTTTTCGATACCGCGTCCGGACATCTGGTCAGCCTCGTTGGCTGGGTTTCTCCGGCGGCCGACGCGCCCCGGGTGGGCCGTGTCGAATTCGCCGACGGTACAGTATGGGAGGCGGATAGCCTGGACAACGGCTGGATCACGGCGGCCATCATCAATGGCAATGATGGCGATCAGGGACTCGCGGGTGCGGCTGGCTCGGATCTGATGTTCGGATTGGGTGGCCGGGACTATCTTTCCGGAAATGGTGGCGACGACTTCCTGGTCGGTGGAACCGGGGACGACGTTCTCTCCGGCGGCGCCGGCAACGATATCGCCATTGTTGGTCGCGGGCTGGGCAGCGACGTATTCAACCTTTGGGATGCTGATGCGTATGACCTGGACGAATTGCACTTTGCACCGGGGGTGGCACCGGATGACCTGAGGGTTTCCCGGTCTGGGTCGGATTTCCTGCTTACGATCGAAGATAGCGGCGAGACAACGACCATCGGGATGGGGTTGTATCGAGCCGGGGCTGGCTTGTCGGTTCCCCGGGTCGTGTTCGCTGACGGTACGTTCTGGGATGCGGAAGCGCTTCTTGCAAACTCGCGGCACATGATAGGTACGGCCTTCAGCGAAGACCTTTACGGCGACGGTGGGGATGATCTGGTTTTGGGGTATGCGGGCCATGATCGCTTGTTTGCAGGGGCCGGCAACGACACACTTTCTGGTGGTGAGGGATCCGACTATCTGCTCGGTGAAGCTGGCAATGACGTTTATCTTTATTCCCGTGGCGACGGCGCCGATTACGTCAATCTCTCGGGCGGCGGGGAAGACGAGGTGGACGTGATTCGCTTCGCCGCCGGTATCGAGGCGGACGACGTGCGCGTCTTCGCCGACGAGGACAGCGGCGAAAGCCTGGTGCTGGATCTGGGCGCTTCGATCGGCGAAGGCGGTGAGGTGCCACCGGAACGAGTCACCCTGGGCAACTGGTTCGATGGCGGCTCGCGCGCAGCGCGCGTTGAATTTGCGGATGGAACGGTGTGGGATGGCGAGACGCTGACCGCGATGGGTACGCCACCTGTTCGGGAAATATTTGGCACCCCAGCCAACGACGAATTCGGCGGCGGGAATGCCGGGGACGTGCTGTACGGCCTGGCGGGCGATGACGAAATGTATGGCAATGACGGAAACGACACCCTGCTCGGCGGTGCCGGCAATGATTACATCAGCGGTGGGCCCGGCCACGACATCATAGTTTTCGCGCGCGGCGACGGCTGGGACGCGGTGGGGCTATACGAATCACCGCAGGACAGCGACAGCATCCGCATGGGCGGAGGCATTCGGCAGGAGGAGGTCGTTGTTGCCCGCCGCGGCGATGACCTGTTGATTTTGCTGCCCGAAAGCGACGAAGGCATGGCTGTCAATTGGTGGTTCGAGAATCCGAATGGACTAGCGGCCGTCGAGTTCGAGGATGGATCGAGCTGGGATGCCGCGACGCTGGCCGAAGTGGCCGGCGAATCGATGGTGGTTGTCGGCAATGACTGGGAGGACTCCATCTATGGTACCGAACTTGGTGACCATATCCTCGGGTTCGATGGCGGAGACGACCTTGTTGGTTTGGCGGGGGACGACATGCTGGCCGGTGGTGCGGGCGACGACTATCTGGATGGCGAGGACGGTGACGATATCCTGATCGGTGGCGGCGGAGACGACGACCTGTATGGCGGTGCCGGCAGCGATACCTACGTGTATCGGCGCGGCGATGGCTGGGACATTGTCGACGCAGAGGATGAGGACGAGGAGGGCCGGCCGGTAGGTGGCGATACCATTCGTTTCGGGGCCGGGATACTGTTCGAGGACCTGACCGTGGCCGCAACTTCGGACGACGGCGAGTTGGCTGTCGCGATTTCGGTGGCTGGCGCAGATGGCGGGGAGGGTGGGATCAGCGTGTTTGGCAACCTTGATTTCCTGCCATCCCTGACCTTTGCCGATGGCAGGGCGGTCGATCCCCAGGCGTTGCTGGCCATGGTGCTTCGTGCCGAAGGTGGCGAAGCCAATGATGTGTTGATCGGGTCCGGCGGCAACGATGTCCTGAACGGCTATGACAGTGATGACATCCTGCTGGGCCGTGACGGCGACGACATCCTGATGGGCGGTGCGGATGCCGATCAATTGCGTGGTGGCGCAGGCAACGATGTGTATGTGTTCAACCCGGGCGACGGTGCTGACGCGATAGATAACCGCGATGGCGGCAATGACATGATCCGCTTCGGCGATGGCGTCGCGCCGGCCGACGTCAGCCTTGCTTACGATGAGGATGAGGGGATTTACCTGCTGTCGTGGAACGAGGACGAAAGCCCGATCACCATCGAGGCCGACATCGGAAGCCTGCCGGGAATGGAGTTTGCCGATGGTACGGCATGGAGC
Source organism: Rhodocyclales bacterium (assembly GCA_016215645.1). Lineage (GTDB taxonomy): Bacteria > Pseudomonadota > Gammaproteobacteria > Burkholderiales > Rhodocyclaceae > Sulfuritalea. The sequence goes on from JACRIX010000032.1 coordinate 7,650, forward strand.
CGGACCGATGTCCTGCGGCTGCTATGGCAGAACGCGCCGATGCTCGACAACGACATCGCCGACCAGGCGCTCGTCGAGGGAATTCACTTTGAATTCTCCATTCCCGACGACACGTTCTTCGATCCGGATTTCGAGCTTGGGGATTCGCTGGTGCTTGCGGCCAGCCAAGCCGATGGATCTCCCTTGCCGGGGTGGTTGAGCTTCGATTCTGCGACGCGCATCCTCAGCGGAACACCCGGCACGGGGACGCCCGGGGTATTGAATCTGATGGTCACTGCGACGGACGGGGTTGGCTTGAGCGCGAACGCGAGCTTTACGGTTACCATCGGACAGCATCTGGTTGGCACAGGCAGCAGCGACACGCTGAACTACTCGGCCAGCACCTTTGTCGGGATTCCCATGATCGACGGTGGTGCCGGCAACGACGCCATCACCGGCAGCGCCGGGGCCGACATCATCGTCGGCGGCACGGGCAGCGACAACCTCAACGGCGGCGCGGGTGACGACTTCTTCCTGCTTTCCGGGGCGGACGCCGGCTACGACCGCTTTGAAGGCGGGGCCGGGTATGACATCCTGCGCGGCAGCAGCGGCGACGACACTTTCCGCATGTACCAATTCACCGGCGCTGCGACCGTCGAGCGCATCGAAGGCAATGGCGGCAACGATCAGATTGCCGGCACCGGATCGAGCGACACGCTGGACTTCTCGGCCTCCGAATTGATCGGCATTGCCCAGATCGACGGCGGCGCCGGCAACGACGCCATCACCGGCAGTGCCGGAGCCGACCTCATCGTTGGCGGCACGGGCAGCGACAACCTCAACGGCGGCGCGGGCGACGACGTCTTCCTGCTCAACGGCACGGACGCCGGCTACGATCGCTTCGAGGGCGGTTCTGGGTACGACATCCTGCGCGGCAGCAGCGGCGACGACACCTTCCGCATGTACCAATTCACCGGCGCTGCCACGGTCGAGCGCATCGAGGGCAACGGCGGCAACGATCAGATTGCCGGCACCGGCAGCAGCGATACGCTGGACTTCTCGGCCACCGAGCTGGTCGGCATTGCCCAGATCGACGGCGGTGCCGGCAACGACGCCATCACCGGCAGTGCCGGGGCCGACGTG
>JACRIX010000033.1 GCA_016215645.1 Rhodocyclales bacterium
TCGTCGCCAGCGTGCTGCTGGGAGGCGCCTACGCCCTGATGGCGATGGGCCTCACGCTACAGTACGGCGTCGCCCGCATCATGAACCTCGCCAGCGGCGAAACGCTGATGGGCGCAGCCTTCGGCTCCTTCTGGCTGTTCACCGCGCTGCAGCTCAGCCCGCTGTTGGGCCTGCTCGTGATCGTGCCGCTGGCCTTCGCCATCAACTGGGCGATCTATCGCTGGCTCTTGAGCCCGCTGGTGCGCCGGGCGAAGAACCCGGGCATGCTCGAAGTCGACAGCATCCTCGCCACCTTCGGCCTGCTCTTCGTCATCGAAGGCGCGATGCTGGCGGGATTCGGCGGCAACTACTACAGCTATTCCTTCCTCGCCCAGCCGGTGACCCTGCTCGGCCACTCCTTCGGCCTCAACCGCGTGATCGCCTTCGGCGTCGCCGCGCTGGTGGCGCTGGGCCTCTATTTCGGACTCAACCGCACGCGCTACGGCACGGCGATCCGCGCCGTGGCGGTGGACCCGGTGGCTGCCGGCCTGGTCGCCATCGACGTGCCGCGCGCCGCCGCCTTCGCCTTCGCCCTGGGTGGCGCGCTGACCGCCTGCGGCGGCAGCCTGCTGTCGATGTTCCTCACCTTCAACGCCTCGATGGGCGTGGTGTTCACCATGAAGGCGCTGATCATCGTGATCATGGGCGGCGTCGGCGATCCGCGCGGCGCGGTGATCGCCGCCTTCCTGCTGGCGCTGGTGGAAACCCTGGTCGCGGCGCTGGTCGATCCCGGGCTGACGCTGGCCGCGACCTACCTGCTGTTCGTGCTGACCCTGCTGTTCCGGCCGCAGGGCTTGATGGGGCGGCGCGCATGATCTTCCCCATGCAGAGGCGCGAAGTCGTCGCCGTGGCCGCCTCGACGGCGGCACTGGCGCTGCTGGCCGGCCTGCCGCTGGCCGACGACGGCTTCTGGCTGGCGCTGGCCATCACGATTGCCAGCTATGTCGCGATGGCCACCGCCTGGGCGCTGTTCTCCGGGCCGACCAACTACATTTCGCTGGCCACCGCGGCCTTCTTCGGCAGCGGCGCCTACGTGGTCTCGGCGCTGGCCGAAAACGCGCCCTGGCCGCTGGTGCTGGTCGCCGCCGCCGTGGTCGGCGCGCTGCTGGCGCTGGCAACGGGCCTGGCCACGCTGCGCCTGTCGGGCATGTATTTCGTCATCTTCAGCTTCGGCCTGGCCGAGCTGATCCGCCAGCTCGTCACCTACTACCAGACCCAGGTCACCGGCTCGGTCGGGCGCTACATCTTCGTCACCATTTCCGCCGCCGAGATCTACTGGCAGTTGCTCGGCCTGTGCGCGATCAGCCTGTTCGCCGGCTGGGCGATCAAGCGCTCGCGCCTGGGCTTTGCGCTGCGCGTGATCGGCGACGACGAAACCGTCGCCGCCCACAGCGGCATCGACACCGCGCGCGCCAAGGTACTGCTGTTCGGCATCAGCGGCGCGCTGATCGCGCTGGTGGGGGCGGTGATGGCGCCGCGCTTCACCTACATCGAACCGCAGATCGCCTACAGCCCGATGGTCTCCTTCCAGGTCGTGATCATGGCCCTGCTGGGCGGCAGCAAACGCCTGTGGGGGCCGCTGGTCGGCGTGATTCCCTTCGTCCTGCTCCATGAATGGATCGCCGGGCGCTTTCCCAACCACACCCATCTGCTGCTCGGACTGGTATTCCTGCTCGTCGTGTATTTCGTGCCGCAGGGGGTGTCGGGCTGGCTGGAAAAGGCCTGGCGGCGGCTGCGGGGAACACCGACGTGAGCACCGCTGCGCTGCTGTCCATCTCGGGCCTGACCAAGGCCTTCGGCGGCCTGCTGGCGGTGAACCAGATTTCCTTCGACGTGCATCAGGGCGAGATCGTCGGCCTGCTCGGGCCCAATGGCTCGGGCAAGACCACGCTGCTCAACGTGGTGTCCGGCGCGCTACCGCCGACCCAGGGCAAGGTGCGCCTGCGCGAGCGCGAACTGACCGGGCTGCCGCCGCACCAGATCGCCCGCGCCGGAATCAGCCGCAGCTTCCAGCTGGTGCGCGTGCTGCCTTCGCTGACCGCGCTGGAAAACGTCATGGTCGGCGCCGTGTTCGGCCCCGATGCGGTGTGGGGCGCCGAGGCCGAGGCCATCGCCCGCGCGCTGCTGGAGCGCGTGGGCTTAAGCGGCCGCGAACGGCAGCGGCCCGAGGCCATGACCTACATCGACCAGAAGCGCATCGAGCTGGCGCGCGCATTGGCCGCCGACCCGCAGGTGCTGCTGCTCGACGAATGGCTGGCGGGACTCAACCCGACCGAGCTGCGGACCGGCATTGCGCTGATCGAATCGCTGCACGCCGAGGGCCGTACCATCCTGATGGTCGAGCACGTGATGGATGCGATCCGCTCGCTGTGCGACCGCTGCGTGGTGATGAATGCCGGAACCAAGCTGGCCGAAGGCACGCCGGAAGAGGTGCTGTCGAACCACGAGGTCATCGCCGCCTACCTCGGGGACGAAAATGCTTGAGGTGCGCGACGCCGCCGTCAGCTACGGCAGCCACCGGGCGCTGGACGGCGTTTCGCTCTCGGTCGCCCGGGGCGAAATCGTCGTGATACTGGGCGCCAACGGCGCCGGCAAGACCACGCTGCTGAAGGCCATCGCCGGCCTGCAGGCGGCTGCCGCGCAGACCCGCATCCTGCTCGACGGCCGGTCGCTGGCCGGCGCCAGGCCGCACCGCATCGTCGAAGCCGGCTTGGCCCTGGTGCCCGAGGGGCGCGGCATTTTCGGCGACCTGACGGTGGCCGAGAACCTCGCGCTGGGCGCCTACGCGCAGCGTGCGCGCGCCGGCGAACGCGAACGACTGGAACTGGTGCTGGCGCTGTTCCCCAAGCTCGCCGAGCGCCGCCGCCAGGTGGTGCGCACCATGAGCGGCGGCGAGCAGCAGATGGTGGCGGTCGGCCGCGCGCTGATGTCGGCGCCCGACATCCTGCTGCTCGACGAGCCCTCGCTGGGCCTCTCGCCCCTGGTCTGCGGCGAACTCTTCGCCGCGCTGGGCCGGGTGCGCGACACCGGCACCGGCATCCTGCTGGTCGAGCAGAACGCGAAACGCAGCCTGGCAATCGCCGATCGCGGCTACCTGCTGGAAAACGGCCGCATCGTCGGCGCCGGCAGCGCGGCCGATCTGCGCGATGACGAATCCGTAAGGCGCGCCTACCTCGGCGCCGCCACCCCCAACCCCCATCCAACCCGGGAGAACACCATGCTGCAGGCACAGATGATCATCAACAACCAGGACGTTCCCTCCACCAGTGGCGCAAGCTTCGACCGCCTCAACCCGATTTCCGGCGAAGTCGCCACGCGCTACGCCGCCGGCACGGTGGATAGCGCCAGGGCGGCGGCCGACGCGGCGGCGGCGGCCTTCGCCGGCTGGGCGCAGACCGGCCCGGGCGTGCGCCGCGCGCTGCTCAACAAGGCCGCCGACCTGCTCGACCAGCGCACGCCGGACTTCATCACCGCGATGGCCGCCGAGACCGGCGCCGCCGCGCCCTGGGCCGGTTTCAACTGCTTCCTCGCTGCCAACATGCTGCGCGAAGCGGCGAGCATGACGACCCAGGTGAAGGGCGAGATCATCCCCTCCGACAAGCCCGGCGCCATGGCCATGGCGCTGCGCCAGCCAGCCGGCGTGGTGGTCGGCATCGCGCCGTGGAATGCACCCGTCATCCTCGGGGTGCGCGCCGTGGCGATGCCGCTGGCCTGCGGCAACACCGTGGTGCTGAAGGGCTCGGAGCTGTGCCCGCTGACCCACCGCCTGATCGGCGAGGTACTGCGCGAGGCCGGCTTTCCGCCGGGCGTGGTCAACGTGGTGCTCAATGCGCCGGACGATGCCCGCGCCGTGGTCAATGCGCTGATCGCCCACCCGGCGGTGCGGCGCGTGAATTTCACCGGCTCGACCCGCGTCGGCCGCCTGATCGCCGAGGAGGCGGCGCGCCACCTCAAGCCCTGCCTGCTCGAACTCGGCGGCAAGGCGCCCTTCGTGGTGCTCGACGACGCCGACCTCGACGAGGCGGTGAAGGCCGCCGCCTTCGGCGCCTTCTTCAACTCCGGGCAGATCTGCATGTCCACCGAACGCATCATCGTGGACAACAAGGTGGCCGACGCCTTTGTCGCGAAGTTCGCCGCCAAGGCCGCCTCGCTCAAGGCCGGCCTGCCCGGCGCGGAGGGTTGCGCCCTGGGCTCGATGATCGGCAGCGAGGCCGCCGCGCGCGTCAAGGCGCTGATCGACGACGCCGTGGCCAAGGGCGCGCGCCTCGCCAGCGGCGGCAAGGCGCCCGCGGGCAGCATCATGCAGACCGCCGTGCTCGACCACGTCACGCCGGCGATGCGACTCTACGGCGAGGAATCCTTCGGCCCGGTGGCGGCGGTGATGCGCTTCCACGACATCGAGGAGGCCGTGTCGCTGGCCAATGACACCGAGTACGGACTCTCGGCCGCCGTCTTCGGCCGCGACGTGGTGCGTGCCATGGACGTGGCGCGGCGCATCGAATCCGGCATCTGCCACATCAACGCGCCGACCGTGCACGACGAAGGCCAGATGCCTTTCGGCGGCGTCAAGGCCAGCGGCTGGGGCCGCTTCGGCGGCCAGGCGGCGATCGCCGAATTCACCGACCTGCGCTGGATCACGATACAGACCACGCCGCAGCACTATCCGATCTGAACCGTAAATCGCCGTGCCGCCAGCGCCGACTTTCGGCGAGGCCGGCACGACGCGGATTCGCGTAGACTCGCCGCTCCTGGCGAACGATCGGAGTAGGCAATGTCACTGCTGGCACGTCTTGCATTCGCGGCCCTGCTCGCCACGGCGAGCCTTGCGCCGGCGCTGGCGCGGGACGATGCGCCCGCGCCACTGGTCGCCTTCAATTCCGACGAGGGCATTGCGCGCCTGGCGCGGGCGAAGGCCAAGACAGACTTCGCCGGGCTGGCCAATCAGTTCGAGGCGCAATCCAACATCGCCTACTGCGGCCCCACCACGGCCGCCATCGTGCTCAACACGGTGCGCAGCGGCAGCCCCGACCTGCCGCGCGACCGCAGCCGCCTGCGCCCCGGCGACACGCAGCACCTGCCGGGCACGGTGGACCTCGCCGTGCCGCGCTTCACCCAGGACAACGTGATCGACAAGGGGCCGAAGACCCGCGCCCAGGTCCTCGGCGAACCGATGACCATAGCCGGGAAGACGCTGCGCGATGCCGGCTACCAGTTGCGCCAGTTCGATGCCCTGCTGCGCGCCCATGACCTGGTCACGCGGACGGTGGTGGTCGACGACGCGCTGCCCGAAGCGACGATCCGCGCCGACCTGATCGACAACCTGAAGCGCGGCGGCGACTACGTGATCGTCAATTACCGCCGGCGCGACGTCGGCCAGCCCGGCGGCGGCCACATCTCGCCGCTCGGCGCCTACGACGAGGCGACCGACTCGGTGCTGGTAATGGACGTAAACCCGGCCAGCGCCGGCTGGGTGTGGATGCCCGTCGCCACGCTGGTCAAGGGCATGCGCACCCTCGACACCGTGGAGAACCGCGGCTACCTCCTGGTGCAGCCGCGCTGAGTACGGGCCTCAAGCCCCGATCCGGCACGCGCAGTAGATTTATTCCCAAGCTTTCAGGCCGGCATGCGCCCGTGGTCGGGATTCTCCAGCGCCGCGCGGATCGGCGCCAGCGCGGCATGGAAGTCCGCGTCGTAATCGCCAATCGTCGCGACGTGCTTTGAACAGGCGGAAATGATCGCCGCGATGCGCTCGGGAGGAATCGCCCGCGCCTGCTCGGTCACCGGCTGCGCCCACAGCTCTGCCGTCTGGTCGTAACTGCCGACGCGCACCCAATGTCCATCCGGCCGCGTCGTTGCCGCGCTGGCATGGCACACCAGTTCGAAACCCAGTTGCAAGGCCCTGTCGTGCAAGGTAGTCCAGGTCATGTCCGCTCCTCCATTGTGTGATGTCGCGTTGCTGTTGCAGCTTCCTTATAGGCTTCGCCAAGACGGAAGTCATGACGCAGTGCGTTAGCTGCGGTGCGGCAATTGCTCCGGCGGGATGGGGGATGGACGCGCAGCGGCGCCAGACCCTATTGAAACCGCCCACGCCGGCTGGCAATGATGGAAGCCGGCCGCCTATGGCATTTGCGAACCCCGGTGATCCGGGAGTGGACAGCCACTTGCCATTTGACTATCCTGAATGGCAATCGCATGCCTCAGCGCTTGCGCGAGGTACAGATCAAATATCCGACACTCGCAGCCGACCCCTGGCCATATGCGCCGAATAGACAAGTCCATGCAGCATCAAGCCGGATTGTTGGACAGGCCAATATCCTGTTTACTGCTTTTTACGTCGTCGATTTAACGGTTGGGCCATGCCCGAATATCGATCTCATCTGCCAGGGAGGATTTAAGTGAAGGCAATTACCGGATGTGTTATTGCTTCTTTTTGCTTGTCTCAAGTAGCTAACGCGAGGGAGATATCGAAACTAGAGGAACAGGTAAATCGCGTAGTTGTTTCTTCCTACCAAGCCTTACCATCGACCGGGCTGGTGAGCGTGGAATCAATGGGAATAGGCATCAAGATGGTTGTTCGAGTTGAAGGCGATGGAAAGGGATGGAACAATGTTTGGCTCGAAAAGGTTTGTTCCTCCCCGCCAATCAGAAAAATGCTCGCAATGGGCGGACGAGTAACTTTATTGGCTGAGAACTCCGCAAAGAAACGCATTGGGGAAATGGCATTCGGCTCGGATTATTGTTCCTCGATTGGGAAGCCTATTGGACTTGACGAGCTAAAGAACTAGAAGAAAGACGGATACCAGCGCGGGCTCTACAGCCAAACAACAATTGTCGGCAATGAGCAACCGAAACTGCCTCATTTGGCGTAGTCTCAACAGCGAAGTGCAACAAACCTCAAGACGCATGGTAGACCTCTGATGGCGTTTTGTATCCATGTCGTTTGCGTGGCCGGGTGTTCAGCTCGTGGGCGATCCAATCGCACTGTTTCTACGTCAAACTTTTCATGCAGGTGCCCCTGGGCAGGTATTGCCTGAGCAGGCCATTGAGGTTGGCCTCGGAGTGGTAGCCGGCATCGGCCGTGATCAGGGTGTCGGATGTACATAGCGGGCTGACCGCCTCGACCATCGGCATCAGCAATGCCTGCTCGCTGCCGGTGCCATGGGCTTGTGCCTCGACGATGATCTGGTGCCGGTCATCCACCGCCGCCACTCCGGTGTAGCCCTGGATGACCCCTTTGCTGGTGGCCACTTTGGCCGACTGGTTGTCGGTGCGATTGCTCTTGATGACCTTGCCCTTGGCGCCCTGGCGCTCGTCGGGATTCGCGGTGAGCCACTGACGGATTCTGGCGGCATCCGTGGTCAGGCGTTCGATGCGGCGGGCTTCCTTCTCGGACAGATTCGGCTCGACGGCCAGGGCGTCGTTGGCCCGGTGGCGGGCGAGCATGACCTGGGCGGCGGCTTCCATCTTGTCGGCCTGGCGCTGGAAGTCGGTGCGGGTGCCGCTCTTTGATTTGCTGGCGTTGCTGGGCAGCTTGACGCCGATCGACGCCCCGAAGGAAGTCCCCTTGGGGGATGGCGAACATCTCGCGCCCGATGAGCCCCTGGCGGTCGCAGATGAGCAGGACTTCCTTGAACAGGGGCTGGATCTGGTCGCCCAGAGTGCTGACGAAGTCGGCGAAGGTGGTGAAGTGCGGCGCGCTGTCGCCGGACAGGGCGATGAAGGTGACGTGGTCCTTGCACGCGCGCTCGATGTCACGCGAGCTGACGATGCCCCGGCTGTAGGCGAAGATCACGACCTTGAGCAGCATTCCGCAGCGACGAGGCAGCTTTGCTGCCCGTCTTGCTGCGCACGCAGAGCGGCCGGCGGGTAGGCGGACGCACCGGTAAGGTCGCTCTTGTAGCGGGCGTCGAAGCGGGACAGGTCGAGTTGGTGATCGACCAGGTAGTTCAAGGCATGTTCGAAGGTGCCGGGCAGCAGTTGCCGTTCGAGATCGACGGCGATGAAGCGCGGGCTGGTGTCGATTGTCTTGTAGCGGGCCATGGGATCAGTTCCAGACGGGATGCCTCTATGACACTTGATATCCCATTTGGTTCACAGCAGAATTCGCGGATGGAAAGACTTTTTCTACCGCTTCGTTAGGCCCCTTTCCCAGCGCATGAACAAGTCAATAGCACGACTGTCTTCCACGATCCTGCTCGTGGTTTTTGCCGGATTGCTTACGTACATCGCCGGATCGATGGTCTTGAACTATCACGGCTATTGCTTTAAGAAAGGCCGTTTCTTAACAGATGAGGAGAAATATCGGCGAGTCGTAAAGGGAATTATCCAAAACAGATCTCCGTTTACACCGGTCAAGCCAATACCTTCTGGACGTTACTATTGGTCATCGGTATTAGGGGACAAGATATCGCATTGGGAAATTAGCGGCTTCGATGGACCGGTTACCCCAATCGACTACGCCAGTGTGGACGAATTCCTTGCGCAGAATCCAAACTGTTGCGAAATGCGAACATTCGTGAGCACATCTGAAGGCGGTTTCGCACCGTCTTTCTGGGACCGCGCTCTCGGGAATTGCTCGGGTGGTGTCGTTCGTGTTACTGGCATAGCCCGCTTTCTAGATCGGTCCGGGGTGGCTCATCACACGCGGTTTGTCCATGAGGAATTACTGAGGAACTGTGGAGGAACGCTTGTTGTGCCAACCCTAAAGGGTATTGGGCCCGATGACTGAACTAGTTGGAACTGCCATGACAACGTGCTCGTGGCCTAACCCTGCGTTCGAGGCGACCTGCGCGAAAAGCCGCGCAGGCGCTTCAACTTGAACGTTCTACCTCGCAGTCAATTGCCTAAGCCATCGATGAAGCCCAACGACAATCCAATCTTTACGATGATTCCCGTCGCCGTCTTGGTGAAAGCCAAGGCATTAGCGCTTGAATTTCAAGCTGAAGAAGATCGGAAGGAGTTCATTTGGCGTCACGTGCTCTTGGTTACTGCCGTAGTAGTGGTGCTACTGGCACTGAATATCTTGAACGCATTTATCTTTGGGGCAATCTCTCACGGTCTGTTCAAAGACAATAGAGCGGTGGCAAATGCATTCGGTTTCTTTGCGTTTGCTGTCGCCTTCGCTGGAACGGCGTTTTCCATTAACGCTTTTGTAGCTTGGCTAGAAGCTTTTGCCCCGCTCAAAATGAATTCGCCTAAGCCTTCTGAGACTCAAATACCCCGACTCTATCGGTACTCCACTTGGCTTCCGTTGGCCGCTTTTGTCGGGCTGCCCATTGCGTTCAATGCGCTGTTCGATCTAAGCTTTTTTCTTATATTGGTCGGATTTGGCTTTGTGGTGCTATTGCTGGGCATGGTTGCAAGCGATGTATAGCCCTGCGCTCGACCTCGTTCCCTTTGGTCACTGGACGCTGCGCGATGAAGCCGCGCAGCGCCGGTGACCTCCACGTTGTTGATCTCCATATCCACGTATGGCTTTTTGTATGGTCTAATGCTACTCTGGGCCAATGGCAAAAACTCGCTTTGATTGGGACCCCGACAAGGACGCCGAGAATCAGGGAAAGCACGGTGTCTCTTTCTCCCGTGCCCAATACGCCTTTGCGGACCCACAGCGCGTGATTGCCAAAGACGAGACGCACAGCCAGACCGAAGAGCGGTTCTATTGCTTCGGGGAAGTCGATGGTGGTGTGCTCACGGTGCGGTTCACGTACCGCGCTTCGGTTATTCGAATCATCGGCGCCGGTTATTGGCGCAAAGGAAAGGCGATCTATGAGCGCGAAAACGCAGCGTAGCGGAGTTTCAGAAAAGGCTAAGGCCGGCGCAAGCCGGCGTTACGCCGAAACTAAAATCAAATACACCGATGAACCCCTTGGCAAAGTTCAGGTGGTTGCCGACTTCCTTCCCTCGCCGGCGGAATTGGCATATCGTGAAGAGGGCGTGAAAGTAACTTTGGCTCTGAGCAAGAAGAGCATCGAGTTCTTCAAGTCCGAGGCTTCAAAGCATCACACCCAGTACCAGCGCATGATTCGCCGGCTCCTCGACGCATACGTTGATGGCCAAGCCCCAACCCGGCAGTCCACACGGACGCTGCGCGATAAAGCCGCGCAGCGCCGGTGACTTCTACGTTGGGCAATTGCCGATTTGTCGTGAACTTCCGGACCAATTCATATGAAAATCATCGTCGCTTTGATTGGAACAGCCCTGATATTGTTTGGTGCGTCGTCTGTTCATGCCAGATCGGGACAAAAAAAATTGGGTGCGGAACCCGAACAAGCCGCCGAGGCTGATTCGACGCAGGACAAAGTGCGGCATGGCATTCAACCGAGCGGGCTTGTGCCGAACTTCGCCAACGACGCCAAATGCACGGCCATCGCTTCCTCTTACGCGTCCGCTACCCGCTACGATGGAAGTACGAGACCCCAAACCCGCTTCGGTGGTTTGCATGGCGGAATTGACCTGACGCTGGATGAGAAAACCCCGCTATTGGCAATCGCCTCCGGCAAAGTCATAGCCTCTGGCGTCGGCGGTCGGGCCGAGGGAATCTATATTTGGCTTCAGCACGCGCCGAAGGATACCGGGCTCCCATTCTGGACGTACTCAAAGTATCAACATCTGTCCGCGTTACCGACCCCAGCCACTGGGGACTACCTCAAGGCCGGCGACATCGTCGGACTGTCCGGCAGTACGGGTACTGCCGGAGGACACTACGGCGCTTCGGGATATGCCCATCTGCACCTGACCGTTCTTGCGGGATCAAGCGATCAGTATCACCAGGACGGATCTCGAATCATCCCGGAGGGAGCGCGGATGATCGACCCGCTTGCAGTTTTCCTCCAGGGCTTGACAAACCTGGATGACATTGAGGTTTTGTCAGAAAGCCGAAGGAACGTCAAAATTGGCTATGCCGCCGCCGATGGTTCCATCCATCCTGCGGGAAGCCGAACCGTATGGCCTGTCGCCTGCAAGTAGGCGCGCCGAAGGAATGCGTAGATTCAACAGCGAAGTGCAACACGGACGCTGCACGATGAATTGGCGCAGATAGCGCTACTGCTGCTGCGCCGCCTGCTGTTGCTCCCACGCCGTCAAGGTCTGCCGCGCGATGATCAACTGCTGCACTTCGGTGGCGCCTTCGTAGATGCGCAGGGCACGGATTTCGCGATAGAGCTTTTCCACCGGGTGTTCGCTGACCACGCCGAGGCCGCCCCAGATCTGCACCGCGGCATCGATCACCTGCTGCGCGGTTTCGGTGGCGGTCATCTTGGCCATGGCCGCTTCGCGCGTCACGTTCTGCCCCTGGTCGCGCTGCCAGGCGGCGCGATAGGTCAGCAGCGCGGCGATGTCGATGCCGGTGGCCATCTGCGCCAGTCTGGTCTGGGTGATCTGGAAGTCGGCCAGCTTCTGGCCGAACATCGGCCGCGTGGTGGCGCGGCGCAGCGCTTCGTCGAGGGCATGGCGGGCGAAGCCCAGCGCGGCGGCGGCAACCGAGGTGCGGAAAATGTCGAGGGTCTGCATCGCCACCTTGAAGCCCTGGCCGGGCGCGGCGAGCAGCGCGCTCTTGGGCACGCGGCAGTTAGTGAAGCGCAGCCGGGCCAGCGGATGCGGGGCGATGACGTTGATGCGCTCGGCGATTTCGAGGCCCGGCGTGTCGGCATCGACTATGAAGGCCGACAACCCCCGCGAGCCGGGAGCCTCGCCGGTGCGGGCGAAGACCACGTAGAAGTCGGCGATGCCGCCGTTGGAGATCCAGGTCTTTTCGCCGTCGAGCACATAGTGTTCGCCATCGGCGCGCGCGGCGCAGCTCATGGCGGCGACGTCGGAACCGGAATTCGGCTCGGACAGCGCGAAGGCGGCAATCGCCGTGCCGGCGGCCACCCTGGTCAGGTAACGCTGCTTCTGTTCCGCCGTGCCGTGCAGGGTGATGGCGCCCGAACCCAGGCCCTGCATGGCGAAGGCGAAATCGGCCAGGCCCGAGTGGCGCGCCAGGGTTTCGCGCAGCAGGCAGATGGCGCGCGTGTCGATGACGTCGTATTGGCCACCGTTGGCCGTGCCGCCCACGGCATAGCGCAGCCAGCCGGCGGCACCCAGCCGGGCGACGAAATCGCGGCAGGCGGCGTCGGTGTCGGCGTGGTGTTCGTCGCTGATGTTAGTGGCGGCCCAGGCTTCCAGTTCGGCCTGCAGTGTGCGGTGGCGGTCGTCGAAGAAGGGCCAGCCCAGATATGTCGTGTCACTCATGTTCGTGTCCCGTTCGCTTACATGGTTTCGCCGCCAGCGACCGATATGGCCTGGCCGGTAATCGATTCGCTGCCGGGCCGGCACAGCCAGAGCACGGCATTGGCAACGTCGGCGGGCTGCACCAGGCGGCCCTGCGGATTGTGCTTGACCAGTTCGGCCCGCGCCTCGGCCTCGCTGCGCCCGGTCTTGGCCTGGATGTTGGCCAGGGCCTCGCGCACGATGTCGGTTTCGGTGTAGCCGGGGCAGACCGCATTTACCGTCACCGGCTTCTTCGCCAGTTCCAGCGCCAGCGCGCGCGTGAGCCCGAGCACGCCGTGCTTGGCCGCACAGTAGGCAGCAACGTATGGGTAGCCCTTGAGCGCGGCGGTGCTGGCCACATTGACGATGCGCCCCCAGCCCGCCTGCAGCATGCCGGGCAGCACGGCCTGGATGCCGAGATAGCTGCCGGTGAGATTCACCGCCAGCATCTGGTTCCACAGGGCCAGGTCGGTCTTGGCCAACGGTGCGCTGACGGCCTGGCCGGCATTGTTGATCAGTATGGTCACCGGGCCGAGTGCCTCGGCGGCGGCAGCAAACGCGGCGGTGGTCGAATCCGCATCGGCGAGGTCGACAGACTGGCAATGCACCGGGCCCAGCGGCCGCAGGCGCGCCGCCTCGTCTTCCAGCGTGAGCGCGTTGCGGCCCATCAGGGTGACGGCGGCGCCCTGCTCGACCAAGGCACGGGCGATCGTCGCGCCGATGCCGCGCCCGCCGCCGGTAACCACGGCGTGACGGCCGCGCAGGCTGGCCTGCGTCGAATTCATGCGGACTCCTTGTTCAGTGGGGCTGTTTCAGCATTTCGCGCAGGCGATAACGCTGCGTCTTGCCGGTGGCGGTGCGCGGCAGCTCATCGACGAAGCGTATGGTACGCGGACACTTGTAGATCGAGAGCGTGGACTTGAAGGTAGCGAGCAGCGATAGCTCCAGCGCGGACTTGTCGGTTTCGGGGTTGCGCGGCATGACGAAGAGCGCGATCCGCGTCAGGCCGTCTTCGTTGGGGAAGCCGACCACGGCGGCATCCATGACATCCGGCACGGTGAGGGCGCAGGCCTCGATTTCGGCCGGGCTGACCCACTGGCCGCTGACCTTGAGCATGTCGTCGGAGCGGCCGAGGTGGCACCAGCGGCCCTCGGCGTCGAACTCGAACATGTCGCCAGGGAAGTACCAGCCGTCGCGCAGCGCGCGCGCGGTGAGCTCAGGCTGCTGCCAGTAGCCGACGAACTGGCAAGGGGTCTGGATCGCGATCTGACCCGGGCGATCGGGCTCGGTGATGTCGCTGCCGTCGTCGCCGACCAGGCGCAGTGCGGCCCAGCGCACCGGCTTGCCGGATGAGCCGCCCTTCGAATCGCCGGGCTGGTTGAGCAGGAACAGGAACACGGTTTCCGATGCGCCGACGCCATCGAGGATGGGTTTGCCGCAGAGTTCCAGCCAGTCGTCGTAGAGCGATTCGGGCAGTTTTTCGCCGGCGGCGACGAAATGGCGGATGGCACGGAATGCCGGCTGCATCGGCGCACCTTCGCGCAGCAGGTTGCGGTACATCACCGGCGTGCTGAAAAGGATGGTCGGCCGGTGGCGCTCGACGGTGTCCATGATCAGCGTGGGCTCGGGCCAGGCCGGCGACAGGATGAGGGTGGCGCCGCACTGGATGCCGCCCATCAGCGAATGGCCCAGCGCGAAGCCGAAGAAGATCTTGGAGGTGGTGAACACGCGGTCGCCCGGCCCGACACCGAGGCATTCGCGTTCCAGGCAGTCGGCCACCAGTACGCTGCGGTGCGCGTGCATTACCGCCTTGGGCTTGCCCGTGGTGCCCGAGGAATACAGCCAGAAGCCGACTTCCTCGGGATCGACCTGCACCGATTCGAGCTGCGCCGGCTGCGACGCCACGATCGCTCCGAAGTTCACGCAGGCCGGCGTGGCGTCACCGCCGACTTTGAACAACGTCGGCAAGCTGGCAAGGCTCGCCGCCGCGCTTTCGTAGAGATCGATGAAATGCGCATCGACACAGATCACGCGGCATTCGCTGTGCTCGATGATGTAGCTCAGATCGCGCGCGGCAAGGCGCACGTTGAGCGCCACGGCCACGGCGCCGAGGCGCAGGGTGCCCAGATACGCCGCGACCAGTTCCGGCGAGTCGTCCATCAGGAACAACACGCGGTCGCCGCGCTGTACGCCCTGGGCGCGCAGGGCGTTGCCGCAGCGATTGATGTCCGCATCGAGCTGCCCAAAGCTCATTGCGCGCTCGGCGCAAAGGATCGCGGTGTGATCGGCAAGACCCTGTTTCAGCGGCCGGCCGATGATCTCGTCGGCCGCATTCATCGTGCCCTGCGGCACAAGCGTATCCAATCCCATGCGCTTCCTTCCTCCCTGGATGGTGCCCCGGGGTTCGTGCCCCGGGGTCCTTGGGTATTGCCTACTTCATCAGCGCCCTGGCTTCGCCGATCAGCTTCTGGCCGTCCATGCCCTTGGCAGCGACCTCCTTGATCCAGTCGGCATTGACCACCTCGGCGGCCTTCTGCCAGTTGGCGACTTCCGCGGCCGGCACCGAGTGGAAGCTGTTCTTGCGCTCGACCGCGGTCTGCCGCGCGGGGCCGGTGGTTTCGTCCCAGATCTTGCCGGCCCAGGCGGAAGTTTCGGCGCCGCTGTTGGCGTCGATCACCTTCTTCAGGTCGGCGGGCAGGCTCTCGTACTTGGCCGGATTCATGGCGAAGACGAAGGCGGAGGTAGCGATGAAGGGCGTGCCGGCCGGTGTCTCGGTGTGGAACTTGGCGATCTCCTGGATCTTCAGCGAGGGAATTACTTCCCAGGGCAGCACCGTGCCGTCGATCACGCCCTTGGCCAGTGCCTCCGGCACCTGCGGCACCGGCATCGGCACGGGTGTGCCGCCCAGCGCGGCAACCAGCTTGGTGGCCATGCGATTGGGCGCGCGCAGCTTCATGCCCTTGAAGTCGGCCAGGGTCTTGATCTGCTGTTTGGTGGTGTGCAGCTCGGTGCCGGGGATGACGTGGAAGATCAGCGGCTTGACGCCCTTGTACTCCTCCCTGGCGTTCTTCGCCGCGTAGTCCCACAGGGCCCTGGAGGCCTTCTCGGCGCTGGCGACCATGAAAGGCAGCTCGAACACCTCGGTGGCGAGGAAGCGCCCGGCCTGGTAGCCGGGCAGTGTCCACACCACGTCGGCAACGCCATCCTTGACCTGGTCGAAAAGCTGCGGCGGCGTGCCGCCCAACTGCATCGAGGGGTAGATCTGGCACCTGAGGCGGTTGGCGGATTCCCTGGCGATCTTCGTGCACCAGGGCTCGATCATCTTGACGTGGGCGTTGGATCCCGGCGGCAGGAAGTGGTGCACCTTGAGGGTGACAACGTCCTGGGCGATGGCCTGCGACGCGCCCAGGGCGAACAGCGTGGCGGCGATGGCGGTGTTCAGCGTACGGATGGATTGCATGGTGGTCTCCTCTGGTTGTCCGGACGCGCGCGACAAGCGGCGGCGTCGATCTTGTTTGCCGTATGATTGAACGCTCATTCACCACGAAAGTCAAGCCTTTCATCGCGTCCCAAAAAATACTTATGGGGTTGACTTGCGAGACTGACTGAGCAATCATTCAGTCATTCCGCTGCGGCGCCGGCCGCGCTTCCGTAGGAAGGCAAACGCAGGCATATGGCTCGTGCGATCGCAGGATCATTAAAACACCCTCAGGGAGACAACATGAAAATCAAAGGCAAGACGGCGGTCATCACCGGCGGCGCCTCGGGAATCGGCAAGGCAACGGCCGAAGCACTGGCCGAGGCCGGCGCACATGTCATCATCGGCGATCTCGACGCCGCCAACGGCGAAGCGGTGGCCGCCGCGATCCGCGCCGGGGGCGGCGGTGCCGACTACCTGCGGCTCGACGTCGCGGACCTGGCTTCGGTGGCCGAGTTCAAGGCCGGGGCCTATGCCCTGCGCCCGCAGATCGACATCATCGCCAACGTCGCCGGCTGGGGCAAGATTCAGCCCTTCATGGAAAACACGCCCGAGTTCTGGCGCAAGGTGATGGACGTCAACCTGCTCGGTCCCGTGGCGGTAAGCCACGCCTTCCTGCCGCAGATGGTCGAGCGCGGCTCGGGCAAGATCGTAACGGTGGCCAGCGACGCCGGCCGCGTCGGCAGCCTGGGCGAAACCATGTATTCGGGCGCCAAGGGCGGCGCCATCGCCTTCACCAAGTCGCTGGCGCGTGAAGTGGCGCGCTACAACATCAACGTCAATTGCGTCTGCCCCGGCCCGACCGATACACCGCTGCTGCGCGCCGTGCCCGAGAAGCATCAGGAGGCCTTCGTCCGCGCCACGCCGATGCGCCGCCTGGCCAAGCCCTCCGAGATCGCCGACGCAATCCTGTTTTTCTCCAGCGAGCGCGCCTCATTCATCACCGGCCAGACCATCAGCGTCAGCGGTGGCCTGACGCTGGCCGGATAGCCGACTTTTCCCAACCGACAATAAAGGAGTTCCCATGTACAAGCTCAAAGCCGCGGATATGAAGCCGCAGCATTTCAAGATGGAAGTGGCCGACAATGTCGCCACCATCACGCTAAATCGCCCCGAACGCAAGAACCCGCTGACCTTCGAAAGCTATGCCGAGCTGCGCGACACCTTCCACAAGTTCCAGTATGTCGATGACGTGCGCGTGGTGGTGATCACCGGCGCCGGCGGCAACTTCTGCTCCGGCGGCGACGTGCATGAAATCATCGGCCCGCTGACCAAGATGACCATGGATGGCCTGCTCGCGTTCACGCGCATGACCGGCAACCTGGTCAAGGAAATGCGCACCTGCCCGCAGCCCATCATCGCCGCGGTCGACGGCGTTTGCGCCGGGGCCGGCGCGATCATCTCGATGGCCTCGGACATGCGTTATGCGACGCCCGAGACCAAGACCGCCTTCCTTTTCGTGCGCGTCGGACTCGCCGGTTGCGACATGGGGGCCTGCGCCATCCTGCCGCGCATCATCGGCCACGGCCGCGCCTCCGAATTGCTCTACACCGGCAGCGCGATGAGCGCCGAGGAAGGCCTGGCCTGGGGCTATTTCAACGGCGTGGTGGGCAAGGATGAAGTGTTGGCCAGGGCGCAGAAGATGGCGCGTTCGCTGGCCGACGGGCCGGCCTTCGCCCATTCCATGACCAAGAAGTGCCTGCACCAGGAATGGAACCTGACCATCGAGCAGGCGCTGGAAGTCGAAGCCGAGGCCCAGGCGATCTGCATGCAGACCAGGGACTTCACCCGCGCCTACAACGCCTTCGTGGCCAAGGAAAAGCCGAAGTTCGAGGGTAACTGACGCCGCGGCCGGGGGGCCGCCGGTGATCTTTGGCCGCACCTCCCCGCCCTGGCGTTTCATGGCAGACTGCAAGCCTGAATGAATCTTCAATAAGGAATCGACATGGGTTCTGCAGGCGAAGTCCAGGCACTGGTCACCGACCCCAAGCTGGTCGAGGAGCGACGCGGGCAGA
>JACRIX010000031.1 GCA_016215645.1 Rhodocyclales bacterium
GCGCCCAAGGCGCCCAAACGACATCTGCTCAGCGGTACAATTTGGCATCGGCGGAACCCCGTTAATAATTGGCTTAGACACCTGTATTAACGCGCCTCACGGCTGTTCCGCCGACCTCCTCTCGTGAAATATTCGGGCTAGCGGCCGATCCTGGCGTCGAGGAAGGCCTTGATGGCGAGGAACTGTTCTTCCTCGCGCTTGACGAACTCGACGGTGCAATCATTCAGGCCGGCGAGCAGGAAGCCCTCCTTGGATTCCGGCAGGATAATGGTGATGTGGCCGGCAAGCAGGGTGCTGGCCGGCTTGATCTGGATCGAGGCGATCGAGTCGATGGGGATGTACTTGTCGCCCTTGATGCCGTCCAGCAGGTCACCCTTGAGGCTTTGCAACAGCACCTTGACGCCCATCTTGCGCTTGATCACGACTTCCTTGTCATAGACCTCGAGGCGGTCGCCGGTTTTCGACTCGGCGCTGATCAGGACGCCCGGCGTGGTGGCATAGCCCATCTTGCAGGATGGGCACCGGTCTTCCGCGACTTTGGCATCCTTGGGCAGGCGCTTGTAGCCGCAGTGCGGGCATTCGCCCGCGGCCACGGGACCCTTGGCGGGCGGTGCCGCCGACGGCTTGGCCTGGGGCGCCGGTGCCGGTTTGCCGGCGTCCGCCGCCGGCGCCTTGGCCTTGCCCGGCGCGGCGCCGGCATCGCCCCGCCGGCCATCGTCCTCGACGAAGCGCAACTGGCAGCTGCCGACCAGAATCTGGTCCTCGTCGCTCAGCAGCAGCTTGGTGATCTTCCTGTCGTGCACGAAGGTGCCATTGGCGCTGCCAAGGTCTTCGATGACGTAGAGATCGCCACAGCGGGTGATGACCGCGTGCTCGTTGTCGGCATTGACATTGTCGAGCGGAATCTCGTTGGAGGCCTTGCTGCCGATGACCATCCGGTCCTTGTCGACCGGGAATTCCCTCAGCACCTGACCATTCGTGTGAATCACCAGCTTCGGCATGCCGCTTCCCTCACAATTGAGATTTCCAATGGTGCAAGCATAGCGCAAGGACCGGCGCTGCGGATGGCAGCACCGCCTACGGTACCCCTGGCGACCGAGTGCCGGTCAGGAGCCGGCAGCGGCAATCTTGCGCGGCGTGCCGCCACCACTGCGCGAGGCCTTGGCCGGCGTTGTCTTCCTGACCGGCTGGCCGCCGTGGCCGGATGGCGAAACCGGCCGGGCCGCCGCAGCGGGATCACGACCGTTCACGATCAGGGCCAGATGCAGCCGATCGCGTGCGCCAAGCTTTTCGAAGATGGCACCGGCATGGGCCTTGACCGTACGCTCGGAAATATCCAGGGCACGGCCGACTTCCTTGTTGCTGGCGCCGCCGGCAATCAACCCGGCGACTTCCCGCTCGCGCTGAGTCAGTGTTGCCAGGCGGGGATCCGGCGTGGCGGCGACGGGCGGCGACAAGGTGGCGGCGAGGGCTTTGCTCGTGGCGACCAGCAGGCGGCTCATCAGGCTGGGGCCGATCCACAGGCCCCCGGCCTGGACTACCTGGGCGACTTGACGCAGGTTGGCCGGCGTGGAATGGGCGTTGCAATAGCCACGGATACCGGCGGAGAAAAGCGACAGCGCCTGATCGTCGTCGGGCTGGTCGGCAAGGACGACCAGCATGGCGCCCGGCAGCCCGGTGAGCAGGGCGCCGACCTGGGCCGGGGCCGGCTGATCCGGGTCCAGGCGCAGCCAGACCAGGGCTTTGGTGTCGCGGGCAGGAAGCCGGCCGCCAAGCTTCAGGCATTGCAGGCGTGGAAAGGCCTCGAGCCAGCGCGACAGGGCCTGTCCGGATGGTGAAACAAACAGGTGGAGAGGCGATTTGGACGCTAGGCTAGCCATGACGCTCAGTCCGTAACGAGCTCCAAAGAAACTGCGGAGCCCAGGCCGGTCAGAATCTGAATGCGCCGGAGGGATGTGCGCATCCGGAGAGAAGCCAGACCGGCCTGAACCCCGCATGTGCACATTGTGACCAAGATCATGCCTCCTGTTTATCCGTGTTTTACGCTGGAAACAGCGGTTTATACGTAGTCGATCGGATCAGCTGGCGTCGAACATCGGCGGTGCGACCTTGATGATCTCGGGAATGGTGGTCAATCCGGCAGCGACCTTTTTGGCGCCGGCAATTCTAAGCGGCTTCATGCCTTCACGCATCGCCAGGTCGCGCAACCGGGAAAGCTCGGCGCCGCCAGCAACGATCTTTTTCAGTTCCTGCGACATGGGCATGATCTCATAGATGCCGACCCGCCCCCTGTACCCGGTCATGCGACATTCCAGGCAGCCGGCGGGATGGTAAAGCTGGGTCGGCTTGGTCGACTTCCAGGGCGCGACCAGGGCGGTCCAGGCTTCGTCATCCTCGATGCGCATGCCGCCGGCCTGCTTGCAATGCGGGCACAGGGTGCGCACCAGGCGCTGCGCCATGACGCCGAGCACGGTCGCCGACAGCAGATAGGGCGGCACGCCGAGTTCGACCAGGCGCGTGATGGCGGACGGCGCGTCGTTGGTGTGCAGCGTGGACAGTACCAGGTGGCCGGTCAGCGCTGCCTGGATCGCCATGTCGGCGGTTTCCAGGTCGCGGATTTCGCCGACCATGATGATGTCCGGGTCCTGGCGCATCAGGGCGCGAATGCCTTCGGCGAATCCGACGCCGATGTCGGCCTGGATCTGTACCTGGTTGAACGCGCCCTCGACCATTTCTATCGGGTCTTCCAGGGTGCAGACATTCACCTCCGGTGTCGCCAGGTTCTTCAGCGTCGAGTAGAGCGTGACCGTCTTGCCGCTGCCGGTGGGGCCGGTGACCAGGATGATGCCATTGGGCTGGGACGACATGTGGCGCCAGGTCGCGGCTTCTTCCGCAGCGAAGCCAAGTTCGGAAAAATCGCGCACCAGTACTTCGGGATCGAAGATCCGCATCACCAGCTTTTCGCCAAAGGCCGTGGGCAGGGTGGCCAGGCGCAGTTCCACCTCCTGGCCGTCGGGCATGCGCGTCTTGATGCGGCCATCCTGCGGCCGGCGCTTTTCCATGATGTCCATGCGACCGAGCACCTTGATGCGACTGGTCATGGCAATGAGGACGGTCATCGGGATCTGGTACACCTGGTGCAGCACGCCATCGATGCGAAAGCGCACGATGCCCAGTTCGCGGCGCGGTTCGACGTGGATATCCGAGGCACGCTGCTCGAAGGCGTACTGCCAGAGCCAATCGACGATGCGGACGATATGCTGGTCGTTGGCGTCGAACTGCTTGTTGGTCTTGCCCAGTTCGACCAGTTGTTCGAAATTCGAGGCGCCGCTGGAGACCTCGCCCTTGTTCAGGGCGCCCTTCACCGACTTCGCCAGGTTGTAGAACTCCACCTGGTAGCGCGTGATGTCGTCCGGATTGGCGACGACGCGGCGGATCTCCTTGCGCAGGATGGGCTTCATCTCCGCTTCCCAGCCGCGCTGGAAAGGTTCCGCCGTGGCGATCACCACTTCATTCGGCTTGACCTCGACGGGCAGGATGCGAAAGCGCGTCGCGTAGGTGTTGCTCATCACCTCGGTGACCGCCGAGAAATTGATCTTCAGCGGATCGATGTGCAGGTAGTCGAGTCCCGACCACCGTGCCATCCATTGCGTCAGGCCTTCGAGGTCGAGCATGCGGTGCGGCGTTTGCAAGGACTTCCACTTCTGCTCGGCAATGACGGCCAGTGGATGTGCGTCGCCACGGAAATAGCGTCGTTCCTGTTTGAAGCGATCCGCTTCCGCCGTGGCAACGAGGCCTTCGGCAACCAGGGCATCCACCACTTCCGGCAGCGTGATTCGATGATCCTTGACGGCAACTTGGTTCATGAGGGGTTCCGGCGGCGCAGGCCGAAAAGTCGGCGCGGACAATACGGCGAACTATAGCCGACAACCCGGCCCGGCCTCAATGCGAGAGTATTATGCGACGCGGCAGCAACCGGCCGCCTGTCGAGGAGACTCTACATGAAAGCACTGCTGATTCTTGCCGCCGCGACCCTGCTTGCGTTGCCGGCGTTTGCCGCAGCGGCAAGCGGTGACTGCGCCGCCGCGCGCGACCCCGGGCGCTGCGAGGCCCAGCGTGCGGCGCTCAAGGCCTGCGCCGATAAGCGCGGCGCGGAAAAGTACGCCTGCCTCGACGCCGCCCTCCCGCCGGTCGATTGCAGCAAGGCCAGCAATCCGGAACGCTGCGAAACGACCCAGAAGGCCAGGGAAGTCTGCCAGTCCAGGACCGGCAAGGACCTCAAGAAGTGCCTGCGCGATGAACAGCCGAAGAAAAAGCCGCGACACAAGCGCCAACCTGCGCCACCAAAGAATTAGCCCGCGCCCCGAGGTCGCCGCCGTGCGCCATTCGAGACGGCCAGGCGGCGCATGCTGAGTGTCGTCGGCCTCGGCAAACGCCATTCCGGGGCCTTGCGGCCGCTGTTCAGCGAACTGCGCTTGGCCGTCGGCAGCGGCGAAGTGGTTGCCCTGGTCGGCGAATCCGGCGTCGGCAAAAGCACGCTGCTGAATTGCATCGCCGGGCTGGAGCAGGCCGATAGTGGCGAGATACGCATCGGCCCCGACGCCCTGGACATGCATCGCCTCGACGAAACCGCACGGGCGGCGCTGCGCGCCGCACGCATCGGCTTTGTGTTCCAGGCCTTCCATGTGCTGCCGACCCTGACCGTGGCGCAGAACATCGCGGTGCCCCTGCTGCTGAACCGGGCGCCGCCCGCCGAACATGGCGAACGCGTCGAATCGCTGCTGCGCCGGGTCGGCCTGGCGGGCTTCGGGCCGCGCTGGCCGGCATTGCTGTCGGGCGGCGAATTGCAGCGCGTGGCGATCGCCCGCGCCCTGGTGCACCGCCCCGCATTGATCCTTGCCGACGAACCCACCGGCAACCTCGATCCGCGCACCGCCGACGAGGTGCTGGCCTTGCTGCTGGAGCGGGTGCGCGAACAGCAGGCCGGCGCGCTGATCGTCACCCATTCGCGGCACGTGGCGGAATGCTGCGACAGGATCCTGACATTGACCCCGGACGGACTGGAATGCGCGCACCCCGCCGGGCCGTCCCAAGGGGGGCGCAGTCACCATCCGGAGCCGCACGGCGGCGAACCAACGTCACCCCCTGCCTTGGGCAGGGGGCTGGGGGGGAGGGTAGTTCAATGACGCGCCTGGCCTGGTGGCTGATCCGTGCCCAGTTTCTCTCCCGGCGCAGCGCCACGGCGCTTTCGATGCTGGCGATCGCGCTCGGCGTGTCGCTTGGCTACGCCATCCACCTGATCAACGCCGCGGCGCTGGCCGATTTTGCGCACGCCATGAAAAGCGTCCAGGGCGAACCGGATGCCATCATCGCGCCCCGCGACAGCGCCGGCCACGTGCCGCGGGCGCTGATCGACGAAATCGCCCGCGACGAGTCCGTGGCACTGGTGGCACCGGTCATCGAGACGCGCGTGCGCCTCGGGCGCGACTCGACGGCGGTAAGGCTGATCGGCATCGACGTCTTCAGTGCCGCCGTGTTGATGCCCTCGCTGTTGCCGCGTGACGGGGCACCGGCAAGCGGCGGCATTCTTGATGGCGGGCTGTATGCCTCGCCGACGTTGCTCGACAACCTGGGCTTGAAAGTCGGCGCTGGCGCCACGGTGATTCGCGGCGAGTCGCGCTGGGAAACGCCTATCGCGGGTGACCTGCCGGCGCTGGCGGCGGGTGAAGCCCTGCTGGTCGCCGACATCGCCTGGGTGCAGGCGCACTTTGGCCCGCACGCCGGCGTTGGCGAACTGCGCGTGCGACTGATGCCGGGCAGCCGCGCCGAGGCCTGGCGCGCCGCCTGGGCCAAACGCCTGCCGCCGGGGCTCGATATCCGCGCCGCGGCCGACAACGCCGCGCGCATCGCCAACATCTCGCGCGCCTACCGGGTCAACCTTAACGTGCTGGCGCTGGTGGCGCTGCTGACCGGCGCTTTCCTGGTCTTTGCCACCCAGCTCACCGCCGTGGCGCAACGCTCGACGCAATTCGCCCTGCTCGGCGTGCTCGGCCTGCCGCCACGCATGCGCCTGCTGCAGGTGCTGTTCGAAGGCGTGGCAATCGGCCTGCCAGGTTCGGCCCTCGGCCTGACGCTGGGATACGCCCTGGCGGTGATGTTCACCCGCGTGATCGGCGGCGACCTCGGCGGCGGCTTCTTCGCCGCCAGCACGCCGACCATCGTGCCCGAGCTGCTGCCGGGACTCGGCTTCTTGATCCTCGGTTGCGGCGCCAGTCTGATGGGGGCGCTGTATCCGGCCTGGCTCAACCGCATCCAGCCGCTGGCGCAGGCGCTGAAGACCGGCTTCGCCCAGCGGCCGCCGGGTGACGCGCCGCGAACCCTGCACGGCAGGCGCGTGATGCTGCTGGCGATCGTCGCCGTCATCCCTGTGCTGACCCGTTTGCCGGCCATCGACGACCTGCCGCTGGCCGGCTATGCGGCGATTGCCCTGGTGCTGGTGCTGGGCATCGCCGCGGCGCCCGTCGCCACGCGCCTGGCCTTCGGTGCCATGGCGCGCACCACCTTGCCGGCCCCCTTGCGCATCGCGGTGCAAAACGTCCTGCAAGCGCCGCTGATGGCCCAGGTCGCGGCCAGCGGACTGATTGTCAGCTTCGCACTGACGGTCAGCATGGTGACCATGGTGGCCAGTTTTCGCACCGCGCTGGATCAATGGCTGGACACCGTGCTGCCGGCGCCGCACTACCTGCGCAGCAAGGGCCTGCCCCTGCCGAGAGAACTGCTCGCCGCGCTCGAATTGCCGGGAACACCCTTTGTCCGTGTCGAGCGCATGGCCACCGGCAGCCTGAGCCTCGATCCGCGCCGACCGCCCGTCGCCTTGCTGGTGCGCGAACTCGACCGCGCCGACCCGGGTGCGCGCCTGCCCTTCAGCGGCCCGGTGCTTACCACGCCGAATGGCGAGATCACCGTCTGGGTCAGCGAGGCGATGCAGGAAGTGCATGGCCTGCGCACCGGGCAGACGCTGCATCTGCCCTTGCTCGGCCGCGACATCGAGGTCGTCGTTGGCGGCGTCTGGCGCGACTACGCGCGCCAGTTCGGCGCCATCGCGATTTCGGCAACGGACTACCGTGAGCTCGGCGGTCGCTTCGAGGTCACTGACCTGGCACTGTGGCCGCACCCCGGAAGCGAGGACGCGGCGCGACGCTGGCTCGCCGCCGAGGCCGCGCGCCACGGCATCGAATCGGCCGAGAGCGCCGACATTCGCCGCCTCAGCCTGTCGATTTTCGACAAGAGTTTTGCCGTCACCTACGCACTGGAAGCCGCGGCAATGCTGATCGGCCTCTTCGGCCTGGCGGTGACGCTGGCGGCCAGCGTATGGCTGCGGGCGCGCGAGTTGGCGACCCTGTCGGCACTGGGTTTCGACCGCGCCATGCTGGCCCGCGCCGTGGTGTTCGAGGGCGCGCTGATCGCCCTGGTCGGGCTCGCCCTGGGACTGGCCA
The DNA here is from genome assembly GCA_016215645.1 of Rhodocyclales bacterium. Classification (GTDB taxonomy): domain Bacteria; phylum Pseudomonadota; class Gammaproteobacteria; order Burkholderiales; family Rhodocyclaceae; genus Sulfuritalea. The sequence goes on from JACRIX010000031.1 coordinate 7,497, forward strand.
GCGGCATCGCCGTGGGCGCCATACTCACCCACGTCGTCAATCCGCAAGCCTTCCACTGGCGCATGCCGCTGCATGTGCCCTGGACCCAGGTACTGCCGATTGCGCTGGCGACGCTGCTCGCCGGCATGCTGGCCAGCCGCTTCGCCGCCCGCCAGGCGACCGCCCTGCCGGCGGCACACGTGCTGGCCGGGGCGCAGTAGCGCCTATGCGACGCCGCCGCTTTCTGCTCGCTTCGCTGCTGTTTCCCGGCCTGGCGGCGGCGACCGCAGCCACGCCCTATGCGCCGGCCAGGCGCGGCACCGCGCTGGAATTTCCGCGCGATCACGGTGGCCATGCCGGGTTCCGTACCGAATGGTGGTACGTCACCGGCGCGCTGGACTTGCCGGAACGCGACATCGGCTTCCAGCTCACCTTCTTCCGCGTCCGCCGCCGCAGCGCCGACGCCCTGGATTCGCCCTTCGCACCGCGCCAGATCCTCTTCGCCCATGCCGCGGTGACGCTTCCCGGCGGCCGTCTGCGGCATGCCGAGCGCGCGGCCCGGGCCGGACTGGGGGCGGAATTCTCGGCGACGGATTGCGACGTGCATATCGGTCCCTGGCGCATGCAGCGCACCGGTACCGGCACCGGGGAGCACATCCGCCTGCGCGCACTCGACCCCGGCTTCGCCTTCGAGCTGCGCTTGACCCCCACCCAGCCCCTGCTGCTGCAGGGCGAGAACGGCTGGTCGCAAAAAGGTCCGCGCCCGGAACTGGCGAGCCACTATGTCAGCTGGCCACAGCTGCGCGCGGAAGGACAGCTCACGCTCGACAACACCCGCCGTACCGCCAGCGGCCGCGCCTGGTTCGACCATGAATGGTCGAGCGAGGTACTGGGCGAGGCCGGCGTCGGCTGGGACTGGATCGGCATCAACCTCGACGATGGCGGCGCATTGATGGCGTTTCGCATCCGCGACCCGTCCGGCGCCACCGTGCACGCCCACGCCGCCCTGCGCGATGCCGCCGGGCGGCTGACCCGCTTCGGGCCGCAGGACGTCAGCTTTGCTCCCCTGCGTCACTGGCAATCGCCGCGCAATGGTGCGCGCTACCCGGTGCAGATGCAGATCCGCATCGGACCGCACACGCTGCGCACGACGCCGGTGATCGACGACCAGGAGATCATCGCCCGCCGGCCGCTGCCGCTCAGCTACTGGGAGGGACTGGTCAGGCTCGACGGCGACCTGCGCGGACGCGGCTACCTGGAACTGACCGGCTATTCCGATCGCATGGCGCTGTAACGCCCCGGCGGTGCGGCACTACGGCGAAACGGCGCGGCTAATCGAGGTAATCCATGCGCAGCCGCTGCTGCAGGCCGCGTGCCTGGAGAAAGGCTTCCTTGAGAATCTGCCGGTCGAGGCGGTGCAGGCGATCCGGATTGAGGCGGTTGCTGGCCGCGGGAAATTCTCCGTGCGCCTGGTTGTGCAGCCTCAGGCGCTGCAACTGGTAGAAAGCCGCACTGATCGCGGCCGCTTCCGCCAGGGGCATGCCCAGGGCCGCGCGAACGCCACGCAGGCGCTCGACGGTATTGGTGTGCTCGATGCCATGGGCAAGGGCATGGATGCGCAGGACATCGACAAAGATGCGTATGCCCTGCCCCTTGAGGTCGAGGGTATGCGGATACTGCGGCCCGCCGCCGAGGCGGAAATCCCGCCACCAACTCAAGGGCGGCTCCTGGGCCAGGGCATTGACCGCCATGGCGCGCAGGAAGGCCGTGTTGCCGCGCGCGCGCTGCAGCAGCCAGCGCTGCATGTCGGCAACCAGTTCCTCGCGTCCGTAGAGCGGGCGAAAGTCGAAAAAAATGCTGGCCTTGAGCAGGGCCTCGGGTTCGGGCACGGAGATCCACCCGCCGAAGCGCTGCTTCCATTCGTCGAGCGAAAGGCACCACTCGGGATTGCCGGCCATGATGTTGCCGGCACAGCGCGGGTATCCGCAGGCATCGAGTGCATCATTCACCGCGACGGCAAAGGGCAGGAAGCATCCTCGCAATTCGGCGGCCTGATCGGGCGTGGCGAGGAACACAATGCCGTTGTCCTGATCCGTGACCAGGGTCTGTTCCAGCCGGCCTTCGGAACCGAAAACGATCCAGCACCAGGGCACATAGGGCAGCTCGAATTCGGCCTCGACCAGATCGATGGCCTGCAGGGCGATCAGGTCGTTGAGCGCCGAAATCCATTCGCAAAGGGCTTCCGGCCCGCTCCCCTCCGCCAGGCGTCGCGCCGAAAAGCGGCGCACGGCAGCGGTTTGCGTGGCAAGTTCGGCGATGCTGCGTGCGGCCAATATGGAATCGGCGAGGCTGGCCGAATCCGCCGCCTGCATGCCATACAGGTCGCCCTGCGACACGATGTTGAACAGTCGCCCGTCGGCCCCGGTGAGGATCAGGTGGCGCATGCCGCGGCGGAACATCAGCACCGTGGCCTGGTGTACCGTGGCGTCCGCCGAGAGGCTCGCCAGCCCGCCGGTCATGACCACCGCCGCCGGCACCTCCAGGCCGCAGTCCTCGTCGGCGATGGCGCGCACCGCATCGCGCAAGGTCACGATGCCCAGCGGCACTGCGCTGGCGGGATCGACCACCACCGCCGCCTCCGAAGCATGGGCATCGATCGCGCGCAGCGTGTCGCGCAGCGTGGTGGCCGGATCGACCACTACCGGCGGCGCCAGGGGCAGGTGCCGCAGCGTGGTCTTGAGGTTCACCGGCGCGGCGTCAAGTTCCGGCAATTCAGTATTTGATGCGGGCATGGAAGGTCTTCTCGCTGGCGGCACGGGCCTCGCCCAGGGTACGGATGCCCTTTTCGGCCAGCAGCGGCAGCATCTTGAGGAACACTTCGGCGGTGACGATGGCATCGCCCACGGCAGTGTGGCGTCCCATCACCGAGACCCCGAGACGCTCGGCAATGGCTTCCAGGCGATGCGTTTCCTGGTGGGGAAACAGGGCCGCCGAGAGCAGGAAGGTATCCAGCACCGGGCGATCGAAGCGTACCCCCGTGCCAGCCTCCTTGAGTTCGAGGAAGCGCATGTCGAAGGCGGCGTTGTGGGCCACCAGCACGGTGTCGGCGACGAAGCTGCGGAATATCGGCAGCACCCGCGCGATCGGCGGCTGGCCGGCCAGCATGTCGGCGGTGATGCCGTGGATCTTCACCGACCGCGCCGGCAGGCTGCGCTGCGGATCGATCAACTGCTCATAGGCTTCGTGGCGCAGCAGGCGCCGATTGACGATGCGCACGGCGCCGATCTGGATGATTTCGTCACCCTGGGAGGGATCGAGGCCGGTGGTTTCGGTGTCGAACACCGTGTAGGAAAGCTGCGCCAGCAGGCGATCATCCAGGGCGAGGTCGCTGTCCTCGTTGCGAAACAGGTCGAAATCGTAGAACTCGGGCCGGCTGTCGAGCGGCGAGACGATCGGGGTGAGCGGCCCCTGGCCGCTCACCGCCGGCAGCAGGAAGCGGAAGTAGGCGCGATACGCCGCGTGGTCACGCTGAAACCATACTTCGCCACCATTGCGCTCGACGATATCGCGCACCGTGAGCGGCGAGGATTCGCCGGCCAGCGTCATCGGGTCGAGTTCCCAGGTCATCACCGTCTCGGTGCTCATGAATACGCCGGTCCAGATCAGGTCGATATGCGCCATGGCGCCGTCGCGCGTCAGGCGCAGGCGCAGGTCGCGGATCTGGTATTCGTCATGCAATCGGGCGGCGAAATAACTCATCGCCTGGAGCAGTGAAAAACCGTCGACCTTGATCCAGAGTTCGGCGTCAACGTCCTCCAGGCTCACCGGGATGCCGCAGCGTTCGCCGATGCGCCGCCGCGCCGCGGTAAGCAGGTCGGCGCCGAGCATTTCCTCCAGGGGCCAGCGCGCCTTGAGCACGGCGGCATAGCTGCGCGCGGCCGCTTCCACGCGCATCGCGATGCCCTCGGCCTCGTCGCGCACCACGGCCAGGAATCGCTGCCGCTCCTCGGTACTCATGTCACCGTAGTCGTACAGTGTTTCCGCCGCCGCGCGCAGGCTGCCCACCGGACCGCGGCTGCTTTCGGTCAGGTCCTGCAACAACTGGTCGCGCTGCGACTCGCTGTCGAATGCCTCGGTCATGTCGTCGATCATGGTCATGTAGCCGGAAAATCCGCTGCCGCCGGAAGCACTGACGGCCATGGCATCCATCCCGGCCGCCTCGGGAATCGGCGCCACCAGGACCCGCAGCAGGCGCCCCGACTCGGTGACCGAAACAAAGTGCCGATGCGCCCCGCGCCGCGCCTCGATGTGTTCCAGCGCGTAGGCGATCAGGTGCCGGTCGAACAGGCCGTAGATCGAACGTCCCAGTCCCAGGGCCGCCACGCCGTGGCCGGACGCCGCGGAAAACAAGGCGCGCGCGCGCCGGTTGTACAGCAGCACGCGGCCTTCCATGTTGCAGACGATGACCCCCTGCGCCAGTTCCGACATCAGCACGGCGAAGCGATTGCGATCGGCATCCGCCGCCGCGTTGGCGGCGCGCACCCGCGCCTCGATTTCGGCATCGTGGGTCTGCCGCTGCTCGGCAAGCCGGTTGACGGCGGCAGTCAGTGCCTGCAGTTCGCGGCTGCCCTGGGCCGTGAGCCGCGTGGCCGGGTCCTCGATCAGCGCCAGGGCTTCTTCGGCGGCGCGTGCCACCGGCTGGACCAGGAAGCCGTGGGCGGCGCGCAGGATCAGGAAGAAAAACACGCAGGCGAACAACAGGACCATCCCCACGGCGCCGAGGCGACGTTCGATCAGCGCGTCCAGCAGCGCCTGTTCCGGCCCTTCCAGGCCCGAGACAGCGATCCAGAACACGGCCGCAACCACCGCCAGCAGATAGGCGCAGGCAACCAGGACGGCGACGACCAGTTTGCCCAGGGTGCTCACGACAGGATCTCGGACGGATTCGCCGGACTCAGGCCCGTTCCAGCAGCGCCTTGACCTTGGCCAGCAGGTCACGCGTGGCGAAGGGCTTGGTCATGTAAACATCCGCCCCGAGCGCGAGCCCCTTCGACACCTCGGTATCCCGCCCCTTGGCCGTCAGCATCATGATGCGCATGGACTTGAACTCGGGGTCCTGGCGCAGATCCTGGCAGACCTCGAATCCGTTCCGGTTGGGCATCATGACATCGAGGATCGCCAGGTCGGGACGTTCCGCCCGCACCCGTTCGAGAGCCTGCAAGCCGTCGTAGGCAACGACGACTTCGTAACCCTCTCGCTTGAGCAGGAACTCAAGCGAGATGACGATGTTCGGCTCATCGTCCGCGATCAGAATCCTGGTGGCCATTGCTTCCCCTCCATGCACGCATCGTTGTACTTTTTGTGCTGCAAGAATACACCGCGGCGGCAAGGTCGAGACGAAAATAAAGCCCGCCGGGGAGGGCGAGCTTCCGGTCCGACTACAGCTCGGTCAGGCGGCGGCCTGGGCGGGGATCGCCTTGCTGTGGTGGGAAATTCGATTGCGCGCATCGACATACACCAGGTCGGGCTCGAAGTTCTGCAATTCGATTTCGTTCATCACGGCATAGGTGGCGATGATCAGCAGGTCGCCCGTGGCCGCCTTGCGGGCGGCGGCACCGTTCACCGAAATCGTTCCCGATCCGCGCTCGGCACGAATCGCGTAGGTGGTAAAGCGCTCGCCGTTATTGACGTTGTAGATGTCGATCTGCTGGTATTCCCTGATGTCGGCGGCGTCGAGCAGGGCCTCGTCAATCGCACAGGAACCTTCGTAATGCAGTTCGGCGTGGGTGACGGTGACCCGGTGCAGCTTCGATTTCAGCATGGTGCGTTGCATTGTCAGACCTGTCTCATGCAAAGGCGGCAATTGAAGAAGAACTGCTTCGGTGGAGCAAGGTTCCCGTCACTTCCACTACGGGCGCACCACCGGAATAGGTTCATCGCGGGATCCTACACTTCGAGATTGTCGATGAGGCGGGTACTGCCCAAACGCGCCGCCGCCAACACCACCAACCCGGAATCCGCAGCGGACGGCGATTGTAGATCATGTTTTTTGCGCACGGCAACATAATCAGGTGCCCACGCATTCATGCTCAACACATTCATGGCCCTGGCCTCCAGGTCCGGGTAGTTTCTCGCACCATCCCGTATCGCGGCGGCAATCCCGGTGAGCTCCCGATAGAGGCGCGGCGCTTCTGCCCTTTCGCTGGCCGAGAGATACCCGTTCCGCGAAGACAGCGCCAAGCCATCGGCCGCTCGCACCGTCTCGCCGGGAATGATCTCGACCGGCACGGCGAACTCGCGCACCATGTTGCGGATGACCATCAGTTGCTGGTAATCCTTCTTGCCGAACAGCGCAACGTCGGCCTGGGCAATCTGGAACAGCTTCATCACCACGGTGGCGACGCCGCGAAAGTGCCCGGGGCGGAACTCGCCGTCGAGTACGCCGGCCTGCTCGGGTGGCGGTTCGACGTGGTAGCTCTGCGGCTGCGGATACATTTCGGCCTCGCCCGGCGCGAACAGGTGTTCGACGCCGGCAGCCTCCATCCTGGCGCAATCGGCCGCGAAGGTGCGCGGGTATTTCTCGAAATCCTCGCCGGGCCTGAATTGCAGGCGATTGACGAAGATGGTGGCGATCACCTGGTCGGCGTGCGCCCGCGCCTGGGTCATCAGCGCAATGTGGCCGTCATGGAGGTTGCCCATGGTCGGCACCAGTGCCACCCGCCCGGCCGTGGCGCGCGCCGCGCGCAAGCCGGAAATCGTTTCATGGATCAGCACGTCGCCTCCGCAGGGCCGCCCCAAGGAGGCGACAAGTCAACAGACCGGAAGCCGCAAAGCGGCTGAACCGACGTCACCCCCTTCCCGGGGAAGGGGGATGGGGGAAAGGGAGCCACCATGGTCAGTAGCAGTGCTCCGGACCGGGGAAGGAGCCATCCTTGACGGCCTTGACGTAGGCCGTGACGGCGCCGTCGATGCTGGCGGCCTCGGCCATGAAATCCTTGACGAAGCGCCCTTTTTTGCCGGGATACACGCCCAGCATGTCGTGCAGTACCAGCACCTGGCCGTCGCAGGCCAATCCCGCGCCGATGCCGATGGTGGCGCAGACCTTGAGCGCCCGGGTGATCTCGCCGGCCAGACCGGCAGGGACCATTTCCAGCACCATCATCGCGGCGCCGGCCTGCTCCAGCGCCACGGCATCGCGCATCATGCGCCGGGCGCCCTCCTCGTCGCGGCCCTGGACCCGGTAGCCCCCCAGGGCATGCACCGATTGCGGCGTGAGGCCAATGTGGGCGCAGACCGGCACACCGCGCTCGACCATGAAATGCACGGTCTCGGCCATGACTTCGCCGCCTTCGAGCTTGACCATTTCGGCGCCCACGGCCAGCAGCTTGCCGGCATTGCGGATCGCCTGCTCCCTCGACTCGTGGTAGGCGCCGAAAGGCAAGTCCGCCACCAGCATCGGCCGGCTCGGCAACGCAGCGACGCAAGCAGTGTGATAGACCATGTGCTCCATGGTCACCGGCAGGGTAGACGTCTTGCCCTGGATCACGTTGCCCAGGGAATCGCCGACCAGCATGACGTCGACCCCACAGCGGTCCTCCAGCGCGGCAAAACTGGCGTCGTAGCAGGTGAGCATGGCGATCTTCTCGCCCTCGCGCTTCATGCGCGCCAGTTCCGGCAGCGTGATCGGCTTGTTGCTGGCTAGGTAGGTCATGGGCTTCGGAATATGAAATAAACGGCGCCAAGGATACACAAACCGGCCCAAAGATAATCCAGCTTGAGCGGCTGGTGCATGTAGAACACCACGAAGGGCACGAAGACGGTCAGGGTGATTGCCTCCTGCATGATCTTCAGCTGTGCCAGTGACAACTCCTGATGGCCGATGCGGTTGGCCGGCACCTGCAACAGGTATTCGAACAGGGCAATGCCCCAGGAAGCCAGCGCCGCCACCCACCAGGGCCGGTCATTGAGGTTCTTGAGATGGGCATACCAGGCGAATGTCATGAAGACGTTCGAGGCCGTGAGCAGCAATGCGGTCTTCAGAACTACCGGTGCTTCGAGCACGGCCGGTGTCATCGCCTTCAGCCTACGGGGTGGGCCACCAGCTTCTCGATTGGCTGGTCGGAGCACGCGTCGAGCAATCCGGCCAGCGGACCGCGGCCCGGAATCACCAGGCGTGGCGCAATCTCCGCCAGCGGCACCAGTACGAAGGCCCGCTGGTGCAGGCGCGGATGCGGCAGGCTCAGATGCGGGTCATCGCTGATCTCGTCTCCATACAACAGCAAATCGAGATCCAGCGTGCGCGGCGCATTGCGGATGCTGCGCCGGCGGCCGAAACGGGCCTCGATGGCGAACAGCATTTCGAGAAGAGTCGGCGCTGGGGGTACGGCGATCAGTTCGACCACGGCGTTGATGAAATCCGGTTGGTGCTTGAGCCCGACGGGTGCCGTGCGATACAGCGACGAGGCCGCCACGAATCGCGTGTCGGGCAATTCGCGCAGCGCCTCGACCGCCTTGCTTACCGTCGTGACCGGATCGCCAAGGTTGGCGCCAAGTGCCACGAAGCAGCGCGAGCTCACTCGCCGCCCCCGGCTGTCGCGTTCTCCTCCGGATCGGCGGCGGCCGGCTCGCCGTTGGGCATGCGGCTCTTGCTGCGGCGGCGCTTCTTCTTCGGTCCCGCGTCCGCTATCAGCATGGCGTCGCGCTCGGCAGGGTCGGCATTCTGGAACTCATGCCACCAGTCGGCGATTTCCATCGGAATCTCGCCGCTCTCGGCGCGCAGCGCAAGGAAGTCATAGCCGGCGCGGAAGCGCGGCAGTTCGATCAGCCGATAGGGCGACTTGCCGGCACGCTTGTCGAAGCGCGGCTGCAGTGCCCAGATGTCCTTGATGTCGCCGACGATGCGACGCGTGATGGCCAGCTTTTCGCCTTGCACGGCGAGAACTTCATCCATCGCGTCATACAGCGCAGGAATCGACACCGCGCCTTGTGCCTTGCGCGACTCCCAGGCGGCCAGCACTTCGTGCCAGAGCAGGGTGGCGAAGAGATAGCCCGGCGACAGCGACTTTCCGGCATTGACCCGGGCATCGGTATGGGTCAGCGCCAGCATGACGAATTTTTCGCCCAGCGGTTGTTCGAGGATCACATCCAGCAGGGGCAACAGGCCGTGGTGCAGTCCGTCGTCGCGCAGGCGCTTGACGCATTCCACGGCATGCCCGGAGAACAACAGCTTCAGCATCTCGTCGAACAATCGCGCGGCCGGGACGTTCTCCATCAGATCGGCCATCTCGCGGATCGGCGCCCGCACCGCGGGGTCGAGCGTCAGTCGCAGCTTGGCCGAGAGACGCACGGCGCGCAGCATGCGCACCGGGTCCTCGCGATAACGCAGGCGCGGCTCGCCGATCATGCGCAGCGTCTTCTGTTGGAGGTCGGCGACACCGTGGTGGTAGTCGATCACCGTTTCGGTGGCCGGATCGTAGTACAGCGCATTCACCGTGAAATCGCGGCGCGCCGCATCCTCGGCGATGCTGCCGAAGACATTGTCGCGCAGCACGCGACCGTGGGCATCCTTCACTGTATCGGCATCGTGGGCGGCGCGGAAGGTCGACACCTCCAGCGTCTCGCCGCCCTGCATCACATGCACGATCTGGAAGCGGCGACCGATGATGCGGGCGCGGCGAAACAGGCCGCGCACCTGATCCGGCGTTGCATTCGTGGCGATGTCGTAATCCTTGGGTTCGATGCCGGCGATCAAATCGCGCACCGCGCCGCCCACCACGTAAGCCTTGTAGCCGGCCTGTTGCAGGGTTTCGCAGGTGCGCCGGGCACCGATCGAAACCTGCTGGTGGCGAACGCCATGGCGCGCCACCGGAATGACGGCGGGCGCGGAAGATGTCGGGGAGTCACCGCGGCGGAACACGCGGCGCAGAAGCTTGCGGATCATGGATCGGGCTCAAGGCCCATCGGGGCCTGGCTTTGAGAGGCGGCAATGATAGCCCAAAGGCAGGCCCAGCGCAGATTGGCGCGAAGCGGGCCGACGGCTTCCGCTAAAATTGCGGTTTGGCCCAAATCGAGCCCTGCCGGCTTGTCGTGCCCCGAATTTTCGACTGGATCACCACATTCGCCATGGAACTTGCAAAGAGCTTCGAACCCGCCGAAATCGAGCGGCGCTGGTACCCGGTCTGGGAATCGCGCGGCCATTTCGCCGCCGGGCTGGATACGGCCAAGACCGATAATTTTTGCATCCTGCTGCCGCCGCCCAATGTCACCGGCACCTTGCACATGGGCCACGGCTTCAACCAGGCCATCATGGATTCGCTGACGCGCTACCACCGCATGCGCGGCGACAATACCTTGTGGCAGCCGGGCACCGATCATGCCGGTATCGCGACGCAAATCGTCGTCGAACGACAACTGGACGCCCAGGGCATTTCGCGCCACGAGCTCGGCCGCGAGACGTTCCTCGAAAAGGTCTGGGAGTGGAAGGAGTATTCCGGCAACACCATCACCCGCCAGATGCGCCGCCTGGGCACCAGCCCGGACTGGAACCGCGAGCGCTTCACCATGGATGCCGGGCTGTCGACGATCGTCACCGAGACCTTCGTCCGCCTCTACAACGAAGGCCTGATCTACCGCGGCAAGCGCCTGGTGAACTGGGACCCGAAGCTGCTCACCGCGGTATCCGACCTCGAAGTCGTGAGCGAGGAGGAAGACGGCTCGATGTGGGAGATCCGCTATCCCTTGGTCGACGGCGACGGCGCCCTGGTGGTCGCGACCACGCGACCGGAAACCCTGCTCGGCGACGTCGCCGTGGCGGTGAATCCGGAGGACGAACGCTATACCCAGCTGATCGGCAAGCAGGTGCATCTGCCACTCACCGGCAAGACCATCCCGGTCATCGCCGACAGCTATGTCGACAAGGAATTCGGCACCGGCTGCGTCAAGATCACGCCGGCCCACGACTTCAACGACTGGCAGGTCGGCCATCGCCACGGCCTGGCACCGATCTCCATCCTGACGCTGGACGCCCGCATCAATGAACACGGCCCCGAAAAATATCGCGGCATGGATCGTTATGACGCCCGCAAGGCCATCGTCGCCGACCTCGACGCGCAGGGCCTGCTGGTATCGACCAAGCCGCACAAGCTGATGGTGCCGCGCGGCGACCGTACCGGCGTGGTCATCGAGCCCATGCTCACCGACCAGTGGTTCGTCGCCATGAGCAAGCCGGGGCATGACGGCACCAGCATCGCCGGCAAGGCGCTGGAATGCGTGGCCTCGGGCGAGATTCGCTTCGTGCCCGAGAACTGGGTCAACACCTATAACCAGTGGCTCAACAACATCCAGGACTGGTGCATCTCGCGCCAACTGTGGTGGGGCCACCAGATTCCGGCCTGGTACAGCGACGACGGCCGCTGCTGGGTGGCGCACGATGAAGCCGAGGCCCTGGCGTTGGCCCGTGCCGACGGCTACACGGGCGGCCTGGAGCGCGATTCCGACGTGCTCGATACCTGGTATTCCTCGGCACTGTGGCCATTTTCGACCCTGGACTGGACACCGCAATGGCAGGAAGACCCGGCCGGCAACCCGAACACCGCGCTCGACCTCTACCTGCCCTCGTCCGTGCTGGTCACCGGCTTCGACATCATCTTCTTCTGGGTGGCGCGCATGGTCATGATGACCAAGCACATCACCGGCAGGATCCCGTTCAAGGACGTCTACGTCCATGGCCTGATTCGCGATGCGGAAGGCCAGAAAATGAGCAAGTCCAAGGGTAACGTGCTCGATCCGATCGACCTGATCGACGGCATCACGCTGGACGAGCTGGTGAAGAAGCGCACCACGGGCCTGATGAATCCGAAGGACGCGGCCAAGATCGAGAAGCGCACGCGCAAGGAGTATCCGGATGGCATTCCTGGCTTCGGCACCGACGCGCTGCGCTTTACCTTCCTTTCGCTGGCGTCGCCCGGACGCGACATCACGTTCGACATGCAGCGCTGCGAGGGCTACCGCAATTTCTGCAACAAGCTGTGGAACGCCACGCGTTTCGTGTTGATGAATTGCCAGGGAAAGGATTGCGGCCTGGCCGAACACGGCGCCGATGCCTGCAACGACGCCTACCTCGACTTCTCGCCGGCCGACCGCTGGATCGTCAGCCGCCTGCAACACGTGGAAAAGGAAGTGGAGCAGCACTTTGCCGACTACCGCTTCGACCTGCTGGCGCGTGCCATCTACGAATTCGTCTGGGACGAATACTGTGACTGGTACCTGGAACTGGCGAAGGTGCAAGTCCAGAATGGCAATGAAGCACAGCAACGCGCGACACGCCGAACCCTGGTGCGCGTACTGGAGACCGTGCTGCGCCTGGCGCATCCGCTGATCCCCTTCATCACGGAAGAACTCTGGCAGACGGTGGGCCCGTTGGCCGGTCGCGCCGATGCCGCCGACGATGCGCGCTCGCTGATGCTGCAGGCCTACCCGAAGGCCGACCTGTCGCGCTGCGATGCCAGTGCCGAGGCCTGGGTGGCAAAGCTGAAGGAAATGATCAACGCCTGTCGCCGCCTGCGTGGCGAAATGAACATCTCGCCGGCGCAGCGCGTGCCATTAGTCGGCGCTGGCAACACGGCGATACTGAATGCCTACGGCCCCTACCTTGCCGCGCTGGCCAAACTGTCCGACGTCACGGCGGCGGAGACCCTGCCCGACTCGGATGCGCCGGTGCAGATCGTTGGCGAATTCCGCCTGATGCTGAAGATCGAGATCGATGTCGCCGCCGAGAAGGAACGCCTGGGCAAGGAACTGGTCCGCGTCGAAGGCGAGATCGCCAAAGCCGAGAAGAAGTTGGCGACCGAGAGCTTCGTGTCGCGCGCACCCGCTGCCGTGGTGGCACAGGAGCGCGAGCGACTCGAAGGGTTTGTCGCGCTGCGCGAAAAGCTCAAGGCGCAGATCGCAAGACTGGGTTGAAGCACCCGGCGACATGCCGGGAATGCTTCGAGCTGCTCCGCTTAGCGGGCGTCCTTTTTGCCGCCCACCGTCAATGCCAATGCCTCGCGAATCGCCTCGGGGGATTTCATGATGTTCATGAAGCTGTTGGCGCCCATCATCGACAGGTCAGGGAAGCTGACCGCAATGCGGAAGCGCGCGTATTGGGCAAACACCTTGTTGTCGGAAACGAGGATGTCGTACGGCAGGTGCGCCGCCGATTTGACGTCCTTGAAATCGATCTCGCTCATCAGGTAGGCATCGTCCATCATCTTGCTGTCGCCGCCACCCTTCATCGCCACGCCGAACAGGACTTCCTTCTTGCCGGCCACGTCCACCCGGTAGACCTTGGTGACGCCCTGCTTGCCCGCGGCGAGACCGGCTTCGACCGCCTTGACCGCCTCTTCGTGACTCCCGTACTTGACGAACTCATTGTCCTCGTGGAAGTACTCCATGCCAAAGGCGTAGTGATACTTGCGCAGTTGCTCGGCGGTGAGTCCCTTGGCGCCAAATTCCTCGACCTTGCCCAGCGCCGCCTGCAGCTTCGCCGCCGTATCTTTCAGGTCGCCGCCCATGCGATAGACGTTGGCCCAGTAGGTCGGATTGGTGTAGGAGACCTGAATCTCGTCTTTGGCCTTGACCACCGCCACACGCATCACCGCACCGTAGCCGCCGTGCTCCGATTTGGCAGCGGTGCTGCGCAATTCGTCGTTGGTGACACCGATGATGGTCGTGTTCGCATACGGCGAATAGTGTCCCGCGAGCGTAAAGCCGGCCTTGGCCAGGGCGGCTTTGGTGGCCTCGATCTTCTGCGTCACATCTCCCGATGTCCGCGAACCCAGCACAAAGGGCTTGAGCAGGACGTCCTGGGCGGTAGCCGAGGCTGCGCAGAGCGCAAGCAGGACGAATCCGATCCATCTCCGAAACGATTGCATGACTGTCTCCTCCTTATTTGAATTTGGCAAAAAGCTGCCCGCCCGGACGGAAAATCCAGGTGCCGAAATCAGCTGAAAAAAAGGGCTGAAAGCTTGGTGCTTTCAGCCCTTTGGGTGGATAGGCCGAGAATCAGCCGATCAGAACTTCATGCCGAAGGCGATGCCGAGCGAATCCTGGGACATCTCGATCTTGTCGTTCCCGGCCGCAACGCCGAAGTCGTTGAACAGGCTGCGGCCTTCCACGGAATTCTTGAAGGCATGCATATAGGCCAGCGTCAGTTCCGAATCCTTGCTCACGTTGTAGGTAACGCCGAGTGTCAGGTGGTCCTTGATCACACCGGGGGCGAGGAAGTTGAACGTTACGTCGCGCGCCTGGATCGGATTCTTGGAATGGTTGTAGCCAGCCCGCACCGTAACGGCATTGTTGTACTTGTACTCGACCCCGAGCTTGATGACATCGACGTTGGACCAGCCGAAGCCACGGTCACCCGCGCCGCCCAGGGTGTTCGCCACCGTCCCGCCACCGTTGTTGCTGGGGTTGGAGATCGAGGTCACGCCGCCGTAGTTGATGACCTGGTAGTCGGCCGCCACGGTCCATGTGTCGTTCGGCTTGAAGGCGACGCCGACGTTCCAGTTCTCCGGCAGATCGAATACGCCGCCGTCCGCGAACAAGCCCTTGTAAAGGTCGAACTTGCTCATCTTGGTCTTTGGCGAGTACGCGGCGCCCATGGTGACCCTGTCGTTCAGCTGCCCCATCCAGCCCAGGCGCAGTCCGACGCCGTTCGACTTGTCGCGACCGAGGTTGCTCAGGTTGGTAGCCGTCTCCGAGAAGCCGGCAAAGGACTGGATACCACTGGCCTTGAACTGCTGATGCGCCAGCAGCAGTGAAACACCAAGGGAATGCTGCTTGTTGATTTTCATGGCGAAGGTCGGAGCCACCACCACCTGCATGAGGTCTACCCCGAGGCGACCGTTGCCGCAAAGCAGGTTGGCCCGCGCCCAGGTTGCGCCGAAGCCGGCACAGGTGCTGCCGGCACCGGCGTTCTGATCGCCGGGATAGTCGGTATTCATGCCACCGTTGCCGTACACCGTGACGCCAAAGGACATGTCCCAGCCCAGCATCTTGTTGAAGCCGAGTTCGGGAACATAGTGCAGGTTGCTGTCGCTGGTCGCTTCACCATTCATGCCGGCCGCGGTAGCGCCGGAACGGGAAATCTTCCGCTTGGGGGAAAAGAAATCAACACCGATGTCGAAGCGATCCCCCGCCCAGACCATGCTGGCCGGATTGTTCGCGCCGCCCATCGAATCGGAGGCCATGGCGGTGGCCGCGCCGCCCATACCCTTGGCTTTCATGCCATAGCCGTGAGCGAAATAGCCATCGGTGGCAAACGCCATCGTCGATGCGGTGGCCAAGGCAGCGGATACAGCAAGTTTCTTGAGTTTCATTGGATCTCCCCGAGGTATGTTGCTTGAGATGGTTTTTTCTAACGAGCCAAAAGTGGTTCTACGCCGAACCGGGTGCTGCGTATTACATGAACAAACTGACATCGGCCTGCTGCGCGACCGGCAAAAACGTGGCTGCTCCGGCGTAATCGATGCCAGAAATGAAATCGTCGTGGCTGAAGCCGAAGAGTTCCACGGTCATCTGGCAGGCAATGAACTTGACGTCGGCCTCCTGCGACAAGCCGCGGAGTTCCTCGATCGTGGCCACCCCGTTGTTCTTGATGGTCTGCTGCATCAGCACGGTCGCCAGATTTTCGAAGCCCGGCACGCCGGCCTGAACGATATTCGGAATATTCCAGTTGATGCCCTTGAACCACTCGGGGCCGAAGGGCATTTTCATGGGCATGCCGGGATTGCCGAGCGGGCTGACCTTCAGATCGGACACGTCCTTCTTCAGCAGATTGAGACCATAAAAGGTGAAGAAGATCGACACGTCCCAGCCCAGCGCGGCAGCGGTCGAACCCAGAATGAAGGGCGGATACGCCCAGTCGAGGGTACCCTTGGTGGCAATGATTGCCATGGACGGTGTGCGCGATTCCTGGCGCTGGCGCAGGGCTTCTTCAATCTTTTGCGGCAGCAGCTCTTCGAGGCGACGATTCACCAGCTCGTCAAGGTTGGCGATTTCAGGAGTGGCGCCCATGATTCGATCTCCAGTCATATATGGCTACGTTCGAATAGTCTTATAAATCGCAGTGCAGCATCCAGAAAAATTTTCTTATGCCGGGATTCGAAGTGGCAATAAAGCGACAGTCCCACACGCTTGGGATTGGCGGCAAAAAGCCGAAGCCTGGACTCAATCAAGGCTTCGGCTTTTTTAGCTGCCGTGACCTGCGTTGGAGCACGCCACGACACCAGACAGAAGCAGACTATTTGCGCTTCAGGAAAAACTCGAATTCCTTGTCCTTTTCACCGCTGCCGAGCAGTTCGTTGCCAGTCTGCTTGGCGAAGGCGGCAAAGTCCTTAATCGAACCGGGATCGGTGGCGATAATGCGCAGGACCTGACCCGGTTGGAGTTCCGCCAGGGTCTTTTTTGCGCGCAGGATGGGAAGCGGGCAATTGAGTCCGCGAGCGTCGAGTTCCTTGTCGAAGTTCATGCTGATTTCCTCTCTCGTAAATGGTCCAGTGTGACCGATCTTGTAGTTTAGAGTTTGATGATATATCCAATGGCCTGCCCCCACAACGGGCAATCAGGCGATCGATTGATAATATAAATTCTGCGGATGATTGGCCTGGGCGAAGAAAAACCAGCGCTCAGCCAGCAAGCCGAGGTATTGCACCAGGAAAGCCGCGCCAAGAAACACGGCGCTGCCGTGCATACCGGCACTGAGCAGGAGCAGCGGAATCGGGAAAACACCAAGCAGGAAAAACCACCTTACTCCGCGCAACACCGTGACGGATTTGCCATGGAAGAACTCGCGGGTATTGAAGCTGCCACCCATGAACCCCTGGGTCTTTTGCACGATCTTGGGATGATTGACACCGATTGCCGTGCGCAAGGTCGATTTCGGCTTGAGCCGGGCATTGCGGAACAGCGAGGCTCCCCGGGAAATCAACGCCAGCACGGTGATGATCGCCGCCCAGCCCGCCAGAAACCCGACAAGCTCCGGCGCCGTGTGGGCAGCGAAGGCCGCCGCCAGCGTGAAACCGGACGCACCACCGAGCAGGATGTAATTCGCCACCGTCAGCGGGGAATGCCATTCGGCAAGAAACTTCAGGCAGGCATAGATCATCGCCGTGCATAGGAAAAGCGCAAACGCCAGTACCGTTCCGGCAACGCCAAGGATAACCGTCGGATCGACGGGCAGCCCACCCGGCAGCGTCAGCAGAACCGGATGCCAGTCCAGCCAGTGGGCCAGGCCATAGAGAAAGACCACGCCCATGAAGGCCGGCAGTACGATCACTTCGCGCGACAACCACGAGGTACGCCATTTGGCAGCGGAGCGCCAGGCGCGTTCCGGATGCCCGAGATGGAAGAACGACGCACCCAGACCGGCAACCAGCAAGACCAGCGCCAGCAGGCTGCCCTGACCATAAAAGGCGTGGGCGTCCGGTTGCGGCAACAGTTTGAACGCCGCGTAGGACTGTGCGGTGAACAAGGCCAGGAACAAGCCCTGCGCGGCGCCTATCAGGGTGGTCAGGAAAATCACGGAAAAGGCCGGATGCATACTTGGGCTTACCCCCCGGCCCCCTTTCCTTGAAAGGGGGTGACTGTGGTTCGGTCGCGCTTCGCGCGACCTCCGGTTGATGGTTGGCCGCGCCTTGGGGCGGCCCGGCGGCGCAGCGCTACCATGTGGTGACGTCGTCGAGCGTCGGCTCGTCCATGGCCGGCCGCGGCAACTGGCGATCGACCTTGAGCGGATTGTCGGCGCGCTCGAGTTCGTCCTCGTGGATCTTGATCCGCATCTTGCGCCGCGGCAGGTAGTGGTTGGCCGGATGCGTGCCCCACTCGGGCATCAGCGCATAGCCGCCGCTTTCGCGAATCGCCACCGATACCGTCGACTCAGGGTCGTGAATATCGCCGAAGAGTCTTGCCGAGGTCGGGCAGGCCTTGACGCAGGACGGCTTGCGGTCGGATTCAGCCATCGTCATGTCGTAGATGCGGTCGACGCACAGCGTGCACTTCTTCATTACCCGCTGTTGCTCATCGAGTTCGCGCGCACCGTAGGGACAGGCCCAGGAGCAGTACTTGCAACCAATGCACTTGTCGTAGTCGACGAGCACGATGCCGTCTTCCTTGCGCTTGTAGGAGGCGCCGGTGGGACACACCGGAACACAGGGTGGCTCCTCGCAGTGCAGGCAGGACTTGGGGAAATGCACGGTCTCGGTGTTCGGAAACGCGCCCACCTCGAAGGTCTGCACGCGATTGAAGAAGGTGCCGGTCGGATCGGCGCCATAGGGATTCTGGTCGCCCATCGGCCCTGCGCTGCCCGAGGTGTTCCACTCCTTGCAGGACGTCACGCAGGCCTGGCAGCCGACGCAGACGTTGAGGTCGATGACCAAGGCGAGCTGGGTCATCGCGAACACTCCTGGATGCCGGGTTGCGTCATTTCTGCTTGATCCCGAGGTAGGCCAGGATGCTGCTGCGCTCCTTCATGCCCGGATAGGGCTTCATGGCAGGGAACTGCGGATCCGAAATCGCCGTCTCGCCAGCGCCGACTCTTGAAATTCGCACCCGCACGTCGTACCACGCCGCCTGCCCGGTAATCGGGTCGGAGTTCGAAATGCGCTCGCCGCCGTTCGGCAGTTCTTCCGAAATCAGGTGGTTGAGCAGGAAGCCCTTCTGCGACTCGTTGGCATCCGGGGTCAGGTTCCACGCCCCGGCGGCCTTGCCGATGGCGTTCCAGGTCCACACCGTGCCCGGCTCGACGGCTTCGGAGTGGCGCGCCATGCACTTGACCTTGCCCCATTGCGACTCGACCCAGATCCAGTCGCCGTCGTCTATCCCCTGCTGGCGCGCCGTCAGCGCATTCACGTACAGGTAGTTGTGGGTATGGATCTGGCGCAGCCAGGCGTTCTGCGAATCCCAGGAGTGATACATCGCCATCGGCCGCTGCGTCACTGCCGCCAGCGGGTACTTGTGCTTGTCGGTGACCTGGGCCTCGAGCGGATCATAGAAGAACGGCAGCGGATCGAAATACGTGTCGACGCGCTTCCGCAGATGTTCCGGCGGTTTGCGCGTCAGGCCCTTGCCTTGCGCGGCGCCGCGAAAGCGTTGCAGCACCTCGGAATAGATATGGATCAGTATCGGTTCGGCATAGCGCGTGATGCGGTTGCGCTGCGACCATTCGAGATAGCCCTTGTTCCAGTTGCGCATGTACTGGTAGGACTTCGGCAGTTCGTAGTGAAAGACGCAGTTGTTCTTCTGGTACATCTCCCACTGGTTCGGATTCGGCTCGCCGCGCAGCGACTTCTCGCCGCCCTTGCCACGCCAGCCGGCGAGGAAGCCGATGCCGGAGCCCGGTTCGGATTCCCAATTGACGACGAAATCCGGATAGTCGCGGAACTTGCGGGCGCCCTCCCTGGTGACGAAGGCGGGCAGCTTGAGCCGCGTGCCGAGTTCGATCAGCACTTCCTGGAAAGGCTTGCAGTCGCCCGACACCGGCAGCACCGGCACGCGCACCGAATCCACCGGGCCGTCGAATTCGGAAATCGGCCGGTCGAGCATGGACATCACGTCGTGGCGTTCGAGGTAGGTCGTATCCGGCAGGATCAGGTCGGCGAAGGCCGTCATCTCGGAATGGAAGGCATCGCAGACGACCAGGAAGGGGATCTTGTACTCGCCGTCCTCGGCCTTGTCATTGAGCATCTTGCGTACCTCGACCGCATTCATGGTCGAGTTCCAGGCCATGTTGGCCATGAAGATCAGCAGCGTGTCGATGCGGTAGGGATCGCCGCGCCAGGCATTGGTGATGGCGTTGTGCATCAGGCCGTGCACCGACAGCGGATACTCCCAGGAGAAAGCCTTGTCGATGCGCACCGGGCTGCCGTCGTCGTTGACGAACAGGTCGTCCGGATCCGACGGCCAGCCCAGCGCCATGCCGTCGAGCGGGCGGTTGGGCTGCACCGCGCGCGGGTCGTTGGGGGTGCGTGCGCAGGGCGGGATCGGCCGCGGGAAGGGCGCCTTGTGGCGAAAGCCGCCGGGGCGATCGATGGTGCCC
>JACRIX010000006.1 GCA_016215645.1 Rhodocyclales bacterium
AACAACGGCTTTACCGACTTCAAGCGCATCCTCGGCTACAGCATCACCGCGCCGGAAATGCGCGTCAGCCTGTTCGCGCTCACCGCCGCCATGCTGCTGGCGACCCTGGTGCTCGGCCGCTACCTCGTCACCTCCAAGCTCGGCCGCGTGCTGGCGGCGATCCGCGATGCCGAATCGCGCGTCATGTTCATCGGCTACAACCCGCTCTATTACAAACTCTTCATCTGGACCCTGTCGGCGCTGCTGTGCGGCATCGCCGGTGCGCTCTACGTGCCGCAGGTCGGCATCATCAACCCGGGTGAGATGTCGCCGGCGAATTCGATCGAAATGGCGATCTGGGTTGCGGTCGGCGGCCGCGGCACGCTGATCGGGCCGGTGGTCGGCGCCTTCGTGGTGAACCTGGCCAAGAGCTTCTTTACCGTGACCTTTCCCGAGTACTGGCTGTTCTTCCTCGGTGCCATCTTCGTCGGCGTCACGCTGTGGCTGCCGGACGGCGTGGTCGGCCTGTGGCGCAAGCTGCGCGAGAAGCGCGCGGCGGGAGCCGTGAAATGAGCGCGCCCAGCATCCTGCTGCTGCATGAAGTCACGGTCAGCTTCGACGGCTTTCGCGCGCTGAACGAACTCTCGCTCGACATCGAGGAAGGCGAGCTGCGCTGCATCATCGGCCCCAACGGCGCCGGCAAGACCACCATGATGGACGTCATCACCGGCAAGACGCGGGCCGATCGCGGCAAGGTAATGTTCGACCAGAACATCGACGTGCGCCGCATGTCGGAACCCGAGATCGCGCACCTCGGCATCGGTCGCAAGTTCCAGAAGCCGACCATCTTCGAGAACCTGACGGTGTTCGAGAACCTCGAACTGGCGATGAAGACGGACAAGCGCGCCCGCGTCAGCCTTTTCGCCTGGCTCGATGACGAGGCCAAGGACAAGATTTCCGACACCCTGCGCCTGATCCGGCTCGACACCGAAGCCGACCGGCAGGCCGGCCTGCTCTCGCACGGGCAGAAGCAGTGGCTGGAAATCGGCATGCTGCTGATGCAGGACCCCAAACTTCTGCTGCTCGACGAGCCCGTGGCCGGCATGACCGACGACGAAACCGCGCGCACCGGCGAACTGTTCAAGTCGCTGGCCGGCAAGCATTCGCTGGTCGTGGTCGAGCACGATATGGCCTTCATCGAACAGCTCGGCGGCAAGGTGACGGTGCTGCACGAAGGCTCGGTGCTGGCCGAAGGTGACCTCGCCACGGTGCAGAACGACCCGCGCGTGATCGAGGTCTATCTCGGAAGATGATGGCCCCCCACGCTCGCAAAACCGGCTCGCTGCCCCCCCAAGGGGGGCGCGTGCCTCCTTGGGGCGGCCCGGCGGAGACACGACCATGCTGAAAGTCGAGAACCTCAACCAGTACTACAGCGGCAGCCACATCCTGCGCGATGTCTCCTTCGAGGCGCCGGTCGGCAAGGTGACTACCGTGCTCGGCAGGAACGGCGTGGGCAAGACCACGCTGCTGAAGGTCCTGACCGGGCTGGTGCCGGCCAAGACCGGCAGCATTTCCTTCGACGGCAAGGATTTGACACGCGCGCCCTCGCACGAGCGGGTCAAGGCCGGCATCGGCTACGTGCCGCAGGGGCGAGAGATCTTCCCGCGCCTGACGGTGCTGGAGAACCTGCAGATGGGCCTCGCCACGCGACCCGGCGGCACGCCCATCCCCGAGCGCATCTTCGAGATGTTCCCGGTGCTGAAGCAGATGCTCAAGCGCCGCGGCGGCGACCTTTCCGGCGGACAGCAGCAGCAACTCGCCATCGGCCGCGCGCTGGCTTTCGGCCCACGCCTGCTGATCCTCGACGAACCTACCGAAGGCATCCAGCCCTCGATCATCAAGGACATCGAGCGCGCCATCCGCACGCTGGCGGCCGAGGGCAACATGGCCATCCTGCTGGTCGAGCAGTACTACGATTTCGCCGAGAGCCTCGCCGACCAGTACCTGGTCATGGAGCGCGGCGAAATCATCAAGCGCGGCGAAGGCAAGTCCATGGCCGCCGACGGGGTACGCGAACTGCTGGCGGTATGATGCGCCGATGCATCCCGCTGACCCCATCACGCCCTGCTGGCTGGCCGCGCTCGACCTTGGTTTCGAGCGCCGTGATGATTCGACCCTGTTGGTCCGTCGCGAGCACAGTGGCCCCTTGCGCGTGCAAAAGGCCCTGTATCCGGAAGACCCCGGAATATGCCACGCCATCGTCCTGCACCCGCCGGCCGGCATCGTCGGAGGTGACCGGCTGCAGATCGACATCGGCCTTGGCGCCGATTCGCAGGCCCTGCTCACCACGCCCGGTGCCGGCAAGTGGTATCGCTCGGCAGGCCCCCTTGCGGAGCAGAGCGTGAGCCTGAAAGTCGGCGCTGGCGCCACGGCGGAATGGCTGCCGCAGGAGAGCATCGTCTTCGCCGGCGCCGAGGCGCGCATGCGCACCAGCGTCGAGCTTGCCGAAGGCGCCCGTTTCATCGGCGTCGAAACCCTGTGCTTCGGCCGTCGCGCCAGCGGCGAGCGTTTCGATCGCGGCAGCCTGCAACTGGCCAGTGACATCCGGCTCGACGGCAAACTGCTCTGGCAGGAACGCGGCCGCATCGCCGGCGGTTCGCCGTTGCTGGATTCGCCGATCGGCCTCGCCGGTTACAGCCTGTGCAGCACGGTGCTGGCGGCCGGCGTCGACGTCAATGCCCAAACCCTGGCGGCCTGCCGTGCCGCGACGACGAAGGAGGCCGGCGCGCAATACGGTGTATCGGCCATGCCGAAGCTTTTTGTCGGGCGCTATCTCGGCCACTCGGCCGAAGCCGCGCGCGACTGGTTCGTCACGCTCTGGCAACACGTGCGCCCGATCATGGTCGGCCGCGAAGCCGCCGTGCCACGCATCTGGAACACATAAGAAAGCGAAGGAGACTCCATGGAACTCACGCCACGCGAAAAAGACAAGCTGCTGATCTTCACCGCGGCCCTGCTCGCGGAACGCCGCAAGGGTCGCGGCCTCAAGCTCAATTATCCGGAGGCGGTGGCCTTCATCACCGCCGGCATCCTCGAAGGCGCGCGCGACGGAAAATCGGTGGCCGAGCTGATGAGTTACGGCACGACGTTGCTGAAGCGCGACGAGGTCATGGAAGGCGTGCCGGAAATGATTCCCGACATCCAGGTCGAGGCGACGTTTCCCGACGGCACGAAACTCGTGACCGTACACAACCCGATTGTGTGAGGTGATCATGATTCCAGGCGAAATGAAAATCGAAGCCGGTGAAATCGAGCTGAACGTCGGCCGGCGCACATTGACCGTCGAGGTCGCCAACACCGGCGACCGCCCGATCCAGGTCGGCTCGCACTACCACTTCTTCGAAACCAACGAGGCGCTGTCGTTTGATCGCGCATCATCGCGCGGCATGCGACTCAACATCGCGGCCGGTACGGCGGTGCGCTTCGAGCCGGGGCAGACGCGGACGGTG
The DNA here is from genome assembly GCA_016215645.1 of Rhodocyclales bacterium. Taxonomy (GTDB): domain Bacteria; phylum Pseudomonadota; class Gammaproteobacteria; order Burkholderiales; family Rhodocyclaceae; genus Sulfuritalea. Next base: position 3,489 of record JACRIX010000006.1, read on the forward strand.
GAACTGGTCGACTATGCCGGCGAGCGCACGGTGTATGGGTTTCAGGGCAGGGTGCAGGGGGCGTTGAAATGAAACCCGGCGTGGTTTTGCGGGTGGTGCCGGATCGGGAGGGCGGGGCATTCTGCGCTGCTCATGTCACCCGTCGTCGCCCTTCGGGCTCCTCCTCCTTCTTTACTTCGCTGCGCAGAACACCCCACCCTTCCGATCGGGTGACGCCGTCGCAGGTTTTCGGTAGCAAGGGAGAAGCGAATCCCGCCACGGATGGCGGGTATCCGATTCCGGGAAGTAAAGGAGGAGGGCCGGCGCCTTTTCGGCCCGGGGGACATGGACGGAATCGGATACCCGTCGTCCTCGGCGCGCACCGTGCATGGGAACCAACAAAATGAAAATCACCAGACAAGCCTACGCAGAAATGTTCGGCCCGACAGTGGGCGACAGAGTCCGACTCGCCGACACCGAACTCTGGATTGAAGTCGAAAAGGACTACACCATCCACGGCGAAGAAGTGAAGTTCGGCGGCGGCAAGGTGATTCGCGACGGCATGGGGCAGGGCCAGAAGCTGGCCAAGGACGTGGCCGACACGGTGATCACCAACGCGCTGATCATCGATGCCGTGCAGGGCATCGTCAAGGCCGACGTCGGCCTCAAGGGCGGCATGATCGCCGCCATCGGCAAGGCCGGCAACCCGGACGTGCAGCCGGGCGTCACCATCGCCATCGGCGCCGGCACCGAGATCATCGCCGGCGAGGGCATGATCCTCACCGCCGGCGGCATCGATTCGCACATCCACTTCATCTGCCCGCAACAGATCGACGAGGCGCTGATGTCCGGCGTTACCACCATGATCGGCGGCGGCACCGGCCCGGCCACGGGCACCTTTGCCACCACCTGCACGCCGGGGCCCTGGCCCATCCATTCCATGCTGGCGGCGGCGGACGCCTTCCCGATGAACCTCGGTTTCCTCGGCAAGGGCAATGCCTCGCTGCCGGGGCCGCTGGCCGAGCAGGTCGCTGCCGGCGCCATGGGACTCAAGCTGCACGAGGACTGGGGCACCACGCCGGCCGCGATCGACAACTGCCTGACGGTGGCCGAGGCGATGGACGTGCAGGTCGCGATCCACACCGACACGCTCAACGAGTCGGGCTTCGTCGAAGCCACCATCGCCGCCTTCAAGGGACGTGCCATCCACACCTTCCACACCGAAGGCGCGGGCGGCGGCCATGCGCCGGACATCATCAAGGCGGCCGGCCTGCCCAACGTGCTGCCTTCGTCCACCAACCCGACCATGCCGTTCACGGTGAACACCATCGACGAGCACCTCGACATGCTGATGGTCTGCCACCACCTCGACCCGGCGATCGCCGAGGACGTGGCCTTCGCCGAGTCGCGCATCCGCCGCGAGACCATCGCCGCCGAAGACATCCTGCACGATCTTGGCGCCTTTTCCATGATGTCGTCCGACTCGCAGGCCATGGGTCGTGTCGGCGAAGTGCTGATCCGCACCTGGCAGACGGCGCACAAGATGAAAGTCCAGCGCGGTGCGCTGAAGGAAGATACGGCGCGTAACGACAACCAGCGCGTCAGGCGCTATATCGCCAAGTACACCATCAACCCCGCGATCACCCACGGCATTGCTCATGTCGTCGGCTCCATCGAGCCGGGCAAGCTGGCCGACCTGGTGTTGTGGAAGCCGGCCTTCTTCGGCGTCAAGCCGAGCCTGATCCTCAAGGGCGGCATGATCGCCGCGGCGGCGATGGGCGATCCCAACGCCTCGATACCGACGCCGCAGCCGGTGCATTACCGGCCGATGTTCGGCAGCTTCGCCGGCGGGCTCAAGACTTCGCTTACCTTCGTCTCGCAGGCCGCGCTGAGCAATCCGGCGGTGCACGCCCTGGGCCTGGCCAAGCGCCTGGAGCCGGTAAGGAATTGCCGCCGTGTCACCAAGGCCGACATGCTGCACAACAGCGCCACGCCGGTGATCGAGGTGGATACCGAAACCTACGCCGTGCGCGCCGACGGCGAGCTGCTGGTCTGCGAACCGGCCGCCTCTCTGCCCATGACACAACGCTATTTCCTGTTTTGATCGTTCTGATTTTCACCCCACCACCACAAGGAGAACATCATGCCCAACAGACCCGTAAGCCAGCTTGTCAAGAACCAGACCATCCTCACCGCGACCGCCGACATGTCGGTGGCCGAAGCCGCCGCCGCCATGCGCGAAGCCCACGTAGGCGCCATCATGGTGGTCGAGGGCAAGCACCTGACCGGCATCTTCACCGAACGTGACGCGCTCTACCGCGTGCTCGCCAACGGCAAGAACCCGAAGCAGACGAAACTGGGCGAGGTCATGACCAGGAACCCGACCACAATTTCGGCCAGCATGCCTTTTGGCCACGCCCTGCACATCATGTACGAGCGCAATTTCCGCCACGTGCCTGTGGTTGATGACGGCATGCCGATCGGCATGGTCTCGGCGCGCGATGCGTTGGGGCCGGAGATGGAGCAGTTCGAGGCCGAGTTGAAGGAGCGCGAGCACATCGAGGAAATTCTCGGTTGAGTCCATCGCCATGATGCTGATCGAGACCTTCGCCGATCGGGCCGCTGAGCCAGGCGATAGCGTGGTGCTGCGCTTCGAGACGCGCTGCAAAAGCCGCCTGCGGGCAAAACTCGCCAGCGGCGAGATCTGCGGCCTGTTCCTGCCGCGCGGCACGGTGCTGCGCGGCGGCGACCGCCTGCTGGCCAGCGACGGTCGCATTGTGGAGGTGGTGGCGGCATCCGAGGCGCTGATGGAAGTCGTGAGCGAGGATCCTCTGGCGCTTGCCCGTGTGGCTTACCATCTGGGCAACCGGCATGTCGCGGTCGAGCTCCAGCCGGGGCGGCTACGCTTTGGCGCCGACCACGTACTGGGCGAAATGGTGCGCGGGCTCGGTCTGCCCGTAGCCGAGATCGAAGCCCCCTTCGAGCCGGAGGGCGGCGCCTATGGCGCCCACCCGCATCCGCACGGACACAGCAGCGATGGCGAAGGCCACGGCCCCCGCATCCACGATCATTTCGTCGGCCGATGAGTCTGGCGCTCACCAGGCTGTTGCAACTCGCCAGCCCGGCCCTGCCGGTGGGCGCCTACAGCTATTCGCAGGGGCTGGAGTGGGCGATCGAGGCCGGCGCGGTGAAGGACGAGGCGAGCGCGTTGCAGTGGATGGGCGATCAGCTCGAATGGAATATCGGGCGCTACGAGGCGCCGCTGCTGCTGCGCATGATGGACGCCTGGAGCGTTGGCGCCGACGACACGGCGCGCGAACTCGATGGGCGCTACCTTGCCAGCCGCGAGACCGCCGAGCTGCGCGCCGAGACTTTGCAGATGGGGCATTCGCTGCGCCGCCTGCTGGCTGACCTGCGCGAACTTCCGTTCGAATTTGTCGCCCGGATCGCCGTGTCGCCAGCGCCGACTTTCATGTACGTCTGGTCCGGGCTGGCGGCGACCTGGCAGATCGCGCCGCGCGACGCGCTCACCGCCTGGCTCTGGAGCTGGGCCGAGAACCAGACCATGGCGGCGCTGAAGTCCGTGCCGCTGGGCCAGGCCGCTGGACAGCGCATCCTGCTCGAACTCGGCGGCCGGATTCCCGCCATCGTTGCGCGCGCGCTGGACACCGCCGACGATGACTTCAGCAATTTCGCGCCGGGATTCGCCATTGCCTGTGCGCGCCACGAAACCCAGTATTCGAGACTCTTCCGTTCATGACACAGGCACTCAGAATAGGCATCGGCGGCCCCGTCGGTTCCGGCAAGACGGCATTGACCCTGGCGCTGTGCCAGGCGCTGCGCGACACATACAACATCGCCGCCGTGACCAACGACATCTACACCGAGGAAGACGCCCAGTTCCTGGTAAAGCACGCGGCGCTGGCGCCCGAGCGCATCATCGGCGTCGAGACCGGCGGCTGCCCGCACACGGCCATCCGCGAGGATGCCTCGATCAACCTCGAAGCCGTCGACCGCCTCAATGCTCGCTTTCCCGGGCTGGAGATCGTGTTCATCGAAAGCGGCGGCGACAACCTCGCCGCCACCTTCAGCCCGGAGTTGTCCGACCTGACGCTCTACGTGATCGACGTTGCCGCCGGCGACAAGATCCCGCGCAAGGGCGGGCCGGGCATCACCAAGTCCGACCTGCTGGTGATCAACAAGATCGACCTCGCGCCGATGGTCGGCGCCTCGCTCGAGGTGATGGAGCGCGATGCGAAGAAGATGCGCGGGGGCGACAAGGGGCGGCCCTTCGTGTTTTCCAACATGAAGACCGGCCAGGGGCTGGAGACCATCATCGCCTTCATCGTCGAACAGGGCATGCTGCCGGCGCGCTGAGCGCGTCGCGCGGGGTTTCAGCCGACGCGATTGACCAGCCGGCCCACGCCCTCGATGACGACCTCGACGCTGTCGCCATCGGCCAGGGCGCCGGCGCCGACCGAGGTGCCGCAGGCGATCACGTCGCCGGGCTCCAGCGTCATGTCATGCGAAATGTGGCTGACGATTTCCGCCGGCGAGAAGAACATGTCGGCCACCGGATAGTTCTGCAACTCGCATCCGGCGACCATGGCGCGCACGCGCAGCGCGGCCGGGTCGAGGCCGGTGGCGATCACCGGCCCGAACGGTCCAAACGTGTCGAAGCTCTTGGCGCGCGTCCAATGCACGAAGGCCGGGTCGAGCCGCAGCAGGTCGCGCGCGGTGATGTCATTGACGCAGGTATAGCCGAAGATCGCCGCCGGCGCCGCCGCGACATCGATGCCCGAAGCCCGCCTGCCGATGACGATGCCCAACTCGGCTTCGAACACCAGGGCGCCGGCATAGCCCGGTGGGCGGCGAATGGCATCGCCATGGGCGGCAAAGCAGGTGGATGCCTTGAGGAAGTACAGCGGATGCGCGGGACGTTGCAGGCCTTCCTTTGCCGCGCGTTCGTGGAAGTTGTTCCACAGGCCGATCATCTTGCGCGGCCGGCAGGGCAAGAGTACGCGCACCTCGGCGAGCGGGAAGCGCAGGGTCGTCGGCTGCGGATCGACGAACATGTCGCCGCGCCAGACGGTGACCCTGCTGCCTTCAAGGGTACCGAAATATTCCCTGCCTGCTGCCGAGAAACCTAGCCAGAGAGCCATGGTGCGACGCCGTGGGTTGCGGGGCGCGAGTGTAGCACCGCAGGATTGCGGACATCCCGCGCTTGCGCTTGACGCGGAACTTCAAACCCTAAATACTTGTCTGACAACTCGCCGCCGCAGACCTGCGGCCGGCATTCCCCTTCGGTGTGATTCCAGGAGGCCCCATGTTCAAACTCAATGTCAATGGCAAAACGCGCAGCGTGGATGTGGAGGGTGAAATGCCCCTCCTGTTCGTCCTGCGCGACCACCTCGGCCTGCTCGGCGCCAAGTACGGCTGCGGCATCGGCGCCTGCGGCGCCTGTACCGTGCATCTCGATGGCATGCCGGTGCGCTCCTGCAGCCTGCCGGTGGCGCAGGCCGTGGGCAGGAAGGTGGTCACCATCGAGGGCCTTTCGCAGAAGGCTCTGCACAAGTTGCAGAAGGCCTGGATCGAGCATGAAGTACCGCAGTGCGGCTACTGCCAGACCGGCATGCTGATGTCGGCGGCGGCGCTGCTGGCGGCCAAGCCCCAGCCCAGCGATGCCGACATCGACCAGGCGATGACCAACCTCTGCCGCTGCGGCACCTACACCCGGGTGCGCGAGGCGATCCATGCCGTGGCGAAAGCGCCGGCGAAGAAAGCCTGAGGAGGACGCCATGGAAATCAATCGTCGTGAATTCCTCAAGGCCTCCGCCGCCGTCGGTGGCGGGCTCGCCCTCGAATTTTCCTTCCCGCTCACGGCCATGGCCGCCAAAGGAATGGCGCCGACCGAGGTCAATGCCTGGGTGGTGATCCATCCCGACGACCGCGTGGTGGTGCGCATCGCCCGCTCGGAGATGGGCCAGGGTACGTATACCGCGCTGGCGCAACTGGTGGCCGAGGAACTCGATGCCGACTGGAGCAAGGTCAGTTCCGAGTTCGCCTCGCCCAACGAGCATATCCGCCGCAAGCGCATCTGGGGCTCCATGTCCACCGGCGGCAGCCAGGGCGTGCGCAGTTCGCAGGACTACGTGCGCAAGGCCGGCGCCGCGGCGCGCATCATGCTGGTGGAAGCCGCCGCCGCGCGCTGGCAGGTGCCGGTGGGGGAATGCATCGGCGCCAACAGC
>JACRIX010000034.1 GCA_016215645.1 Rhodocyclales bacterium
CAGTACCTGGTCGATGCACCGTCGCGGCCCTTCACCCTGGCCTCGAAGATTCTCGGCCTGGTGCTGATCGCCTTCGGCCTGGCTCTCCTCGTCATGATCGCCATCGGCTTCTTCGGCGGCGGGCATTGAGTCGGGGCGGCGGCAACCCATTCGCGCAAATCCGCATGGCATCACGACCGCCAGTCAGGGAATGTCCCCCCTGACTGGTCAACGCAGCCAACAACTATCGCGCTGAATCATGCTGGGGATTCCGCGTTCAGGCCGCTTCACGATAATTCTGGCAATCATTGCGGTGGTGGCGATCGCAACCATGACCGCCCTGCTGCTCTGGCAACTGCGGGCGCAGGAATTGCGGCATGCGGAAGCAGAAACGGTAAGCCTGAGCCAAATTCTGGCTGAACAGACCACGCGCTCGTTCCAGAGCGTGGATCTCGCCCTAGACATCACCCTGGACAGGTTGCAGCAGGCCAAAAAGCTGGGGGTTGGCATCGGAGATTTTGCGATACATTCCATGCTGCGCTCGCGCATCGAAGGCATGCCGCAGCTTCGGTCGATCTTCATTACCGACGCCAACGGAAAGATCACCAGTTCAGCGCTCAGCCATCCGGCGCCAATATTTTCTGTCGCGGACAGGGATTATTTCACCGCCCTCAAGGACCAACCTGCGCTTGATCGCTATGTCAGCAGGCCGGCAAGCAATCGTGTCGACAACAAGCGCACGGTATTCATCTCGCGCCGCATCCGCGGTGCCAGCGGGGATTTGGTCGGGGTCATCGTTGCCTCGCTTGACCTTGAGTTCATAGAGTCGTTCTACACCTCAATTCGTCTCGATCACGTCGGACCGATCGCACTCTATCTAACCCAGGGCAGCCTCGTCGTGCGTGTTCCCTTCGACGCGAATCTGGCAGTGGAGCCGGACGCACTGGCCACATTGGGAGCCACCACAACGACCATCCGTTCAGCCGGTGCCGAGCCAGGCATCAGCACCTATCGGCGGGTCAACGGCTTCCCGATGGTCCTCAGCGTGGCGATTTCGGACCGGGAAGCGCTCGGCAGCTGGCAGGGCACGGCACGACTGATCCTCGCCGGTGCCGGCGCCAACATTTTTCTCATGATTGCCGCCACGGCGCTGCTGCTGCGCCGACTCAGCCGCGAGGAAGCGCTGGCAACCGTTGCCCGCGAAAGCACCAATCAGTTGCGTGCCATGGTCAATTCGGCAATGGACGCCATTGTCACCATTGACAGCGATCGGCGTGTCGTCGTGTTCAACCCCGCCGCGCAGCTCATGTTCGGGTACACGGAACATGAGCTGCTGGGCAAACCCATTGATCTCTTGATTCCGGAGCGCTTTCGCCCGGCACATGAAGGCAACATCGCCGCATTTCGCCGCAGCGGCGTCAATGCCCGCATGAAGGATGCGCGCATCGATATCGTCGGACTGCGTTCCGACGGCAAGGAATTTCCGATTGAATCGACCATCGCGCGCGTCAGCATTGAAGGCAAGGAGATGTTCACCGCCATCCTGCGTGACATCGGCGACCGGCGCCGCGCCGAGAGCGAACTGCAGGACTCCCATCGCCAGTTGCGCGAACTGGCATCCTCGCTACAGGCGGTGCGCGAAGAAGAGCGCACCTCGATCGCCCGCGAATTGCATGATGAACTCGGCCAACAGCTGCTGCGCCTGCGCATGGACCTCTCCTGGCTTTCCGGCCGGATCAAGGATCTTGCTCCGGCGGTGCAGGACAAGGTGACCGACATGAAGCAGTTTGTCGCCGGAACGGTGGACACCCTGCGCCGCGTCACCACCCGACTTCGCCCACCCCTGCTCGACGAGCTTGGTCTGGCAGAGGCAGCACGCTGGCAGCTTGACGAATTCTCCGCGCGCAACGGCATCGCCGTCGTGGCAACCATCGACATCGACGGCGACAGTCTTGACGAGCGCGCATCAATCAATGTGTTTCGCATCCTCCAGGAGTCGCTCACCAATGTCGCCCGGCATGCGGGGGCCACCCGAATCGATGTATCACTGACGACCGGGAACGATGAACTGGTTTTTGAAATTCGCGACAATGGCCGTGGCACGGAGCCAGGACAGCGGCAGGAATTCGGCCATGGCCTGGTTGGGATCCGCGAGAGAACCTTGCTCCTGGGCGGGCGCATGGAGATCGCGTCCTCGCCAGGACAGGGATTCTCGCTGCGCATAGGAATACCGCTCGATGTCACGGCGGCACCGGGAGTTCACACATGACACGCGTATTGCTTGCCGATGACCACGCCATCATCCGTGATGGAGTCAAGCAGATCCTTGCCGACACCGACGATCTCGTGGTCGCCGGTGAAGCCGCCAATGGCCAGATTTTGCTCAAGCTGGTGGCGGAGCAGTCCTGGGATATCGTGGTGCTGGACATCTCGATGCCGGGCAAGAACGGACTCGAATTGATCAAGCTGATCCGCCAGGATCATCCACGGCTGCCGATCCTGATTTTCAGCATGCATCAGGAAGAGCAATACGCGTTGCGGGCACTGCACGCCGGCGCCTCGGGCTATCTGACCAAGGAAAGCGATGGCGAAGTGCTGGTCGCCGCCATCCGGCGCGTTGCCGCCGGAGGCGTACATGTCAGCGAGAAGCTCGCGGAACTGCTGGCCCGCGAGCGTATGCCCAGACTCGAGGAACAGCCACATGCGCGCCTTTCCGACCGCGAGTTCCAGATTTTTGAAAAAATTATTTCCGGCACCCGTCTCACCGACATCGCCACCGAGTACAACCTCAGCATCAAAACCGTCAGCACCCACAAATCGCGAATTCTGCAAAAAATGGGCATGTCCAGCGACGCCGAGCTGGTCCGCTATGCGATCGCCAAGGGGCTATTGTCGACACCCGAGTAGGGCGGCCCGGTCAATGTAGGAATACTCCTACAAAAAATTGAATCCACAGCCGATAGGTGACTTTTCCCACATGACGGACAATACGGTGTGTAAGATTTTGTCGGCGGCGGCATTAGGCCGAAAGAAATAAGGGACACAGATGAAACAATGGCAAAAAATTCTCACGGTCATTGCGGCTGGTGCCAGCTTCGGCCTCATGGCGGCGCCGGCTCATGCGGCTGCCGATGCGCCCAAGGCGGCAACCAAGAACCTCGCCGCAGATCCCAATGCCAAGGATCTGATCCTCAAGGGTGATGCCAAATGCACGGGCTGCCACGACGAGGCCGACGAGCCGACCGGCGCGGCGACGATGCTGGAACTGAATCCTTCGGTGCTTGCAATCGGCAAAACCAAGCATGGCACTACGGCCGACAAGCGCACGCCAACCTGCGTCGACTGCCACGGTGATAGCAATGATCACCGCTTGCACAAGGGCAGTGGAAAACCGCCGAAGGTGGATCGCAGCTACCGCAAAGGCACGGTGACGACTGCTGAAGACCGCAACAGCAGCTGCATGACCTGCCACCAGAAGGATCCAAAGCGTTCGCACTGGGCAGGAAGCGCACACCAGACACAGGATGTCGCCTGCAACTCCTGCCACCAGGTTCATGCCAAGAAGGACAAGGTGCGCAACAAGGTGACCCAGGCCGAAGTCTGCTTTACCTGCCACAAGGAGCAACGTGCCCAGTATCAGCGCCCGTCGCGCCATCCTATCGTCGAAGGCAAGGTGGCCTGTTCCGACTGCCATAATGTGCATGGCTCGATCGGACCCAAGCTGGTAAAGCGCGACAGCACCAACGAGACCTGCTACACCTGCCACATGGAGAAGCGCGGCCCCTTCGCAAGGCCGCACGAACCGGTCACGGAAGATTGCGGCATCTGCCACAACCCGCACGGCACCACTGCCGAGAACCTGCTCAAGCAGCGCCCACCCTTCCTTTGCAACGAGTGCCACTCACCGCATGGTGCTGCCATGCCCCAGTTGGCAGGCCAGTCTGCCGCCCTTGCACTGGTTTCAAAGAACGGCGTTATCTATACGCAAGGACGCGGTTGTGTCAATTGCCACACCCAGATTCATGGCAGCAACAATCCGGCCCGCCAGGATCAAAACAGTGGCGCACCCACTCCGCAGTTCCTCTTGCGCTGATCTTCAGGGAGATACAACATGGCGGCGACCCATTACAACCATCCCTGCTGGCGGAGCATCCTGCTTGCGGCGCTTACCTTCGCATTTGGCTCGGCCTTTGCTGCCGAGGAAGATGTCGCGCAACTGATCAAGCCCGACAGCTCAATCAGCGCCGGACTTGGCGCGGTATCAGGCAAGAAGGAAGACCGCGCCTTTTTTGGCCAATACAATGGCATGCGGAAAAGCAGTGGCCAGATATTCCTCGACATCGATTACCTGAAGCGCGATGACACCAGCGGACTCTGGACCAATCTGAGCGGCCGGAATCTGGGCAGTGAAAATCGGGAGCTTGGCTTCTCTCAGCAAAAGCAAGGTGACTGGCGCTACTTCTTCGAATATGGCGAACTGGTGCGCAACTATTCGAATACCATCAACACCAACATATCTGGAATCGGCACTGACAATCTCACCGTCAATTCCGTTGGCAACCCTGCCCTTTCAGCCGGAGCGGCGGCCTTGCGCGCGGCCCAGGGCACCGGAAACAATCAGGACCTCAAGACTACGCGCAAGAGCCTGGGGCTTGGCGTCGACAAGTGGTTGACACAGAATTTGCAGCTGGAAGTCAGCTTCAAGAACGAAGACAAGACCGGTGCCCGCATGTTTGGCATGGGCACCAACTGCTCGGCTGGGCGCTACGGTTGCACTGCTAGCGGTGGTGCACTGCTGCTATTGCCGGAACCGATAAATTCCTCGACCCGACAGTTTGAGCTCAAGCTCAACTATTCGGATGACAAGCTGAGCCTAAACGGGGGTTACTACGGCACCTTCTACGTCAACAAATACGGATCCCTGAAAACGACGATTGCGAACCCGGCCAGCATGTGGGATCCAGATGGAACACAGCTTGGCCCCAACGCGGCCACTGTCACCGCATTGACCACCCTGATGCAGTTGCCATTGGCATTGCCGCCCGACAACCAGGCCCACCAGTTTTCGTTGGCAGGCACCTACGCCATCACGCCGACAACTCGGACTACGTTCAAGTACTCCTTCACGCGCCAGACCCAGAAGGAAAGCTTTGATGGCATGGGCTTGACGGGAGGGCCGCGTGGCGCACTCGATGCCGTTATCGATACGGCTGTTGGCCAGTTCGGTATTACTGCGCGTCCGATGCCAAAACTCTCGCTGGTGGCAAACCTGCGCTACGAGCAGAAATCGGACAAAACACCGATCGCCCCCTACCGGCTGTCGTTAACCACATCAGCGCCTGTAGGTCTGGCCAATACCAACAATCCCGCGTCACATACCAAGATCAAGGGCAAGCTTGAAGCCAGCTATCAATTGCCGGAGGGGTACCGGGCAACCGGTGGCATAGACTACGACATGCGTGATCTCGGCCGCCCTACCGGCACCAATGATACGTCCGGACAAGCCAGCGCGATTCGCGCCAAGACCGAAGAGATTGGCTACCGCGCTGAGTTGCGTAAATCGCTGGCGGAGGAGCTTAACGGAACGATCAGCGTCGGGCACAGCGAGCGTAGAGGTTCGATGTGGATGACGGCAACCAATGGCACCGCACCAACGGGCGCACCTGATACTGGAGGAGGTAACCTTTTCCCGCTTTTCTGGATGGATACCGACCGTGACAAGCTCAAGGCGTCGATTGACTGGACTGCCACTAACAAACTTACCTTTCAGGCATCTGTCGAGGGCGCGGCCGAACACTATTACGCACCAACCAGGCGCGGTGCCCGTGACGGGAAGACCACCAACATCAACCTCGATGCCGCTTACGCCATCTCCGACAACTGGAAGATGAACGGCTGGTACTCTCGTGGAGACACCATTCTCGACATCAACGGCACCACGAACGCCTATTCTGCTGGCTTGCGGCAACTCGGGCACAACCTCGGTCTGGGAGTCAGGGGCGCGCCGACCGGCACACTTGAGGTAGGAGGTGATTTGACCTTCTCCTACGAGGTCAATCGCAACGGAATTGGCGTGCTTGGCACCAGCACACAGCCCAATGCACTTCCTACCGCCGCCTTCCGTCAGCTCAATCTGAATATCTTTGGCAAGTACGCCCTGGACAAGAGTTCGGACGTCAAGGTCAATCTGATTCACCAGCGCTACTACTCAAATGAATGGTTCTGGAACAACAATGGAACCTCGTTCTTCTTTACCGATGGCACCACCGTCACCCAGAAGGACCAGCAGAACACGACCTTCCTTGGTGCCACGTACATCTACAAGTTCCAGTAATCGCGACAGATTCCCCCGCGACACCGGAAAAAAGGCGGAGCCCATTGTCGCGGGCTCCGCCTTTTCTTTTGGGTGGCGACCGGTGCTACGGGCCGGTACAGAGTATATCTAGCAGGGCTCAATTCGCGTCGTAGTAATACGCCTTGTTCGGCACCGTTGCCGTCTCGGTTTCCTTCATCACCGCCAAAGGTCGCGGCGCTTTGTCCCACCATAGGGCGCGTCCCTTCTGCTGCTCGACCTTTTCCTCGGGATGCTGTTCCAGCCATTCGCGCATGAACTTGGTGTGCTCGGATTCATAGTGGGCCATCTGGGTTCCTTTCACTTGGTTTTCGGATCGACATAACGGGTGATGCGCACCACCTCCTGGATACGCCGCATGGCGCGCAGGATATGGGCAAGATGAACACGGTCGCTCACCTGGAGCGTAAAGAACAGGGTCGTTGCCTCGCCGCTGTCATCGTCCATGCTGATGTTGACGATGTTCGACCCGGCCTCGGCAATTCCGGCGGCTATGCGCGCCAGCACCCCGCGCACGTTCTTCGCCACCACCTTGATGCTGGCTTCGAACAGGCCGGTGATTCCAGGTTCCCATTCGACATCCACCCAGTTTCCGCGCTCGCTGCGCAGCTTGGCAATGGCACGACAATCGTGGGTATGGACAACCAGTCCCTGGCCTTTGCGGATCATCCCGACGATGGGGTCGCCAGGGATGGGGCGGCAGCAGCTACCCAGCTTGACGGCAACGCCTTCCGGGCCGTGGATGAGGATCGCCGACTTGGCGCGCCCCTCGCTGGCGGCAGCGTCGGGATTGGATTCAACGCCTTCGGCCAGGCGCCGCGCAACAATGGCGGGCAAGCGTTTGCCGAGGCCGATCTCGGCCAGCACGGCCTTTTGCGAGCGGGCGCCCGATGCGCGTTTGAATCGCTCCCAGGCCTGCGCCGGCATCTTGGCCAGGGCCAGGCCGAGGTCGCGCAGCGCGTGCGATAGCAGACGCTCGCCCAGCGCGGCCGATTCTTCGTTCTGCTTGGTATTGAGGAAATGGCGAATTTTCGAACGCGCCCTCGCGCTCCTGACATAGCCCAGCCATGACGGATTGGGCGCGGCATTGGGCGCAGTGATGATCTCGACCCGATCACCGTTGCGCAATTCGGTGCGCAGGGGCATGGTTTCGAAATTGATGCGGCAGGCGACGCAACGATTGCCGATGTCGGTATGCACGGCATAGGCCAGATCGACCGGCGTCGATCCGCGCGGCAGGGCAAAAATCTTGCCCTTGGGGCTGAACACATACACCTCGCCGGGGAAAAGATCGACCTTGACGTGCTCGAGGAACTCCGAAGAATCGCCGCTCGCGGACTGAAGCTCGACCAGTGACTGCAACCACTTGTGGGTCTTCTGCTGCAATTGGTCGATTGCCGTTTCGTCCTTGTAGAGCCAATGCGAGGCAACACCGGATTCGGCGACATGATGCATGTGGGCATCGCGAATCTGGACTTCCACCGGCGTGCCGAAGGGCCCGATCAGCGTCGTGTGCAGCGACTGGTAGCCATTGGCCTTGGGGATGGCGATGTAGTCCTTGAACTTGCCCGGCACCGGCTGATAAAGCGCGTGCAGCGCGCCAAGCGCCAGATAGCAGGTCGGTCGGTCCTTGACCACGATGCGAAAGCCGTAGATGTCGAGCACCTGCGAGAAGCTCAAGTGCTTCTCGCGCATTTTGCGATAAATGCCATACAGGTGCTTTTCGCGGCCTTTGACCTCGGCATCGATGCCCGCCTCGGGCAGCGCCACGCGAATCGCCTCAAGGATGCGCCCGACCACTTCGCGGCGATTGCCGCGGGCACCCTTGACGGCCCGGGACAACACGCGATGACGCAAGGGATGGGCATGGCTGAAAGCCAGTTCCTGCAACTCGCGGTACAGGGCATTGAGGCCCAATCGGTTGGCGATCGGCGCATAGATATCGAGGGTTTCGCGGGCAATGCGGCGCCGCTTCTCGGGACGCATTACATCCAGGGTCTGCATGTTATGCAGGCGATCCGACAGCTTGATCAGGATCACGCGCACATCGCGGGCCATCGCCAGCAGCATCTTGCGGAAATTCTCCGCCTGGGCTTCCTCGAAGCTCTGGTGCTCGATGCGGTCGAGCTTGGAAACGCCATCGACCAGTTCCGCGGCGACCTTGCCGAAGCGCTCGGCGATCTGCTCCTTGGTGATCGCCGTGTCTTCCATCACATCGTGCAACAGGGCGGCAATCAGGGCATTGGCGTCGAGATGCCAGCTTGCCAGGTTCTGGGCCACGGCGAGCGGATGCGAAATGTAGGGATCGCCGGAAAGTCTCAACTGTCCGCGATGCGCAGCGTCGGCAAAAACAAATGCGGCGCCGACGCGGGAAATTTCCTCGGGCTTGAGATAGGTGGCGAGTTTGCCGTTGAGGCGTTCCAGATCCTCGGCAAGGTCGACCGGCGGATGCATATCCGCCGGGATGAGCGAGGACTCGTCGGGATCCCCCGGCACCATGCCGGGTTCAATGGCCGGAACCGGCCCTCCGAACAGGGGTGGAGCGACTGCCGTCACGTGTCACCCCGTATGCATTGTCAGGACTGATGGCGAGTGAGGATGTCGACGCCAACCTTGCCCGCGGCGATCTCGCGCAGTGCCACCACCGTCGGCTTGTCGCGGCCGGGGTCAACCTGGGGCGTGCTGCCCAGCGTCAGCTGGCGTGCGCGGTAGGTCGCCGCCAGGGTGAGCTGGAAACGGTTGGGGATCAGCTTGATGCAATCGTCAATGGTGACACGTGCCATGGGTTCAATCCTGGTCGAGAAAACGGAATACGTCGGAATGACGTGCGCGCTGGCGCGGGAAGCGCAGTCGCGAGGCGCAGACGGCCGCCCGCAATTCGCCAAGCGCCACATCCAAGTCTTTGTTGATTATAACAAAATCGAACTCGGCCACGTGGCGCATTTCGCCCAGCGCACCGGCCACCCGCCGCGCTATGACATCTTCACTATCCGCACCGCGAGTACGCAGGCGCCGTTCCAGTTCGGCGATCGAGGGCGGCAGGATGAAAATGCTCACCGCTTCCGGAAACTGCTTGCGCATTTGTTGCGCTCCCTGCCAGTCGATCTCGAGCAACAGGTCGCAACCCTCCTCCATCCGCTGCTCAAGCCAAAGGCGCGAGGTGCCATAAAAATTGTCATGGACCTCGGCCCATTCGGCGAACTCGCCACGCTCGCGCATGGCAAGAAAGTGCTGCACATCGATGAAGTGGTATTCACGACCGTCCTGCTCGCCGGGCCGCGGCGTGCGCGTGGTGAAGGAAATCGAATGCCGGACCTGCGAGTCGAGCTCGAGCAGCCGACTCACCAGCGTGGTTTTGCCAGCGCCCGAGGGTGCGGCAACGATGAACAGGGTTCCCGAAATCATGGTCACAAGCGGTTGAGGTGGGTCAATTTTGGCCAATGGCCGCATGCGGTAGTATATGCGGCCCATGCTTGGATTCCCACCTCCCACCGGGTCGCGCCGCCATTCGAACCGCATGCTGATTGCCGGTATGCTGGCCACGCTGCTGCACCTGCTGGCGGGAGCCGGGCTGGTGCGTGCCGGCGTGCCCGCCGCGAAGGGATTTGTCCCGGACCTGTGCAGCAACCACGGTTCCACCAGGTCGGGCACGACAAGGAATCTGCCCCGGACCGGCCACGATTGCTGCGAACTGTGCGCTACCGGAGCACCGCCCACGCTACCGGCGAGCACAACCGCCGTGTCATCAGCGCCGACTCTTGTC
Organism: Rhodocyclales bacterium; assembly: GCA_016215645.1. Classification (GTDB taxonomy): domain Bacteria; phylum Pseudomonadota; class Gammaproteobacteria; order Burkholderiales; family Rhodocyclaceae; genus Sulfuritalea. The sequence goes on from JACRIX010000034.1 coordinate 10,095, forward strand.
GACCTGCCCGTGCGGAAGGAAGCCGCCGCGCCAGGCGCTGCGTTTGCATCTGCACATCGTCCGCGCGGTCCTCCGGCAGCCGCCTGACCCCGCTGCAACCCCGTCGGACGCGCCAATCCGCGCCCTAGCCATCACCCGGTCCCGAATACACGGGGCCCCACACTTGCCAGGAGTCATCATGAATCGTCTCGTTTTCCTCGGTGCGGCCATCGCCACCACCGTTCTCGCCATGCCCGCCTACGCCCAGGTCACCGTCAAGGATCCGTGGGTACGCGCCACGGTCACCCAGCAAAAGGCCACCGGTGCCTTCATGCAAATCACGTCGACCCAGGATGCGCGCCTCATCGAAGCGAAGTCGCCTGTCGCCGGCGTGGTCGAAGTCCACGAAATGACCATGGAAAAGGACGTCATGAAGATGCGCGCCGTACCCGGCCTCGACCTGCCGGCCGGCAAGGCCGTCGAACTCAAACCCGGCGGCTACCACGTGATGTTGATGGACCTGAAGCAACAAATGAAGGAAGGCGAGACCGTGCCGCTGACCCTGGTGATCGAAGGCAAGGACAAGAAGCGCAGTACCGTCGAGGTCAAGGCACCGGTCAAGCCGCTGACCGCCGCTGCTCCCGCCAAGATGGAGCACAAGCACTAAGCGCGCGGCCGCTCCTTCCTGACTGGAGCCTGAACCAACGCCTCACTGTCAGGAGCGCACGCTTTGCGATCCTGACAGTGGCGCCAGCACCCGCCTTTCTCCCGCGTAGAGCTCGAAAGCCTCCAGCGGCAGCGGCTCGCTGAACAGAAACCCCTGGTAGGCATGACAGCCAGACGCGGCCAGGAAGTCGCGCTGCGAGGCGGTCTCGACGCCTTCAGCGATGACGCCGATGCCCAGGCTCTGCGCCAGGGCGACCACGGTACGCGCAATCGCCGCGTCATTGCCATCCTCCAGGACATCGCGCACGAAGGACTGGTCGATTTTCAGCTGATCCAGCGGCATGCGCTTGAGATAGGCCAGGGAGGAATAGCCGGTGCCGAAGTCGTCGAGGGCAAAGCTCACGCCGTGCTGCTTCAGCACGCGCATTTTTTCTATGACGTCCTGCACGTTGTGTACCAGCAGGCTTTCCGTCAGCTCCAGCTTGAGGCGATGCGGATCCGCGCCCGACCTGTCGATCAGGGCCAGCGTTTCGCCGACGAAGTCCTTGCGCTGGAACTGTTGTGCGCTGACATTCACGGCGAGCGTCAGCTGCGCCAGTCCGGGCAAGGCGGTCCAGGCCATCAGCTGCTTCAACGCCGTTTCGAGCACCCAGCGACCGAGGCCCAGGATCATCCCTGTCTCCTCGGCGAGGTAAATGAATTCGGCGGGATGCACCAGGCCGCGCTCGGGATGCCGCCAACGCACCAGCGCCTCGGCACCGATGACGCGGCCGACGGAGTCGACCTGGGCCTGGTAGTGCAGGACAAACTGGTTCTCGTCCAGGGCACGGCGCAGGTCCGCCTCCATCACGGCGCGCGCCGTCACCGCCGCCTGCATCTCGGGATCAAAGAAGCGCAGGGCATTGCGCCCCGATGCCTTGGCCTGGTACATCGCGGTATCGGCTCGCTTCATGAGTTCCTCGGCGCTCATCGGCTCGCCGTCGAACATGGCGATGCCGATGCTGCTGCTGCAGTGGTGGCTGCGCCGGTTGATGGTGTCGTTCAGCGCCGCCACTTCAAGCAGGTAGGGCTGGTTCAGCAGGGCCTGGATCTTCAGCACCAGGGTTTCGACCTGCATCGCAGCCAGGTGGTGCTCATCCGGCCCGTCGAGATCTTCCAGAACGACGACGAATTCGTCGCCGCCGAGCCGGGCGACCGTATCGCTCTGGCGCACGCAGGAACTCAGGCGTGCCGCCGCCTCGCGCAACAGCTGGTCGCCGACATCGTGCCCCAGGGTGTCGTTGAGCGTCTTGAAATTGTCGAGGTCGAGGAACAGCAGCGCGCCGCCGCGGTTGCTGCGCGCGCAGCCGGCCAGCGCGTGGCGCAGGCGATCCAGCAGCAGGCGGCGGTTCGGCAGTCCCGTCAGATGGTCGTAGAAGGCCAACTGCGCGATCTCGTTCTCGGCCGCCTTGCGTTCGGTGATGTCGGCAAAGGTGCCGACATAGTTGGTGATCTCGCCCTGGGCGCCGCGCACCGCCGTGATACTGAGCCATTCGGGAAAATCCTCGCCGGTCTTGCGCCGGTTCCAGATTTCGCCCTGCCAGTTGCCGGTTCGCGCCAGGCTGTCCCACATTGCGTTGTAGAACTCGGTGCCGTGGCGCCCGGAACTCAGCATGTGCGGCGTCTTGCCCACCGCCTCCTCGGCCGTGTAGCCGGTGATTTCAGTGAAGGCGCGATTGACGCGCAGGATCACCCTGTCGGCATCGGTGATGGTGACGCCGTCCTGGGCCTCGAAGGTAGTCGCGGCGACCCGCAGGTGCTGTTCGGTGCGGACGCGCTCCGAGATGTCGCGGATGGTGCCGCTCACGAAGCGGCTGTCTCCGACCTCCCACTGGGCCAGCGACAATTCGATCGGGAACTCGCCCTGGTCCTTGTGCAGACCCTCCGTTTCGAAGGCCTTGCCCATCACCCGCGACGTACCGCCGGCCAGCATCCGGCTCATGCCGCGCAGATGGGCATCGCGATGCCTGGGGGGAATCAGGATCGTCAGGGGCCGGCCCAGCGTCTCGTGCTCGGCATAGCCGAACATTGCCTCGGCGCGCCGGTTCCAGCCGACGATGTTGCCCTGGCTATCGGCGGTGACTATCGCGTCATTGGCGGACTGGGTCACGGCATGGTAGCGGGCCGTGCTTTCGCGCAAGATGCGCTCCACTTGCTTGCGCTCCTCGATCTCGTTCAACAGCTCGCTATTGCTGGCATCGAGCGAGGCGGTACGCTCCCGGACACGATGATCGAGATCCTCAATTGAACTCTTGAGCATGGCTTCCTGGCCGTCGATGACCCGCTGCGCGTGCGCCACCAGCAGGTAGAGCAGGGCGTACAACAGCGCCAGCAGTCCGGCCACCGTGGCGATAACGAGCCCCCGGGTCTGCGTCAGGCGCGAGGTCAGGTCGGTCACATCACTGTAGATTTCGAATACCGCAAGGGGGCGGCCGCTGTCGTCGCGTATCGGCAGATAGGTGGAAATCACGTCGAGGTCGTTCAGCGTGCCTTCAAAAGCATCAAAGCTGTCGCGATGGGTGAGACCGCTGGTGACGCGCCCGTCGACCGCGGCGCGAAACGCCGGGTTGTCGGTCTTGTCCTCGCCGACCTGGGCGGGATCGGTGGAGAACACGGTTCGGCCGCTCAAGGAGTACACCTTGAGCTTCACCACTTCCGTACCGCTCAACTGGCCGCGCACCAGCGCATACAGGTCCGCGCGCCCGGCCACCGTGTGCAAGAACTCCGGCGTCGCCCCATCGCTGGCGGCGACGATTCCGGCGAACCTGGGCCAAAGCGAGTTCGACAACGCATGGGTCAGCGCCAGGTTGCGGTCCTCGCCAAGATGGGTCAGGTCGCGCAGGGCAAGGTATTGGTAACTCCAGCCAAGCAGCACGGCGACCATCAGCGTGCACACCAGGCTGGCGACGGAAAAATAGCGTGTCAGGGCAAAGCGGCGGGGCAATGCCGAATCCGGACCAGCCGTCTCCATGCGAACGAAACTCCTCCCCGGATTGCTTCACGATGCATGGTGATCCCGGTGCCGGGATCAGACGGTTCGCGGCAAATCCATGTTTGTGGAATGGATTATATTCGAGTCCGTGACGTGGCCGGGCCTGGACGGGCGGAGATCACTCCAGGTTCTGCACCTGTTCGCGCATCTGCTCGATCAGCAGCTTGAGTTCCAGGGCAATCGCCGTCACTTCCGACGAGACCGACTTGGAGGACAGGGTATTGGCCTCGCGGTTGAGTTCCTGCATCAGGAAATCCAGGCGCTTGCCGACGGCCCCCCCTTTTTTCAGTACCCGCTCGACCTCGTCGAGATGGGTGATCAGGCGCGCCAATTCTTCGGCGACATCGATCTTGGCGGCAAACACGCCGATCTCCTGGCGAATCCGGTCCTCGTCGAGGTTGGCGACTGCCTCGCGCAGCTTGGTCGCCAGGCGCTCCTGGTAGGCCGCCAGGGCCACCGGCACCAGTGGGGCAACGGCGGCCACCTGCACGCGCATGCGCGACGCGCGGTCGCGCAGCACCTCCGCCAGCTTGGCGCCTTCGCGATTGCGGCTGGCAACGAACTCGTCAAGCAGGCCGGAGAATAGCTCCAGCCCCGCCGCCTGCACCTGTTCCGCGCTCAGGGTGTCGTCGGCCAGCACGCCCGGCCAGCGCAGCACTTCGGCCACCGACAGGGGCTCGGCCTGCGGCAGCGACTGGCGCACCTCGTCCTGCAGGCGGGCCAGGTCGGCTAGCATGGCCATGTCCGGCGTCTGGCGCCGCGCGCCGCCGCCCTGTCCGGCCTGCGATTGCAGGTAGCCGCGCACTTCGATCTTGCCGCGACCGACACGCTCGCTGATCCGTTCGCGCAAGGCCATTTCCAGGAAGCGCAGGTCTTCGTTGATGCGAAAGCCGATGTCGAGGTAGCGCGAATTGACGCTCTTGATCTCGAAATTCAACACGGCGCTGCCCATATCGCGGCTGGCAGCGGCATAACCGGTCATGCTGTGGATCATGATTTCGGGGTTAACTCCGGAAAGTCGCCGCTTCAGTGGTTTACAGCGCGCGGGCGAACAAGGAAAATCGAGGCAGTATATCAACCGGCCCGCGCCGATCCGACCTTGGTCTCCCAGAACAATCATGCCCTGCCGCCCGGCTGCGAGCTGGAAGGCTACCGCATCGAAAAACAGCTTTCGATCGGCGGCTTTTCCATCGTCTACCTGGCGCATGACGCCACCGGGATCCCGGTGGCGATCAAGGAGTACATGCCCAACTCGCTGGCGTTGCGCGCCGAAGGCGAGATCGCACCGAATATCCCGCCAGAGCACCAGGCGGACTTCAACCACGGCCTGAAGCTGTTTTTCGAAGAAGGCCGCACCCTCACCGGGCTGGACCACCCCAACGTGGTGCGCGTACTGAATTTTTTCCGCGCCAACGAAACCGTGTACCTGGTGATGCGTTTCGAGACCGGACATACGCTGCGCGACCACATCCGCCAGCATCGCGGCCGGCTCAGCGAGGCCTTCATGCGCAAGATGTTCAGCGGCATGCTCGACGGCCTCGGCGAAGTCCATGGTCACGGCCTGCTCCACCTCGACATCAAGCCGGCCAACATCTGGCTGCGCGACGATGGCAGCCCGGTGCTGCTGGATTTCGGCGCCGCGCGTTACGCCGTCGACATCGGACCACCCGCCCCGCGCGCCATGTACACGCCCGGCTATGCCGCACCCGAGCAGTACCATGGCAAGTTCACGCTGGGGCCCTGGACCGATATCTACGCCGTGGGCGCGTGCATGTACGCGGCCCTGGCCGGCTCCGCGCCACAGGCCGCCGACGAGCGCATCACCGACGACGAGATGCTGCCGGCGCGGCAGCGCTGGGGCATGGAATACTCGCCGCGCCTGTTGGCCACCATCGACGAATGCCTGCGGCTGGATCCGCCGCGGCGTCCGCAGCACGCCCGGGCGCTGCAAGCCTCACTCAACACCGATACCGCCGCTGACAAGCCGCCAGGCTCCTGGCTCTCGCGCATCGGCCTGCGTGGCTGGTGATGAACTACAGCATCACCCAGGAAAGCCGCATCGGCGGCCGCGAAATCAACCAGGACCGGGCCACCTGGCTGGCGACGGAAGATACGGTGTTGATGATCGTCGCCGATGGCATGGGCGGCCACCTGCACGGCGAGCTTGCGGCACAGCTTGCGATCGACACCATAGGCGAGCGCTTCCGCCGTGAAGCCCTGCCGCGCCTGATCGACCCTTCCGCGTTTCTCGCCAACGCGTTGCGCCATGCTCACGAGAGCATCGTCCGCCACGCCACCGATTGCCGCATTCCGCCGCATGCCGCACCGCGCACCACCTGCATTGCCTGCATTGTGCAAGATGGCCAGGCGACCTGGGCGCATGCCGGTGATTCGCGCCTCTACCTGGTCCATGGCCGCGCCGGCGAGCGCCAGCGCGTAGTGCAGACCCGCGACCACAGCATCGTCCAGCGCCTGGTTGACGATGGCATGATCAGCCGCGAACAGGCCGCCAGTCATCCCATGCGCAATCGCGTATTCAGCTGCCTCGGCGGCAGCGTCGAGCCCCGGATTGAAACCTCGGACCCTGCCGCGCTGCATGACGGCGATCTGATCGCGCTCTGCACCGACGGCGCCTGGTCACCCCTGGGCGAGGCTCTGGCGAGCGAACTGGTACGCTCGCCCCTGACCAGCACGGTGCCTAACCTGCTTGACGCCGCGGAGCGTGCCGCCGGCCCCGGCGCCGACAACCTGACGTTGATCGCCATGCGCTGGGAAGCCCCCGATCCCGATGGCGACACGATCAAGCTGCGCAGCGGCGAGGCCGATGCGCAAGCGCTGCCCGCTATCAGCGACGATGACATCGAACGCGCCGTCGCCGACATTCGCAGCCGCCTGCCCTACACCACGAACGGAGTCACCCCATGAATCGCCCGCCGCAGCGCCAACACCGGGAGGCCGCACAACTGCGGCCCCTGACCATCACCCGCAACTACACGCGCCACGCCGAAGGCAGCGTACTGGTGGAGTTCGGCGACACCAAGGTGCTGTGCACCGCCAGCATCGAAGAACGGGTACCGTCCTTCCTCAAGGGCAAGGGGCAGGGCTGGGTGACGGCCGAGTACGGCATGCTGCCGCGCTCGACCAACACCCGCACCGACCGCGAAGCCGCCAAGGGCAAGCAATCCGGGCGCACACAAGAGATCCAGCGACTGATCGGCCGCAGCCTGCGCGCCGTAACCGATCTCGGCGCGCTCGGCGAACGCCAGATCACGCTCGATTGCGACGTCATACAGGCCGACGGCGGCACGCGCTGTGCCTCGATCAGCGGCGCCTGCGTGGCGCTGCACGACGCGCTTTCCAGACTCGTTGCCACCGGCAAGCTCGCCCGCCACCCGATGCGCGAACTGGTCGCCGCCGTATCGGTCGGAATCGTTGAGGGTGTACCGGTGCTCGACCTCGACTATGCCGAGGACTCTGCCTGCGACACCGACATGAACGTGGTGATGACCGCCGGTGGCGGCATCATCGAAGTCCAGGGCACGGCCGAAGGCGCACCCTTCTCGCGTGCCGAACTGGACACCCTGCTCGGCCTCGCGGCGGCGGGCATCGGCGACATCGTCACGGCCCAGAAGTCGGCGCTGGGGATATGACGGCCATCCCCCCGCCCCCCTTCCCGTGGAAGGGGGCGATCACGGTTCGCGAGCCTTGCCCGCTCCGACTTTGTGGCTTGCGGCCACCTTGGGGCGGCCCGGCGGAGGCCACGTGAAAAAGCTCGTCCTGGCATCAGGCAACGCCGGCAAGCTGCGCGAATTCGGGCAACTGCTGGCGCCTTTCGATTTCGAGGTGTTGCCGCAATCGGCCTTCGCTGTGCCCGAGGCAGAGGAACCCCACATCACCTTCGTCGAAAATGCCATCGCCAAGGCGCGCCATGCCGCCCGACTCACCGGCCTGCCGGCACTGGCCGACGACTCCGGGCTCTGCGTAACGGCGTTGGGCGGCGCCCCTGGAGTGTTCTCGGCGCGCTATGCGCAGTCATCCCCCGACGAGCCAAAATCAGACCAGCGCAACAACGAAAAACTGATTGCCGACCTTGCCGGCATCAAAGATCGCCGCGCCCATTATGTCGCTGTCCTGGTGCTGATGCGGCATGCCGATGATCCTCAACCCGTCGTCACCGAGGGCGAATGGCATGGCGAGATCATCGATACGCCACGCGGCGAAGGCGGTTTCGGTTACGACCCTTACGTGCTGATTCCCGAACTCGGCAAGACCGTGGCGGAGCTGCCGCACGAGGAAAAGAACCGCCGCTCGCATCGCGGCCAGGCGCTGGCGCAGTTGCTGGCCCGCCTGCGGGCCGGGGCGTGATCCCGATACGACCGGTTGCCTGCCCGCGAAGCGGAGTCCCAGGCACGCAGAGCGCTGCCGCCACACCAGCGCCGACTCTTGTGACTTCGAGACTCGCCGCGCCACCACCGCTGGCGCTCTATGTGCATTGGCCGTGGTGCGTGCGCAAATGCCCCTACTGCGACTTCAATTCGCATGAGAGCCGCGGCGAGATCGACGAAGCCGGCTATCTCGCGGCCCTGATCGCCGACCTCGAAGCGGCGCTGCCGCAGATCTGGAACCGCCCGGTGAGCAGCATTTTCATCGGCGGCGGCACGCCCAGCCTGATGTCCGCCGCCACCGCCGATGCACTGCTGGCGGCGATCCGCATGCGCCTGCCGCTGCATCCCGATGCCGAGATCACGCTGGAGGCCAACCCCGGCACGGCTGAAGCCGACAAATTCGCCGCCTTTCGCGCCGCCGGCGTCACGCGCTTGTCGATCGGCGTGCAGAGCTTCGACGATGCCAAGCTCGCCGCACTGGGCCGCATCCACGATAGCGGTGAAGCCCGGCACGCGATCGACCTGGCCTTGCGCAACTTTGACCGCGTCAATCTCGACCTCATGTATGCGCTGCCGCAGCAGACACTCGCCGATGCGGAACGCGACATCGCCACGGCGATCGGCAGCGGTGCCGGCCACATCTCGGCCTACCACTTGACCCTGGAACCAAACACGCCCTTCCACCACTCGCCACCGCCCGTGCCCGATGACGACCTCGCCGCCGACATGCAGGACATGGCAGAGGAACGTCTGGCTGCCGCCGGCTTCGAGCACTACGAAACTTCGGCCTTTGCCCGCCCAGGCCAGCGCTGCCGACACAACCTCAACTATTGGACCTTTGGCGACTACCTCGGCATCGGCGCCGGCGCCCACGGCAAGCTCTCCAACCACGAACGCATCTGGCGCGAAACTCGCCGGCGCCATCCCCGTGACTATCTTGAGGCCGCGGCGCGTGGCGAGTTCCTCGCCACCCGGCAGGACGTTGCGCGGCATCAACTGCCCGGCGAGTTCATGATGAATGCCTTGCGCCTGAACCAGGGCTTTCCGCTCAGCCTCTTTGCCGAACGCACCGGCCTGCCGCTCGCGGCCATTGAAGAGTCGGCGCTGGCGGCACGGCGCAACGGGCTGCTGGAAGCAAACGACGGCTGGCTGCGCCCGAGCCCGCGCGGACGCCGCTTTCTCAACCGTCTGCTGGCACTATTTCTCGACGATTCCGTGACATAGTTGCCTGGAGAATGCCGCTGGCGAAGCTATACTGAGATCAGGAATTGTCCCACCCCTCATGGAGGCTATCGTGAAAGCGATGAAAGTAGTGATGGTATCCGCGCTGACGAGCGCCCTGCTGGCGAGCTTCCAGGGCTACGCCGCCGATGCCGAGCGCAAGACGGTTTCGATCAACGACAAGGTGCCGACGCCCGAGCAGGTTGCCGAGGCCTTGTTTCCCAAGGAAGTTCAGGCATTGAAGGCCGAATGTGCCGCCGCCGAAAAGGCCGGCATGCGTTGCCAGAGCCGGATTCCGAAGTCTTCGCTGGATTCCGTGCTGGTGACTTTCCCGCGCGGCTCGGCGGCGCTGACCAGCGAAGCCAAGGAATTCCTCGACGCCGTCGGCAAGGCGCTGCAGGCCCGCGAGTCGCTGTGGACCTCGCTGCGCATCGAAGGCCATACCGATGTCACCGGTACCCCGGCATTGAACGAGCGCCTGTCCAAGGAACGCGCCGACGTCGTGAAGTCCTATCTGGTCAAGAACTACTCGCTGAAGCACGTTGAGACCGTAGGGCGGGCAAGTGCGGAACCGAAAGACACCGTCGACCCGACCAGCCCGGCAAACCGTCGTATCGAGTTCGTGCCCGAGTGGTGATCGGCTAGCGCGCGGAGCGCGCTACAAACCGCGCTGCCAGACCGCTCGAAGTCTGGCCTGATCCGGGTGGTCCAAAGCCTCCCGGATTTCTTTTAGCAGCCTGGGTTTTTCGGCGCCGAGATTGCCTTTCAGCACCAGGCGGTTTGACACATGGTCGGCCCGGAACACGGTGCGTTTGAGTTCCAGTGCACCGATGAAGTTTTCCATCTCGGCAAAAAGCACACCTTGATCGCAGGGCTGCCACTCGGGAAACCCGGCACGGAAACGCGCGTCACCCGTGGGGAAATTCACCACCAGCGTGGCGAGGAATTCCGGCTGCGTGGCATTCGCCAGGCGCGCGGAATTCTCGGCATGTTGGCGTGACAGCGCTTTCCCGCCGAGTCCGTTGAGGATCATCACCGAGCGCTTGATGCCGGCCTGTTGCAGCTTGTCCAGCGCCTCGCACGTCGAATCGAAGGTTTCGCCTTTATTGACTTTGGCCAGCACCTCGTCGTCGCCCGATTCGGCACCGACATAGGCCATGCTGAGCCCGGCGTCCGCCATTTCGCGCAGTTCGTCGGCGGACTTCTTCCGCAGGTTGCGCGGCAGGCAATAGCTGGAAATCCGTCGCACGGCCGGCAGGTGCTCACGGATGGCCGCCAGCACCGCAAGCAGACGCCGCGTTGGCAGCACCAGGGCATCGCCGTCGGCGAGGAAGACGCGGCGCACCTTGTCGCCAAATCGCTCGCCGCAACGGCGCAGGGTCTCGAAGGTTTCCGCTTCGTCGCGGGCGCGAAACTTCTTTTGCGGGGAAGTGTACATCTCGCAAAACGTACAGTGGTTCCACGAGCAGCCGTCTGTCACCGGCAGAATCAGCGAGTCCGCCTCGCTGGGCGGGCGGAACACAGGGTCGACGTAGCGAATCGGGAAGCCGGAGTCCATGTTTTTGATTATGTCACGGGCCTCTGGCCCGGGACGATATCCGCAGCCGGCGACAATCATCGGGCGCGGTATGATGCGGCGCCCCTTCACCCCGCGTTCGTGCCATGCCCTTCCCTCGCCTTGCCTTCGTCGACCTTGAAACCACCGGTGCTACGGCAACGGCCGACCGCATCACCGAGATCGGCATCATCGAGGTGGATCAGGATGGCGTACGCGAATGGTCTACGCTGGTCAATCCCGGAACACCGATCTCGTCGTTCATCGAAAGCCTGACCGGCATCAGCAACGCCATGGTGGCCAACGCACCGCCCTTCGAACAGGTGGCCGCTGAAGTCCTGGAACGCCTGAGCGGACGCCTCTTCATCGCCCACAACGCGCGTTTCGACTACGGCTTTTTGAAAAACGAGTTCGAGCGGGTCGGCGTTGATTTCCGGGCCACCGTGTTATGCACCGTCAAGCTTTCGCGCAAGCTCTTTCCGCAACACGCGCGGCACAACCTCGACAGCCTGGTGGCACGCCACGGCCTGGTGGTCAGCGAGCGCCATCGCGCGCTTGGCGATGCGCGACTGATCCACCAGTTCTGGCAGCAGCTGCGCGCCGATATCGCGCCGGATATGCTTGAGGCCACCGTCGCCAAGCTCACGGCACGTCCCAGCCTGCCGGCCAACCTGGATGCCGGCGCGATCGACACCCTGCCCGAAGGACCGGGCGTGTATCTTTTCTACGGCGAGAACGATTTGCCGCTCTATGTCGGCAAGAGCACCGGAATCCGCAAACGCGTGCTTGCGCATTTCGCCGCCGATCACGCCACCACCAAGGAAATGGCCCTGGCGCAACAGGTGCGGCGCATCGAGTGCATTGCCACCGGCGGCGAGATCGGCGCCCTGCTCAAGGAGGCCGCGCTGATCAAGGCCATGCAGCCTATCCATAGCCGCCGCCTGCGGCGCAACGACGACGCCTGCTTCTGGCAGTTGGTGGAGCTGCGGCAGGGCGAATGGCATCCGCAACTGACGCTTGCCATGGACTTGACACCGCTCGACGAGAATCTCTTCGGTCCGTTCAAAACCGGTCGCGAAGCCAAGCGGGTGTTGCAGGAGCTGGCCCGCATCCATCGGCTTTGCCATGCCCTGCTCGGATTGGAGAAAGTGAAACCGGGCAAGCCTTGTTTCGCCCATCAGGTACAGCAATGCAAGGGCGCCTGTGTCGGCAAGGAGCCGGTCTCCTTCCACAGCGCACGATTGATGGCGGCGCTGGGCAAACTGCGGGTGGCACCCTGGCCGTTTGCCGGGCCGGCCTGGATACGCGAGGGTGACGACCTGCATCTGATCGACCGCTGGCGCCACCTCGGCACCATCGTCGGCGAGGCCGACATGCAGGACCTGCTGGACGCGGCGCTACCGGTGTTCGATCAGGACAACTACCGCATCCTGCTCAAGGCTCGCGATCGCCTCACACCGTTGGCGGGGAGGTACTAGCGCGCCGCAATCGCCGGCGGATTGCGCAGCCGCGCGAGCTTGTCCTTGATTTCGGCCATCGTCGCAGCGGCGGCCTTTTCGCCTTCGAGCACCGCACGATGCCTATCTTCCAGGCTGGTAGCGGAAAGCTCCGCAGTTGCCGGGCGTATCACGATGCTGGCTTCCGCAAGCTCGTTGCGGCTGATCGATTGGCCCATGATGGCGAAAGTTTGCAGTATCAGGTCGAAGCTGTTGCCGGCCTTGCCGTCGCGCGGCTTGGCGGATATATCCACCGCGATCACGAAATCGGCGCCCAGGCGGCGCGCGGCGCGCACCGGCACGGGGCTGGTCAGCCCGCCATCGACATACTCGCGGCCGCTGATCGTCACCGGCTGGAACACCCCAGGCACGGCCGCGGAAGCCTGCACTGCCCAGCCTGTATCGCCTGTACGAAACAGCGCCATCTCGCCGCTACCCAAATCGGTGGCAACCACGGCAAATTGGCGTTTGAGTTTGTCCAGCGGCCGGTGGAGCACCGCGTCGTTGATGTAGTTCCGCAACGGCTCACCCTTCAGCGGGCCGCGCAGCGACACGTTCCAGTCGAAGACATTGCCTTTGTCCATATCGAGCGCCACCTTCTGCAACTCGAATCCATTGAGTCCGTTCGCATAAAGCGCGCCGACCACCGCACCGGCGCTGGTGCCGACGATGATGTCGGGCACGATGCCCTGGGCCTCCAGGGCCTTGATCACACCGACATGGGCGAAACCGCGCGCGGCCCCACCGCCGAGGGCGAGGCCGATCTTGACTGAAGCAGGTTTGGTTGCCGGCGGGGGGGCCGGTTTTTCGCCGAGCAGCGCGCAGCCCGGGAGCAGCGTGGCGGCGATGACGGCGATCAGGAGGCGCGAATCAGCGCGCATGACCTCGATGGGCTTGCGCCGCGAGCGCGGCGCAAGGGCCCGAACGACGTATCGTCAGCTCGACGCGCCCGGCTTGCGGCCCGGGCTCTTGGGCGGGATGTAGCCGGCAACACGGCACAGCACGGCCTCGAACTTCGCGCCGTCGGCGCCGAAGCGCGTCACGCTGCACTTGGAGATTTCGCCACGTGCGGACAGGTCGGAAATGGAGCGGCGCACTTTCGCCAGCGACAGCCCCGTCGCGGCAGCGATTTCGGAATCGAAACGCTGGCCGTTGGCCTTCAGGTATTGCATGATCTCTTGCATATCCGCTGCTCCGGGTAAGTTGAAGCTGGTGGGCCCAGCGAGACTCGAACTCGCAACCAAAGGATTATGAGTCCTCTGCTCTAACCATTGAGCTACAGGCCCTGCTTGCTGCTACGGC
>JACRIX010000036.1 GCA_016215645.1 Rhodocyclales bacterium
ACGCAGCATCGACTGGCGCTCGACCAGGCGGTGCGCCAGATAGATCGGCAACGGCATCAGCACCGGCGTTTCGTCGCAGGCGTAGCCGAACATCAGGCCCTGGTCGCCGGCGCCCTGGTTGAGGTAGTCGTCCGAGGCGCGATCCACGCCCTGGGCGATGTCCGGGCTCTGCTTGTCGTAGGCCACCAGCACCGCGCAACCCCGGTAGTCGATGCCGTAGTCGGTGTTGTCGTAGCCGATGCGCTTCAGCGTCTCGCGTGCGACGTGGATGTAATCGACATTGGCCTTGGTGGTGATCTCGCCCGCCAGCACCACCAGGCCGGTGTTGCACAGCGTCTCGGCGGCAACGCGCGAGTACGGGTCCTGCGCCAGGATGGCGTCGAGGATCGCGTCGGAAATCTGGTCGGACACCTTGTCCGGATGGCCTTCCGAGACCGACTCGGAAGTGAAGAAATATTCTTGCGCCATGGTTTTTGCTCCAAGTAAAACGCCCCATGCTTGGCGAGGCCAGCTATGGGGCGGGAGCAGGCGACGCTTTAGCGAAATTTGTTTTCCAACCCTCGGCCCTGGCCTGGGTTTTCTCCGCCTCGCAAGTTGTCATTTAACTCGGCGGATCAGCGCGCATTGTAGGCGCGGAGGGGCGTGGCCGTCAATCGGGGTGATAAGCTCGGACCATGTTCTGGCTGCTCGAGTTCTGCGCCGCGCGCGCCGCCTTCGCCACGATGTTTACCGCCTGGTCGGCGGTAGTGCCGCTGCTGCGCACCGACTGGCAACTCAGTGCCTGGCAGGCCGGGATGGTGCAATCGGGTTATCACGTCGGCTTCCTGATATCCCTTTTTTCTGTGGGCTTTCTCTCCGATCGCTTTGGTGCACGCCGTATCTATCTGGTGACCGGGGCTGCCGCCGTGGGCAGCGGCATGCTCTTCGCCGTGTTTGCCGACGGCTTCGTATCCGCGCTGCTGCTCTACGGCCTGACCGGCCTGTGTTCGGGGGGCTCCTACACCCCCGGCCTGGCCATCGTCGCCCAGCGCATGAAGCAGCGCCAGGGCATGGCCCTGGGCTATTACCTGGCCGCCGCCTCGCTTGGCTATGCCATCGGCCTGCTGATCGCCAGCGCGGTGATTCCGCTGGCCGGCTGGCGCGCCGGCTTCATCGTCACCGCCTGCTTCCCGGCATTCGGCATGCTGCTCGGCTGGCATGCGCTGCGTCAGGTGCCGAACCTCGTCCATGCCCTGCCCGACGGCCACGGCACGCGCAGCCGCCTGGTCGAGGTGGTGCGCAACAAGCCGGCGATGCTGTCGATCTGGGGCTACACCTTCCACGCCTGGGAGCTGCTCGGCCTCTGGGCCTGGCTGCCGGCCTTCCTGGCTGCCGCTTCGGTCGCCGGCGGAACCGGCGGAACGCAGGCCGTCAGCGTTGGCGCCACATTGACTGCGCTGACCTACCTGGCGGCGGTGGTCGGCAGCGTCATCGGTGGCTCGCTCTCGGATCGTTTCGGGCGCACCGCCGTGAGCCTGGCGATGGCGCTGTGCAGCCTGCTCTGCTCCTTCAGTTTCGGCTGGATGGTCGGCCTGCCCATGGCCCTGCTGGTGCTGGTGGCGGTGTTCTACAACGTCACCGGCGTCGGCGATTCATCGATCCATTCGACCACCCTGACCGAACTCACCGACCCGCGCTATCTGGGTGCGGCCTACTCGCTGCGCTCGGTGCTCGGCTTCGGCGCGGGGGCGATTTCACCCTGGGTTTTCGGCCTGGTGCTGGATTGGGGGCGTGCCGGCGAATTGCCCGACCACATGATCTGGGGCCTGGCCTGGTCGACGCTGGGGATCGGCGGACTGCTGGGACCGGTGGCCATCTGGCGCCTGCGCAACATGCCGGAAGCCGCAAGGCTGGCCGGCGGAAAGCGCTGACTCGGGCAGGGCATGCGTCTGTTTTGGTAGGATTGCGCCCTCAAATCATTCGGGAATTTTCGATGTCTTCAGCACAAACCCAGGTGGCATGGTCGGATGAATATGCGCTCGACCTGCCAGAAATCGACGACCAGCACAAATACCTCTTCGGCCTGATCGACAAGATCTGGCGGGCGGTGGTGAGCAAGGCCGACCGCGATACCACCCTGGGCGTGGTTGCCGAGCTTGAGCGCTACACGGTGACGCATTTCGCCGCCGAGGAAGCCTTCATGCGCGAGCAGCAGTACAGCCGCTACCACGAACACCGGGCCGAGCACGAGAAGTTCGTCGCCCGCATCGCATTGGAAAAAGCCAGCGTCAAGGCCGGCAGGCCGCTCTCGCTTGAACTGATGCACTTCCTGCGCGACTGGCTGGTGCAGCACATTCGCTTCACGGATCGCGCCTATGCCGACGAGTTTCGCGACCGCGAAAAAGCGGCCATGAAAGGCTCGTTGGGCAAGTTCTTCAAGCGCTTCTTGAGTTGAACGCCTGACCGCTTCAGCGGGTGGGGTGGGCGAAGCCGCGCTTGCTGGCGGCAATGAACTCGGCGACTTCCGTCACTGGCGCGCTGCCCATCCCGCGCATCGCGCTTAGCGCCTGCTCCAGCGGCACCCGGCTGTAAAGCATGCGGTAGGCCTCCTTCAGCGCCGCGATGTCTTCGCGCGAAAAGCCATTGCGCTTGAGGCCGACCAGGTTGAGGCCGCGCGCGCGGCCGGGATTGCCGTCGGTGATGCAAAAGGGCAGGGCATCCTGCACCACCTTGGCCGAGAGGCCGATCATGGCGTTGCGGCCGATGCGGCAGAACTGGTGCACCGTCACCGCCGCCGAGATGAAGGCCTTGTCATGCACCACCACCTCGCCGGCGATGCCGGCGGTGTTGGCCATCACCACGCTGTCGCCGACGATGCAGTCGTGGGCGATGTGGGCATAGGCCATGAGGAAGCAGCCCTTGCCGATGCGCGTCACCGAATCGGGGCGCGAGCCGCGATGGATGGTGACGCCCTCGCGGAAATAGTTGTCCTCGCCGATCTCGGTGTAGGAGATGGTGTCGGACTTGAACTTGAAGTCCTGCGGATCGCCGCCGATCACCGCGTGTTCGGCAACGCGGTTGCGCGCGCCGAGGCGCGTGTGGCGCTTGATCACGGCATGGGCCGCGATCTGGCAGTTGTCGCCGAGCACCACGTCTTCCTCGATCACCGCATAGGGGCCGACATGGACCTGGGCGCCCAGCCTGACGTCAGGCGCGATCACCGCGGTGGGGTGGAAGTTCATTTCAATGCGTTACGGATCACGCCGCAAATGGCCTCGATCTGCGCGTCCTGCAGCATTGGCGAGATCGGCAGCGAGAGGCAGCGCCGCGCCGTGCGCTCGGTGACCGGCAACTTCACGTCGCCATGCGTCGCGGCGAACATTTCCTGTTGGTGCAGCGGCACCGGGTAATACACGGCGCAGCCGATGCCCGCATCGGTCAGCGCCTTCTGGATCGCGTCGCGGCGATCGGAAAGTATCGTGTACTGGTGATACACGTGGCGGCCGTGGCCGTCGGCAAAGGGTGTTTCGACCGCACCCGCCAGTTGCCGGTTGTAAAAGTCGGCGATGGCGATACGGCGATTGTTGAAGCCGTCGAGGCGCTTCAGCTTGGCGCGCAGGATCACCGCCTGGATTTCGTCGAGCCGCGAGTTGTAGCCCAGCACGTGGTGGTGGTAGCGCACCCGCGAGCCGTGGCTGGCCAGCACGCGCAGCTCGGCGGCCAGCGCGTCGTCGTCGGTGATGATCAGGCCGCCGTCGCCGAAGGCCGAAAGGTTCTTCGACGGGTAGAACGAGGTGCAGCCGATGTCGCCGTAGGCACCCGACTTGCGTCCGGCGTAATCGGCGCCGAAGGACTGCGCGGCATCTTCGATCAGCTTCAGATTGTGCTTCTCGCACAGGGCTTTCAGCGGCGCCAGCTGCACTGGCTGGCCGAACAGATGCACCGGCACGATGGCCTTTGTCTTTGCCGTGATCGCCGCCTCGACCTGGTTCAGGTCGAGGTTGAAGCTACGCGGGTCGATGTCCACGAACACCGGTTTGGCGCCGCACATCACCACGGTCGAGGCCGTGGCGACAAAGGTGAAGGGTGTGGTGATGACCTCGTCGCCGGGGCCCAGGCCGATCGCGCGCAAGGCGATCAGCAGCGCGTCGGTGCCGGAAGCGCAGGAGATCCCGTGCTTGACGCCGGCATAAGCGGCGGCTTCGGCCTCGAAGGCCTTGACGTTGGGCCCGCCGATGTATTGGCAGGCGGCCAGCGCGGCGCAGACCGCGGGTTCGATTTCGTCCTTGAGCAAGGCGTATTCGGCCTTGAGGTCGAGCATGGGGATGTTCATTGCGTTCCTTGCTTCAGCATCAGTCGTTCGATTTCGAGGGCCACGGCCAGCGCCTCGCGTCCGTCGCGGCCGCTGCAGGTGCCGCCGGGAACGGCTTCACCGCGCACGCTGGCGACGAAGGCCTGGATCTCGCTCATCAGTGCATCGCCGGGCGGCTCGACGCGGCTTTCGCTGTCGATCGGCGCTTCACCTTCGACGATGGCGTCGCGCTTCCTGGCCACCCCGATTTTGCGTTCGCCGAAGTCGATCGACAGATATTCGTGGTGCTGGAAGAGGCGCATGCGTCGCAGGCTCGCCGTCGAGGCGCGGCTGGCGGTGATGTTGGCGACACAGCCGTTGGCGAACTCGATGCGTGCGTTGGCGATGTCGATGCCTTCGGTCAGCACCGCCACGCCCGAGGCGCGCAGGTCGGCGATCGGGCTCTTTACCAGTGGCAGGATCAGGTCGAGATCGTGGATCATCAGGTCCAGCACCACCGAGACATCGGTGCCGCGCGGCTTGAAGGGCGCCATGCGGTGGGCCTCGATGAACAGCGGCGTGGCGATCTTGTCGCGCACCGCCAGCCAGGCCGGGTTGTAGCGTTCGAGGTGGCCCACCTGCAGCATGCGCTTGCCGGCATCGGCCAGGGCGATCAGCTCGTCGGCCTCGGCCACGGTCACCGTGATCGGCTTTTCCACCAGCACGTGCAGGCCGGCGGCGAGGCAGTCGCGGGCGATGCGGTAGTGGCTTTCGGTGGTGCTGGCGATCGACACCAGGTCCACCTTGCCGGTCAGTTCCGCATGGCTGGTGAAGGCGGCGGTGCCAAGTTCCCTGGCCACGGCGGCGGCGCGTTCGGGATCGGGATCGACCACGCCGACCAGTTCGACGTCGGGCAGGGCGGCGTATTTCTGGGCGTGGAAGCGCCCCAGGTAGCCGACGCCGATGACGGCGGCACGGAGAGATTTGGACATAGGCGATAATTCTACTTTCTCCCTTGCCTCCTTGCCCGCCGCCAACTGCCGCCGACGCCACGAAAGCCGTGTTACCCGCCCTGTTCCGCTTCCTTGCCCGTTTGCCGCTGCCGGTGCTGCACAACCTGGGTGCGCTTGCCGGCTGGCTGGCCTGGCTGCTCTCGGCCACCTATCGGCGCAACTTCAGCACCCACATCACCCAGGCCGGGATGGACGAGGCCCGCAACGCGGCAATTGCCGAAGCCGGCAAGTCGCTGCTGGAGCTGCCCAAAATCTGGCTGCGGCCGCAGGACGAGGTGGTCGACCGCGTGGTCAAGGTGTCCGGCTGGGAACGGGTGGAAGATGCCTGGGCCGCCGGTCGCGGCATCCTGTTCCTGACGCCCCACCTCGGCTGTTTCGAGGTCACGGCCCAGTATTACGCGGCGCGGCGGCCGATCACCGTGCTCTATCGCCGCCCCAAGCAGGACTGGCTGGCGCCGCTGATCGAGGAAGGCCGCGGCGCCAACCTCAAGCTCGCCCCCGCCGACCTCTCCGGCGTGCGCCGCCTGCTCAAGGCACTGAAAACCGGCGAGGCCGTCGGCATGCTGCCCGACCAGGTGCCGGGCAAGGGTGAAGGCGTCTGGCTGCCCTTTTTCGGCCGTCCTGCCTACACCATGACGCTCGCCGCGCGCCTCGCCGAAACCGGGGCCACGGTGCTCATGGCCTATGCCGAGCGCCTGCACTACGGCGCCGGCTACCACCTCAAGCTGTTTTCGCTGTCCGGCGCACTCGAAGGCGACCTCGCCACGCGCGCCGCCCAGCTCAACCGCGAACTCGAAGCCTTGGTCCGCCTCTGCCCCGAGCAATACCTCTGGGGCTACAACCGCTACAAGGTGCCGGCCGGCGCCGAGCCGCCGCCGGCCTGAGCGCACAGCAGCCACGGAGTTTTTCATGTCCCACGTTGAATTCGATCTCGCCGCACGCTTCGCCGATACGTCCCTCGGCCTGGAAGCCGAGGCGATCCTTGACAAATGCATCGACTGCGGCCAGTGCATGGTCAAGTGCCCGACCTTCCGCCTGCTCAACGACGACTTCGAAAGCCCGCGTGGCCGCGTCCAGTTGATGCGCAAGATGTATGCGACGGGCGTGGCCGACTCCGAGGTCCAGCTGCGCCTCGACCACTGCCTCAGTTGCCGCTCCTGCGAGGCGATGTGCCCCGAGGGCGTACGCTACGGCCGCCTGATCGACATCACGCGCGAGGTGATCGAGCACGACGTACCGCGCCCCTTCAAAGAGCGCCTGCTGCGCCTCGGCATGCGCAGCGTGATTCCCTACCGCTGGCGCTTCGCCACCCTGCTGCGCATCGGCCGCGCCCTGCGCCACAAGTTGCCGCCGCGCCTGCAGGCCAAGATTCCGCCGGCCCTGCCGGCCCCCGCCGGGCACTGGCCGCAGCGCCCCTGGGCGCGCCGCATGCTGGTGTGGACGGGCTGCGTGCAGCCGACCCTGGCGCCCTCGATCAACGCCGCCGCGGCGCGCGTGCTGGACCGTTTCGGCATCCGCCTGATCACCGGCGACGAAGGCTGCTGCGGCGCCCTGAGCCACCACATGTCGGCGCCCGACGACGCGCTTGGCCACATGCGCCGCAACATCGACGTCCTGTGGCCGCAGGTCGAGGCCGGCATCGAAGCCATTGTCATGACGGCGAGCGGTTGCGGCGCCCACCTGCGCGACTACGGCGAACTGCTGGCCGTTGATCCGCGCTATGCCGAAAAGGCGCGCCGCATCTCCGAACTGACACGCGACATCGCCGACGTCGTCGCCGTCGAATGGCGCGAGGATCTGCGGCGCCTGCCGCCGCGCGCCGGTACGCCGCCGCGCATCGCCTACCAGTCGCCGTGCAGCCTGCAACACGCGCAGAAGCTGGGCGGCGTAGTCGAGAAAATCCTCAAGCGCGCCGGCTTCAAGCTGGCCCTGGTCGACTACGCCTTCACCTGCTGCGGTTCCGCCGGCAGCTATTCGATCCTGCAACCGGAACTTGCCGCCGGCCTGCGCGACGCCAAGCTGAAAACCCTGCTCGGCACCCGCGCCACGCTGATCGCCACGGCCAACATCGGCTGCCAGAGCCACCTCGCGGAGGCCTCGCCGGTGCCGGTGCGGCACTGGATCGAACTGCTCGATGAAGTGTTTGCCGAGGCCTTCCCGCACTAGGCGGTTACGCGTGACACGATTGATCATCGTCCTGATGTGGCTGCTGCACTGGCTGCCGCTGCCGCTGCTGGGGCTGGTCGGACGTGGCCTTGGTCTTGTGCTCTACCTGGTGGTCGGCGAGCGTCGCAAGGTGACGCTGACCAATCTCGGCCTGTGCTTCCCCACCTTGTCACCAGCGCAAAAGTCGGCGCTGGCGCGACGCCACTTCATGGCGTTCGGCCGCAGCATCGTCGAACTCGGCCTCTGGTGGTGGGCCTCGCCGACGCGCATCCGCCGTCTGGTGCGGCTCGAAGGCGGCGAGCGGCTCGCCGCGTACAAGGACCGGCCGGTGATCCTGCTGGTGCCGCATTTCGTCGGCATCGACGCCGGCTGGATCCGCATGGCGCTGGAGCAGGGCCTGGTGGCAATCTACACGCGGCAGAAGAACCGGAGGTTCGAAACCGCGATGAACGACGGCCGCCTGCGCTTCGGCAACTGCGAACTGGCCTCGCGCCAGGAGGGCACGCGCAAGGCGCTGAAGGCGATGAAGGGCGGACGTTTCTTCCACTACTCGCCGGACATGGACTATGGCCCCAGGGAATCGATCTTCGTCCCCTTCTTCGGCGTGCCGACGGCCACCATCACCGGCCTTTCGCGGCTGGCGAAACTCACCGGCGCCACGGTGATCCCGGTGATCACGCGCATGGAGGGCAGCGGCTATGTGGCCCGGGTCGGCGAACCCTGGGCGGCCTATCCGGGCGACGACGAGATCGCCGACGCGCGGCGGCTGAATGCCTTCATCGAAGCCGAGGTGGAGCGCTCGCCCGAGCAGTACTACTGGCTGCACAAGCGCTTCAAGACGCGCCCGCCGGGCGAGGCACGCTTCTACTGAGCCAGCTTCGGCAGGCGTGGCCGCGCCGGATCGGAGATCCGCCGTGGGGCCGCAATCCCGGTTACAAACGCTGTACTGTAAAAGTGATATACAAACTATGGACTGTTAATGTAAAAAACAGTTCGTGATTTGTATGGCCACAGGATCGGGAATGGAGGCAGCCATGGACTATCCCATCAAGATGCTCGACCAGCTTCCGCTGGTGCTCAAGGGTTTTCGCAAGCTGCGGGGGCTCACCCAGGCCGCCATGGCCGAAAAGTTGGGCATCACCCAGCAAAGCTATGCGTACTTCGAGGCCAATCCGGCGACAGCCACGCTGGAAAGGCTGTTCACGGTGTTGCGCCTGCTGGATGTCGAAATCTCGCTGGACCAGGCCGCCGCCGAGGCAGGTCCCGGGAGGCCGGCGCACGTCGGCGCCAGGGCGCGCAAGCAGGACGCCTGGTAATCATGGGGCGTCGCTCGCATACCCAACGCCTGAACGTCTGGATGAACGGCATCCCGGTCGGCTACTGGGAAAGCACCCGACAAGGCGAGCGCTTCGGCTATTTCGATGACTGGCTGGTGGATGAGCAGGCCCGCCCCATCTCGCTTTCGCTGCCCTTCCTGCCCGGCAATGCACCCTACCAGGGGCCGGTCGTCACCGACTATTTCGACAACCTCCTGCCCGACAACGACGCCATCCGCCGACGCCTGGCCCAGCGTCATCAGGCGGCCGGCACCGATGCCTTCAACCTGCTGGCCAAGTTGGGCCGGGATTGCGTCGGCGCGATTCAACTGCTGCCCGACGGCGAAGCGCCATCCGACGTCCATGCAATCAATGGCAAGGCCTTGAACACGGCGCAGATCGCGCAACGGCTGCGCGGCATCACCTCGTCGCGCCCCCCGGGGCAACACGATCACGACGATGAACTGCGCGAAGACCTGCGTCATTCCATTGCCGGCGCCCAGGAAAAGACCGCCCTGCTGCACCATCGGGGCCGCTGGCGCCTGCCCCGGGGCAGCACCCCGACCACGCACATCTTCAAGCTGCCCCTGGGCCTGGTCGGCCATATGCAGGCCGAC